>NZ_BAZS01000023.1 GCF_001310895.1 Virgibacillus halodenitrificans JCM 12304 | reverse complement strand
CTCCCAACTATGAATAAAAATACGTTTGTACCCCAACATTTGCAGGTGAACTTAACGTTTGGCTATCTCTTGAAATTTGAGCTATTATAACCGCTGAATCACTTGGTTTATGTCAGGAAATTCTACTTTTTTATTTTGAAAAAAGTTTTTTATCATAAACTGGCTATAGTTTACTGCCTGATTATAGGTGATTTTTCCTGGTAAAGGAGCTATATTATCGATCTCAACATCAATAATTGCAGGTCTGTCTGATAGAAATGCCTGTTGCATTTTTGTATTTATATCATCACCGGCCGTAATTCGATAACCTTCTCCGCCACACGCTTCTGCAAAAGCAGCAAAGTCCATTTCCCCGAGATCCGTATTATAATTTATATGCCCCATCTCTTGTTGTTCATATTTAATCATTCCTATTTTACTATTATTTAATATAATTACTTTAATAGGTAAATTATATTTTACTGCAGTGACAAAATCATGCATTACCATGGTGAAGCCACCGTCTCCACAAATAGCTACAACCTGCTTATCAGGATAAGCTACCTGAGAAGCGATCGCCCCTGGTAACCCTGCTCCCATTGTTGCTAACCTGCCAGAAATAAGGAACTGCTGATTAACGAATGGAAAATAGCGTACTGTCCATACTGTTACATTACCTACGTCAACCGACACAATCGCATCCTTTTTAACTACATTTTCTAATGCATACATTACTTGCGGAGCCTGAAGTGGTTCGGGTTGTTCTTTTTTTGTCTTTAGAATGTGTGTATGCCAAGCTTTCATTTTTTCCTGATATTTTTGCAAATAAGAGCGCTCATTATGACCCTCGACCAATAATTGAAGCTGCGGAAGAATTCTTTTGCAGTCCCCTACTAACCCCTCATTAATTGGATAAAAGTCACCAATTTTCCCCGGATCCATTTCAATTTGAACTGCCTTCGCATTATCTGGTAAAAAGTCTCTATATGGAAAGGTTGTGCCAACTAAGATTAGTAAATCACTTTCCATCATAGCTTCATATGCTGGCTTTGTACCAATTTGACCATGTTGCCCAAGATTCAACTCGTGGTAATCAGGAATGAGTCCTTTCCCAAGAAGACTTAGAACTATAGGAGATTTAATTTTCTCCGCAAATTGGAGCAATTCTTTACTTGCTCCCTTTACACCCCTTCCTGCAAGTATAATCGGTTTTTCTGATTGATTTATTAGTTCTGCTGCTTTTGAAATTGATTGTTGATCAGGCTGTATTAATGGTTCTTTATATGTCGGGGCAGTTAATGGTTTCTCAAGTTTATGTTGCTCTGCAAATAGATTGTCAGGCACAACTAACACTGCAGGCCCCTTCCTAGCGTAAGCTGTACGAATTGCCATATTCAACAAATCGGGTAACTGTTCAGAAGATGTTACTTGTTCATTGAATACAGCCACGTCATCGAACATCCTAGCAAGGTTTATTTCTTGAAATGCGTTTGTACCTACTTGTTCATTTGTAACTTGTCCAACTAGAGCTAATACAGGTACTCCATCTAATTTAGCGTCATATAACCCATTTAACAAGTGCACTGCACCAGGTCCAGCTATGGAAAGACAAACACCAATATTGCCCGTAAGCTTTGCATAAGAACTGGCTGCTAGTGCTCCAACTTCTTCATGACGAATTTGAATGAATTCAATATTTTTTTCTTCTTTTCTTAAATCATCGATTAGCTCATTAATGGAATCACCGGGCATCCCGTAAATATGATCAATATTCCATTCTTTTAGTAGATCTGTTACTATTTCACCTGTCCTCTTCATTAAAATGCATCCTTTCCAGAAATCTGATATAACGTCTACTATGTTCTATTACCTTAATTACACATAAAAAAACCCTCTCTTCGATAAGAAAAAGGGTTTTTTTAGACTTATATGTGATTAATCATCGATTACCAAATGTTTTTCAAACCGCGATATATCTTTATCTGCTCCAATAACAATAAGCACATCTTCTTCTTTTAGAACATCTTCAGCGCTTGGAGATACATTGATTTCCTTTCCTTGTTTGATAGCAACAACGTTACATCCGTAATTTGCACGGATATCCAGGTCAATAAGTGTTTTTCCAACCATTTTATTACCCGCTTTTACCTCCACAATACTGTGATCATCGGAAAGCTCCAGATAATCCAGTATATTATTTGAAATAATATTGTGAGCAATTCGTTTTCCCATATCTCTTTCGGGATGCACAACATGGTCAGCGCCAATTTTATTCAATATTTTTTCATGATAATCATTTTGAGCTTTAACTGTTATTTTTTTAATGCCAAGATCAGTAAGGATAACAGTTGTTAAAATACTAGCCTGAATATTATCCCCAATTGCTACAATAACATGATCAATATTCTTAATACCCAATTCCTTAAGCGACACTTCGTCCGTTGAATCTGCAATTACGGCGTGTGAAGCAATATTCTTATATTCATTTACTTTATCCTCATCATTATCGATTGCCAGAACTTCCATGCCTTCCATACTTAATTCACGACAAATACTTCCACCAAATCGACCTAATCCAATTACCGCAAAATCTCGTTTCATTCTGCTTCCTCCATTAACATGTATGATAGATCTATCATACATGAGAAATACAAAAAGGAGCAACTGTCCGCTGCTCCTTAAAAAGAAATTTAAACTATATTGCATCCAACATCTGGAACTGAGATTTCACTAGCCCGAAATATTCGCCTTGTTTCTTCATTAAATCTGCATGACTTCCTCTTTCAAGGATCCTTCCATTTTCCAATACAAAAATTGTATCTGCTTCACGGATCGTTGATAATCTGTGGGCAATTATTATTGCTGTTCTCCCCTTGAGTAGTTTTGCAAGTGCCTGTTGTATTTTCACTTCTGTTTCAGTATCAATGCTGGCAGTAGCCTCATCCAATATTAGAATACTTGGATCAGCAAGTAATGCCCGTGCAAAGGATAATAATTGCCGTTCTCCAGCAGATAAAATATTTCCTCTCTCTTCTACCTCTGTGTGATATCCATTGGCCAATCGTTGTATAAATCCATCAGCACCTACTATCTTGGATGCCTTGATAACTTCTTCATCTGAAGCATTTGGTTGACCAAAGCGAATATTTTCCATTATCGTTCCTGAAAAAATAAATGTATCCTGTAAAACTACGCTAATTTTTTGTCGTAAACTGTTTACGTTGACATCTTTAAGATTATGTCCATCAATTTTTACTTGTCCTTGGGTAGGATCATAAAAACGACTAATTAGATTTGCAATCGTCGACTTACCACTACCAGTATGGCCAACAAGTGCAACGGTTTCCCCTTGCTTAATTTCTAATGAAATATCATGGAGAGCAATTCGTTTTTCATTATAAGCAAACTTTACTTTATCAAACACTATGGTACCTTCCATTGTTTTAAAACGATGTGCATTTTCTTTTTCTTCCACGTTCGGTTGTTCGTCTAAAAATTCAAATATTCGTTCAGAGGCAGCCATTGCCATCAATAATTGATTATACATTTGCCCCAAACGAGAGATTGGTTCCCAAAACATTCCTAGATAGAAAGCGAATAATACAAATGTGCCAATTTCAATACCACCATTTGCTGGTCCAAGTAATATTAGATGTGCGCCATAAGAAATAAGAATCACTGTACCTAGCGCATTACTCATTTCTACAAATGGGCGGAACATTGCACTCTTTCTCGTTGCTTCGCGCCAGCTATCAAAGTTATCCCAATTTAAACCTTTAAAGAATTCTGCATTTTCTTCCTCCTGGGAAAAGGATTGAGTAATTCTCATTCCTTGTAATCCTTCATTTAAATGAGAGTTCATTCGGGATTGTTGTATACGAACTTGCTGCCAGGATTTTCGGATATTTCTTCTTAATTTAGTGGAAATATAGAACATTAGTGGTATGACTACCATAACAGCTAAAGCTAACTTAGGACTTATAACAAATAAAATAAAAATAATACTTGTTAACATAACCACATCCATTAACAAGTTAATTATTCCATTCGTAAACAGTTCTTGTAATGAGTTAATATCATTCATTATTCTAACTAAAATAGAGCCTGCTGAGCGTGTATCAAAGAAGCGATGTGATAAACGCTGCACATGAGAAAATAGATGATGTCGTAAGTCATAGATGACATTTTGACCTAATATATTTACCCACTTTATTCGAAAGGTATTACCTATATAACTAAATAAATATAAGATAGCTATTCCGACTACCAAGTAGGTGAGCATTGTCGTATCTTTATTTTTTATAGCTATGTCAATAGCAACCTTACTTATAAGAATAGGAACAATTAATCTGACCGCGGTTGAAATCAACATCGCTATTATAGCTCCTGGTAGATACGTTTTCGAATAAGGTTTTAAGTAAATAAGTAAGCGCCATAGTTGCTTCCAATTAAAAGGCTTTTCTATTGCTAAATCAACAGTATACTGAAATCTTTTAAGATGTGGACTGACTTCCTTAACTTTCTTGCTCATAGTTTACAACCCCCTTTATACATTATTAGTTGCTGACATGATTTCCTCACGATCCTGATATTGTATATCATATATTCGTTGATATGGCCCTGCATTGTTCAAAAGTATATCATGTGTCCCTCGTTCAACGATTTTACCATCCTCTAAAACTATAATTTCATCTGCATGCTTTAAAGAGGAAATACGGTGAGCGATTATGAAAGATGTTCTTCCTTTCATTACCTCTTTTAATGCCTTCTGTATTTTAAATTCTGTTTCCATATCTACTGCAGAAGTAGCATCATCCAAAATGAGTATACTTGGATTAATACAAATCGCCCTCGCAATGGCAATTCGCTGCTTTTGTCCACCAGACAACCCCATTCCTCTTTCCCCTAATAAGGTGTCATATCCCTCTGGCATTTCCATAATAAAGTCATGTGCTTGTGCCCGCTTTGCCGCATCAATAATTTGACTCTCCGTAATGCCTGGAGTACCGTATGCTATATTCTCTCGGATAGTAGTAGAAAATAGAAATGGTTCTTGTAATACAAATCCGATTGCCTTGCGTAAAGATTTTAATGTATAATCCGCGACAGGCTTCCCATCCACAAGAACTTCGCCTTTTTCAGGCTCATAAAATCTAGTGATCAACTGTGTTATACTCGTTTTTCCTGAACCAGTTGCCCCAATTAATCCAATAATCTTTCCAGATGGAGCATCAAATGAAATATTTTTTAATGCAGTATCATCGTTTTCCACATATGTTAAAGATACGTTATTAAATGTCACATGCCCGGTAATCGAGGTATTAATAGCATTTTCTTTCTCCACGATATCTTCTTCTGCTTCCAATATCTCGAGCAACCTTTCTCCAGAAGCTTTCGCTTGAGAAAATTGGTTAATTACAAAACCGAGATTCATCAATGGACCAAGGATATACCAGACTAAACTAAAGAAAGCTACCAATTCTCCTAAAGCAAGATCTCCGACTATAACCAGGTATCCTCCAAATGCTAATAGAGCAACTGCACAAATATCCCCAATTAATTCCATTAATGGAAAGTACTTCGCCCATATTTTCGCTGTATCCAAATAGTTGTTCCTGTAGCGATCATTATTAGTTGAAAAACGATCTATTTCAAAATCTTCTCTAGACAAGGACTTTACTGTATTCATGCCACTAATATTTTCTTGCACTCGCGTATTTAGCTTACCAAATGACTTTCTAATTTTTCGAAAAGCAGGATGTACTCGCTTATCAAATTTAAAAACCACAATTGTTAAGAACGGCATAGCAGCCATTGTCACAAGAGCCAATGGTATGGAATAATAAAACATAACACTAAGACTAAAAAGAATAAGTAACGTAATACGAATTAATTCAGAAAACCCCATGGACAGAAAAAAACGAAACCCATCCACGTCCGCTGTCAACCTTGACATAAGGTCTCCAGTTTTTGCATTATCGTAATATCTAAAAGACAAAACTTGCAATTTTTTGTAAAGACTATTCCGAAGTTTGTATACAGATATAATTCCAAATAAATCGCCAAGATATTGATGAAAGTATGTAGCAATCCCTTTCACGACCATAAGTATAATAAATAAACCAGCTATAATTGGAATTAATTCATATTGGGCTTTTAACACTACGTTATCAATCGTTTGCTGCATTATGATTGGGTATACTACTGTAATAGCAGTAACCAGGATTAAGAAGATTAGTGATATAAAAAAGTACTTCTTAAAGGGCCAATAAAATTGTTTAAGTTTTTTAAAAGTATCCAATTCAGTTTCTTCCTCCTCTGCGATTATTTCCATAATAACTAATATAACGGTTTCCGAAATAAATTACCACTGTTTTTATTTAATTTTTTAAATTTTTTTATTTTTATTAAAGGAATAAAAAAACTCTTGCCTGCATAGGCAAGAGTTTTTCTCTTATGAGTTTATTTAATTCCTAACACACGGTTAACTCTCTTACGGAGCATTTTCATGCCACCACCGCCAGCCTGGAAGTGTCTAAGCTTTCCTTCTTCATCGAAAACATAATATGCAGGTACGTATTGATTTTCGAATGCATCTGTAAGCTTGTGTTGGTTATCCACAAAGATCGGCTGGGTTATATCGTGCTCTTTTGCTACTGCCTTAACATCATCCAAATCTAAATCTTTTTCAGAACGTGGCATGTGAACAGCAATTACATTCAATTTATCTTTATATTCATCACGGAATTCATTCACATTTGGCATTGCCTCTTTACATAAACCACAGCTAACTGACCAAAAATGAATAAGTGTTGGTTTGTTGCCGATTAACTCATCTTTTTTAATCGGATTACTATTAAACCATTCTGTTGCGCCTTCTAATTCAGGCATTTGATCTCTTAACTTCATTTAAAAACCTCCTGCTGTTCAAATTAAAAGAAGCTGGTTGAGATAAAGAGAGTTTCTTTCATCTATAAGAAATCTTCTTCACAAACCAGCTCCTTTATCATTTAAAATTTATATGCTGTAACATATAAAGTGTTACAGTAACTTAAAGTGTTTCTTGTCCAGGCTTCCAGTTTGCAGGGCAAAGTCCACCTGTTTGAAGTGCTTGAAGCACACGTAATGTTTCATCAACATCACGGCCGATATTGTTATGGAATACAGTTTGATATTGAAGTTCTCCTTCAGGGTTAACGATGAATAATCCTCGAAGTGCAACCCCTTCATCTTCAATAAGAACACCATAATCTTGAGAAACTGCGTGGTTTGTGTCTGCTGCTAATGGATATTGAAGCTCACCTAATCCGTTATCATCACGGGAAGTGTTAATCCATGCTTTGTGTGTATGAATTGTATCAGTAGAAACACCGATTACTTCAGCATCCAAGTCTTCAAACTCATCGTATCTGTCAGACATTGCAGTAATTTCTGTTGGACATACGAATGTGAAATCCATTGGATAGAAGAAAAGAACTGTCCATTTATCATTTTTCATATTTTCCTCTAAACTAACTTTACCAAATTCCTTATTAGGCATAACTGCATCCATTTCAAAACGTGGTGCTTGTTTTCCTACCATTCTTTCTGCCATGAAAAATCCCTCCATTAATAATAACTATTATCAAGTGTTAATTATAAGTAAACTTCTTTATAAGTTCAACTAATAGGCTTCATAATCTGACAAAGTCATACATTTGTCACAACAACTTGACAATCAGATCATAATTTATATTACCTATTCTCAATTATATCTAACTATTTGTTCTTCCTAAAATAAATTACTTAAAAGTAGAGCATACTAGTTTACTTAAATGTGACAATTTATCTGTAGACGAAAGAAAGGCTTTCCTTAAGAAAGCCTTTCTTCTTTCATTGTAGCCTGTCATTTACCATTTGTGTTATCGCATCAGCTGTTTGTCCTTGAGCGTTTATTACTGATCCTGCTATGCTGGTTGTTGACATGCCCATCACATCTTTATCTTGACCAGAAATCACACAACAATCACAGTATGCTGCATCATCACTATTTCTTAGCGTAACAACTTCATGCCCCATTTCCATCAAAGCTTCTTTGACGTCTGTAAGTGTTTCTTCTACACCTATACGCGCCATACAATCTCCTCCTATATATGAATATTCATATATAGTTTCTTCAATAATCTTAAAGATATTCTATGACTACGAAGAGAGAGACTGAATCATCGCACTTACAGATTTTACGCCAACTTCTAATGCTTTTTCATCTGGATTAAGCATTGCGTGATGCAATCCATATGGAGAGTCTACCCCGAGCCAAAACATAAACCCGGGAATTTCTTTCAACATATAACCAAAATCCTCGCCAGTCATTGCTGCATTTGACTCTTCAAAATGAATACCTGATGCTGCCATTGTTTTAATAAATGTATCTACATATATTCTTTGATTATAAACTTGATAATAGTTAGAACCATAATCAATTTCAATAACACAATCAGAGCTTACTTCGAAACCTTTAGCCATTTTTTCAATTTTATCTTTGACAATTTGTATTGTATCGGGGTTAAGTGTCCGGATGGTTCCTTCCAGCCTAGCTGTTTCAGCAATGGCATTCTGTACAAATCCACTTTCCATTTTTCCAATGGTTACAACAGCACTTTCCAATGGGTCAATTGTTCTTGAAACTACTTGCTGTAATTGCACAACAAAATTACTTGCAGCGACTGTCATATCATTTGTTAAATGAGGATAGGCTGCATGACCACCCTTTCCCTTAAAATCAATAAATAATTCACTCGTATTAGCAAATAGCAAGCCTTGTTTACTGGATACCGTGCCAACTGGAAGTTCTGGAGCTATATGTAACGCAAAAATTACATCGGGCTTCCATTGTAGAAATTCATTGGAATTCATTAACGGTAATGCTCCACCAGGACCTTCCTCAGCTGGTTGAAAAATAAACAACATGTCATCTTTTATGGGCTGATCAATAATAGACTGCAATGCTCCTAAGGCAATAGTCATATGAAAATCATGTCCACATGCATGCATCTGCCCATGATGTGTAGATCTAAATGTAAAGTCTGTTTTCTCCGTAATTGGCAATCCATCTATATCACATCTAAAGCCAATCATTTTATCAGGTGAGAACCCATTTACTTTTACTAGAATACCTGTTTTCCATTTCTGAACTGTTACCCGTTCTGTCTTCATTGCATCTATTTTATCTAATAAATATTTTTGTGTTTTCTGTTCCTGAAACCCTAACTCTGGAATCTGGTGAAGATCTCTTCTAATATTTTGCAGTTCGGAAAATTTCATGTCTTTTATCCTACTTAATCATCCAGTTTACGAAGTTCTTGTTTAATTTCTGTTTTTGTTTTTGTGTTTTCATCTATCTCTTTTAAGACTTTTGCCGGTGTTCCTGCAACTAACGTGTTCGGGGCAACATCTTTTGTAACAATAGCTCCTGCAGCTACAATTGCTCCTTTTCCAATTGTAACTCCTTCGAGTACAACTACATTTGCTCCAATTACTACATCATCTTCAATAACTACAGGCTTTGCAGATGGTGGCTCAATAACTCCTGCTAATACCGTACCAGCTCCTATATGACAGTTCTTTCCAACAGTAGCTCGTCCGCCAAGAACCGCATTCATGTCAATCATCGTACCTTCTCCAACAACTGAACCGATATTAATCATGGCACCCATCATGATAACACAGCCATCTCCGATCTCAACTTGGTCACGGATAACAGCTCCAGGTTCAATACGTGCATTAATCCCTTTAAGATCTAATAAAGGAATAGCAGAGTTTCTACGATCATTCTCTACCACAAAATCACTAATATTTTCTTTATTTTCATCAAGAATTGCAGCTATTTCTTTCCACTCACCAAATAACACACCGCTTTTACTCTCCACAAAAGCTTGAACGTTCTGACCAAAGTCTATGGCACCAACGTTTTCTCCTTTTATATGTACCTTTACTGGCGTGCTTTTTTTACTATTAGAAATAAAACTGATTATTTCATTTGCATCCATCATTTTCAAGGTTGTTTCCTCCTCGTAATATAATATGTACTACTTTAGCAAACTAAAAGTATAGTCGCAATTAATAACCAATCATATTGATTAAAATATTAATTAAGAGAAATCCTTGCAAGCAGCAGCAAGGATTTCAAAAGTTACTTATTCATATTTAGAAGTATATATATTCTTTTTAAGTTGCTTTAGGATTGCTCTTCGGGTAAGAATACCATCGAAATACCCTTCCTTATCAGCCACACAAACAAAAGGATGATTAATTACAGCATTTAATCCTTCCATCAACGTCGCTTCCTTAGTTAAACAAGGAATATCTTCATTTAAAACTTCTTGTACCCGCATTGTAGATAACTTTTCGAATTCAAACCTTTCTAATCCTAAAATCTGATTTAAGATAATTGTTTTACCTATTGTACCTACTAATTTATAAGTGGAGTCCAACACTGGAACAGCCGAATATCCTGATTTAACTAAAACTAATAAAGCATGTTCTAGTGGGTTATTTATTTGGACATGCGCAACTTTTTCTGAAGAAATCATTAGATCCCCTACTAAAACTTCAGTTAATTGCATATTTCCTTGATCTTGTATCATACTCAATTCAAACGCCCCTTTACACACGTGATACCTATTTCGGTATATCCATATTTTGTCTGTGTAACTCTCCCTTAGTTTACCATAGAAGAGAAAAAAATTGAAAAATCATGAGATGTGTTTTAATATATGTGCATATGACCATATATTAAAGGAGTGAAACAATGCCTATATACCATCCGCTTGAGGAACAATTAATTCATGAAGTGACACAGACATTTAAAGCTCTCTCTGATCCTACACGTATAAAAATACTGCATTTATTATTTTCCGGCGAACAGTCTGTAACTGAAATTGCCGAGAAACTGCATATGAACCAATCAACCATATCGCATCAATTAAAATACTTAAAACAGTTATCTCTTGTTAAACATCGACGATTAAAGACCAGATATTACTATTCACTAGATGATTATCATGTTATGAACTTAGTAGAACAAGCAATTGAACACACTAAACATATATAAATCAGGAGGTTTTTACATTGGGACATAACCATAGTCATGATCATGGACACCACACAAATAACAAAACTGCACTTCTTTGGAGTTTTATTATTATTTTTGGGTTTATGATTGTAGAAGTTATAGGAGGTTTCCTAACCAACAGCCTGGCATTATTATCAGATGCAGGACATATGCTTAGTGATGCAGCAGCTTTAGGCTTTAGTCTTTTAGCGTTTAAAATCGGTGAGAAATCAGCATCTTATTCAAAAACTTATGGTTATAAACGTTTCGAGATAATCGCTGCTTTTGTAAATGGTATTACACTTATAGCCATTTCCTTGTATATATATTATGAAGCATATCAACGTTTTCTTGAACCTCCAAATGTCAGTGCAAGCATGATGATTATTGCCTTAATTGGCTTATAGTAAATATCATTGTAGCTTGGATGTTAATGCGCGGTGATTCTAAGGGAAATTTAAATATAAGAAGCGCCCTCTTACATGTGTTTGGCGATTTGTTGGGATCAATCGGGGCTATAATTGCAGGTATTCTCATATTAATATTCAACTGGAATATTGCAGATCCTATCGCTAGCGCGGTTGTTGCTACTCTAATAATTATCTCTGGTGTTAGAATAACTAAAGATGCCGCTCATGTGTTGATGGAAGGCAAACCTTCTAATGTCGATATTGACATGCTATATAAAAAACTAGAAGAAATTAGTGGCGTACAAGAAGTGCACGACCTCCACGTATGGTCCATAACTTCTGAATTCCCGGCAATGAGTTGCCACCTTGTTGTTAAAGATTCTGTAGAAAGAGATGAATTACTGAAAAAAGCCACAGAGTTAATCATGGAAAATTATGATATATCTCATTGTACAATACAAATTGAAGGAGAAAATTTTAATCGTATGGAATGTGACAGCTGTTTGTAATTATTCTCCGCATCAAATTAAGCTAGCGGTAAAGTAACTCTCTGAAAGCCTCTATACCATATATATGTTCTATATGCTTAAAAGATGCAAGAAGTATAGAACAGTTATACAGTCAGTTGTTTTGTTTTAAATGTAAATCATCCAAGTAAGATTTGGATGATTTACGCTTATTTGCTAATTATTTAAAATGGAAATTTATTTAACCATTGTCCTCCATCCATAGTAATAACTTCTCCATTAATGTAAGCTGCCTTTTCAGATAACATAAAAGCTGCCAGCTCTGCTATTTCTTCTGGGGTACCGGTGCGGCCTAAAGGTATAGATTGAAGTGTGCGCTCTACTGCTTTTTTTGATTCGAAAAGCTTTTCAGCTCCCCCAGTTCGTTCAATGGCTCCCGGTGCAATAGCATTTACTCTAATCCCGTACTTTGTTCCCCATTCTACTGCCAAAGTTCTGGTCATATTTAATACCCCTGCCTTAGCAGCTGATGAATGAATTACTCCCGCCCCCGCATTCCAGGCATATGTAGCTACCATATTCAAAATAGAACCTTGCTTTTTTTGATCAATCCAATACTTACCGACTTCTTTGCTACAATAGAAAGTTCCATTTAAAACTATATCAATAACAGAGTTCCAACCATTTACGGACAATTCTTCTGCAGGACAGATAAAGTTCCCTGCAGCATTATTTACCAAATGATCAATAGTACCAAAGTTTTCAACAGTTACCTCAACCATTTTTTTGATATCCTCTGGGCATCTGACATCAATTGGAATGTGTATAAAACTTCCTTTGGATGCCTTTAACTCTAATTCTTTTTTTGTTGTTATTAACTTTTCTTCATTTCTTCCAGTTAGAACTACATTTGCTCCCTCGAGCCCAAAACGTTCTGCCATTGCTTTACCCATACCACTAGAACTTCCGGTGATTACAACGGTTTTATTTTCCATATGATCCCCCTTCTCTGATATTATTATCAATAGTATAATTAATAAGCAGTAAAGTCAAAGAACAAACTGACAATTAAGATAATTACACTTTAAGATAATTGATTAAAAAAAATGATATACTAGAATCTTAGTATTTATGAAGGGTTGGAAGGGGCATGAACAGGCGTTCTTTTTTAAAAAAAGCATTTGGAAGTGTTATTACACTCCTAGGCTTAACAGGCGGGACTTATTATTACGCAAAAGAATTAGAACCACAAATGTTAACAATCAGCGAGCATGAAATCTATTCCAACAAAATTACAGCCGCTTTCAATAAATTTAAAATTATCCAGTTTTCTGATACACATCTTGGTTTTCACTATACACTTAAACAATTGGAAGAATTAGTTAACAAAATAAACCAAGAAAATCCTGATCTTATTGTATTCACCGGTGATTTAATTGACGAACCTGATAAATACATCCCTAATAGCCACCTTATTCGCCTATTGGGCAGTTTGGAGGCAAAATTCGGTAAGTATTGGGTGTATGGTAATCATGATCACGGTGGTTATGGAACAGATATGCTAAAAGAAATTATGAATCAAGCAGATTTTAAACTCCTAAAAAATAGTCATACTATCATAAAAAATAACAAGGAAGAAATTGTACTTGCTGGTGTTGATGATATTATGCTAGGAAAACCTGATTTAAATAAAACTTTGGCCAATACAAATAGTAGTCTCTTCACAATACTGTTGGCACATGAACCTGACTATGCAGATGTTACAGTAAATCATCCTGTCGATGTACAGTTGTCCGGTCACAGTCATGGTGGTCAAGTACGCTTTCCATTCATTGGACACCTTTATACACCTGCATATGCAGAAAAATATGTACAAGGTGAATACAAAATTAATAATGGCAGACTCTTATTATATGTTAACAGAGGAATCGGTACTACCCGCTTACCTTATCGTTTCTTATGCAGACCTGAAGTTAGCATTTACACTTTAAATAATGAAAGATGAACTAGGGTTTTGTTTATCTAGAATTTTCATGGCAATCTAAATATACATTAAAATAAATAATTGCTTTTTGTCCGCCACTTTTATTTTTATTCTTGCGCTGATCATTACTTTGCGATAGGATAAAGACAAGCTTTAAAGAAATAGATGAAAGGGGGAAGCATAAGGTGGATAAAGAGCATTTATATACACTGGCAAAAGCTTTATATACAATTAATCGACACGCCAAAACTGCTCCTCAGCCAAAACATTTGTATGAGATTAAAAAACAAGCAATAAATCAGCTGCTGAAAGAAAAATCAGCAATAAAAATAGGTCTTCATTTCTCTGAGCATCCGAAATTTAGTAATCAACACTCCACATTACTTGTAAAAGTAGCAGATTACTATTTTCACATTCCTCCTAGCAAGCAGGATTTTGAACAGCTTGAACATTTGGGCTCTCTTGATAGTGATTTTAGAAATCCGCAAGCCAAAATGCCCTTATCCCAAGCTAAAAAAGAGATCTATCAATATATAGGTTGGAAACGGCCCCCTCAAAAGAAAGATAGAAGGAAACAACAGCATTATTCTTCTTATTATACACCTTCCTCTTTAGGCAAAATGGAATGGCCACCAACAAAACCACACCGGAATTTTTAATTTAAAATGTTAATACCTTCTTATACATGTTTGAGCTAGACCTAAACAGGTAATATATAAACTATATAAGGAGGTAGAGTTATGGTTGAATTAGATGATTTTTTATACGATTTTCATCGATTTGCAAACGAAACACATAATTTGAAGGATAAATATGAAAAACTCCCCCCTGCTGAAAAACAAAGAATTATTGATGCGGCTCCAGAAATGATTAAGTCACCGAACGAACTATTCCATGCTATTTATACTTGGCTTGAACGTGTAGATAAAGAAATGAATATAACAGATAAAGACTAGAAGCGCAGTAATCAATACTGTGCCTCTAGTCTTTTTAAATTTGCTTTAAAGCTTTTCCTTCCAAAACCGAATACTATGGAGACAAAGTAATAACGCACCAAATCCCGCTAAGCATTGCAGACCTATTTTTAACAAGTCCGTTGCAGACACTGCCGGTAAATTCAGATATGAAGTTGAAAACATAATGAGAATTACAATTATTAAACTGCTAAGTATGTAATTAAGTAATTTTCTAGCTTGTAATTTTAAAGCCATATGAATAAATGGTTTTATTATACTATAGCAAATGATTGCACCGATAAATAAAAATAAATAATATATAAAATCATTTTCTCTCCCTACAAACGGCCACTTAAGAAAACTTAATAAAACATATGTCGAACCCATATGCCTCCTCCTCTTTTCATTTAATTAAAGGATACCTTCATTGTTTCCTCTAACTATAAATTTATACAATAAACTCAAAATAATCTGATATAATCGATCTATGGAAATGGGGGATAGAAAAATGAATAAAGCATTTTTATTAATCATTACAGGCGCAGCTCTGGGGAACAATTGGATGGTATGTCAAAAACTTATATTCATTCGGGTTTACCCCAATGGAAGTCGTTTCATTAAGAGCATGGACTTCGGCCCTTATGCTTGTAATTTTCTTGTTTCTCGTTTCACGAGATAAATTAAAGCTACACAAAACAAGTGACCTCAAATATTTTGTCGGTACTGGAGTTTTAAGTATTGTCTTTTTTAACTATTGCTTATTTACTGCAATTGAATTATCAACTATACCTGTAGCAACTGCTTTATTGTATACTGGGCCAGCTTTTGTCACTATTATGTCATTTTTTATTTTTAAAGAAGCTTTAACAAAAGTAAAGCTCCTTTCTTTGCTTATTACATTAGTTGGAACGTGTCTGGTAGTTGGAATCTTGCCTGTAAATGTAGGTTCAATACATATTGGTAGTATATTATTCGGTTTGGGGGCTGGACTAGGATATGCTATGTACAGTATTTTCAGCAAGTTTGCATTAAGAAAATACTCAAGCCTTCAAATTACAACATTTACTTTTATTGTTGCCGGTATAAGCTTACTGCCTTTTTTTCCATATAAAGAAAAGCTTCATATATTACTAAACCCTAATGTTCTTCTCTATGCGTTTGGACTCGGGCTCCTCCCTACTGCATTTGCATATATAATTTATACATATGGATTACAACAGACCGAGGCATCCAAAGCTTCTATATTAACAACAGTTGAACCTGTTGTTGCTACACTATTAGGCATATTTGTTTTTCAGGAGCATTTCTCTATTATCCAGTTACTTGGGATGACTTGCATTATTGGTGCAGTAATTCTCATACAGATCTTTACAGCTAAACCGCATCAACAACTTTCTCCCTAATGGCAATCAACTTTATTTGCCCTAAGTGACCTGCATCACAGAATATTCGCTAGCTTTGGGTTATTCTTTACTTACATTACTGAGTGGGAGGCAAATAAGATGCAAACATTTACAGTGGAGCATACACCAGCTGAGATAGTAAAAATTTTCCCTAAAGCAAGTGACCTTTTTAAAGAACGACGGATTGATTTCTGCTGTGGTGGTGACAAACCATTAAGTGAAGTTTTTCAAAAAGATAACATAGACAAGGACCAGGTTCTATCTGAATTAAATATAGCATACCAACAATGGAATAAAGAAAACCATGAACTTGTAGACTGGGATTCTCTTCCTTTATCAGACTTAGTGGATCACATTGTATCTAGTCATCACACATATCTAAAAAAGGAGCTTGCACCATTAGGTGAATTTGTGACAAAAGTGTATAGAGTTCACGGTTCAAACCAACCTCACCTTAAACAGCTTTATCGAACCTACAATGAATTTAGAATGGAAATGGAAGAGCACATGATCAAAGAAGAGAATGAAGTATTTCCTCTAATTAAGGAATACGAAAATAATCCATCTGAAAATTTGAAAGCACGTATTCATGAAGCAAACGGTGATTTAGAAGAAGAACATGAAGCTGCAGGAAAACTATTAAAAAGCATCAGAGAAATTACTTTTGACTTTACCCCACCAACAGATGCATGTAATTCTTACCGAATTACGTATGCCCGTTTAGCTGATATCGAACAAGATACATTCCAGCATGTTCATTTAGAAAATAACGTCCTGTTTAAAAGACTTTGAATACTGGATTTATTAGTATATTTAAGTAAATTAATAGTCAACTGCGAAATAAAAAAAGGATTGGGCGCGTCCCACTCCTTTTTGCTTTGTTTAAAAATATAAAACTATACTTTGTTTCGTTTTTTCTCCACCATTGCAGCTTGTTTAGCTTCTAACCGCATTTCAAGCTGCATAACCTCCTTTTCATTTCTTAATAACTCTTGTTTATTTTCCTTCACTAATTGCTCAAAGTTTAATGTTTTTGGTCTCATGTGATACACTCCTTTTATACATTCAATCATATTATACCCTTATTTTTGTGTAATTACTCATAATTGTTTGAACATTTTATAACATTTTAAATTTTATTTTTTTGGAGGATGAAAAATGGAGTATTTATTGAATAAAAAAATTCAACAGATTGAGATATCAGGAATTCGTCAGTTTTTTAATTTGGTATCCGGAGAGGAGAATGTTGTATCTTTAACCATCGGCCAACCGGATTTCCATACTCCTAAGCATGTAAGAATGGCTGCCAGTCAAGCATTAGCTGATAATAAAACGACGTATACACATAATGCAGGAATTATAGATCTTCGGAAGGCTATCTCTAAATTTAACGAGGAAAAATATCATCTTCTATATAATCCGGAGAATGAAATTATAGTTACTGCTGGTGCCTCGCAGGCTATAGATATTACATTCAGAGCTATCCTTAATCCAAATGATGAAGTGATACTACCGGGGCCTATTTATCCAGGCTATGAACCTTTAATCAAATTAGCTGGAGCTACACCAGTATATGCGGATACTACTAGTAATGGTTTTAAACTGTCAAAAGAGATTTTGAAGAGACATATCAATGAACGTACAAAATGTGTGGTGCTCCCTTACCCTTCTAATCCCACGGGTGCTTCTTACACGACCACCGAATTAAAAGAACTTGTTTCTATTTTGAAAGATAAAAATATATTCGTTTTAGCTGATGAAATATACAGTGAATTAATATACGAGGAACCTCACACATCAATTGCTAGTTTCCCTGAAATGAAAGAAAAGACCATTGTAGTAAATGGTGTTTCCAAATCCCATTCTATGACGGGCTTTCGTATTGGATATGTGCTTGCGCCAAAATGGATCTCAAATCACATGCTGAAGGTACACCAATATAACGTTTCCTGCGCTTCCTCCATTAGTCAATATGCAGCATTAGAAGCTTTAACCAATGGAAAAAATGATGCAATTCAGATGCGTGAAGTATATAGAAAAAGAAGAGACTATGTTTATAGCAGGTTATTATCCTTTGGCTTAGAAGTAGATTGTCCAAAAGGGGCATTCTATATTTTTCCGAAGTTTCCTATTACGGAGATGAATTCATTTGATCTTGGAATAGATTTGGTAAGGAAAGGGAAAATTGCTTTAGTACCGGGGAGCAGCTTTTCGCCACTAGGTGAGGGTTATATGCGATTATCCTATGCATATGAACTTAATACCATAGAAAGAGGCCTTAATCGACTGGATGATTATTTGCAAAAAGGTTATTTACGTTGAATGTTTTTTATTCAGCAATCTTACTTTTATGTTCTAGCTCATTATAAATGTTAAGTAGATGATCCAATTCCTGACTAATAGCAACTGAATCCGTATGGGTAAAACCTTTTTCCAATGCTACTTCAGTCATTTTATGACGCAGGAACTCTATACGTTTTAGTAAAGTATTGGTATTCATTGGATTAGCTTGCCGCCTCCTTTAGTTTAATTAAAAGAGCATTGTTACATGGAATATTTAAAGAATATGTTTTTATGCTTCCAGCTTTCCTATAAAATAGCTACTTTGTTCTCTGAAGTGGCTATTTTTAATGCTCAACTTCTACAAAACATAGGCAAAAATAACATACAATTTAACTATTAGTGACAGTTTACACTCGAATATATGTTCCTGTCAACACTAATGACTTTATATATAATTGGGAATTAGTATCTGCTACTCGAATACTTGGTATCTCTATGCTAATATAATATAGTAATGTTTTAAATTCGGAAAGGATGTCTCCAGTGACAGAAGGTAAAAAGAAAAATGAATGGCTTGAATGGATTAAAGCAATCATAATTGCAGTCTTAATTGCGTTATTTTTAAGAACTTTTATTTTTGCTACTTCTATAGTGGATGGTGAAAGCATGTATCCAACACTTGAGAATGGAGAAAGAGTAATATTCAATAAAATCGTCTACTTACTCGATGAACCTGAGCGTGGGGATATCGTTATAATAGAAAGACCATTAAAAAACTATGTAAAACGAGTAATAGGACTGCCTGGAGAAACCATTGAAATCAATGGTAGTAATTTATTAATTAATGGCAAGGAAGTTAAACAATCTTATCTAACAGAGGAAGCATTAAGACAAACTGGAAATTACGGACCAATTGAAGTACCACCTGACAGTTATTTTGTTATGGGTGATAATCGGGCAATAAGTAAAGATAGCAGGAATGGACTGGGGTTTATTGAAGAAGGAAATATAATAGGACGTTCGGAGTTTATTATATTTCCATTTGATGAATGGTCTATGACAAGGTGAGGTCAGACATTAGTCTGACCTTGTGTTATTTTTCATTATCAAAAAGACAATAGCCTATATTTAATGCAAGAATACCAAAGCAGATAATTCCAAAAGCTGTTTCCCACATATTTTAAGCACCTCTCTTTCAAATGGTGATGTTCAAAAATCTCTTACTATTTAAATAAATTAGTGCTTTAACTCCCTCTCTATCATACCAATATCTTTACCCTAAATAAAGTAGAAATATGATAAAATAGCATTAATAAATAATTGCATCAGAGTTATTTTAAATATTAAATTACTCTATTTTCAAGCAAAGTTCTTAAAAAAGGCAGGTAAGTTTATGTTTCATTGCCCATATTGTGGTACAAAAGTAAAAGAAGGTGAAAACTTCTGTATAAATTGCGGGAAACAACTTCCAACTGATATGGAGGAACGTTTCTCTATTAAAAAGGAATTCAATCAATTGTGGTTGCTCCCTATTGCTGTGGCCATTTTTTCGGTATTAGCTATTGGGTTTTATTATCTTATATTAGAGACCCAAGAAGGAAAAGCAAAAGAACTGTATGAAAAAGGCGAGCGAGAAGCGATGAATACGAATTATGAACAGGCGAAATCCTTCTTTGAAGAAGCGCTTCACCATAAGAAAAATTTTAATCAAGCTGAAATATCCTTTAATTTCATGGATATTGCTATCCAGGTTGAGTCAACCCTTGAAGAAGCATCAGATTTGTCGAAAGAAAATAACTACCAGGAGGCTGTGACGCTAATCAATGAGTCTGAAAAAAAATTACAAAACTTTAAAGGACCTGTTGTAAAAAATGTCATCACGATGATCTCCGAGAAAAGAAATCAAGTGAAAATAGAACAGCTTAACAGCAACTTAAATAAAGACCCTTCTATAGATGAATTAAAAATATTACTGTGGGAAGCAGAAGATATAAAAAACGAAGAGGCAGAACAAATTACTTCAGAGATACGTGACCAAATTATAGACTACACTTTTACAAAAGCTAGTGAGCAAATGATGATTAGTCATTTTAATGATGCAGCAGCGATTGTTCAGGATGGAATGAAATATGCCCCTGATTCCGAAAAACTAAAAAGTCTGCAAACTACGATCGATAAAGAGCAAACTGCTTTTGAGACTGCACAACAAAAAAGAATGGAACAAGCTATAAATATGGCTAATGAGGAGAAGCAGATAAATAAAGATGACGCGATCAAGCTCCTCTCTGTAAAAAGAGAAAGTGATCATCAAGGTAATTTAGTAGTTAAAGGGAAGGTGAAAAGTGTTGCCACCATACCTATTAACTCCATCTTAATAAAATATTCTCTTCTCTCTGAAAAAAATGAAGAGATTTTGAATAATGAAGTATATGTATACCCCGACAAGCTTCTTCCAAGTGAAGAAGGAAAGTTTGAATTCACTCATTTTGATATTAATAAACCTGCAGAAGGTTTCACCATACAGGTTAACAATATTACTTGGTATACAGATTAAATAGCAGCCAGAGAGGAGAAGTTATGAAAAAAATTGATTTAAAACCAGTTATTCTATCTGCTCTACTCCTTTTTACCGCTTTTATAATTGCATTCAGTTTATATCAAAAATGGAGCGGAACAGAATTGACTATTAATAACCCCGCAGTCACTAAAGTAACAACAGAATCAAAACAGCTAGATTTAAAAACAATTATCCACGAGGCTGAAAAAAGTGTTATACAGATTGAGGGGCAGAATGATTTCAACACAATAACAGGCTCTGGTTTCCTTTTCAATGACAAGGGTGACATCATTACAAATGCTCACGTCATTCGTGATGCAGATGTATTGTATGTCAGAACTGCCAATGCCCAAATTTATCCCGCAGCGGTTGTTGGGGTAGGAGAAGAAAAAGATGTTGCGGTTATTCGAGTTCCACAATTAGCAGATCAAAATTTAAACGTAGAGGAAAACAGCACCGTAGAAATAGGCGATGAAGTAATCGCCCTAGGAAGCCCTCATGGATTTCAAAATACAGTGACTTTAGGAATTATATCAGGTACGGACCGTAATTTTTCTGTAGATGGTTTCGATTATGAAAATGTTTATCAAATATCCGCACAAATTACACATGGAAATAGTGGCGGGCCTCTTATTGACAGAGAGACGGGAAAAGTTATTGGCATTAATTCCGTAGGTACTGAAGATGGATTAATTGGCTTTAGTATTCCAATGAATGAAGTTCTTTCGGATATTAAAAAATGGTCCAATGAAATGCAAAACACTCAGCTGGATTTTACGACTACCGCGGATATAATACGTTCTCAAAATGATGAGCAATTCGTACAGGACGCTGAATATTTAATTGAATATTTTTTGGACAGTGTTAATATAAGAGATTATATAAATGCGTACTCTCTCCTTGGGAGCAATCTACAAACAGAAAACACGTACGCTGAATTTAGAGAAGCGTACATTAACATAGTAAACCTATCCTACTCTGAGCTTGAAAGTAAACCGACTGAAAATGACCAAATCAGCACAAGCACTACATTAAAAATAGAACGTAAAAACCAGAAAAAGGATACCCAAAAAGAGTTGAAGTCATTAAAATTGAATTTCTTGGTTGGTTATGAAAATGATCAACTTAAAATTGTAGATCTCAAGAAAACCGAATTATAGATCACTATAATCCTCTCTTTATTAAATAAAGAGAGGATTACTTGTAACTAAGCAAAACGTCTATACCGTTTCCGTATTTATTACATAGGCTATAAGTGAAAGAACAGGAGGTGAACAATATGGGTTACAGTTGTGGAGGCGGATATGGCAATAACTTTGCGCTAATAGTTGTGCTTTTTATCCTTCTAATTATTGTAGGTGCAGCTTTTTACTGTTAAGTATGAATAGCTTGTGCTATAGGCTTATAGCACAAGCTACTTTGTAATTTTATACTCTTTCTATACTTTCTTATCGAAAAGTTATACCACTAATGAAGTTAATAACTATCCAATAATAATCTTTTCCTTAGGGAAATGATATTTACCACTTTTTTTGTTGCTCTTAAAAATAAATAGTAACGAGATGATTCCTACCCTTCCAATAAACATCAGAATCATTAAAACTATTTTGCTAAAGGTAGTTATTTCACTTGTTATTCCTAAGGAAAGTCCAACAGTTCCAAATGCAGATGTAACTTCAAATAAAATCTGTGTTAACGAAAATGGTTCAACGATCGTCATAATAAGTACAGAGAAAAAAACCAATATAACTGCCATCATTACCACAGTCACCGCTTTAAGAAGGTCTTCTTCATATACTTCCCTCTTAAAAATTCGAATGCTGCCTCCACCTCTTGCATAGGTGATAATAAATATAACTGCCAATGCAAAAGTTGTCGTTCGAATTCCTCCACCAGCACTACTTGGAGAAGCTCCAATAAACATTAGCAACGACATAAAAAGATGGTTCTGCTCTGTTAATTGACTTACATCCATGGTTGATAATCCACCACTCCTCGTAGTTACAGCCTGAAAAAGGGCGTAGAAAAAAGATTCATGCCAGGTTTTTCCAACGAAAAAATTGTTTATATCAAACAGGTAAATAAATATTGTTCCAATAACAATAAGAATAGCAAATGTGCTTGTAGTAACCTTTGTATACAGACTAAAACGCATAAATCTTTGATTATCCGACTTGGAAAATATGTATTCTTTTACTTCAATTAAAACTGGAAATCCAATAGCACCAAAGATAATAAGTAGGATATTAATAAACTGGACAAAGTAATCATCTTTAAATGGAATTAGCGACTCGCCAGTTATGTCAAATCCACCGTTCGAAATTGCACTAATTGTGCCAAAAAAACCGTTTAAATAAGCCTCTTTTGCTGTCGGAAAATATTGAAGGTAATAGGTACCTAATACGATAAATCCAATTAATTCTATAGTCAACAATACGTACACTATTTGTTTTATTAACCGTACCATTCCTTCAAAAGTATGTTGATTTTGGTCTGTCATTATTAGACGTCTTTCCTTTAAACCGATTTTTTTACCTAAAAAAAGCCAAATAAAAGTACCAATTGCCATAACACCAACTGCGCCTAATTGAAGAATCAAAGCAAGCAGAATTATTCCGGTTGTACTTAGAGTATCCGCAATCGTAATAGAGCTTAAGCCGGTCACACTAAGAGCACTTACTGCTGTGAAAACAACATCAATAAAAGGAATTTTCACCCCTTCTTGATAAGCAATAGGTAGTGACATGATGGCTGTTGAAAGTAAAACTGCCAAAAAGTAAAATATTAACAACACCTGTACAGGTGTCAATTTATTCATCCAATATAAAGATGGATAACGAAGTTTCATAGCTATTCTCCTTATTTCATGCATTCATAGTTCCTATAAATTCTCATATCATTATACCAGTAGCTTTTTAAAATTGCTCAAATTTTTCTTTTTACTGTATTTACTGCACTATATTAAAACGAATAAATGACCCTATTAAAGGGTCATTTCAATAATATATGCTAGGTTAGCTCTTTAAACTTTTTAATTAAGTTTTTTCCTTCGTATCCTTGTTCAACCAATTTGACAAGCATCTCTTCAATTTTACTTTTTTGTCTGTCTATAATTGTACCAAGAAACAGTACATTCATGTCTGAACCGATCTCATTAATACTTACAATAGAAGTGATAAAAGTTGCATAATCATTACTTTCTTTTGTAATTTTAACTTGAATCATAATTTCATCTCTTATTTCTTTCATACGATTAAATAATGATAAATAAGAATGGTCCACATAAGCTTCTATTGTCCATTGATTGCGTTCGTCCTCACGATTAATAATCAGACCATCTTTTAATTCTATGCTATGCTTTTTAATTTCTTCGCCTTCCTGTTCAAGGATTTCCAATGATTTTAGTTTAAAGGTTTTCAATGCCTTCCCCCTCACCTATCCACCGATATACGACATCTCAATTTTTTTGCGATTTGTATTTTTTTGCTCCATCCGTTCATCTGAATAGCGATCTTTTCTTCTTCCCCAAAGTGAAGCCAACTCATCTGTAAGTTGCTCTCCTTCAAGTCCATTTCTAATCTTCTCTTTTATATCAAAGCCTTGAGAAGCAAACAAGCAAGTATAGAGCTTTCCATCTGCTGACAAACGGATCCGGGTACAAGTACTACAAAAAGAATCTGTAACAGAAGAAATTACACCGACTTCTCCACCACCATCTTTATATCGAAAACGAGAAGCTACTTCTCCATAGTAGTTTTCAGTGGCTGATTCAAGGGGGAGTTCTTCATTAATCTTAGAAACAATTTGTTTCTTGGAAACTACATTATCAAGATCCCAGCCATTATGGTTACCAACATCCATAAATTCAATATAGCGTAAGATAATATCTTTGTCTTTAAAGTACTTTGCCATTGGAATAATTTGACTTTCATTCATTCCTTTTTTAGCAACCATATTTATTTTCACTTGTAAACCTGCTGCTTTTGCTGCTTCAATACCTTTTAAAACAGGAAGTGTACCAACAGCTCTTCCATTAATCTGTTTAAAAACCTCGTCTTCTATTGCATCCAGACTTATGTTAACGCGTTGAAGTCCTGCTTCTTTTAATTTGTGAGCTCGCTTGGGTAATAATATTGCATTAGTTGTTAAAGCGATATCAGCAATCCCAGGGATTTCATATAATCGAGAAATAAGCTTGTCCAAATCTTTCCTTAGCAACGGCTCTCCACCAGTTATTCTAATTTTCTCTACACCAAGCTGGGCAAACGCCTCCGCCAATTGTACTATTTCGTTAAAACTTAATAATTCTTCTTCTGGTAGAAATGCATAATCATTTCCAAAAATTTCTTTTGGCATACAATAGGTGCATCGCAAATTGCATTTATCTATTACAGAAATTCTAAGATCTTTTAAAGGGCGTCCCAGATGATCTTCGATTGGTACTCTATTATTCACAGGAATCCTCCTTCTACAATCAATTGAAATCCTGTTGTCCTTCATAATTATTTAATAATAAAATTTCAACTTCATCTCCTATTTTAAACCCTCTTGTCCCGCCTGGCAACACCATGAGACAATCAGAATATGCCAATGAAGTGACAACATTTGATTTATCAATACCAGCTACCTTTGTATAAACTTTCCCATCCTTATAAACAACGTAACATCTAACAAATCTGGTAAAGGGGTTAGGCTTTGGAAATTCATCAGCAAGTGTTGCTTTTATTCGCTTTAAATAAGGTGTTGTACTAAACTGACTGGCTTGAATAATTGGTCTTAAGAACAGTTCGCCACCAACATAACACGCTGATGGATTCCCGGATAAACCAAACAACAACTGATTTCCCAGCACTGCAACTGTAGTTACACTTCCTGGTCGCATTGCAATTTTGTTAAATAGTACCTCTGCACCTAACTTTTCATATATCGCTGGCATAAGATCAAAATCACCTACGGATACGCCGCCGGTTGTTACCAAATGATCTACCTCTTCAAGCGCTTCTTTGATCGTTTCATAACTCGATTCGAGTTCGTCTGCCAACTTTCCTAAATATTTTGGAGTTCCTCCTGCTCTTTCAATTTGGGAGGAAATCATATAAGCATTTGAATTTCTGATCTTTCCAGGTCTTAATTCCTCATCTACATCCAATAATTCTGTGCCTGTGGCAATAATTCCGATAACTGGTTCTCTAGCAACTTTGACGCTGCTATAACCAAAAGTTGCCAGGGAAGCAATTACACCAGGGGTGATGATAGTTCCTTTTTCAATAAGTACCTCCCCCATTACAACTTCAGAACCCTCTTTAATTATATTTTGGCCCATCTCCATTTTTCGTTTTAAAGAAACGTACGTTTTATCATCTTTTTTATACGTTTTACATATCTCAAACATAGCTACACAATCTGCGCCCTCTGGAATTTGTGCCCCAGTCATAATTCTGGTTGCCTGATTATTATGTAATTTTTTAGTTGGTACCTGACCTGCTCCTATATGTTCAACTACTTCAAATTCAATTGGTGACTCTAAAGAAGCTTCATTTGTGTCTATAGAACGTAAAGCAAACCCGTCATAGGGAGATTTATGAAAGGAAGGTACATTATTTGTTGCAACAACCTGTTGAGCCAGTCTTCTTTGATGGCTATTTTCAATAGGTACTTCTTCCACTATCCCTTTACTTGCATAGTTCATTACTTCCCTAATTGCTTTTTCTACAGGAATTGGTTTGCGAATCTCGACCATAATTAAAACCTCATTTCCAGTTCTACTTCTATACTTAAAGTGTAACAAATCTAATGGTCAATTGATATCAATTATATCTTAAAGCTCTATTTATATAAGGTTTGGTTTCAAAAATTATTGGGTACATATTTATTAATGATAACTAACTACAGAGGGGTGTAGATATGAATGAGATATCTTCTTATCAAATTTATCTAAATAACAAAATTCCGACAAAAGACATTATTAGGATCCATCAACTTGCGGTAGAGAGTAGTTATAATATTTACTTATATCGAGACAGCGCTATAGCAGACGCAAGAAATTTACCCAAGCTTATTTCATTCTTTTTTCTAAGTAGCAAGAAAAAAAGCATTAAACTTATTATTGATGGAGAAGACGCCAAAAATTGTTATAAAGAAATTAAACAAATTCTTGATAACCATATCGAAGCTCAGTTACGAGCAGAACATAAAGTCTATAATAACCAGTCAATCGTTGTTTAATTGTTACTTACATCTAACTTAGCGAACAAAAAATTAATTAAATGACCCATTTCACACCACTATAACGTGGTGTTTTTTATTTGGCTACAATGTTCCCGTCTTTCGGAACAGTTCACTCCTACTGCGTTGTAAATGAAGCTACATTAATTACTTTACAACAGTTGCATGAAGTTCTTACATTTATTAAATCACTCTATTGAGTAAAGGTTAGTTAATTGCATAAACTGTGATCATTAAATTCTTCATCCAAACACTCTACATAGTTTTATGAACAGCCGATATTGGAAGAATATAGAAGTATATTTCCTGCTTTAAAAACCAACCTAAATAGTGTTGATATGCATGATAAAGGAGGAAGACAAATGACTGTTGGAAGCCAAGTAAAACAAACAATTGCCGGGTTAAAAAGTGCACAAGCAAGTTTTGAACAATTTGCCTTGCAAACAGAGAATAAACAAGCGAAGCAATTGTATGAAAATGCCGCTCAGCAGACGATGACAATTTTGCAAAGTGTTGAGCCTAGAATTCAACAGCTTGAAAAAGAAGAACCTCAATATAAAGGTTTTTAATAAGAGAAAACAGAATCAGGGATGTATGGGGAAAGCCCATCTCCCTTTTTATTACATGAATGGATGAGTGAACAAGATGAAAAAGGTTAAACTATTAACAATTGTATTATTAACTATAACTTTATTCGCCTGCAACAGTAACAATGCATTAGAGCCAACAAATAAAAATAATCATGTCGAGCTCACTAAAATTTCCACTAATCAAGCGATAGATCAGCATGCTTCAAATGAAGCAAAAGAATTGTTAAGTAAATATAAAGAAATTATAAAAGTTAACGCTGTTAATACAGAGAAAGAGTTAATCGCTACAGTGGAGGTTAGACACCAAGCTAGACTTCAATTAAGTGAGATACGTAAAAAACTTAAAAATAAACTTGTGAAAAACTTTCCTGACTACAAGATTGAGCTATCAACTGACAAAAAGTTAGTCCTTGAAGTAGAAAAAGCAGAAAAACAAATTGAAGAGAACAGTTATACTTCTAAAGAATTAAAAAAGAAAGTAAAAGAATTAATTGAACTATCTAGAGAACAAACATAGAAAGAGGGATTTGGCGTGGCTGATAAAAAGAAAAAAAAACTAACTCCTGAAGCACAGCAATATCAATCCTATCAAGAAAAAAGAGAAGTAAAACGGCCTATCTTTAAAAATTGTATTAAAGCCTTTTTTGTAGGTGGCACAATTTGTCTTATTGGCCAAGCCATTTCTACATTTTACATTTATTATTTTGATTTCACAGAGCAAACAGCCGGCAATCCAACTGTCGCCACTCTTATTTTCATTACTATGTTTCTTACTGGCTTTGGAGTATATGACCGTATTGGCCAATTTGCAGGTGCCGGCTCTGCTGTTCCAGTTACAGGTTTTGGAAATGCTGTTGTTGCTTCAGCTATCGAGCATCGTACAGAGGGATTTGTGCTGGGGGTTGGCAGCAATATGTTAAAACTCGCAGGCCCTGTAATTGTTTACGGTGTTTTTTCGGCATTCGTCGTAGCGCTTATTAAAACAATATTAATAAAATGGGGTGGGTTATAATGCTTGTCGGCCATCAAACATGGATGTTTAAAAATAAACCAACTATTATTTCCACTGGCACGGTCGGCGGACCCTTTGAAGCGAATGGGCGAATTGCAAATGATATTGATATTTTGCACGACGATATGTGGATAAAACAGGATTCTTTTGAAAAAGCACAACGGACCATGATGGAAGAAGCATGTCAAATTGCATTAAAAAAAACAGATGTGGAGAAGGAACAAGTACAGTTTTTCATAAGTGGCGACTTAATTAACCAAATAACCCCTTCTACATTTACTGGTAAGACACTAGACATACCTTACTTTGGTTTATTCAGTGCCTGTGCAACTTCAATGGAAAGCTTAGCCCTAGCATCTTCTATAGTCAACTCTGGAGGGGCAAACTATATACTAAGTGGGACATCCAGTCACAACGCTGCAGCAGAGAGACAATTCCGCTATCCAACAGAGTATGGAGGTCAAAAACCCCCGACAGCCCAATGGACAGTGACAGGTGCAGGTTGTGCGTTACTAGCAAACAAAGGAACTGGTCCTGTAGTAACCTCAGCTACGATTGGCAAGGTCGTAGACATGGGGATTACCGACCGTTTAATATGGGAGGAGCAATGGCCCCAGCAGCAGTAAATACGATAGAAGCACATTTTAGAGATAGAAATATCGATCCATCCTATTATGACCTAATTATCACTGGGGATTTAGGCCACATTGGTAGAGAGGTTTCTCTAGATTTAATAAATGAAAGAGGATTAGTAATACCTGAAGAACAATATGTGGATTGTGGGTTAACCATTTATCGAGAAGATCAACCCGTATTATCTGGAGGAAGTGGTACAGCTTGTTCAGCGGTTGTCACCTATGGTCACTTTCTAAACAGAATGAAAGAAGGAGAAATCAATAAGATGTTAGTTGTCGCCACAGGCGCTTTACACTCTCCACTAAGCATCCAGCAAAATGATTCCATTCCATGTATCGCCCATGCAGTATCAATCGAATCAGGACGTGATATTTCATGATATTCTTTTGGGCATTTGTCATAGGTGGTTTTATATGTGTTATTGGGCAAATATTATTCGATGTATTTAAGTTGAACCCTGGGCAGACATTAACTATTTTAGTTATTTTAGGAGCTATATTAGATGGTTTTGGATGGTATGAGCCATTAATTGATTTTGCAGGTGCTGGAGTAACTGTGCCCATTACCAGCTTTGGTAATTCATTAGTACATGGTGCGATGGCAGAAGCTGAAAAACATGGTTTGATCGGTGTTGTCACTGGTATGTTTGAAGTCACAAGTGCCGGTATCTCAGCAGCAATTATATTCGGAGTTATCGGGGCAATTATTTTTAAACCAAAAGGATAGAAGGTGTTTTAATTGACTGTTGGGTCTCAAGTTAAAAGTTGTTATTCTTCTATAAAAAGTGTGGAAGCAGGCTTAAGTCTTTTGGCAAGCAAAACACAGGACGTAGAAACACAAAATAAATTCAATGAAGCACAAAAAATTGTTACCACCGTAAAGGAAGAATTAAAACAGCAAGTTACTCAACTTGCGAAACAAGAACCTCAATATAAATAAGAAAGGATATATGTTTATGCCGGAATGGTTTGTAATTGTGTTAAAATCAGTCATTTTATTAATAGTGTTATTTTTTATGACAAAATGGCTTGGAAAGAAGCAAATCTCTCAATTAAATATCTTTGAATATATTTCTGGCATCGTTCTGGGAGGCATCGTGGCTATTCATACGATTGAACCAGAACGCAATATATTCTATGGAATAATTGCCATGTTTATTTGGTTTATTGTCCCATTTGCTGTAGAATTTATTGCCCTAAAAAGTAAAAGCTTTAGAAATTTCACCCAGGGTAAAAGTACTGTTCTTATTCAAGACGGAAAAATTATGGAGGAAAATCTAAAAAAGGAGGGCTACTCTACTGATGATCTACTGGAGAAGTTGAGAGATAATGATATTTTTTTAGCTTCGGATGTAGAGTTTGCCGTATTAGAGCCATCTGGTTCACTTAGTGTTCTCCCTAAGAAGGAAAATCAACCTTTAACAGCAAAAGATTTAGGACTAAAACTGGCACCAGAAAAGGAGCCGCAGACTGTGGTGATGGATGGGAAGGTATTATTAGAGCCTTTAGCTAATCTTTCCTTAAATACAAATTGGTTGGAAACAGAGTTAGATAAATTAAATGTCAGTATTGAAAATGTGTTTCTTGCCCAAGCGGATAATAACGGGCAACTTACCATCGATCTCTATGATGATAAACTTACCGTACCACAACCAACAGAGGCAAAATTGCTTCTGGCAACTTTAAAAAAATGCCAGGCTGATTTGGAATTGTTCGCTTTAGAAACCAATAATATACAATCCAAAGAATTATATGAAAGAAATAGTAGAAAATTACAGCATGCAACCGAGTTAGTACAACCTTATTTAAAATAAATTCTTTCTTCCATCCCTATCTTGATGTACAATAAGATATTATTATATCTAAACAAGAAAAGGATGACTCCTATGAAAGAAAAAATGAAAGCTTATCGCTTTCCAATTATTTTGCTTCTTTCCATTATAATCGGGTCCGTCATCGGACTTATTTTTGGAGAGAAAGCAATGGTAATAAAGCCTCTTGGGGACTTATTTATTAACCTTTTATTTATGGTCGTTATTCCATTAGTATTCTTCACAATATCTTCTGCCATTGCAAGCATGGACAGTATGAAACGGCTTGGTAAAATTATGGGGTCTATGATTACTGTTTTTGTTGTAACAGGGATCTTTGCGTCGATATTTATGCTGATTGCAACTGTGATTTTCCAACCAGGATCTGGAGTAGATATTCCGCTTGAAAATCCAGGAGAACTAGAAGAAATGACTTTATCAGAACAATTGGTAAATACATTTACTGTCTCTGATTTTGTAGACTTGTTTTCACGACAAAACATGCTGGCTTTAATAGTATTCTCTGTTTTGGTAGGTGTTGCTACTGGCATTACAGGTGAAAATGGCAGATCTTTCACTCGTTTTTTAACAAGTGCATCTGAAGTATTTATGAAGCTGGTTCAACTTATTATGTATTATGCTCCAATAGGACTTGGTGCATATTTTGCTTCACTCGTGGGAGAATTTGGCGCTGATTTAATCGGTGATTATGCAAAAGCAGTAATTGTTTATTATCCTGTATCTATATTGTATTTCGCCATAGGCTTTACGCTATATGCCTTCCTTGCGGGTGGAAAGGTTGGAGTAACACGTTTTTGGAAAAATATTTTGTCTCCAGCAGCTACTTCTCTGGGCACAGGTAGTAGTATAGCTTCTCTTCCTGTTAATTTACAGGCGGCAAAGCGAATAGGCGTCCCTAAAGATGTACGTGAAACAGTACTGCCTCTTGGTGCGACTATACATATGGACGGTTCTTGCTTGTCTGCTATGCTTAAAATTGCATTTGTCTTTGGTGTATTCAATATGGATTTCACTGGAATAGATACCTTTTTAACTGCAATCGGAATTTGTCTATTATCAGGCATTGTGATGAGCGGCATTCCTGGTGGAGGGTTTATGGGCGAAATGATGATTATAACATTATATGGTCTTCCTATGGAGGCTCTGCCAATCATTTCTGCTATCGGAGTTGTAGTTGATCCACCTGCCACGATGGTTAATGTGACTGGTGACACCGTATCAAGTATGCTTGTAACCAGACATCTTGAAGGAAAAGATTGGATGGATAACGTAGAAGTAGAAGCAAGTTAAAAAACGAGTAACATCTCTATAAATTAAAAAGACGGGGAGATCCCGTCTTTTTAATTTATCTTGATAGCTATCTTTCCAAATTGCTCGTTCTGTTTTAATAGGTCAAAAGCATCCTGCATTTCATCCAAATTATATATACTGTCAACTACTGGTCGCATAGCAAAATTTTCTATATGATTTAATAATGCTGTTAATTCTTGACGACTTCCCATTGTCGAGCCTAATAACTGGTACTGCCCGTAGAAAAAAGCACGCAGATCAAGATCTATGGTATCCTCAGTTGTCGCACCAAAAACAACCATCCTGCCACCTTTCTTAAGCACTTCCAAAGAACGATTAAATGTTGCTTTCCCTACACTGTCTATAACTAAATCCACAGTTTCGTTTTTTAACTTACTTGTCCAATCACTATCATTACTAAGAGTAATATCAGCACCAAGCTCTTTTGCTTTTTGAAGCTTGTCTTGACTACGGGAGCTTATAATTACTTTTGCACCCACATTTTTAGCAAATGATATTAGATATGTTGCAACCCCACTTCCTGCTCCCGGTATAAATACAGTATCCCCTTTTTTTATTTCCCCTTTGGTGAATAAAGCTCGATAACCGGTCAGTGCAGATAAAGCAAGTACACCTGCTTCATCCCATGTGAGATGACTTGGCTTTCTTTCAACTTGCTCGGCAGAAATAGCTATTTTTTCAGCAAATGTTCCATGATCAGGCATTCCCAAAATGTCAAAACCTTTGGGAGGCGCATCACTATTTCTGTCCCAGCGAAGCGCAGGATTTATAATCACTTCATCACCTACTTGGAATTCAGTTACTTCCTTACCAACAGAATCTATAATACCCGCTCCATCCGAACCGAGAATCAATGCATCCTGCTCTTCACCTCGTCTATTTGGTATATATAAATCTCTTCGATTCAAACCTGCTGTGCGAAGTGAGACTACTACTTCGTTATCTAGAGCAACAGGATCAGGCATCTCCTTTATTTTTAATTCACCAAATTCATGTACGAAAGCCTTCAAAATAATCTTCCTTTCTAATAAAAACTGCTAAATTCGGCCAGTTCATCTTTTTTTGTAATATCGTGGCTAAATAATGGTATAAATATTTTTTCCTGATGATTAAATGTTTTTTTAATTAAATCTAAATATTGCTGCTGGTGCTTTCTACGTTGAAGAAAGAAACCCCCATCTGCATGATTAGGAAGTACTTTATTTATTATCAATGTTTTCACGGGAAGCTCATATTGGTCAAGTAATTTGATTGCTTTTTCGGTTTCCATAATAGGAAGTCTTTCGGGATTTAACACAAAAACAAAACCTGTCATTGTATCATTCAACATAATTTCCCTTACTTTTGAAAAACGCTCTTGCCGTGTTTTGAGCACTTCATATATTGGATCTTCAACTGGAACTCCGTCATTTAACAATTGAGTATAATTTTCATTTGCTTTTTGTCTTTTTTGCAGGAGCCCTTCAATCCAAACACCCATTAACTCAGGTAGAGATAATAGACGGATCGTATGCCCAGTAGGTGCAGTGTCGAATATTAGTTTATCAAAGTTTTCGCTTTCCTCTAATATTATTGAGATCAGCTTATCAAATAACGCTGCTTCATCTGCTCCAGGCGAGGCTTTAGCAGTGTCAAGCTGCCGATGTACTTCTTCCATCATACTTGATTGGACTGTTCCTTTAATATTATCTTTTACGGTATTAATGTAATTCGTAGTTTCTCTTTCTGGATCAATTTCCAGGGCATACAGCATGTTATCTACCTGTGTAATATCTCCGCCAATTTTTTGGCTGAAAATATCTCCTAAATTGTGGGCTGGGTCTGTTGATACTAGTAATGTATTATATCCTTTTTCTGCTGATTTCCAGGCAATAGCAGCGGCGGAAGTCGATTTTCCAACTCCCCCCTTACCCCCTACAAAAATAATTTTCTTACTAAAATCGATCATCGTATATCACCTTTTCCATGTTAATAACTTGTCAGCAGCAACGGATGCCTGTTAATGGAGACTTTTCCATACCCATTCTCAAATGCCAGTCATGAAACTTTTCCATCATGTATGGGTATAATTCAAGTGTGTAATAATAGACAGGGTTTGGTATCCCAATCATCTCTGAATATAGCAGGAGCATGAACAAGTCGTCTTCATCTCTTAGTTCACGAGCAATTTCCTGACGATGTGGCATACTTAATACTTCATCGTAAAACTGCACTAATTTTTTTAGTTGTTCAAACATAATACTGCTCCTTTCCCTAAATAATAAAAATATGAACCCAGTTTATATTAATCGTATACCTTTTCAAAAAAGAAACTTATGTATGAAGAGGGACCATTTTCATGATCCCTCTTTAATCCCTATCCGTAATTTTCAGTATCATCATCCAAGGGTGTTTCCTGTTTACCTGATAAGACAGAAAAAGCAGTTAAGATAATCCAAATGGCAAACACAAATATAATTGCTCCAAGAACAAATAGTAGAGTATTTGAGTTACTTCCAAACCACGACCATTCAAATAATACCTGTTGGAACATAGCATACAAAGTCATGAACATCAGGAAAATCATCGGAATTAATACAACAGCATAGTTTCTTCCTAACCGTTTTAGCCATACAGCAATTAGCATTAAACTAATCCCTGCTAACAATTGATTTGCTGTTCCAAAGAGCGGCCATAATTGGTATCCTCCAGAACCAAAACCTTTCGGACCTTCTGGCAACAACACCAAGGCTGCACTGGAAACAACGGCCACAGTTGTGGCAACATGAGTTTTTGTCAAAGCAGGGACCTTGTATTCCACACCAAGTTCAGCAATAATATATCGCATAAGTCGTACAGATGTGTCTAATGTTGTAGCAGCGAAACTCACTACAATTATAGAAACAATCGTAGTTGCTATATCTGGAGGAATTGCTAATCCACCTGCCAGACCTGCCGCTCCTTCTACAAATACTCCTAATCCAGCTCCATTAGCAGCAGAAAAGCTACTATATGTTGCCAAAAATTCATCCGTATTTGCAAAGAAAGTTGCTACCGCAATAATAGAAACTAACGCTAGTACGCCTTCCCCAACCGCACCTAAATAACCTACCATGCGAGCATCTGTTTCTTTATCCAATTGTTTTGAAGAAGTCCCAGAAGATACAAGCCCATGAAACCCAGATATAGCACCACACGCTATAGTTATAAATAATAATGGCAACCATGGTGTATCCGGATTGGCATTTGTAACTGGAGCAGTCATCTCGGGATTTGTAAACAACAGACCCAAATATAATATACCTAAACCTACAACTAGTTGGTGGGAGTTAATAAAATCTCTTGGTTGTAGTAACTTCCAAACCGGTAAAGTGGAAGCAATATAAACATATATCATAAGAATTACAATCCAAATTAGAAATGCAGTGGAAACTGCACCTAGTCCAAATAATCCAGACCCATCTTCTCCACCCATGTATTGTACTAAGTCGATCTGCAAAAAGCCTACTTTACTAGCTAAGATAGCAGCTAAGTACATTGCAGCCAAAGCAAAGAGTGAAGGTACCAGCATCTTTTTATTTCGTTTGTAAACCGCATGACCAATCCAGATTGCAAGAGGAATTTGGATAAATACTGGTAGAACACTAGCTGGATAAGAAATAAACAAATTAGATATTACCCAAGCAAAAACTGCATTAACCATTAATACTAGTATTAAAATAATAAATAAAAACAAAATTTTCGCCCTTTGACCAACAAGTCGATGTGCTAATGTACCAACAGATTGACCTTTATTACGGACTGAAAGAACCAATGTACCAAAGTCATGCACTCCAGCAGCAAAAACTGTCCCCAGTATCACCCATAAGAAGGCAGGTAGCCATCCCCAATAAACAGCTATCGCTGGACCTAGGATTGGGGCTGCCCCAGCAACTGAAGTAAAGTGATGCCCCCATAATACAAATTTATTAGTAGGGACAAAGTCCACCCCATCTTTATACCGATGTGCTGGTGTAACATAGTTAGGGTCTAAACGAAAAATCTTTTCAGCTACAAATTTTGAATAATAGCGATAACCTAATGACAATACAACAATACCTAGTAATGCAACCAAAATTCCTGACATGAAAATCCCCCCCTTAAAATTTTTAGGATAGCTAGAAAGACTTATCCTATTTTACGCTATGTGAAAGCGCTATCTATTATAACCATTATATTAATTCATAATTATTTAAATTGCAACAAAATTTAACCCATAAAAAACCTGGAGTAATAATGTCATACTCCAGGTTTTTAGGATTATCTACAATTCTTTACCCATACCTTTTAGAAATGAGAGGATCATTGTAATACTTTTATTAATTTCCGGATCTTTTAACGCCTTAATCATACCAATATAATTCATCTTTTCTTGATTGCTTGGCGGTACTTCCATGGCTTCTTTCAACCCGTGATTAATTTTATCTGTCACATTACTAACTTTATTTACATCGATTTCACCAAGTAAAAGGAAAAGTTCCACGAGATTTTCTAAAGTCGCAGAGTATTGTGGCTTATTTAATTCTTGAACCACATTTTTTGTTGCTTCTTTTCGGTGTTTTATTAAGGCACTCGCTGCATCTAGCATTCCGCTTTCATTCATTGCTGATAGAAGATCTATTCCTTTTATACATGACTCTTTGTTTTCGCTTACTGATTTTATAAGCTCTTCCAAATTATTTTTCTCTACTTCTTCAGCGGGAATCTCCATACGTTTAATATCTGATATAGGATTAGCCATTTTGGTTCACCTTCCCTGGGAAAATATAGTCTTTCCGCTCCCATTTCCTCTCAGGCTGTACACCAATCTGGGGTTGGCGATTTCCCCTTCGGTAATTATTATCCGGTAATGGACTTTTCCCTTTTTTCTCCAATACTTCCATTCTTACTGCAATTTCTTTATAAGCAGGTGTATTAGAATCCTTATCTACACTATTATCTGTCAGAAAGTTAACAGCAGATTTTCCACTTGCATTTAATGGTAAATATAATTCATTACCACTAACTCTATCTGTAATATGCACTTTACCAGTAGTCTCTCCTGCTTTTGATACTAATTTTACTTTTGCTCCTTCCTTAATCTCTCGTGCCTTTGCTAATTCTGGCGAGATTTCAATGAAGGAAGAAGGTAATTCCTTTACAATTCCAGAAGATTTATATGTCATGTTTCCTTCGTGAAAATGTTCAAGTACTCTTCCATTATTAACATGCAGATCAAATTCTTCATCTGTATCATGTTTTAATTCAAAGTTTAAAGGATATAATTTTGCCTTATTATCTTCAAAAGGAAAGCCCTCTGTAAATAATAACGGGGTATCCGTACCATCTTCATTGACAGGCCATTGCAAACTATTATAGTTTTCAAGCAACTTATAATCCACACCTGCAAACAATGGTGCAAGAGAGGCGGCTTCCTTCATTATTTCAGAAGGATGGCGATAATCCCAATCATAACCCATTTTATTTGCTAAGTCTTTCAAGATTACCCAATCCGGTTTAGACTCACCCATTGGGTCTAAGGCTTTATATAGTCGCTGGATTCGTCTTTCTGTGTTCGTGAAAGTCCCATCTTTTTCAAGACTCGGCGCAGCAGGTAAAACTACGTCTGCATACTGAGCTGTGTGAGTCAGAAATAGGTCTTGTACCACAAAGAAATCCAATTTTTCCAATGCATCTGTAACATAATTGATATTTGCATCAACAATCCCTGTATCTTCACCCTTGATATAAAGCGCATTAAGCTTGCCTTCATGGATTGCTACCATCATTTCATGATTATCCATCCCAGGTTCATTAGGAATTTCTGTGTTCCATGCTTTTTCATAGCGTGTTCTCGCATTATCATCTGAAACCTTTTCGTACCCAGGGAAGAAATTAGGCATACTTCCAAAATCACTACACCCTTGAACATTATTATGTCCTCGTAACGGAAACGCTCCAGTTCCATTTCTCATATAATTTCCTGTAATTAATAATAAGTTAGATATTGCCGTACTAGTATCACTTCCAAGTTGATGCTGAGTAACGCCCATAGCCCAGCAAATGGCTAGTTTATCAACATTTACAATCTGTTTTGCAATATCAATCAGATCTTCTCTTGGAATATTGGTCATCTTTTCAGCATACTCCAGCGTAAATTTGCTTAAGCTTTCTTTATACTCCTCGAACCCATTAACCCACTTGCCTATAAAATCCTTGTTTTCCCATCCTTGATCAATAATGTATTTAGTGACTGCAGATAACCATACTAAATCTGTACCACTCTTTGGCTGAAAAAAGCGATCAGCTCGTTGAGCCATCTCATGTTTACGGAGGTCAAAAACGTATAATTTTTGACCGAATAATTTGTGGGATCGTTTTATTCTGGATGCCAGGACTGGATGAGACTCAGCAGTGTTGGAACCTATAGTAATTACCATTTCAGCTTCTGCAATATCATCTATAGAACCGGAATCTCCTCCGTGACCAACTGTCCGAAAAAGTCCCTTAGTAGCTGGCGACTGACAATATCTGGAACAATTATCCACATTATTTGTACCTATTACCTGTCTAGCAAATTTTTGCATTAAGTAAGATTCTTCATTTGTTGCTTTAGAAGAAGCAATAAATCCTAAAGAATCTGCTCCTTTATCTTTTTTAATCTCATTAAATCGTTTAGAAACATAGGATAAAGCTTCCTCCCACTCCACTTCTACAAAGTGATCATCTTTTCGAATTAATGGACGAGTAAGTCGTTCTTCGGAATTAACAAAATCCCAGCCAAATTTACCTTTAATACAAGAAGAAATGCCATTTGCAGGAGAGTCCTGCTGTGGTTCCACTTTCAGTATCTTTCGGTCCTTTGTCCATACATCAAAAGTACAGCCGACACCACAATATGTACAAACTGTCTTGGTTTTTTCAATTCTCTCTTCTCTCATAGATGCTTCAGTGTCGGATACCGCGAATAAAGGGCCATATCCTGGCTCTGTCTTCTTTGTTAAATCTATCATGGAACGTAATAAACCTGGCTCTTGGTCTGTCATAAAACCAGCTTCACCTACCATGTTTTTTTCCATCAGAGCATTACAAGGACAAACGGTTACACACTGTCCACAACTAACGCAGGAGGACTGGTCAATAGGTACATCATTATCCCATACTACACGAGGTTGTTCACGTTTCCAGTCTATTAATAACGTCTCATTTACTTGAACATCCTGACACACTTCAACACAACGCCCACATAAAATACATTGGTCTGGATCATACCTATAGAATGGACTGGAGTTATCTATTTCATACGGTTTTGGTTCAAAAGGACGTGACTGTTCCTCCAAGCCAAATTCAGCTACTGTATTATGAATCTCACAAGATCCATTATTATAATCACAAACAGTACAGTACAGTTCATGTTTCTCCAGGATCCGGTCCAATGCTTCCTTTTGGGCTGATTTTGCAGTTTCAATGACCGTATCTACTTCCATCACATCATGAATGGTTGTTCCACAAGCACGAACAATCTCCCCATCAACTTTAACCATGCATGTGTCACATGTTTTGATAGGTCCTAACGATTCGTTATAGCAAATTTGTGGTACAAATTCATTTGTAGTATTAATTAAATCCAATAGATTCTGGCCCGGTTCTGCCAGGTACTCCTCCCCATTAATAGTCACAACAATATGTTCTTGCAATTCTATTCCTCCCCCTAGTTAGAAAATAATAGATAAGTATATTTGTTCATTGCCCTATTAGTAACTTTTTAAAACATATTTTCAAATAATAACAAAAATATTTCGACTAATTAATCCTTATTCTTTTAAATAAAAAAGAGCACTCCGCTAAGAATGCTCTTTATGAATTTATTACTTAATATAATTTTCCTTGCCTAAACAATATAGTTGAGAGCCGCATAACCGAATGGATATAGCAGTTCTGTCTTAGTGGAAAAGCATCACCAAAATATTGTGGAAAGACCGTATCAAACGTATGCTTCATTTTATCATAAAGACGCTTATACACTTCTTCCTCTGAATAAAACTTTGTTTCTCTACCTTGCAACCATTCAAAGTAAGAAACAATTACTCCACCAGCATTTGCAAGAATATCCGGGATAATTACATTACCCTTATCACTTAAGTAAGTATCTGCTTCGCTTGTGATTGGTCCATTGGCACCTTCTACAATTATTGGTGCTTTTATTTCCTTCATATTATCTTTGTGCACTTGATCTTCCAAGGCTGCAAGAAAGAGAACATCAACATCTAAAGTTAATAACTCATCCCGGTTACGCACCTCGGCTTTAATCTCTGCATCTTCCAATTGGGCTTCAGAAGTTGGTAAATCCTTGTTGTTGTTATTGGCATATTTTATTAAGGCGGAAATATCGAGCCCCTCTGAATTATAGAGAGTAACATTCTGATCACTAACTGCTATTACTTTATTATTTAAATGATTACATTTATAAGCCTCTAAAGCAATAATTGAACCAACATTTCCAAAACCCTGTATTGCTATTCTTAAAGATTTGTCATAATTAGCAAGAGCTGTTTTCGCAAAAATATTATCCCGTTCTTCCAACCATTTATACTTCTCCCCAATAAAGTCGCTCATCATATAGCGAAAGGTAAAATAAACACCCCTGCCTGTTGCTTCTTTTCTGCCAAGTGAACCTCCATTTAATACACTTTTACCAGTGAAGCTCCCTCTATACTTTTGGCCGGGATGTATACTCTTATACTCTCCCATCATCCAGTCCATCTCTCGCTCTCCTGTTCCCACATCTGGTGCAGGTATGTCTTTCTCCGGGCCTAAAATATGACTAAAGTACTGCACATATTTTTTGCAAATCAGATTCAATTCCTTAACATCATAATCTCGCGGATTAATGATAACTCCCCCTTTACCCCCACCAAAGGGAACTTCATGGAGAGCATTTTTTAATGTCATTAATGTACTAAGGTTAATGACTTCGTTTTCATTTACAGATTCATGAAAACGAATCCCACCCTTATAGGGCCCCAACGTATTATTATGTTGCACTCTAAAGGATGGGATCCGAACAATTTCTCCGTTCTCTAAAGGAATGCGGAGAAAAGACTTATGAACATGGTTTGGGGTTGATAGAATTGATACCAATGACCTAAAGGCCTTTTCTCTCGTCTTATCAGTCAATTCTGGCAAAAAGCTGGTATCATCAAATAAAGCATCAAGAGATTCCTTCACAATTGCACTCGTAGCACTTTCCATCACTTCTTCCTCCTATCTGAATATGTTGCCTTTTAGTCTAACAAAAGAGGAAGTCGGAAAGCAATTTAAAGCAAAAATATAGCTATTACTGTTGAAGTCAACAATCCAATAATAACGGGTAAAAAGTTTTTTCTAACTAATTCCATGACAGAAATTCCACAAAAACCTGCAATGGCAATCAACGACGACCAGGCTACAATTGTGCCCCCACCAGTCCAAACAGAGCCCATTTGTCCAATAGCTGCAAGAGTTCCAGCATCAATAGACGTATTCTGCAAAGATGCGGCTAATGCTCCTGTTAAAGGCAAACCAGAAAAACCAGAGCCATCCAATCCGGTAACAATACCAATAATTAGTATACTTATACCTGCTAAAAAGGCATTCTGTGGTAGGAATTCTTGGGTGGATTGCACTAAATCAAACAAATAAGCCGGGGCATTCTTTTCTAGTCCAAGGATCTTTCCAGAGAAGTCGGAACTACCCAAAAAGAAAAAACCTGCAATAGGAATTACTGGTCCCATTGCTTTAAAAGCAAAAACAAAACCATCTGTAATATGTGTGCTAATATAATCCAATGCATGTTGCTTACCAAATGCCACAGTTGCAAGTAACAAAAGAATTACTGCTACTCCGCCAACAAATGCGGCCCCATCTCCACCTTCAAATCCACTCATTCTTCCCGATGATAATTTTTCATAAACCATGTAAATTACCACACCCAACAGGGCTAAAGGTACAATAACCGCAAATAGCTTACTCCACTTCGTCAAACTCTTCACATGAGCCGTTTTGTTTGTTTCCTTTGGTGCCTGCATATGTTCTAAATCAGCTTCATTTAGCGGGTCTTCTTTTCTTCTAATTTCCTTTCGAATAAATAAATATGCGAGACCAATGGCCACAAAACCGGTAATAAGGGAAAGTAACAAAGCTTTATCAGCTACCATATCGATATTAATTCCAGCTGCTTTTGCCGATAAACTTGGTGCTACTTGAACAATATAGTCCGAAGACAGAGCCATGCCTTGCCCTGCAATAGCTATTGCCATCGCGGCGGCCATTACCGGTAACCCCGCTCTTACTGCAGCGGGTACGAGCAATGCGCAGATGAGTGGAACAGCAGGGGTAGGCCAGAAAAATAATGATATGACATAGGTTACACCCACTAAAACAAAGTAGGATACATGGCCATTAATCATCATCTTCTGTATTGGTTGAATCATTCGTTGGTCTGCCCCTAAATCTCTTAATGAATTTAACAAAGCAAGCATAAAGGTGATTATCAAGAATATACTAAACAGTTCTTGAGCAGCTACAAGATTGGCTTGAAATATTGCAATAAATCCAGATATGATACTCCCTTTAGCTACCCACGCAACAATAAATGTTCCTAAAAGTGTCGGTAAAACCACTCCCTTTCTAAAAATCATGGTAACGATTATTAGAAGAGTAAATAAACCATATAACCAATGGGACATTGTCAGTTCCATAAACCTCTCTCCTTCGTGTAATGGTTATATAGCCTATGCAAAAGGAAAGTAGATCGCGACAATAACATAAAGGGTTTATATTTGCGAGAAGCGGGAATACATTTTCTAACATCAGAAGGAGGCAATTTAAATAATGAAACCATATGTAAAGGAATTTACTAATGATGAGAAGTTAAAAACAGCGGTATCTATTCTACAAGACAAGGGAATTGATAAAAAGGATGTATATCTCCTATCTCACGACGATGATCGAACAAAACGTTTAGCTAGTAGCACAGACGCTAACACAATTGGTATAAAAGAAATGGACCTGGGAGATGCAGTTGGGAACCTATTCAACAAAAAAGGTGACGAGTTACGAACGAAGCTACAAGAAATTGGGTTCTCTGAAGCGGAAGCTGAGAACTACGAAGAAGATATGGATGAAGGAAAAGTATTACTAATTGTGACAAACAATGAAAATGTAGCAAGCTATCTTGACTAATAAGTAAGGCAACCGAATCCCGGTTGCCTTATTTACTTTAATTAGAATTATTTAGTTCAGCTGCACACTCCGGGCAAAATAATTTACCCTGCACTTGTTCACCATTAAAAAAACCATTTTCGCAATATACTTCTTTTTCACATTGAAAACACTTTCCTATTAATTCTTTCAAGTACACACCTCCCATTTAGTTATGGTATAGATATATTACTATGCTTGCCAAGTTGAGACGAACAATAAAAAGGTAATCATAAAAGATTACCTTTTTTGGATAATACGTATCTAGTATTTAAGCTGCTTTTAATAAGGTCCTTGGTTGAGTGTGAAACAAGAAAAATACAAGTATTGTACAAATAATGAAGGACGGGAACATATAGGAACCGTTGTAAACTAGGGAATAAAGCCACACTGGTTGACCTTCTATTGCTGACTCAAAAAATACTACACCAGCAGTATAGTGAGCAACAAACCGCAGGAATGAGCCTAACAATACCCCAAGTGCAATATAACTAAGATAAGAGCTTGTGTTATTATGTTTTACTGCTTGCTGAATTTTAGGAGCAAAAATTCCTGCAAAGCCAAGAACAGTAAAAGCAATTGCATAATCAATAAAACCTTGCAAAGGATGTAAAATATAAGCCGTACCTGTAGCAACTTGTAAGGCGCCCCATAAGAAACCTGAAAGCAACCCTCCTTTTACTCCCCATCGGAAAGCCACAATAAAGACAGGAATCATTGCAAACGATATGGAACCTCCTTGTGCCCAAATTTTAAAAGATAACGGCAGTATATCCAATAGTAATGCTAGCGCTGTGAAAACAGCTACCTCAATTAAAAATAAAGTACGATTTGAACGCATACATCTTGATCTCCCCTCTTTACATATTTAGACAACAAAAAAAGCAATGCCAAAGGGGAAGACTTCCTGATGGGGAAACCAGTCATAAACATTACTTTTCCATCAAAAAAGCCACCATCCCTACGCTAGTATTAACTAACAGGTTCAAAGGGTAAGAACAATTATTTGTTCACTCTCAGCCAAAACGGCTCCCCCTGAAGGCTTTGTTCTTAATTTTGTTATCAATTTAATTATATCTTAATTCTTAAACTAGTACAACTAATCTAATTAAGAAACATGATTAAAATTTAGTAACTGTGGTAATAGAGAAGTATGTAAATAGTTTTAGAAACTGGTGGAGTACTAGTTGATGAGGATGTTAAGATAAATTTTGAAATTGAAGCTCATAAACAAACTTAATGATCAAATTAGAAACAATTCAAACTCTAAAATTAAAGCTATGCTATTGTTGCATAGCTTTTAACTTGGGTTTGAAAATCTTCTAACAAAGGAATAGGTAAATAGAACTCATGTTAGAGGAGGATATAACTTGGGACTAAATGTTGCTCAAAAATTAATAAAGGAACATCTTATTTCAGGAACAATGGAACCAGGTGAAGAAATCGGGTTAAAAATTGATCAGACATTGACGCAAGATGCTACGGGTACAATGGTAATGCTTGAACTTGAAGCAATGGGATTAGACTACGCAAAGACTGAAGCTTCTGCCCAATACGTAGACCATAATTTGATCCAGGAAGATAGCAAAAATCCGGATGATCATCTATTTTTGGAAAGCGCAGCAAAGCGATTTGGATTATACTATAGTCGCCCTGGGAACGGTGTAAGCCATCCCGTTCACATGCAACGTTTGGCTAAACCTGGTAAAACTTTATTAGGGTCTGACAGTCATACCTGCGCCAATGGCTGCATGGGAATGCTTGCTATGGGTGCTGGAGGAATAGATGTTGCAATGGCGATAGCTGGAGAACCAATATACATTACGATGCCAGAAATTTTTGGAGTCAAATTATCAGGTGAACTACCGGATTGGGTTAGCGCTAAGGATATTATTCTTGAGTTATTACGCCGCTATGATGTTAAAGGCGGTGTCGGGAAAATAATTGAATACTATGGACCAGGTGTTAAAAACCTTTCCGCAATGGATCGCCATGTTATTGCTAATATGGGTGCAGAACTTGGAGCTACAACTAGCGTTTTCCCTTCAGATGAAGAAGTGAGAGGCTTCTTAAAAAAACAACAGCGTGAAGAGGATTGGAGAGAATTAAAAGCAGACAATGATGCGACATATGATTTGGAGGATGAAATCAATCTATCTGAATTAATTCCTTTAATTGCTAAGCCTTCCAGTCCTGGAAATGTCGTACCTGTAGAAGAAGTGGCTGGAACTCCTATTTACCAATCTTACATTGGTTCTTCTGCAAATCCAGGGTTTAGAGATTTTGCAGTAGCTGCGGAAATAGTAAAGGACCGTACAATTGCACCGGGAATTTCATTTGACATTAACCCTACTTCCAGGCAAATGCTAACAAATTTGGTAAAGGAAATGCATATTGCAAGTCTACTTGGTTCTGGAGCACGGATGCATCAGGCAGGTTGCAATGGTTGTATCGGGATGGGACAAGCTCCTGCTTCAGGTAAGAACAGTTTAAGGACAACACCAAGAAACTTCCCTGGCAGGTCTGGTACGAAAGAAGACAGCGTATTTCTTTGCAGTCCTGAGGTAGCAGCAGCATCTGCCTTAACCGGAGAGATAACAGACCCCAGAACCCTGGAATTCCCTTACCCAGAAGTTAAGGAATTAAAAAATCAAAATCGTAATGATGATCTTCTGGAGCATCCCTTACCTCCAGAAGAGGCCAAACAGGTTGAATTAATAAAAGGACCTAATATTGTATCAATACCTGAAATGGACAAACTACCAGATACGTTGGAGCTTCCAATTCTTCTTAAAGTAGGTGACAATATATCTACTGATGAAATATTAGCTGGTGGTGCAAGGGTCTTGCCATATCGTAGTAATTTACCTGAAATTAGTAAATTCACCTTTGAAAACGTAGACTCCACTTATGTAGAGAGAGGAATTAAAAGTAAAGAATTGGGTGGACATATGATTGTCGGCGGAAATAACTATGGGCAAGGTTCGAGCAGAGAACATGCTGCTTTGGCACCAAGGTATTTAGGCTTACGTGCCGTACTAGTTAAGGATTATGCGAGAATTCATTGGCAAAACTTAGTTAACTTTGGTGTCTTACCACTTCAATTTACGAACGAAGAAGATTATGATAAATTGACTGAGGGTGAGGTGCTGACCTTCAAAGATGTAAGAAGAAAAATCCAAGAAGATAGTACATTATCTGCCACTTTGCAAAAAAGCAATAAAGAAATAACTGTCCAACATAAGCTTACCAACCGTCAGAAGGAAATTATCTTATCTGGAGGGTTAATCAATTGGATAAAAGAACGTAAATAAAAAAAAGCGCATATTGCGCTTTTTTTATTTACAAGAAAATATTGCCTTTTAAATCTATGAAGCTTTTCTCTTCATTAGCCATAAGAAATAAGGAGCTCCGATAATTGCTACAATAATACCTGCCGGAACTTCGTTTGGAGCGAATATAGTCCGACTTAGTACATCTGCAAGCAATAATAAAAATCCACCAATTAATATGGAAACAGGTAATAATCGTTTATTGGCCGGTCCTACAAGTAATCTTGCAAAATGAGGAGCTATTAAACCAATAAATCCGATCGCTCCTACCGCTGCCACACTAAAGGCAGCCAACAATGTAGCTAAAAGAGCCAGTTGAAATCGAACAGACATTACTTTCAATCCCAACCCTTTCGCTGTATCATCCCCTAAAGAAAGTGTATCCAATATATCTATCCTCAGAAATAGTAAAGGCAATATTAGAAAAACCGGCCACACCAAATAATAAATTATTTCAGTCCATCCCTTTGCATAAGTGGTACCTGATAGCCATGTTAGAGCTGAGGCCACACCCATATCTGCTTGGACTACAAGAATTTGAATAGCGGCCGTACCAAACGCAGAAATACCGATCCCTAATAGAGCTAGGATTGTCGGTTGGAACTGTGCACGAATAGCTAAAACCATAACCAAAATAAAAAACAGAAATGCTCCTATCATCCCACCAATAGGAATCCAGACAGCGGATACACCAAATACATACATCATTAATAGCGCGCCCAAACCTGCACCTGAAGTAATTCCAATAACAGAAGGGTCTGCAAGCGGGTTTCTAAGTACTCCTTGAAAAATCAAACCACTGGCAGCTAATAACATCCCACTCATTAAAGCTACAAGTGCACGCGGAAGCCGAAGTTCTAATATTAGATCCTTCATGAATTTATTACTATCTCCTATCAACGCCTGCCAAGTAGTAATAGGTTCAAATCCGTAATTTCCTGAGGATAGACTTATTCCCAGCCCTACAACAATCGCTATGATTAGCGCAGGAATAATGATTTTCAAAGACACCCCTCTAGTAATTTTCCCTGCAATAATAGCTGTATTTTCTTCTCCATATTTTCTTTTCCTCATTCTTAATACAAGATAAATTAGCCAAGGAGCTCCAATAAATGCCGTAATTGCTCCAACAGGCAGCTCAGAAAATGAGGGATCCACAATACGAGCCAATATATCAGCTAAAAGTAAGACATTCCCTCCCCATAGAAATGAAGCAATGATTAATGGGAAATGTTTTCTATAACCGATAAGTTTAACAATATGTGGTGCAACTAATCCCACAAAGCCAATGGGTCCAACAACGCTAACTGTTACTGAAGTTAGCAAAACTGCTGCAATTATTGCAACAAATTTCAGAATGGCAACGTTTTGTCCTAAAGCTGTTGCAACATCGTCACCTAGGGTTAAAGTATCTAATTTAAAAGATAATAGTAATACGAGAAGAAAGCTAATAAACACAATTGGTAAAGTAAATTGCACACCACTCCAATCATTTTGAACAAGTGTGCCAGATCCCCAAAGAAAAATACCTGCAGTTTCATTTTCATAAAAAATTTGCAGTACACTTGTTAGAGAAGAAAACAAAAACGTAACAATCATACCTGCTAGCACCATTCTGACAGGAGTTGCACGGTTTCCTCCTGATAAAGCAAAAACAAGTAAGAAAGTAATAATTCCACCTAGAAAAGCAGGAATAATGCCGTTTCCAATCAAAGAAGCTGGCACAAATACAGTTGATAGAACCACTGCGAAATAAGTACCTGAATGGATACCTAATGTACTTGCTGAAGCTAAGGGATTCTTTGTAACTGATTGTAAAATCACACCTGATACCGCCAAAGCGCCACCAGCAATTACTCCCATTAGTGCACGAGGAAGTCTCAACATCCTAACAGTATGATGTGCGAGCTTATCTTCAGGCGATAGTATAGCATCTAACACTACCTGGTAAGGGATAGAAACGCTTCCTTGATTAATATGTATAAATACTAGAAAACATAAAAGAGCGGTTCCACCTCCGAAGGTAAGAACCGCAAGCATTGTCTTTTTTATCGATTGATTCATCTAATCACTCATTTACCATAGCATCGACTAACTGTTTTGTGAGTACCTCAGCAGATAAAACTCCTCCAAATGTCCAAGTATCACCAGGTAATGAGTGGGTGTTGCCTGCCTGTACAAAAGATAAATTCTCCCACACCGGATTACCTTTCAATTGATTTTTAAATATATTATCATCTTCTTGCACGATATATAAAAACTGCATATTTTCTTCTTGGAAATTTTGTAGTGCTTCCACTGTTACCTCACTATAGCCGTACGGTTCAACTTTATCAGATTCATATGCATTTTTAAAGCCCAAGTTATTCATGATTTGTGCTACCATGGAATTATCAGTAAATAATCGTAATGTTGGCGTGTTTTGAGCTGTAAACGCTTGAGTAGCAATGTATTTCTCTCCTGCTAAATCTGCCTCTTCCACACGTTTCTTTTCACTTTCAATGACTTCGTCAAGATTTCGCAAGGCTTCTTCTGCTTTGGCGTCTTGGTCAACGATTTTCGCCACTGTTTTAAACTCTTTTATCATGTTCTCATAATGATTTTTTACAGCTTCATCACCATAAGGTGCAAACGTAACTACTGGAGCAATATCCTTTAAGCTGTCTAAATATTGCTCATGTCTGAATTTCACTCCAATGATAAGATCTGGATTCAATCGAGAAATTGCTTCAAGGTTAGGTTCTTGACGTGTACCTACATCTTCAACGCTTTCATCAAATTTCTTATCAATATTTACCCATTTGTTAAAGCCATCTAAATCAGCAACTCCTGCAGGTTGGATTCCAAGTGCAAGCAGGTCTTCTGCATAAGACCACTCCAGCACGACAATGTTTTTTGGTGTTTCTTTAAGCGTTTGTTCACCAAATGCATCTTCTATTGTAACATTTGCTTCTTCTTTACCAGTGTTTGATTCCTCTTTTGATTGGGTGGCATCTTTTTCATCAGATCCACAGGCTGTCAAAAAGCAAATAAATAAAAGCAATAAAAATAGATAACCTAATTTTTTCATTTCTTTCTCTCCTTTAATCCTCTATGTAAGTGATAACGATTATCATTATCATATGTTAGATTAGTACTTATGTCAATAATAAACAAACTATTACATTTTATTTGTTAACCGCACAAATTTATTTTCAAACAACCTTTTCTTTTTCGAGTTATTCTTTTGAGCAAAAAAGGATATAACATCTGCAAGCGCATTCTCCAGAAGTTCACGATCATTTGAACTCTCCAATAATTCAATAGCCTTCTCATACTTATTGCCCGCTTTAGAAACTTCCGGATTCTTTTTATGTTCCAAACAATACGCATACTGCATATGGATCATTCCTAACTTTCGAGCAGAGTAATGTGATAGTTTAAAATAAATACGAATCGCATTTTCGTAATTAGGAACTGCTTCTTCAAGTTGCGACTGGTCAAAATAATAAAAAGCTAACTCTGTATAAGCTTCCGCATGAACCATTGTGTTTTTCAAAGTCGAATCTTCAAACATAGGAAGCGCTTTTTTTAAATAAGCAAAAGCTTCTTGGTTTTCTCCCCTACTCCCAAGATTCTTGGCTAAACTCACCATACAGTTGATAATAACATTAACATCCTGCTGACTTTCTGCTATTTCCATTGCTTTCTTTAAATAATTCTCACCTTCTTCTGGTTTGTTTACTGTAGAATGAAGCACACCTAGTTTAAAATGCAGAAATTGTATCATTTGCAAATCTTTTTGTTTGCTTTCTACAAAATGGGCTAACGCCTTTTTATAATATTTAATTGCTCTTATGTACTTCTCAAGATTTTCTTCTGTCTCTCCTAAAACAAGATATGCTCTTGCAAGCTTAATTTTTTCGATATTTATTTCATTGCTTTCCATTAACTTTACTGCTTCACTCATTATTCTTCGAGCAAGCTTATAATCATTCATAAAGGCCAACTCGCTATATAAAATTAAGTCATCAACAGAAGGGCTTTTTTGCTCTTCATAGAGCCTGGTGATAATTTCAATAGATGCGCTCCCCTCTCCAATTTTGGCGTGACTTGTTGCTTCCATAATTAACAGTAAGTGTGTTAGTTGCTCGTTTTGGAACTTATTCCGATATTCCTTCGCTTTTGAAATAACATTTGGAAAATGATTGCGATTAAATTCTATCAAAATTTCTTGAATAGCCTCTTTGCTATTATCATCATCTATTTCTTTTATTTTTTCTTCTATATTAAAAATGTCCATTTTTCCCATTATTATTAACTCAACCCCTGTCTATAAAAATAATCCAATATTCGTCTAGCATTCATTAGAATTATAACTTGTAAAACAACTTATTCCCAAAACAAGCCAATATGTGGCTAATTATTATAAACACCTGTGAAAACCTTAGTTAATCTATTAGTTAGCATGCTTTCAAGTAGTATTACCTTTGAAGTAAGTTGCAGATTCAGAAGAATAGATACGAATATTAATTTTACCGTTTTTAGAGAAAGCGCGTATTAATATTGGTTGATTATACATGTTTTTAAACACAAAATCAGGCCCCCACCAGCTTACGGTAGCGTCTTTGCCAGGAGGAACGTAAGGCACTTCGCGGCTATGAGTATAACGCTCTACAATTTGAATACCTTTTAGATTAACTGCATTAAAAAGGGTAGAGGAGACTTGACAAATACCACCACCGATATCTTCTGCAAGCTCTCCCCTTACAATCACTGGAGCACGCTTATACCCTTTTTCTTTTGTTCTCTTTCCGACTACTTGATTAAAAGAAAACGTCTCCCCGGGAAATAAGACATAATTATTTATTGCAGTTGCTGCCAAAGATATATTATGCGATCGCTCCTTATTGTTTTCTTTATAGTAAGTCACGTAGTTGCCCAGTTCTTTTCCCCGTATTTCTTCCAGCAAAGAACGATCCACTCGTGGATATACCTTTCGCATTGGTACCTTAAGCTTTTCATCTTCCGAATTATAAAACCGTTCACGAAAATTTATTTGAAACTTTTCTCTATCGATTGCTAAGCCCGGTTTCCCGTCAATAATTTTATCATTATCACTGATAGTTGCATTTTGCGGTTCTTTATATAACTGCTTATCCAAATTATCCATTAACTGTTCTAGCTTCTGCTGATTAATGAATAATGGATCAAATAAGGCAAGTCCATATTGGTCAACCTCAGCTTTTTCTATGTTAACTAACTTATTTTCTGCGGATACGGGATACACTACCACTAAAACAAAGATAAAAAATAAAATAAAGAAGTAGATTTTTTTCATCTTTCATACCTCCTGTGGATAGTATGAGAAGATAGGCTAAAATTAAACCCAAAAATATAATAATCAAATAAGGTAAATCGCAAAAGCAATAAGAGAAAGAAGAATTGTAATAGTATAAATCCATATTTGTATTGGTACGTTTGATTTTAAAGAAGATTTTTCATATTCCAATGATCTTTTTAATTGATCTTCAACCGTATCCCCTTCTTCCTCATACTTTTTCATCTTTTCTTCTTCTTGTTTGAATGCATAAAATGTACCCCAAAGAGCTACCCCAAATAAAACGAATAAAAATAATAAAAGACCTGTATTCATCCTAATCCCTCCTATTGTAAGTATACTCGAATTGTTTACACTATGTCAGTGATGAAAAACACTTTTACTGTGTTGAAATTTGACATGTATAACTTGCGAGCTAATAAAAAACCGCCTAAAACTGCAATTAAACAGTTAGGCGGTTTTATTTTTAACGAAAATCTTTTGTGTCTTCCATATAATCGGTTAGCATTCTATATCCCACTAAAGCAGTGAGGAGTAGCAAAAAGTTACATAATGTTTTATTTTTCATTATTTGTTAACCTCCTTATATCGAATGTTTATTTTTTTAGATAAATTAGGTCTTAAAAAGGACGGAATTTACCTTTCTTAAGCACTAATTTCGGTCCTCCTAATAATAGAAGGGAACGGTTATCAACTACCTTCTTCATAGTGGCAGCACTTTTTCCTTGGATTTTATAACCAGAGAAAATGTTTCCAATACCATCAGAATGACCTAAAGAAGCAACAGTACCTTTATCATTAAATACAAAATCAGTTAATGGTTGGTTAGAGATTAATGCTTTTAGGTTAGCTGCAACTACATCTGCTTCCTGCATGGCAAGTTGTGCAGTTGGTGGATAAGGACGATCCGCTTCTTTGTTCCAAACCCATGAACAGTCACCAATGACGAACACATTCTCTTCGCCTTTCATACGTAAGTCGCCATCTACATTTACTTTACCTTTAGTTAGTTCAAAACCAGATTTACCTAGCACTGAGCTACCCTTTACACCACCAGTCCAGATAATCGTACCTGCTTTAATAAGCTCTTTGTCATCACCTACTACGAAACCTTCTGGTGTACATTCAGAAATAGCTGCTCCAATTTTAATTTCTACTCCGCGATCTTCTAAAGATTTCTTAGCATAAGCTACTAATTCTTTATCAAACATTGGAAGTATAGATGGAGCTGCTTCTACATTGATGATGCGGACTTTACTTCGATCGATATCATACTTCTTACAAAGCTCAGGCACCTTATTAGCTAATTCACCAACTAACTCAATCCCTGTGAATCCTGCACCACCAACTAAAATGTTTAAGCTGTGATCTTCTGCGTTTTGATCATTGTTATATTTAGCAAATTGATACTCAATATGCTCACTGATTTCACGGCTTGAATCAATATCTTCAATGGCAAAAGCATTTTCTGCCATTCCCTTGATTCCAAAGTCATTTGACTCAAAGCCTAGACCTACCACTAAGTAATCATATGATAGTTCACTATTTTCAAGTACAACACGTTGTTCATCTTTCTTAATTTCTACAACAGAATCATATACTAAACGGACTCTGTTTGGATTTACTACATCACTAATCATAACGCGTGCCTGGTTTGGATTAATTGTTCCGGCAGCTACTTCATGAAGCCATGTAGACTCATAGTGGTAGTTATGTTTATTTACTAAAACAATTTCAGCCTGTTCAGGAGACAATGTCTTTACTAGGCGTCTAGTTGTTGTTAAACCAGCATAACCCGCACCTAAAACTACTATTTTTGGTTTGTTACTCATAAGAATTTCCACCTTCCTGATTGGTTCTAAGTATGATTATAGTTAAAGCGTCATTTATACCTATATTAAAAATTGATAGCACTGCGCTAAGAACTATTCTTACAATACTTTTATAATAGCAAAGTTTTATTAAATAGGCTAATAATCAATCACTAAAATAAAAATTGATTAATTATACCGGCCGCACAGTTATTTCATTTACATTGACATAATCTGGCTGGGAGACTGCATAAATTACTGATTTTGCAATGTCATCAGTATGCAACGGCTTACGATCTGAAGATTGACTCGCAGACGCTAGATCTGTATCCACTTTTCCTGGTGAAATATTTGTTACTCTTACTCCTGTTTTCGCGAGTTCCTTTTCAAGTCCCATAGAAATAGCCCGTACTGCAAATTTTGTGGCACTGTATACAGTGCTTACTTTGGTAACCTCATGTCCGGATACCGACGCAATGTTAATAATATGCCCTGATTTTCTTTCTAGCATTTCCGGCAGCACTCCATGAATTCCGTATAAAACACCTTTAATATTGACATCGATCATTTTTTCCCATTCATCAACATGACCATCTTGAACTCGGGAATGTAACATTTGGCCGGCATTATTTACAAAAATGTCTACCTTTCCGAACGTGTTCCTCGCCTGTTTGATTAATACATCCATATCTTCTTTATTAGAGACATCTGTTTCCACTGCTAGTGCTTTACCTTGCATCGATTGATTAATTTCTTCAGCAACACCTGCTAATTTTTCTTTATTTCTGGCAGCCAGCACTACATTCACTCCAACATCAGACAAATGCTTTGCAATTCCCTTGCCTATCCCACTACTTGCACCTGTTATAATTGCTGTTTTACCTATTAAGTCCATCGTTTCTCCTCCTTTTAAGATTATTTATTTTCTTTTGGCTCAGTTGGCTTTGGTGGGTCAACTGGCTTTCCATCTTCCGGGTTATTTTCTGGCTCTTCTATCGGGGGTTTTGCTGGTTGCTCTGTTTCTTCCTTATCCTCTGTACCTGTATCTTTGTCCGGAGCTTGATCCTGAGATTCCTCATTTGCTTCCTCTTTAGAGTCCGATTCGTTTTTTTCATCTGACTCTGAAGTTGATTCATCAGTCTTTATTTGACTATTTTCCTCGGCTGCATTTTTTTCAGGCGTATTACCCGAGTTTTCTTTACTGGAGTTTGTACTACTCTGTTGGTAAGTTCGCTCAGATTGGTAATGATTATTTGAAAACGAAGTTGGAGTCTCCACTGTTTCAGTTTCGCTACTAACCGATTCTATTTCCTCAGGAACGACTTCCTCCACTTCCTCTTCCATTTCCACATCTGCATCTACAGTAAATTGCTTCTTTTTTATCCACTCTTCCCCATTTTTTGCTCGATAGTGTAAATCGAGCGTTTTTATTACAGGTTCTGCCAATGTAAGAGTAGTAGTAGAAGGAGCTGGAATTTCGTCTAAAGTACTATCTTCCTCCTCTATTTTCGCTGATTCAACCTTATTTATCTGCGACTTCTGCACTCCTGCAACTACTATTACTAAAAAAACGATCAAAAATAGTACGTTTATAGCAATTAACTTCCTGCTTTTCATCTGCTCCCCCCTTCACTGTTTATATTTTATTAAATATATCTTAGTCTTCCTTATTGTAAGCGTATTGCAAGATAGTTTTCAATAATAATACATAGATTATTTTTTGTTGTTTGGAAGATTAATAGAGCGATAAACAAAACAAATACTATAAAACGCTTTCAAACATATGATATAATTTTCTTAATAAAACGTTTTTAATCTATTACATTTGTTTAGAAGATTTCTATTTTAATCTTTATAAAAAGGTGGGGTAACAGATGATTCAAACTCAAGTACGTGTTATTAATAAGCACGGAGAGGACGTAAAGCATGACGGAATAGAAGTAGGTGAAGTCATTGTGAAAGGTAATGGAACAGAACAATTTAAAAATAGAAACGATGAAGGCTGGGTATATACGGGTGACCTGGGTACGATTGATAGCAATGGCAACATCCATGTTATTGATCGAAAAAAAGATATTGATACAGCAGAAACTAAGATATCCTCTGTTGGTTTGGAGAGATTATTGCTTAAGCACCCTGCTGTTCAGGAAGCATCTGTTGTTCCCGTTCCCCATGAGAAACTGGGAGAAGTTGCCCATGCTTTTGTTGTATTATATGAGAACCAAGACGCTACAGAGGAAGAACTTATCGAATATTGTCGGCGTACACTCGAATTTTCCGAATGTCCAAATGCAGTTACTTTTATGGATGAGCTTCCCAAGACAGCGAGCGGTAAAATTCTAAAAGTACAGCTACAAGGGGAAAATTAAATAAAAAAAGAAATTGACATAACTTAGAGATACTGCCATAATAACTACGATAAGTTCATACGGTTACCTTTAAACCAGTCCAGTGAGGCTGGCAAGGTGGAACAGATAAAATTCTGTTACTGAAAGAGAAGCAATTCTCTTTGAAGTTAGCACCTTGCCATATTTGGTAAGGTGCTTTTTTATAGACTAGAAAACTGGAATTCTTCCTGCTAAGGAAAACAGTCAAATATTATCTATCCTTATTCTGTTTCCATGAGAGTTTCCAAGCTGTCTTCTCTAAAGAAAGTTCTTTTGCTTTAATTATGAATATCCTCTGGGTAACCGATGGGCACTATAAAGGAGGATGAATTGTGGCACATTATAAAGAGATTCAAGTTGATGAGCGATTACCATTGTTAAAAAGTTTGCCGTTAAGTATTCAGCATTTATTTGCAATGTTCGGTTCCACTGTATTAGTTCCAATTTTGTTTGGGGTAAATCCAGCAACTATTTTACTAATGAACGGCTTCGGTACATTATTATACATCTTTATTACAAAGGGAAAAATACCTGCATTTTTAGGCTCGAGTTTCGCCTTTTTATCACCGGTTTTTGCCGTACTTGATAATTATGCCGGAGACCAGGGGTACAGTTATGCTCTTGGAGGATTTTTGGCTGTCGGGATTGTTTTGACTCTTGTTTCTATTCTTGTAAAATTCGTTGGCACGACCTGGATTGATGTTATTTTCCCTCCAGCTGCAATGGGAGCCATTGTTGCCGTTATTGGCTTGGAACTTGTTCCCACCGCAGCAGAAATGGCTGGATGGATTGCCCCAGCTGGTGCAGACCCTACTTGGACGATGGATCCTAAAGTTGCTTTAGTTTCCTTTCTTACTTTAACTATTACGATAGTCTGTTGGGTTACCTTAAGAGGTTTTCTGAAAATAATTCCAATACTTTTAGGGATTATCGGTGGTTATATTATTGCTTACTTCTTTGGCTTAGTTGATTTTTCAACTGTAAAGGAAGCTTCTTGGATATCCCAACCTGAATTTTATAAAATAAAGTTTGATTGGTCAGCTATTTTAATTATTCTTCCTGCAGCGTTAGTATTAATTCCCGAACACATTGGTCATTTATTTGTAACTGGTAATATTGTTCAAAAGGATTTAATGAAAGAGCCTGGATTAGATCGCTCATTGGCGGGAAACGGGATCTCTACCATTATTTCCAGTTTTCTTGGTTCCACTCCAAATACTACCTATGGTGAGAATATTGGAGTATTAGCGATTACAAGAGTATATTCCACTTGGATAATTGGTATTGCAGCAATACTTGCTATGGTTTTATCCTTTGTTGGTAAATTAGCAGCTCTAATATCATCTATACCTACTGCAGTTATGGGAGGAATCTCCCTATTGCTTTTCGGTATTATTGCGGTAAGCGGACTTCGTATGCTTGTCGAAGCAAAAGTAGATTATAACCGATCTCAGAATCTAATTCTTACCTGTGTTGTTTTAGTGATAGGAATTAGCGGAGCCACCGTTCAAATTGGCACAGTTGCTCTATCTGGTATGGGCTTGGCAACAATTGTAGCAATCGTACTCGGTCTGTTCTTTAAATTACTTGACATATTAAAGCTCTCAAATGAAGATAGCTAAAAAGATAAAAAGTGGTAGGCGTAATTGAATTCGCCTACCACTTTTTATTTATTAAACTCCATTTTCCAACTGTAATACTCATTATCCGCATTTTTTTCATAGCTCAAATAAGCGTTGAATTTTTTCCCTTGCTTACTTGTTAACCCTTTAACGAAAGCTTTTTTATCTTTAAGTAGCGCCTTTACCATTGTTTTGGTTGGACGTTTTTTCATTGCAGCAAGGTACTTATCGTTTTTCCAAACTACGAATTTACAGCCCTTCTTCCAATTTGTACAACCGAAACCCTTCTTGCTTTCTATTATCTTTCCCTCACATGCCGGACACTTTCCAATCACTTCTTGTTTGGAGGAAGATGTAACCTCATGAATAATCTTTTCTTCTTTATTTTTTATTTCAGCAACTGCGTCTTTTGTGAATGCATAAATCATATGAAGAAACTGGTCTTTTGTAACTTTTCCCTTTTGAATATCAGAAAGGCTCTTTTCTAATTTACCAGTGAATTCCAAATCAAATAACTGTGTAACTGGTAAGGTCTCGACAAGACTTCTACCCAAATTAGTACACACCAGATTTTTATTCTGAAAGGCAATATAGCCAACATCCTTTAATTTCTTAATTGTTTCAGCTCTAGTTGCCGGGGTCCCAATACTAAACCCACTTAATACAGCTTCTGTTGATGCATCTTCATCTTCTTTATACCTTTTTCCACATGTTTCCATCACTCGCAGTAACGTTTTTTCTGTATGATGCTTCGGCGGCTTTGTGACATGAGAAGTTACTTCCGATGAATCAGTTAAAACGAGGTCTCCTTTCTGCACATGAGGTAAGAAAGAGTCTTTGGAAGGCATCTGTTCTACCTTTTTCCAGCCTTCTGCCAATTGTACTTTTCCTTTCGATACGAAAATCCCTGTGACCCCTTCAACCTTTGTATATAGCCTCGTTTCCTCCACTTCTGCAAGTGGCATAAATTGCATGATAAAACGATTTTTAATTGAGTTATAAACAATTTGTTCCTCATTCGATAAACGTTTAGGCTTTATGTATGTTGGTATAATAGCACTATGGCTTTCCACTTTAGAGTTATTAAAAACTCTTTTCAGTTTTTTAAATTTAATTTCATCTTTATAAGGCAAGTCTTCCGAATGTGTCTGTAAAACCTTTGCAGTTTTGCCTACTAAACTTTCATCAAGAGCAATACTCGATGTTCTTGGGTAAGTAATGTATTTCTTTTCATAAAGTGATTGGGCTACCTTTAAGACCTTATCGGATGTCCATCCCTTATATTTATTCGTAATGTAACCTTGTAAATTAGACAAATTGAAAAGAAATGGTGGAAACTCTTTTTTCTTTTCTATCTCTTTTTTACTAATTTCACCTGGCTTCTCATTTAGATTCCGCTGAATATCATCCAATGCTTCTCTGTTTTTAAATTTATCTTCTTTCTGAGCTGTATAAATCCCTTCATATTTCTCATTACGATCTGTTCGAAAGATTGCTGCCAACTTAAAATAATCCTCTGGCTGAAAAGTTTCTATTTCTTTATCACGATCATAAATGATTTTCAAAGTTGGTAATAAAACTCTACCAATATTAAGAGCCTTACCTCCACCCTTTTGATACTTTAAAGTCGCTACAGAGGTTAAATTAATTCCAATCACCCAGTCCGCCCATTGCCTGCTTACCCCCGCATCTCTTAATGATTTCATATTTTCATTTGGTTTTATTCTTTCCAAACCAGAGAGCACTTCCTTCTCTGTCCATTCATTTAGAAGTAATCGATAAACCTGCTTAGTAGGTCTGTTATCTCTGTAAATAATACTATCTCCAATTAGTTGCCCTTCCCGATCATAGTCACAAGCTGAGATAATAGTATCCACATCCGAACGTTTCATAAGCTGATGAATAACTCGTAACTGTTTGGCGGCTCCTTGATCCTGACGTTGTTTATTCCCATAACCTGATTTAACTTTATATTTGAATTTAGAGGGGATAAATGGAAAGTTATCTAATTTCCACTTTGCCATTTTACTATCATAGTCCTTTGCATCATAGAGCTGAACTAAATGGCCAAAAGCCACGTAATAATATAACCATTTCCTTCGAAATAGCCTTCTTTCTTTGTTCTAATTTTCAATGCGTCGGCAATATTTTTAGCTACCGAGGGTTTTTCAGCGAGGATTAATTTCATATAATCACCTATTTCTACATATTGGGTTTAAAAGTTGAAGACATACAGAGGAAAAAAATAGAGAAGCTACCTTCTATTATACACGAACATATATTCAGTTGGGGATTTAACTTTCCTATCAAAAATAACATCTGCATCTCGTACTATATTACGGATGCAGATGTTACTTATCAATGCTCTTTAGATAATCTTCTGGTTAATGGGTAAACACCTATACTTTGAATAATTAAAGAAAGAACAATTACTGAAAAAGTCAATGAAACAAGTAAATGATCATTGGAAGCTTCTGCTTCTAACCCAAGAAGTAAAGCAACAGACATCGTCCCTTTGATACCAGCCCATGTAATCATTAAAGAGTCACCCAAAGTAAAACGTTGACGCCAGCGAGGTATCACCATTGTAGACGTTGCCAATACAATAAATCGGCTGACCAGAGATAATATAAAGATAATCACGACCAATGCCCATGACACATCGAATAAATAATTAGCTGATTGAATACCGATTAACAGGAAAATTATCGATAAGATCGTTGGTTCTACAATGGTCCAAAATCCATCTAATGAATCACGAAATTGTTCTTCCTGCCGATGTTTTCCAAATTCATAGGATAATAGTAATCCGGATGTAACTGTTGCTAATACTCCTGAAACTCCCAGTAGCTCTCCAAGATAAAAACTGCCATATGCAATGATTATACTGAGCATTACCTGGTATTGCCGGTGATTGGTATAGTGAATTGCCTTACTAAGCAACCAGCCAAAAATTATTCCAATAAATACCCCACCTAGTGACACAAAAAGAAACTCCGTAATAAATGATGTGACCGAAAAGCTCTGGTCATGCAGATACATTTCCAATAATACTGTAAATACCACAATACTTGTTCCATCATTTAGTAGAGATTCTCCTTCTACTACGTCAGAAACCTTTTCATCACTAGTAGAATTTTTTAAAATCGAAACAACAGAGACAGGATCTGTTGGTGATAAAATTCCTGCTATTAACAAGGAACCTATTAAGGATAGATTTATAAACAGATTTCCTACTGCATAAATAGAAAGTCCAAGTATTGCTACTGTAAACTAAACCGACAGTTCCCATTCCCCCAATCAGCCATTTATTCTTTTTTAATGCCTGAACAGAAAAGGAATAGGACGATATGAATAATAATGCTGGTAAAAATACATTAAATATTATTTCTTTTGTAATCGTAATCCCTTGAAAAATTGGAACGAAGGAAAGGAAGATCCCCAATACTACGAGAACTACTGGGACCGGGAAGTAATTCTGTTTTTTATCGATCGAAAAAACGATATATCCAGCAAGTAACAATAATAAAATTTGATGCGTAATCATCCGCCTTCCCTCCTTACATTTTTACTTATTTTTTCCCAAAATATAATAATCCGGTTAGAGCTCCTACTATACACATGACTGCTGCAAATATTAAAAATGGTATAGCTCCAAGTTGATAAATGATGGGGACAGATAATGCGGTGACTAACCCTCCACCTAAAAAAGGCTCGTACACCAGTTGTTTATAACCAAACCCTTGGAATGCTGGAGACTCATTATTCGGATCCACTACACGCATCAATAGAAGACCAGTAGCTGTGACTCCCATCGACTGACCAAAATCACCAATCCCTCTTTCAAACCAATACGTTGGGATTATTCTAGGAGCCAGTACAAGAAAACCAAATACATTCCAAAGAATACCTGCCCCAGCTAATAATAGAAACGGAATGATATACTCTCCGATTACGTCCAATGAAACGGTTCCAATTGCAGTTAGTATTAGTATATCAAGCGAGAATCCTTGGATGCGGTTAATCATTCTACGATCGAGAACCTCGGAATTATCTACTTTATTAAAGACAACTTGAATGAGAATTCCGCCAATCATTGCCAGAGGAAATAGAGGAATATATGTCATGAATGCAGAGTCTGTCCACATCCCCCATGTGACACTTTCTATCCATATTAACAGCTTTAAGATAAGCCAACCAAGAAAAACTGCCATTCCCACAACCGCGAAATGGAGTGAAAGTGGCTCAATGGATTCAGGTCTTACGGTCATTTTTGCTGCAGGTTCTCTATTCTGGAATTCCATGATCCCTTGTTTTCTTAGCGTTGAAAAACCTTTCACATCTTTAATAACCTGGGTTTTCTCTTTTCTGACTGCCCAATTAATCAAAATGATTCCCATAATTATTCCTGAGAGGATACCAACAGTCGCAAGGCCAATGGAAAGATCATAGGCTTCAGAAAAGCCCATCTCTTTAAATGTGCCAGCCATTCCTGCTGCTGTACCGTGACCACCTTCAAATGCTACTTCAATAAGAGCACCGGCCATTGGAGGCAATCCCAAAAATGGAGTTAATACTAATATAGTTAATAATATACCTATTACATATTGCCCCCATCCCATTGTCCATCCAAAGGCAAGTTGGGGACCACCATATTCCCAAATTTTTGCCAGTGTAGGGATGGTGGCACCTAAAAATAAAGTAGCAAAGACTACATTAATCATTATTCCTGGTAAGGCGCTCCATACTTCCATCACTTCCTTTGTCATAATCCCATTTGTTAAAAAGGAATTATCACTTACCACAAATCCAGCAAGCTTCCCAAGTACTTGTGGACCTAGAATTAAAGCTATAAATCCACCTATAATGGAGGATGGCAAGAATAAGTTTTGTAACCATTTAACTTTTATTCGGATCCATTTTCCAATTAGTAGAAAGGCTGCCAAATACAAAAAGGTAAAACCTATTTGTTCTGGTGTCATTTCCCCAACTCCTTCGTGAATAGAATTACTTGTAATTTCGTTCCCGGTAATGTATCTCCCTAAACTAATTCGGTCATGTACGGCTACTTCACTGGAGAATAGATTATCACCCATAAAATGAAAAAACGTTATTAAAAAAAACGGGATTACTTGTGAGGTACAAAACGATAATTCACACGATTTGCATAACTGTAATATAAGTTTAAAAATATTAAAAGGGCTTAGAGAAACAGATTCTCTAAGCCCTCTTTATTCTATTAAAACGGTCTTTAGCGGCATAATCCCTATTTAAGAATAGAGCACGATTGTTTAATAGTTACTTTGATAACCATTCATGGGAATGATCTGATAAACTTTGAAGGCTATTCATAAATAATCCTGCATGATAACCATCACAAACAGCATGATGAACTTGTAAGGCCACTGGTAGAAATATACCATCATCTTTTTTTATAAACTTTCCCGCCGTAATAATCGGGAAAAGAAAATTACCGCCATTATTTATATTCAGGTTAAAAGCAGTAAATGAACTCCAAGGGATCATCGATATAGGAACAGTGTTATTAGGAACAGGAGATTTTGGGAATAAACCTCCTACACCTTTATACGTATTTACATCTTCTTCATACTCCTTATGGAATTGTTTAAAGCTGTCAGTTATTTCAGTCCATATGCTTGAGAAAGTTTCTGAACTGTCATCAAAGATCGTGTAACTTGGATGTAACTTTTCCCAGCAACCCAAATATCCCTCGTTATCAAACGATTTTCTGAATGCGGTATTGCTATTCACTACGTTTGTTACCATGTAGATGAACGTTGGATAAAACTTGAAATCATTTTTTTTGATGTTGTTATATAAAATACTAATATCTATCTCAGACGTCATGCTAAACGTTGTTTGTTGATTCAAATAATGTTCGAAATATTCCTTTCGATACCAATCATCTAAGTTAATCCTCTTAAAACTCATTATTATATGCCTCCTAAATTTTATTAACTTTTTATTTAGAAGGCTATTTTCTCTGTTTTCTTCATCGATAACACCCTTCCTCCAGATCAGTTACTCCGTTAAATGGCCCTATTCCAGCAGCACAACATTGTTCAATTATCGCGCCCTTTTGCGGAACAGGGTACAGGGCATCATTTATTAAATCTTCCCATTAAAACGGTATTGTAATACTTACCGTCGGAAAGAACCTTGTCATTTTTTAAAACTCCTTCAGTTTTAAAGCCAAAACTTTCATAGAGTTTTATTGCTTTCTCATTTGTTTCAAGAACGTTTAAGGTTATTTTTCTTGTTCCGTTTAAGTCAGCCCAAGCAATTGATTCTTTTAAAAGGTTTTTACCAATACCGTAGCCCCAATAATCTTTTAGGACACAAACTCCAAACTCTACCTTGTGTGCGAATCGTTTTAATGGATTCCCTTCACATCTTGAAAATCCGACAACCTTGTCATGAACCACGGCAACTAAAAAAAGGTTTTTCTTATTTTCTGTATCTGCTTTGATTAATTGTTCAAAACCTTGTACATCAATGAATGCCTCACCTTTTTCTCTATCAAGGTTTTCTGTCTCTCCATCAATCTGCAATCTGATTTCAGACAAATCCTTTGCGTCTTTATTTTCTGCAGACCTAATTACGTAGGGCTTCCCGTTAACAATAAATTCCTTCAGACCAATTCTCATCTCGTGTCCCCGCCTTTATTTGGTTTATTCAATTAAACAATATGGCCCAATACAGGCACAGTGCTTCCTGCACAACTGCGCCCTATTGTTGTATTGTATTTTTTGATTTTTTCATGCGATACCATTTAAATACGAGTCAATATTATTGACAAAATAATTTAATTATGCTATAATTTACATTTATTATACTTTCGTATATAATAAGATTCTCCTGGCCAGGGGAATCTTATTTTTGTTATATGGGGGAATCAATGTATGGAGAAAAATGAATCCAGTTTAACTTCCTTAATATCAGCTTTTGGTCGAGCATACCATAGTAAGTATGACACACCAAAGATTTTTGATGATTATATTGCAAAAGATTTAATTACCCAAAAGGAATTTGAAGATATTCGTAAAAACATGATTCAAGGAATTCAATTTTTTAATCATGAAATTGCTATAAAATTTCAAGATCAACCTGATGAAATATTAAAATGGATTACACAAGTTCAACTCTCTCCAACTCCATTAGCACGTGCTGCCTATTGTGAAAAAGTATTATTCCATGAGATAGTACTAGGAGCTAAACAATATGTCATTCTAGGAGCTGGATTGGATACATTTTGTTTTCGGAACCCAGAATTAGACCCTAAGTTGGAAATATTTGAAGTTGATTATCCGTCTACACAAGATTTTAAAAGGAATAGGCTAGCCAAATCTAATTATCAAATTCCGGATAATTTTCACTTTGTTTCAATGGACTTCACCAAAGATATTATCCTACAAAACCTTATTGATGAGGGTTTTCAACCAAACAAAAAAACCTTTTATAGTCTCTTAGGTGTTTCCTATTACTTAACAAAAGAAGAAATTTCAAATTTAATTAAAGAATTATTTGCAGAGATTCCATTGGGAAGTTCCATCGTTTTTGATTATGCAGATGATAAACTATTTGAAGAAAAAGGATTATCTAACCGAGTTCAGAATATGGTGCAAATGGCATCCGCTAGTGGCGAACCAATGAAGTCATGTTTTACTTATGACGAAATAGAAAAATTGTTAGAAGATGCAGGATTACTTATTTACGAACATTTATCACCCTATGTTATAAATAATAAATTCTTTAGCGATCGATCGGATTATTTAAAAGCCTTTGAAACGATTCATTACATCCATGCTGTAAAAAAATAATTATTTGTTTAATAAAGCTTACCCCTTAATCCTCTATTTGATTGAGGGGTAGGCTTATTATTAGTTATTACACAATCTGGCACAGTGCTTCTTCCACAACTGTTAGCAATAGGTAAGCCTTTGAGGTCATCTCCAGCTTTTGTCGGGTAGGTCAGGGATATTACTATCCCCTTCCCCCCTAAGAACGCACGTGTGCCTTTCAGCACATACGGCTCAAGCATGCATTTATCCTTGTCTAGTCTAAATTAATCCTATTATCTTCTTTCTCTTTATGTAGCTCATAACGCCCCGAACTTGAGCCTTGTTTGGAATATTATCTCTTGCAGGGAATATCTTGTGATATTCTAGATGGCAAGATATGTGAACCAATTCTATGTTCTTATATTCATTACTTCCACCTTTAACTCTAGGAATTTTATGATGCATCTCTAAACCTTCGGTTCTATCTGCGATTGATTTACTACACAAAGGGCATTTGTATTTCTGCTTTTTCGCTAACTTTTGTCTATACGCTACATTGTTCCTATCAAACTCTTTAATATCACGTTTCTCAAAATAATCTTTGAGATTTTTATTAAAAGGACTATAATCATGTTTAATTTGCACGTGTCGTACAATTGGTATCCAAGACACCTTTTTCAGTTGGTTATTAGTAATTGGATCAGTTAATATCCAATTATTTTTACTTTGACCAGTTTTATCTGGTTTAAAGTATCTTTGACTAATCCATTGCCAACTCTTTTTCGGGTGAAGTCTTCGTAGAAATTTGTATTGGATTTTCCAGATATGTGAATCCATTTCCGAAAAGACTTTTTTGGCGACAGTTGGACTCCAGTAATTCGCTGTGCCTAAAGTAATAGGATTAAGCGTCTCAATTAGTTTTTGTACGTTTTTCCCGTATAATTGCCTTGCTTTATCGCTGATTTTCCTCTTCGCATTTTTAATGCTATCCTTGGAAGGTTTGGTAAGAACTTTACTACCATTATGAGTTTTATATTTTCTTATGTTGAAACCTAAGAAATCAAACCCTTCTTCAATATGCGTTATTTTCGTTTTGTTCATTGCTAACTCAAGCCCCCTGGTTTGAAGGTACGGCTTCAGTTTATTATATAAACCATTAGCATCTTCCTTAGATTCACACATGATGACGAAGTCATCAGCATATTTAGTAACGGCAAACTTAGCCCGATTTTCATAAGAAATTTTAGTTTTCCTCTTTACCATTCGGTATTTTATGTTAAGTAAATCTTCTAGGCCATGTAGTGCAATATTGGCTAGAAGTGGTGAAATAATGCCACCTTGAGGAGTTCCATCTTCCGATTCATGGAATACATTGTTATCTACAAAACCTGCTTTTAACCACTTTGCTATTATATTAAAGGCTGGAAACCCTTTAATTTGTTCAAGGATATAGTCATGGTTTAAGTTATCGAAACAACCTTTGAAGTCGCCTTCAAATATCCACACCTTCTTATTACCAACAGTGGTGTGAATTCTTTGAATTGCATCATGACAATTTCTTTTAGGTCTAAAACCATAAGAAGTTGGTTCAAATTTAGCTTCCCACTGTGGTTCAAGGGCTAACTTAGCAATGTTTTGATAAACTCTATCTTTCATTGTCGGTATTCCCAGGGGTCTAAGTTTTCCGTTTTTCTTTTTGAGATAAGTTCGATAAGCTGGCTTTGGTCTATGACACTTGATATTCATGTCCTTCATTTTATTATAGAGTTCAATTCTCTCATAAGGAGTTAAAGCTTTATGTCCATCAACCCCAGCCGTTCGTTTCCCCTTATTAATTTGGGTAACTCTTCGAATTGAGAGTAGTAATGCAGTTTGACTTCTCATTAGCAGCCTTTGTAAATCTCTTACCCTACGGATGTTTCCTAGACGTTCGGCATGGAATATTCGTTGCTGTAATTTTTCTACATACTGACTAATCTTTAACCAATTAATACTATCCCAATCAGTAATGTTTGGTAATGCGGACTTCATAGAAGTGTTCATCGGCTGTTACCATCCTTTTGAATTATTCATCAACGCTTTATTCCATGTTGCACACCAGTTGGAAGTCAGCACTCTTTCGAGTTATGTTATGAAACACTATCCACCCAGTTATTTTCGATTCCTGTTCCTTTCGGCATGGTGGCATTCACTTCTTCCAACCTCCCATATCCATTTGGGGAATTGGGCTTTGCTTACGCTCAGCTTACCTCTAATTTTCAGGACCCCAATTGGACTTACCAAGTTTAACTTCTGCCAGCTATGAGTAGGTTAGGTTTCTCCAATACACCGATAGGTTTGTGGGGTTGCATTAAAGATATTCAGGGGAGAATACTTTCCCTACCTATGAAACGTCAGTCTAGCTGTGTCTTATCTGACGACTGCGGTGACGATGCTTATAGAGATTCATTTATCATTAACCATGCTACTCTTTCCCTCGCTCCCATCCACTTAGACACGAAGTTTCAAGTCAAGCACATCCTCATGCAACCTACATCATGATTACTCATCATGCAGTTTCGGAAGGGAATATCCTAATGCAACTGGATAATCTATATAGACACTGGCTTCATACGAAAGAAGTCACATCTTGTCGCACCCCCTGCTCCACACGAAACGTGCAGGTTTCCCCGCATTTCGCGCTCCATCTAACAAGATGTACTGTGATGATAAGTTACTCGTTACCTTCGAGCAATGAAATCTATGACGGTAAACCTCTTGTCCGAAAGTTTGCACTGTGGCATCTCTCCTTGTCTGAGCGATGTTCCCACTTTCCTACCCGATCGGTGCAATGCACGTTTGTAAAACCATCGTTCCATTCGCTAGACTTGGGGCTGTTCCTCCACTTCCATTACAGAAGATTCTTCGGTCATACCCCTACCCTCGCAAAGATAAATGCTTTTCAGCGCATGCCTTATAGCAAACGTTTCGAGTGACAGCTCTTGGTTCAACGTTCCTTGCTTTCCAAGTCCCTTACAACGTAGCTATCGATACTGGACGTAGGTGCTTCCTATAAGCCTGTGAGCTGGATACCGCCGTTGTCCGGTATAGCGTATTTCAGAGGGCGCATTTTTACTCTACACCACTCACGTCATCGTTGGATGACACATAAGTTTCCCTATGTTCAATCTTTAGACCCGTACATTCGGAAGTTTGTCAGTCCCCTTTCGTGAGAACATTCTCACCATATCCAGTTTTTCAGCCGTGCGGCATATCCGTCGGCATACCTTCTCTTATCAAGTGGCTTCAGCCTTCGTTCTGCCGAATCACCTGTGCTTCATACCCCAAAGCCTGTCAGCCTTGACGCATGCAGGATTTGTTGACGGGATGGTTTCAGGAAACATGGTTCCATCATTCCCATCCTCCGTTGCAAAGTTGAAATTTATTAAAATTCCCTGCATGTTCACGCTTCGAAGCGTTATAGCGGAACTT
>NZ_BAZS01000022.1 GCF_001310895.1 Virgibacillus halodenitrificans JCM 12304 | reverse complement strand
ATTCCCCACTCCCAATGTCCGTCATCTCCTTCATGATAGACATTCACGCCCAATTCCCCGCTCCCAATGTCCGTCATCCTCTTCATGCTCACTACAACAAAAACCAGGCCACTGTATTGATAGCCTGGTTTTAAAAATCTTCTTCTCTTTTATTAACTTATACCTTCTTCACCTGAGTCAGCTTTATTCCACTCTTAGGAATGCTTGGCATAGATACCATGCTAAAACTTAAATCTTGTGTCGGTACCTGATAATCCAGCCTATTAACAAAATAATCGAGCACCACTTTCATTACTCGAACGGTAATCCATTCCCCCGCACAGCGATGTCCGAGGTAGTGATCTCCTCCACCTTGTGGAATAAAATCAAATGGACTTCCTTCCCATGTCTTGAAGCGTTCTGGCTCAAATCTATCTGGATTATCCCATAATCTATGATCATGATTGGTACCATATAAATCCAGCAGTGTTAATGTTCCTTTTTTAAAGGTGAACCCTTCCCATGTAAAATTCTCCTTCACACGAGCTCCGGCAAATGGGAAAAATGGATAGTAACGTCTTACTTCCTGCACAAACATTTGATAGTAGTCGCTACCATTTTCTTTTAGTTTTCTTGCTTGCTCAGGGAACTGCTGAACTGCCAGGGTTGTGAAGCTAATATAAATAGCGATTGCGACAATTGGTCTTAAAATGTTAAGTAATTCAACAGCTGCTACATCTGGCTCTAATAAATCACCCTGGAGATCTCTATGCCATGCGATAGTATATAATGCTGTACCTTCTTCTGGCATTCGCTCCTCGTTCCTTACTTGAACAATTAAATCCTTCATCCAGTTTTCTGACCGGTTACGAGCTTGCTTCCCTTTACGATAATTAACCCCCATAGAAACAGAGGATTCAATAATTGTACTTAAATCATCTGCTCGTTTGTCCACTTCCTTTGCCCAAAGTGGAACACCTGCCCACTCACAAGCAACCCGTGTCATTAACTTTTTTGCCTCTTCATAAAGAATTATCTGCCCCTTCTTTTCCCAGTCCGTTGCCATCGTATCCAAGTGTTTATACGTAATGTTGTTTAGATGTTCCAATCGTTCCGAGGACATGAGCGACATAAACATTTGCTTCCGATGCTTATGCTCCTCTCCATCCAAAGTTTGTACGCCATTCTCCCCAAACAATGTCTTTTGAACACGCTTGGGGGCTGCACCGCTTCTTTTAAATTTGGTATTATCATAAAAAATTTCCGCAGCCTCCTTACCCCCCATGCAAATTGCTTTTTGTCCAAGCAAGCGAGTTTCAAACAAATCACTTTGAAAGCTGTGTCGTCTATTTGGGATGTACATATATCCTTCTCGCAACAAACCTATACTCTTATCGAAGCCTGATTCTTTTGGAATTCCTCTTTGCTCCATCATTAATTCACACCTTTCACCATACATTCATCTTATTGTAAGCTCTATATATACTTCTAACCTTTTCCATTTGTTTTAAACATATTCTCTCACATGAATCCTAAAAACAATTTCTAATTCGCTGAAATTATATATTCTCCCTTGACAAAAAATCACTTCCGACTTATTATCACAATCAATTAAGCTAATTTCTAAGGAGATTTTCCGATGAAAATTTATGTAGATGCAGATGCCTGCCCAGTAAAAAAAATAGTTATTGAAGAAGCCACAAAAGCAGCTATACCTGTTACTCTTGTAACCAGTTTTTCACATTATTCTAATGAAGAGCAACCAGCTGGGGTTGAAACAGTGTACGTAGATACTGGGGCAGAAGCTGCTGACTATCGAATTATGAAACTTGCTAATAAAGGAGACCTTATCGTTACACAGGATTATGGTCTCGCTTCTCTTGGATTAGCAAAAGGATGTACCGTTTTGCATCATAAAGGTTTTGCCTATACGAACAACAATATTGATCAACTTTTACAGACAAGGTATCTGAGCGCTATGGAAAGAAAAAGTGGAAAGCGTACAAAAGGGCCCAAAGCTTTAACAGAGGAAGATAGAAATAAATTTAGACACCTATTCTTAAAAAGCATCGAAAATTAAAAGACCAGCCTAATCATTCAGACTGGTCTTCCTCATTTTAATGCTGCGCGTCTTTCTCGATTCTCTTTTCGTTTAGGTGCAGCTGTGTGCAATCTTATTTCTTCTTCCGTTTCCGGGAAAACTTTCGGAACCGGCTGTGGTTTGCCAAATTCATTTACTGCCACCATTGTCAAAAAGGACTCGGTGGTTAGTTTTTCTTCATTTTTAATTAAGTCATGAGCGGTTACCTTCACAAACACTTCCATGGAACTGGTCCCTGTATATGTAACGAATGCTTCCAAAGTTAAAGAATCCCCAACTTTTGCGGAAGATAAAAAATCCACTGAATCAATCGATGCGGTCACCACCGCACTATTCGCATGTTTCATAGCCGTCAATGCCGCTATTTCATCTATATACGCTAAAACCTTTCCACCAAAAATAGTATCTAAATGATTTGTGTCTGGTGGTAACACTAATCGTGTTTGAATTGTTTTTGAATGCTTCATTGCTACTTGCTCCATAAACTTGCCTCCTCCATTAAAAAAGCACCCTCTACATTAGAAGATGCTAATAATATACAAATCAAATAAATCTATTTGCATAAGAATCCGCAACACCTTCCCATCTCCCGTAGGACTTAAATGTTCTTCCATATGGCAGGTCTCCTGGCTTAGAATCATTAAACCATCCACCTTCCCATTTTTATAATAAAAATAGTGGCTTTGGATGGTTCTCCTCATTACAGTGGCGGGACCGCGTTGGACTTTCACCAATCTTCCCTTTTCAACTTTACAGTCACCATAGGCAATGTATATAATTCTCTCCATTATATCATTAAGTTATCTTTTTATCCTAAAAAATTACCTGCCTCCTTCGCTAGTTAAATCAAGCCAATGGATATCAGCTTTCTTCTTTGATAAAATCATGGATAATACATATAAAAGGAGGAACATAAGCTTGAAAATAGTATCGATAGAGCCTACCCCAAGTCCGTATTCAATGAAAATTAATATAGATGAGCCACTTAAAGAAAATCAAACAGAAAATTATAAGCAGGATGATGACCTTTCCCACGCACCAGAATATGTTAAGCAATTATTTACTATTCATGGAGTTAAAGGTCTTTATCGTGTTGTTGATTTCATTGCATTGGAAAGGAATCCAAGAGTGCCATGGGAAGAAATCCTCCCTCAAGTAAGACAGACACTTGGTTCCGCAGAAGATCATGAAGAGCAATCTCTCCCTCAAAGTGAAACTAAGGAAGACGCTTTTGGTGAGATAAAAGTTTATATACAGATGTTTAGAGGAATTCCTATGCAAATTAAATTGCAGGAGGCTGAACAAGAGGAGCGTATTGGTTTACCTGAACGATTTGCAGCTGCAGCTATGGAAGCATCCAAGGATGCCGATAATTACCTAATGGAAAGAAAATGGATTGAACAAAGTCCTCGCTATGGTGATATAAAAGAAATAGGAGTAGAAGTTAAAGAAGAATTAGCTGCAACGTATGATACCGCACGATTAACACAACTTGTAGAAAAGGCATCCTCGGAAACTTCAGAAGATGTTCCACAACAAGCAAGGAAGACAGTCACATTAGAAATGTTAGATCAATCTGACTGGAAAGCAAGGTATGCTGCACTGGATCAGATGGACCCAACGCTTGAGGACCTGACGGTGTTAGATAAAGCGTTAGATGATGAAAAGGCTTCGATTCGCAGACTTGCGACAGCTTATCTTGGTATGATTGAGGAAAAGGAGGTTCTTCCATACCTCTATAAAGCTTTAGAGGATAAGGCTGTAAATGTTAGAAGAACTGCTGGTGACTGTTTATCAGATCTTGGATTTAAAGAAGCAACACCTGCCATGATAAAAGCTCTATCTGATAAAAACAGACTGGTTCGTTGGCGTGCTGCTATGTTTTTATATGAGGTTGGAGATGAGACTGCCATTCCCGCACTTCAAAAGGCCATGGATGATCAGGAATTCGAAGTTAGAATGCAGGTAAAAATGGCCCTTGCCCGAATTGAAGGCGGCGAAGAAGCAAAGGGTTCCATTTGGAGTCAAATGACTGAAGCTGCTAAACGGTAAGGAAGACAGGCTAGCCCCGTCATCGGACTTGGACTACGATAGCCTCCCATTAATGACGTTCGCGGCAACGTAAGTGAGAATGTAATGCTTAGTTTTTTAAGCGATTAGCTTAAGGGAGCTTTGGAGACAGATTTACTATTTTTCAAAAAGAGCTACGTGCTCCGGGACGCTGCTAACAGATTTAGCTTCGATCTCCATAATGTCATAGTTAAATCCAAAATTAAAGCCGAACCCCTAGTATTTCCTTACGTGATAACTAAAGGGTTCGGCTTTTCTTATTATTTAATTTCTAAAAATGATATACGCTAAGTAAACAACGTAAATGATTACTAAAACACTTCCTTCCACTTTTCCAATTTTATAACTGGTCCGTGAAAATAATAACAGAAGTAATGTTAGCACAATCATTACAGTAATATCTATAAAAACTTTGTTATTGACTGGTAATGGCGTTATAGCGGAGGAAGCACCTAATACAAATAAAATATTAAAAATGTTACTTCCAACAATATTACCTAATGCAATCTCGCTTTCCTTTTTCATTGCCGCTGTAATTGAAGTTACCAGCTCTGGCAAGGAGGTTCCGACTGCAATAATCGTTAAACCTACTAATGTCTCGCTCATTCCCAGCGAATAAGCAATCGTAGTCCCATTCGATACAACCATATCCCCGCCAATAATTATGCCGACAATTCCTAGTACTGTAAATAAAATATTTCTTGGCCACTTAACGTCAGGCGAGACTTCCTTTTCCGAATTATCCCGATTTCTTAAGCCGACTTCAATAACATAGTACATAAAGATAGACAGAAATAGAAGAAAGATGATCCCATCGCTGCGAGTAAGAAAATTGGCACTAACCCCTTCAAGGAAAATATCACTAATTAGTACAAGTAAGGCAATACTAGCAAGTAAAGTAAATGGAATTTCTTTTCGTACCGTCTCACTCTCAACCTTCAAAGGGTATAATATCGCGGCGATACCTACTACGAGGGTAAGATTAAAAATATTACTCCCGATTACATTTCCTAAAGAAACTTCAGAACTACCTTCCAATGCTGCTATAATACTTACTGTTGCTTCAGGAGAGCTCGTCCCTAAAGCCACAATTGTTAATCCTATTAACATTGGAGAGACTCGCAGCAATCTAGCTATATTAGATGAGCCATCAACAAATAAGTCAGCTCCTTTTATTAATAGTACAAAACCAATCAGTAATAAAAAATATGCCATGCATCTTTCTCCTTTTTTATAGATTGAAGCATTTATATAAAAGTCTATCCTACTTCTTGCTATATTGTAACTTAAGTCTTCTTATTATGTCACAAATATCCTCTTTGTGTATTCTTCCCTTAGGAAGGGTATAAAATAGTAAAAATTAAATGCTGAATGAGGTGGTACTCAATGATTGTACGAGAACATGAAAGGGAATTCACAATGATCGAACAACATCACCATGCAGATACATCTTTTCAAATAATGGGGAACTGGAGAGAAGACTTATTCAAGAAGAATGCTTTACGTAAATCGGTGGAGTATGCTATTGCTAAGCACGACTGTGGGTGGCAACCCTTTGATATCGAACCCTTCTGGAATGAGAAGGATCAAGCTCCATATACTTTTATGAACTTTCCGGAACCCGCTAAGATTGTTCTATATAAAAATGGAATAGATGAAGTAGAAGCTTCTGACCCTTATGCTGCAGCATTGTGCAGTGAACATTACTCGCGTTTTCTAGTTAATAATAAGGATCACGCCTCCAGAAAATTTATTCAACACGAAAAAGAAAGACGCGAACGAATTTTCTTAAGCATTTCTAGCTTCGACCAGGATGCTTTTGATTTCCATTATGCATTACTACAGCTTGGAGATAATCTTTCCTTATATCTTTGTTTAAATGAACCCGAACCTACAGCAGAGAGTATCCATCCTTTTTTTAAAAAGGGCGTAGCTGTATCCGAACCTCTGAAATCTTTTTTAGATGGAACTATCCAGCCAAATTGGAAGAGAGAAAATCATATTCATTTAGATCCATTTCCATTCAAGAACCCATTTACAGTTACTTTAAAACAAAAAACAGTAAAGAAAACGGCCATTTCCGAACAGGGTTTGATAGATAGCTATATCAGCACACCTTACGAAGAATTAACCTACCATTTCACCGAAAAATAAGGATGAAGGAAATAGTTGTTTTGGTAATAGATCTTTGTAAAACTGAACTTTGATACAAGATTCTATTGCAAATGCTTAGGTGCAAACGTTATCTCGTACATTCAATAGTTACTTTGTAGTTTGTCCTTCTTGTAAATTATTGGATAACCTCAACATATCTATTAGAACCATAAAAAAGTGAGAACTAGCAAATAGCTAAGTTCTCACTTCTTGTTTTCGTTCTATTGCTATTGGGTTTATATAAGCACTTTCTTCCATAACTAGCTTTCTGGTTGGCAACGCAAGGGTTACTTGCTCCATTTCAAGTAAATCAAGGATGAAAAGATTGATCTCTTCCTTTACCTTGAGATATTTCCCCCAATCCGTTGTCTTTGTAAAGAAATATAAGAAAAGTTCAACTCCATTTTCTTTATATGCATCCACATTTACAAAAATGGTCTCCTGATGAATATCCCGATGACTACGAAGCAGCTCCTCTACTTCGCTTATCACTTTTTCGATTTTTTCCCGTGGTGTATCGTAGGTTACTCGAAGTGTAAACGTGATCTGTCGCTTCCCCATCTTACTCCAGTTGGTGATGGCTTCGTTTGATAATGTCGCATTAGGAACTGTCACCACCGCTTGGGCAAATGTCCGTATTTTTGTACTGCGAAAAGAAATATCTTCTACCGTACCTTCTACGCTCGGAGTGAGAATCCAGTCACCTATTGTAAATGGTTTTTCTGTAATAATGATAATACCTCCAAACATATTCGCAAGCGCATCCTTTGCAGCTAACGCAAACGCCAGACCACCAATCCCCAAACCTGCTACAAAACCATTAATGTCGTATCCGAATTCCTGGGCAATCACACTAATACTAATAGCTACAATGATAAAGCGTAAGGCCCTTGAAAAGAGCGGAATAAGGATATTATCTATTTTCATATTGTATTTTTCGTTTATTTTCGAGAAAAGTGTTGATGAAGATGATGATAAATTAAAAAGTCCCCAACCAATCATAAGGATCACACTTGATCTTATCACGTGCAAAAAGAAGGGATTAGATTGTGAAAAATAAGGAAAGTATCTTATAGCGATGTAAACCCCGGTAATAAAAATAAGTACTTGTACCGGTCTTTCAAATGATAGTCTCAACTGGGCGAAAAAGCCATTTAACCTCCCTCGCCCCAATTTTAATAAACCCAGAAACACATACTTAGCTAAATACTTTTTAAGTAAAAAAGACAAAAGTAATATAGTTGCTGATATGGATAATTGAATGATGTTGTCATATGAATAGAAGGACTCCCAAGACATGTATTTGATAACCCCCGTCTCAATAAATAACTTCCACCAGTATATTCATAGATGGGGGAAATATGACCTTGGCCGAGTAGATTCCTATTTGATGCTAGTGAGGAAGAGTTAAATCTTTTTGTCTTTTCACCGACAACTAGTATATTTCTATTATCTTGCCATTAGGTTAACAAATCCTTCTAGAAGTCTCCCATCGATCGCCTTCCATTTAAAGTTATGTTCCATCCTCACTTCCGCTATGCTCTTATACAGATCAAAGTTTATATTAATCATCACACGTGCTCCCTCCGTTATTTTGTTACTACTTAGTTTATCTTTTCCAGTTACAAATTTCGTCCATTTGGGGGCTGATCTTTGCCAATAATTCAGACCTACCGTTGATGGGAAATTTATCAGACCACAGACTGACCTACTCCTTGGAATTCGGGATAAAATTTACCCTTTAGTTAACAATAAAAAAGATTAGCACATAAAAAATAGCGGAGGGATATAAATCATGCATAACCAACAGGATGAAAATCAGACACACATAGAGGATGAGGATTCCTTAACAACAAGACAAGGACATCCCGTGACGAACAATCAGAACATACGCACAGTCGGAAATCGAGGCCCAGCTACATTGGAGAATTATGATTTCATTGAAAAGATAAGTCACTTCGATCGAGAGAAAGTTCCCGAACGCATTGTACATGCACGTGGCGCAGGTGCTCATGGTTACTTTGAAACATATGGCAAGGTTGGTGAGGAACCTGTTTCGAAGTATACAAGAGCAAAAGTATTCCAGGAAAAAGGAAAGCAGACACCTGTCTTTGTACGTTTTTCAACAGTTGTTCATGGAAACCATTCACCGGAGACAGTTCGTGACCCTCGAGGTTTTGCAGTTAAATTTTATACAGAAGATGGCAATTGGGATCTTGTCGGTAACAATCTAAAAATCTTTTTTATCCGTGATGCTATGAAATTTCCTGATATGATTCATGCTTTTAGACCAGACCCTGTAACCAATATTCAAGATAGCCAGCGATTCTTCGATTTTTGTGCAAATTCTCCTGAAACTTTCCATATGGTAACTTTTGTTTACTCACCATGGGGAATTCCTGCAAATTATCGAATGATGCAAGGTTCCGGGGTAAATACGTATAAGTGGGTTAATAAAGAAGGTAAAGCTGTACTGGTGAAATATCACTGGGAGCCGAAACAGGGAATTAAGAACTTAACCGTTGAGGAAGCAAGTGAAATTCAGGCAACTAACTTTAATCATGCGACACAGGATTTATATGACGCGATTGAGCAGAGAGATTTTCCGGAGTGGGAGTTATTTGTCCAAATAATGAGTGATGATGAGCACCTAGAATTGGATTTTGATCCATTAGATGATACAAAACTATGGCCCGAGGACCAATTTCCTTGGCTGCCTGTTGGAAAAATGGTCTTAAACAAGAACCCGGAAAATTACTTTACAGAAGTAGAGCAAGCAGCATTTGGTACAGGGGTTTTAGTTGATGGGCTCGACTTCTCCGATGATAAAATGCTTCAAGGCAGGACATTTTCCTATTCGGATACACAACGCTATCGTGTAGGGGCCAACTATCTTCAGGTACCAATTAACGCTTCCAAAAAACGTGTCGCGACAAACCAGGAAGGCGGACAACTACGCTACCAAAACGATAAAGCACCAGATCAAAATCCGCATGTAAACTATGAGCCTTCCTCGTTAGGCGGTTTAAAAGAAGCAGAGCAGCTTGGCACTGAATATCGCCCTATGATCAAAGGCAATTTAGTTAGGGAGTCTATTGACAGACAAAGCAATACAAAGCAAGCAGGTGAAACATACCGTAGATTTGAGGATTGGGAGAAGGACGAGCTGCTGCGAAATCTAATTGGTGATCTTTCCCAGTGTAAACAAGAAATACAGGACAAAATGATTAAGCTTGCAGAAGAAGCAGACGAACAATATGGGCGTCGGCTTAGAGAAGGATTAGCAGAAGCAACAAAAGATGGAACAAGTAAGAATCCACTCGGCGTTAAAGATGCAGAAAAGGCACCAGAACAAGCAATTAAGAAAGGCCATGACGCTGAACCTTACTAAATAATATCCGCTCACTACCCCAAGTAGTGAGCGATCTTTTTTTACTTCATTTTCCAACTTCATTTCTTTATATAGAAAAAATTGAATGAACCTCATATAGCAACTAATATATCAAATATCCCTATTTTATTGTATACTAAATACTATATACCTACATATAATGAGAGGATGACACTTCATGCCAATTCCTTCTGATCATTCTAAACCCATTCGCCAATCCGCCAAGGAAGGCGCTTACAATCAAATTCAACAATGGATTATTGATGGTACTTTACAGCCAGGTGAAAAATTAAACGATAACGAACTTGCAAAGGCTTTAGGCGTAAGCAGGACTCCTATTCGTGAATCCTTACAACTATTAGAAGTTCAAGGATTTGTAAAAATGTATCCTGGTAAAGCTACACAGGTTACCGAAGTAGAAGGAGAGGAGATTAAAGACCTTCTGCCTCCTCTTGCAGCCCTCCAGGTTTTATCTGCAGAGCTGGCGATTTCACATCTAACAGATGAAATAATTAATTTACTGGAATCAACAAATAAAAGATTTGCAGAAGCTATTCGTTCAGGACATTATTATAATGCACTTCGAATAGATGAAGAGTTTCATCAAATTATTGTTGATACGGCAAATAACTCATATATCTATCCATGGTCGCTTCTCTGCAAGCACATGTCAGAAGATTATTCTTTCATAACTCTATTATTCTTAACTGAAAAATCCATACAAGAACATACCGAAATAATTGAAATTATGAAAGAAGGCTCTCCAGAAAAACTAGCACCAATCATGAAAGAAAACTGGCTGCGCACCATAAAAGAATTTCAGTTGTTAAATAAAGAATAAAAAAGCAGATACTCTGTCAGAGTATCTGTTTTTTTAAGCTTGAACGGTATTCAACTTTTGAAAACGTGCTACGATGCCTGTAATCAGGATAACTATAATAGCAGGAAGCAGCCATCCAAGTCCTTGTTCATATAATGGGAGAACATTTTCGTAAAAGGAAATAATCGGAACCATCCAGCTAAAGTAGTCGATGCCCAATGTTCCACATAATGTTTTTAATCCATCAATAGCACTGACCAAAAATGTAACTATAGTTGCAGAAACATAGACTAATCTTTTATCTTTAAAAATAGGTGATAAAAAAGCTAGTAGCATTAACACAATTGCTAAAGGATATAAGAACATGAGTACAGGTATAGAATAATTAATAATATTCGTCAAACCAAAGTTAGCAATCCCAAATGTCAAAACAGAGAAAAAAACAACGAACTGTTTATAGCTGAACTTCGGGAATAACTGCTGAAAATACTCTGCACATGCTGTGGTTAACCCAATACTTGTTGTCAGACAAGCAAGTGTAATAATAATAGCAAGTAAAACCGTGCCTAACATTCCAAAATAATGAGATGCAGCACTACTTAGCACAGGTCCGCCGGTAATAAATATACCATAAGTGGAAACACTGGTTGCTCCCAAATAAGCAATACCTACGTATATAACACCCAATAACGTAATCGCTACAAGCCCGGACTTTGCAGAGGCTATAAGAATCCCTCTCTTAGACGGTTACCCCCATAGCTCGAATTGCCTTAATGACAATAATTCCAAAAACCAATGATGCTAATGCATCCATCGTATTATAGCCCTCAAGGAAGCCTTGAATAAAGGCACCACTTCTATATCCTTCCTCAGGCGGCTCTGTTACGCCCATTGGCTTTATAACAACCATTGCCAATAAAACCACAATTAGAATAACAATGCCTGGTGCCAAAATTCTCCCTACATTATCTACAATCTTTGCTGGATTCAACGAAAACCAAAGGGTAATCGCAAAAAATAGCAAAGTAAAAATTAGTAAGCCAACTTGTTGATAACTTTCTCCTACAAATGGTGATATACCAACATCATAAGCAACCGTACCTGTACGAGGCGCCGCAAAGAACGGCCCAATGGTTAAATAAAGCATAGAAGTAAAAATGGTCGCATATAAAGGATGGATCCTACTGGCAAGCTCTTGAAGATTATTGCTTCCTGAAATACTCATAGCCAGAATTCCTAACAGTGGAAGGCCGACACCAGTAATTAAAAACCCTATAATAGCCGGCCACATATTTGTACCTGCATTTTGACCAAGTTGTGCCGGAAAAATTAAATTACCTGCCCCAAAGAACAGTGCAAATAGCATAACCCCTATAACCGTATAAGATGAGAATGATAGCTTTTCCTTCATATGCTTATTCCTCCCAGTTGCATTTCATATGTTGTATGCAATATATTGCAGGTGTTTATCATACTACCATTTCTATATAAATGCAACATACTTCGACAAAATAATTACACCCGGTAAAAATTGCCGTTCTATCTTATAATATTGTTATACGTTTTGTTTTGTAATAGCGTTTGTAATTCTAATAATAACTACTAAAAAATAGTAGGTACCAGTCCACCGTCCATACGGAGCGGAGACCCTTTAAATGCTGATGAGAAAGGACTACAGACAAACGTAGTTAGCCGGCCTATTTCAGTAGGTCTAATAAATCGCTGTAATTCAGAGTGAGGCAGATTTTCGCTCATAAATGCTTTCTCTTTTTCTGAAAAAGTCATATCTTTATTAGCGTACATATCCTCAATGATTTGATGCACGTTTTCAGAGAGTGTTGGACCTGGCATGATTGTATTAACTGTAACGTCTTTTCCAGTTGTTAATTTAGATAAGCTTTTTGACAATGATAATAACATTGATTTTGTCATACAATACTGTGGCATTTGCCTGAAGGCATAACTGCTTCTTCACTCGCAATAAAGATTATCCGGCCAAACTCATTATTTAACATTTTAGGTAAATAAAATTTAGATAATCCATTGGCAGCCAGAACGTTAGTCCGAAAGTATTTTTCCCATACTTCATCCTCAACATCCTCATAATTCATAATTTCATAAATACCCATATTGTTAACTAAAATATCTATATTGGGATATTTTTGGAACAAAACTTCTCGTTGATGACTATCCACAATATCTCCAGTTGCATTTTGAGGAGAGGTAGTCGGAAAATCTGATTTTACTTCATTTACAATTCGTTCAACTTCTTCATAATCTCTTCCATTAATAAGGACATTAACACCTTCTTTGGCAAGTTCTATTGCAATTGCTTTACCAATTCCTTTCGTTGAACCTGTAACTAAAGCTGTTTTATTGGTTAATCCCATATCCATTATATATTTCTCCTTTGCAAATATAGTTAAAAGCAAGATCAGTTTATTGAGTTTGTATCTAAATGTTTTGTGCGCCAACTTGATGGAGTGTCGCCTTCCCAATGTCGAAAGGCCCGATAGAATGAGTTTTGGTCTTCATATCCAACAAGGAAAGCCACTTCACCAATATCAAGTGAGGGATCTGCTAAGTATCCTCGAGCCTGCTCTTGCCGGACTTGTGCCAATAGATGATTAAAGTTTATTCCTTCGTCATGGAGACGGCGCTGCAAGGTGCGTTTACTTACTCCTAATTCTCCTGCAATCAGATGAAGGGTAGAGTCACCTCCGGCAAGGCTGCGCTTCATCATCCACTTAACCATTTCCGTAATAGATTTATTATTTTGATACCCGTTTAACGATTGATCTAATGAAGGCGTCAGGATTTCAAGCAATTCTGCGTTATACGAGACAAAGAGGCGATCAAGGTCACTTTTGTGGAGCGTTAATTTGTTAAAATTTCCACCTATTTGAACATGGCACCCGAAATAAGCTTCGAGCGACTTGACATCGCCCATTAAATCGGATAGTTCTACGGATTTCGCCATTAATGGTTGGCCAGTTCCCCTGCGTCCTAACTCCAATAGAAATGCAAGCGTAATACCAGTTAACATCGGCGGACCTGGTTGATCGGTATGCAGCCAATCTAGTTTAATAGTACAATTCTCGCCTTCCTCTGTTATTAGTAAGCTTTCAGGGGGACATAGACGCTTATACCGAGCCATTCGTGTTAGTGCATCACGGTAGTTACGAGCATGGTAAGCCGCTAGAACAGTTGGAGGAAAATGAACTGTTTCGAAACCAGTCGTTAACTTGATAATAGCCTCAGCAGTGTCACCCATGATATCGGAATAGGCCTGCCAAATAGAGAAATATTGTGAGGCGGTGACAACTGGTTCATTAATAATAGTTAATGGTAGTCCAGCTTTTCGAACTACCTCATGTGAGGAAATTCCTAATTGATGCAATCCTGTCCAAAATCCTGCTGGGAATTTAATACGAGCATAAGATGTCATTTATGAAGTCCCTCCCTTAGCTATTTATAACTTCACACGTTTATATTGCATCTTTCTTTTTCCAGGACAAGTATAATATTACCAATCCAATGTTGCTTTGTAACTAGCAAAAAGCGTCTCTCTACTAACTTATCACGTCAAATAAACCCTTTCTTATACGACCAAATCAAAAAAGGTACGTTAATTAAATAAACGTGTCCGATTAATATATTAGAGCCTCTTGGCATATTAAAACACTAAAAAGAGAGATGAAACCAATTCATCTCTCTTTTTTTACACCGGTACCTCCAGGATGACAGTTGTGCCCTGTTCTTTCTGCGACTTAACATAGAGCTGGCCATTTACCGATCGGGCTCTTTCCTCCATACTGATCAATCCGACCCCTTCAGATAGCGCCTCTGGATTAAAACCTTCCCCCTTATCCTCAATAACTACACGTATTCTTTTTTCATCTTCTCGAATAACAACAGAGGCTTGGTCCGTATTGGCATACTTACGCACATTTGTTAATGCCTCTTGAATGATTCGATATACAGTAATTTCTACATTATTATCCAGTCGATAAGGTAAAGAGCAATCAAAAAAGACATCCACCCCATAGTTTTCAGAGTATCTATTCAGGAAAGATCGAATGGCCGGTATTAACCCTAAATCGTCAAGTACAGATGGACGAAGCGCCCAGGAAAAGTCTCTCACTTCCTGAATTAGCTGTGTAGCTTCCTCTGTCATTTGTTCTACAAGTGGATGGTTAACCGCTGTACTTAGTCGATTAATTGTAATTAAATGACTGTACAAATTCTGTCCAATCCCATCGTGGATTTCTCGGGATAATCTTTTTCGCTCTTCCTCTTGAACGGTAATTATTTTACTCATTGTCTCTTGCAATTCTTCTTCAATTCTCTTTCTATCTGTGACTTCCGAGCGAATAGCTAAATACTGATATGGTTTCCCTTGGGAGTTAAGAAATGGCACAATCGTTGTGTCCACCCAGTAATAACTGCCGTCCTTTGCTTGATTTTTTATCTCTCCTGTCCAGACCTTCCCATTAGCAATTGTTCTCCAAAGCTCTCGCATAAACTCTTTTGGATGGTACCCGGAGTTAATAATGCGGTGATCTTTACCGAGTAATTCATCACTTGTATACTTAGAAATTTCGCAAAATTTATCATTTACATATTTAATTTGACCCTTTTGGTCTGTAATTGCAACAATAGTGGAAGCATCGAGTGCATATTTCATATCCATCAATTCATCGACTACTTTTTGTGGCTCCATACCAGATAAAGTGTGATCATTATTTTGATGAAAAACAAGTAAAATTAACTCTTTTCCGTTCAATGGAAATTTATTTTTCCTCACGTAAAGGGGAAATCTAGTGCCATCTCCCTTTACCCCAAATTGCTGTGCAACTGTCCCATGTTTAAGTGAGGCAATATTAATTCCGGGCAATAAGGAAGTAATATGTTTAATAGCTATATTTGTAAGTTCAAATAGTTGAGCAGCTTGTTCGTTTATAGAATGAACGGTTCCAGAAGCATCAATTACTATTGTTGCTTCTTCCTGATCATTTCTGCGAATTTCCCTTTGTTTCTGTTTATTTTTCATAAGACATCATCCCTCTTACTTAAAATAGTACGGTAATAATTTCTCTATTTCAGTAGTCATTTGCTTCACTTGCTTTATGTTTGTATCACTCCAAACTATTGGGGAACGCATTCCCGCCAATAGAGCTCCTTTTGGCATGCCTTTAAAGTTTATTGGTACCGCATACACAGCAAAGAGTCGTTCTGCAAGCATAATCGGGTATTCAGTTGGTTTTCCGGAGATCCCATCCGGGAAGCTATCTATTGATAAAGCTGCTCCCGTAGAAATAACTTTTCCTGCTATTCCCTTTCCGTACCGGACAGTTATATACTTATACTTATTCGTTGTATTTCCACTAACAAAAGGCCATGTGATATTTAATCCCTCGGTTTGCTGTAGTGCTATACCAACAAAATCAATTTGCATATTCTCTCTTAGCATGTTGCACTCAGCTAAAAATTTCTCTTTTATTTCTGTCGACTCCTCTCTTTGATTATTAAATGCCATAGCCTAACAACCCTTTTTTCAATGCGTATGAAACGAGCTCCGGTCTTGTTTTCATCTGTAGTTTTTCCATTAAATTACTTTTGTGCGCTTCCACAGTCTTAACACTGATAACTAATTTTTCACCAATCTCTTTATTCGAGTAGCCTTTCGCAATTAGGGTTAAAACTTCTTTTTCTCTATCAGATAACAATTGATAGTTTTCCTGTCCATCCTGTTTCAGATTCCCTATATATTCATCCATAAGCCGCTTTGTAGCAGATGGATGCAGATAAGCATTTCCTGCACATACGGATTTAATTGCTTCAATTAGTTCTTGATGTGGAGCGCTTTTTAAGACACATCCAGAAGCGCCTGCTTGAATAGCCCGAAACAGGTACTCTTCATCATCATGCATGGTAAGAATTAATATGGCTGTATCAGGAAGTTGCTTTTTCAGCTCAGAGGTAGCTGACAAGCCATCCTTTCCATGTGGCATACTTAAATCCATCAGCACAATATCAGGCTTTTCTTCCAACGCTTTCTCTATGCCTTCGTTTCCCTCGGAAGCCTCTCCTACAACTTCCATTTCAGGCACATCATTTAACATAACTTTAAGCCCCATTCTAACTACAGCATGATCATCTACCAATAGTATTCGAATCATCGTTCCATTCCTCCCTCTTGAATCGGCAGGAGCAGGGTAACGGTAGTCCCTTGCGCAAGTTCAGAGGTAATGCTAAATTCCCCTCCAACCTGCTTCATCCGTTGCTCCATAGCAGCCACTCCCTTCATACGATGGTTGGCGATAGCCGCTTCTTTATCAAATCCTTTGCCTTTATCTCTAATATCTATTTTCAATGATTTCTTTTCCCATGTAAAATAAACATCGGCTTCATCCACCTCTGCATATGCTGCAATGTTAATCAAGGCTTCCTGCAACATCGAAAAATAGCCAGACTAAGATTCTCCGATAATTCTATTCTTTCACCCGAACGATTCATATGAACAACCACTCCAAACGTGGACGTATACAAAGTAAAAAAACTTCTCAAAGCAGCTTCAAGTCCCAATTTCCCTAATGTAATCGGATATAGCTCTGCGGAAATAAACCTGATTTCTTCTATGGTACGCCTTAATAATTGATTTAGCTCCTTTGCATACTCACGCATACCAGGTTCTTGTATGCTTGATTGCAGAAACTCTAAACCTGTCGCTACACTGAAAAGCTGCTGCCCTGGCCCCTCATGTAATTCATTAGCAATCCGCTTCATCTCTTCTTCCTGTACTTGATTCATATAATTAGTAACATGAAAATCTTCTCTCAACTCAATCATCCCCATTCTCCCCAATATAAAAAGGTAGCCTTGGGACGTAAGCATTCGTTTCTGCTTTTACTCCAAGGCTAATGAAATTCATATCGTAAGTAGCTATTAAACAACTTACCCTTTATCCGTTATATCACTAAACACACCTGCATATTGTGTAACCTCTCCTGCATCATCCCGAAGAGCATTTATAGTTAAGAACTCTAAATAGAACTCTCCATTTTTGCGTTTGTTCCAAATTTCCCCTTGCCAAAATCCATGCCTGTTTAAATTATCCCACATGTTATCATAGAAGTCATTTGTATGCTTATCGGAACTAAGCATATTTGGATTGTTGCCAATTGCCTCTTCTTCACTGTAACCTGTAAGCTCCGTAAAAGCAGGGTTAATTTTAATTATTTTTCCTTTTTTATTTGTTACCATCATTCCAAGTGGCGTCGTATTTAAAATTTCATCTGATAAGGCTAATCTTTTATTAAAGTACATCCAAATAACGAGAATCAGACTAGCAAGCGCTACCTGAGATAAAGCCATAAAGCCAATGGCGTAATGGCCGGTTACACTATACAAAGTGGTTAGCATTAATGGAGGGAAAAAGCCTCCAAGCCCTCCCATTGCTGCAACAATACCATTAGCAATTCCTGCTTGTTTATTAAAATACATTGGAACGAGTTTGAAGATGACCCCATTACCTATTCCACCAGCAATGGCGATAGCTAGTGTTCCAACTGTATATAATCCAATGGATGGAGCAAAGGATAGAATTAAGGCTGCTATTGTAAAGATCCCAAACACGTACATTAAAATAACAAATGGCTTAAAGCGATCTGCTAGCCAACCTCCCAATGGACGGAGAAAAGTAGTTAAGGCAATAAACCCAGCTGTACGAACTCCTGCGTCTACCGAATCCAAACCAAAATTATTAACTAAGAAGTTTGGTAAATAAACAGTGAAAGCAACAAACGATCCAAATGTGATGAAATAGAACAAACTGAACAACCATAGCTTTTCATCACGGTAAACCCCCTTAATCTGCTCTATAAGGGAAGCCTTTACTTTCATTTCTTCTTTTTTATCCCCGAGAAAGAAGTTTGCAACAACAAAGATTGCCAAAAGAACCATATAAAGCTGCACAGTTAATGACCAGCCAATTTGCCCTGCAATAACTGGTGCTGCGAAGGCTGTTATAGCTGTACCAATATTCCCAGCACCATAGATACCATTTACAAATCCGTGCTTTTCTTTGGCATAATACTTTGGTAGGGAGGTTACTCCGACAGAAAACACCGCTCCTCCAATACCTATAAATAAGCCTCCAATAATTAGATCCATGAAACTATTTGCGATACTAATGTAATAAACCGGGAATAAGAGTAAAATAAAACTGATCATGAACAGTTTCCTTGCTCCAAATACGTTAGTAAGATATCCCATTGGAACACGGAGAACAGAACCAAGAATTACAGGGACCGCCGTCACCCAAGAGGCCTGCTGTGGTGTAATATTAATATCCTCCATAATAAATGTTAACAAAGAGGATAATATAACCCACACCATAAAACCGACAATCAGGTTGGTTGTTTGTAATGGAAGCTGGACCTTTTTAAACATGTACTTTCACCTCTTTTTTAATTGCATAGTGTAATCTAGTCGTTTCGTCATAAGCTGTCCAAGCATGATCAGACATGTCTACTTTGCTGGACAATGGAACTGCAAAAAAGAAATGCTTATCAAAGTATATTCGCAGATGAGTGCTATCCGGGCAAAGTGTTGTTTTAAGTATATTTCTGCGAACCCATGGTGCCTGGTCTTCATTTTGATCACCATAAATACAAACGAAGACAGGATGATTTTTAAATTTATCTACGTCTATTGCTTTAACGTCCATTCGGGATACACCCTTTCGACACAGGATAAACCTTAAATTGATAGCCTTGTAGAGTCTTCCAAAATTGATCTTCTGCATGAGCTTCCAGGAATTCTACTATGTCTTCAGAGGACGCCCACCTGCTCATGCCTTTCACTTCCGCTACAACAATTTCAGCTCCATGTTCCATTTTCTTTTCCAAATGCCAATGCAAACGCCGTTCAAATTTAAATAATTCCTGAAAGTTACGATTCACAAATTCGGTTAGCGTACCTGTTGGCTCCTGAATAAAGCAAAAGTCTAAATATGTTTCACTTGCCACTTGCACCGCCTCCTTTGTGTTTTTCTTTCTTGTAAATAATGAAAGCTACCGGAAACAGAATTATCATAATTATCATATATAATAACACATTCCCATAATTTTCATAAAAAAACTGGTGAACAAGTAATTGCATACATATAATATCTAAAAATAAAATGATAGCCAGAGTGATAACTCCTATATAGCTACGCTTCATAACGTTTCACCCTTACTGCAAAAACAGAGCCTTGTTTAGTTTTAACAATGATTTCCGGAAGCGGACGTCTTGGAGGTCCGGCAGTTGGAGCACCAGTTTTCACATCAAATTTACCATGATGGCACGGGCACACCATTTCTTGCTGATCTTTCACCCAATAAACAGGACATCTGAGGTGGGTACAAGCATTTTGATATGCGACAAATTCATTTTCACCCAACCGAATAAGCACAGCACTATCATGCTCGCTCGGATAGTGAAATTCTACTGAATCGCCTACTTTGACATCTTTTATATCAGCAATTTTATGCTCTGGATATTCTTTGTCAGCTAATCCCATTAATTCTTTTGCTGCAATCGTTCCCCACGGCAGGGAGGAAACAGCAAAAACTCCTGCCGCTCCGACCAATGTCTTCATAAAACCTCTTCTATCCAAAGCTCTCTCATTATTTCTGTCTATATTATGCGTATAATTATCGTCTTCTACTCGCACTGTATTCTTCTTTTCAGCCATTGTTTCTCCCCCCTAAAAGAGTTTTGTTGTTCCTTGCAAAATACCTGGCAAATTAACCTTTACGTTTGTTTCTCCTTCAAGATAAGGCATGCTTGTTACCCACTTATCATTACCAAGATCATGCTGACGTTGTTTTTGTTCAATTTCTTCTTCTGTCAGCCATTGCAATGTATTGGAAGGACATACACTTGCACACATTGGTGGGATCCCGTCCTTTGTTCGGTCAATACATAAATCACATTTATACATAAGGTTTTCTTCTTCATCAAACTTAGGAATTCCGTACGGACAAGCAATGGTGCAGTTCTGACAACCAATACATTTTTCTACAAGCGCTGATAGCACAGCTCCTGTTTCATGGATTTGGATGGCCTGTGCCGGACAGCTCCTCGCACAGGCAGGATCAACACAGTGCAGGCACATCAGAGGCATTGTCTGACGATTCACCAATGGGTTTACATCATACACATAGTTTCTGTTTCGTTGCTCATGTCCACCACATTGCGTACATGCAGCCAAACAAGATCGACAACCAATACAATTCTCCAGTTCGATATATAACCTCTTTTTCGTCTTATCTGCTGTCATTTACTGCACCTTCTTTGCTTCTAGTTTTTCTATTTGCGCAGCACATGCTTTGAATTCAGGCATTTTAGAGATAGGATCAAGTGCTGCTATTGTTAACAGATTAATAGATTGATCATGTCCAAAGTGGTACGGAACAAAGACTGTATCCTCACGAATGGCTTCGGTAATTTTCACTTTGTATTCAGCCTTTCCTCTTCTGGTAAAGAGAAGAACATGCTCATCATGCTTAATATTATATTTCGCAGCAGTTTCAGGATGTACCTCTACATACGGCTCCGGGCACATATCTTTTAAAAACTGAATTCTTCTTGTCTGGTTTCCTGATAAGTAATGATATACAACCCGGCCTGTTGTTAAACGTAATGGGTAGTTTTCACAAGGCTCTTCTGCTGCTGGTCTGTAAGGGAGAGCACATATTTTTGCTTTTTCATCTGGATGGTAGAACTTTTTATCAAGGAACATATGTGGTGTTCCTTGATCATCCCCATCCTTACATGGCCAAAATACCCCGTCCTGCTTGTCAATCTTATCCCATGTTGCTCCATAGTAATCTGCATTACCGCCTTTAGATGCCAAACGGAATTCGTCCGCCACATCTCTGGCTGTTTTTAAATGAGAAAAATGTTTACCTTTTCCTAAACGCTCTGCAAGCTCTACTTGTATTTGCCAATCAGGCTTAGACTCGCCAATTGGTTCCTGTGCTTTATTAATCTTAATAATTCTACCTTCCAGGTTCGTTACAGTGCCTTCATCTTCTGACCATGTAACAGATGGCAGGATCACGTCAGCAAACTCGGCAGACTCTGATAAAAAGAAATCAGAGCATACCATGAAGTCCAAGTTCTTTAGACCTGCACGGACAACATTCAAATTGGGAGCAGAAACTGCTGGATTTGAACAAAGCAAGTATAGTCCACGTATTTCTTTTTCATTCATTAACTCAAACATCTCATATGCTGATACTCCTGGCTTAGGCATATCACATGGCTCAATGCCCCAAACTTTAGATACTTCTTCCACGTGCTTTGGATTTGTTATTTTACGATAACCTGGCAAAAGATCAGACTTCTGACCATGTTCTCTTCCACCCTGGCCATTTCCCTGCCCGGTGAATGTAGCTACACCGGATTTCGGCCGGCCGATTTTACCAGTGATTAATGCCATATTGCAATAAGCAGATACATTGTCTACACCTTTATGCTGCTGCTCAATCCCTCTTGCAAACATGACGATAGCATTCGGTGCTTTACCGTATATTTCTGCTGCTCTCTCAATTTTTTCTACGGATACACCAGTAATTAGACTTGTTGCTTCTGGTGTAAATTCAGCAACCAATTCTTTTGTTTCTTCATAACCATTTGTATGGTTATCAATAAATTCACGATCTGTATAATTATTTTTAATTAATAAATGGAGAATTCCGTTAGCTAATGCAAGGTCCGTCCCTGGACGAAGGTCTAAATGCACATCTGCTCTTCTCGCGATAGGTGTTTCTCTTGGATCAGCTACGATCAGATAGCCGCCTCTTTCTTGCACTGCCCAAATACGGAACATAGAAGTTGGATGACATTCAGCTGTATTGCTTCCCGCTATAAATAAGCAATCTGTTTCGTGAATATCTGTCCAAGGTAGTGTTGATCCCCGATCTACTCCAAAAGTTCTTAGGAATCCACCTGCTGCACTGGACATACAGAAACGTCCATTGTAGTCAATGTATCTTGTTCCAAGTGCTACCCTTGCAAATTTCCCTGTCAAATAACATTTTTCATTTGTCATGGACACACCGCTAAATACAGATAGACTATCTTTTCCATAATCATTTTGAAGCTGACCGAACTTTTCAGCAATGAGGTCATATGCTTCTTCCCAGCTTGCTTCTCTAAAGCCTTTGTCAGTTCCTTTTAAGGAAGCATCATCACGAATTAATGGTTTTAAAATCCGATCCTTATGATTTGTCTGCTGATATGCAGTTACTCCCTTTGGACACATCTTCCCAACCGTAACCGGCCAGTCATAGCGTGGTTCCACGCCAATAATTGTATTTGTTGATTTATCTACTCGTAAGTTCATCCCACATTGCATCCCACAGTAACTGCAATGAGTTTTTACCAATGTTTCATTTGGATGTGTAACATTATCTATTTCACGGAAAAATTTATCCCTTTGCATTTTGATTTGCCTCCTTCACTGGCACTTCATGTGTAGCGACACCGGAAAAGCGTGCTATCCTATATTTTCTTCGACATGGCAGACAAAGCTCCGCCAAATTAAATCCGTCCTTCATATTAAATTCCAGTTGATTTTGATCCAGTACGTCAATAACATCCTTGGACTGTTCCGTAGATACGAACTCCGTACCACAGACCTTACATTGCTTCATGGATTTCTCCCCGTAATGCTCTCGATAGTTTTTAGCAAATACGCTCATTGGTCGGAACGGGATATGTGCAAGCTTTCCAAATGGAAGGTAGATAAGTGTAAGAATAACGGAGTACTGATGGATAAGTGACATAACGTAATGTCCTGCTCCGTGTAAAAATATATTTATAAAGGTTAATAGCAATCCAGTAATACTGATAAATAATAATAGATATAATGGCACAAAATCATAGAGGAATTTCTGCTCTGCTCTCGCCTGCATATTTTTCAATCTGCGATACAAGGCCATACACACTCCAGTGATTACCATAACGGCACTGAAATTCAACGCATTATAAGACATAAAAGCAATTAGTCCATCTGCAGGAACGGTCATGATGTTCATTCCCATCAGCACAATCGTATACATGCCGCCCTCTTCCATCGTGAAATACATCCAGCTGAAGACGAGGGGAAATGTTACAAAGCAAGAAATAATAACTCCCCAACCAATAAGTAAATGTTGGTCCATCGGTAAATTCCCCTATTCCAGATAAACTTATATGTTGCTAAGTGGTTTGTAGCTGTTTTCGGAGTAGATTTTCGAAATAGTAGTTTTATCCCTTTTTTAATAATAATCTTGGTTGGAGGTCTCTCTCCCCAGGCAATAAAGCGATAAAAGAATCCTCCTAAGAACACCAGTGTACCAACCATGTATCCATATAAATTCATATCCACATGGGTAAACATCCTTGTTCCGATAAACATTAATATTAAAATTCCGAGCACTGTCAAAAACATGGATTTAGCGTAATGAGAGGCAAATGCATTATTTATTGAATTCTTCTTTTGTTTTTTGGGAGCATGGTGCTGATCTTGCACCGTTTCTTTTAAATTAGTAGCTTCCATTGGAATTCCCTCCATCTGTTTTTCTCTTACTTTCAGTATAGATGGATAGGTAATTATCGGTAATTAGGGAACTTCCCGATATTGGGAGGGGAATCCCCCTATTTTACTTTTGGTATGGTGGAAGAAGAGATAAGAGGCTGGGACAGAAGAAATTTTATACATGTAAAAGCGATCCAACACGTTTTCGGTAATTGGATCGCTTTTTTTATACGTTTATTTACATTTGGTTGTCGGGGGCTTCACCTAGGATAAGGACAAGTCCTTTATATAACGCATGCGGTATGCATTCATTGCTGTTTCCCCCAGCTTATCTAACAGGCTATGGTTGGCGTATGCACCTATAATAGCACCAAATCCCGGGACTAATTGAAGTAATTTTACTAAATCGATATGGTCACGGTACTCCTGTTGAAAGACTCTCCAATCCATATCAGCAAGACGATCCTTCTCTCTTTCCCAATTTTCCAGTACATTAAATGTTTCTTTACGCATTTCATCACTTGAAAAGGCAAGCTGGAAAATATGAAGAAGAAATAAGCGCTCCTCATAAACTTTAGTATCGTATCCATAAATGGCGGCCGCTTCGAATAAAAACTTCATTTTAATAGATAATAGTAACGGAAAATCGGCCAGCCCCAGAAAAATACCACCTGCTCCTGTTCCCGCTCCTTCCACCACTGCTGTTTTACGATAAGATGCCAATTTTTCTTTTAAAAGTTTATCTCTGGCATAAAGGCTTACATCGTAAGGCTGCCGCTTTTTTGTTGTAATATCGGAACCAACCAAAATTGCTTTTATCATCTTTTTAATACTATCTGATATTACTGTATGCGCCTTCTCCGGAATATAGCTATTTACCTTGGTTTGAGCTTTCTTCGATAATTGATTAAACAGGCCGGAGCGCTTCAGTACCTTGCTTCTCCACTCCTGTATTTCTTTGTATACCTGTCTTTCATATGCACCCACTTGTATCACCCTTTACCTATACCCCATTATATCCATATATGAAAGAATTTTTTTCAAGACCGTTTATCCTATATCTCTTTTGTTGTAACCAATAAATCCTACAACCATTAAAATAATAGCAGTTAGCAGCAGCAGGCTAACAGGCAGCCACTCCATTTCTTCTACTGGCAATTGCGGGATATATCCAAATGGAGAGAGTTTACCAACCCATTCAGGAAAATCAAATAATCCACCTAAATAAAGTACGAAAAAAGAATAAACGATATATATCCATATTATGCTTGCGAGCTTAGGAAGTACTCCAATTAGAAAAACCACTACCCCAATCATGACGAGCATGGCCGGATAATATACTATTGCTGCTGAATATATAGACCAAAACGAAAAGGCATCATCCATCACAGCTGTTCCAGCAGCCCAAAGGCCAACCGCAGCTAAGGAAAGCATAATAACGCCGTTTATAATTGCAATTATCAAGTAACTGCCAAGTAACCTTGAGCGGGAAACTGCTTTACTTAACAAATGATCCACTCGATTTTTCTTTTCCTCACCCAGCAATTTATTTACCGCCATTATTGGTGGGACTGTCGCCAGAATGGCTATTACCATCATGAGCATTGGGATGAATTGCTCTGTCATTGAATAGCCTGCCTTATCCACCAGCATATTTTCAAGCATTTCATTACCTTCAAAAAACGTTTCTAAATCTCCTAACACAGATCCATAGGAAACTCCAATGACAAATAAACCAAGTGCCCATGCAATTGTCCCAGTACGCTGCAGCTTTAGAGCAAGCCCAATCGGATGTTGTAAAACAAGGGAAGCTGTTTCTTTCCCAGGTCTTGAAGGTAAAAATCCTGCCTCCAGATCTCTTATGATATTTAAAAAGGCTGCGATCAAAAATAGCACAATTGAAACTCCTACCATTAGTATAACGAGCCACCAGTTATTCGTTGCATACACTTCTGCCTGAGTAATCCATCCTAAAGGGGAAAACCATGACAATGCCTTATTGCTTACATCACCTACAGCTCTAACCAAATAAGCGATAATTAGCAGTGCAATAGAATATCCGATTACACTTCGGGAGTTCTCGGAAAGCTGGGAAAATAGGGCTGTCACTCCAGCAAAAATAATCCCCGTTCCTCCTAGAATAGCTCCATACAACAAAGAGCCCTCTAAATTCATAGTTTTTATCCCTAAAGCGTATAATCCAAATCCTGTAATGAGAGCAAGCAACACGTTTGTGCCTATTACTACGATACATGCCGCCATAAGATTCGCAAGTCTTCCTACAGGTAAGGAATGGATTAATTCACTTCGGCCTTCTTCCTCATCTCCGCGCGTATGCCTGGTAAGCAGGAGAATGCTCATCAATCCTACAACTACTGCTGTCAAGAGTAACATTTGATGTGCAGTCATAGCACCAATCGTGTAATGATCCAGATTTCCATTACCAACCATTGCAGTCATAGCGGGGTTTTCCATGGTTTTAGCCATGACATCTCTTTCCTGCTGTGTCGGATACATATCTTTAAAAGCCACAGGGACTACAAGAGTAAAGAAAGAGATGCCCAGAAGCCATAAAGGAATGCGGATGCGATCTTGTCTTCCTATAAACCGAAGCAAGAACCCCGTATTTTTTGAAAGAGATCGTTCCATCAGGAAGCACCTCCCGCCTTTATATTATCGTTGTTTTCATAGTGTCGCATAAACAAATCTTCCAATGTTGGTGGGGCACTTTCCAACTTCAGCACACCGAACTTACTAATATGTTTCATTACCTCATCCAGATGCTCTGTATCAACCTGGAAGGAAAGTGCCTGTTCCATTTCTACCAATGCATGAACTCCACTCAATTCCTCCAGCCCTTTCATAGGTTGCTTCGTCTCCACAAGCAAATGTGTGCGCGTTAAATGACGCAGTTCATTTAATGTCCCTGTTTCAATCATCTTACCTTGACGGATGATGCCAATACGATCACAAAGCTTCTCCACTTCGGATAAAATATGGCTGGAAAGCAAAACACTCTTCCCTTCTTCCTTCACCCTCCCTACGCACTTCTGAAAAACCTGTTCCATTAGTGGATCCAGTCCGGAGGTAGGCTCATCGAGAATATACAAATCCGCATCCGAAGAAAAAGCAGCTACAAGCGCAACTTTTTGCCTGTTCCCCTTTGAATACGTACGGCACTTTTTGGAAGGATCTAAGTCAAACATCTCAATCAATTCATCCCGTTTATTTTTGTTATTGCCACCTCTTAACCGGAGAAACAGATCAATAACTTCTCCACCGGTTAAATTCGGCCATAAGTTTACATCACCAGGCACATAAGCAATACGCTTATGTATTTCCACAGCATCCTTCCATGCATCTTTTCCGAATATCTCCACTTGGCCTGCAGTAGCTTTTATGATACCAAGAAGTACCCGAATAGTTGTTGATTTTCCAGCACCATTAGGACCTATAAAACCAAACACTTCCCCTTCATTTACTGTTAAGTCAACCCCATCCAAGGCAGTAAACTTCCCAAATTGCTTTGTCAAATCAGTTACATTAAGGATACCCATCTTCATTCCCCCTGTTTTTTATAAAAACTGGTTTTCAATACTTCAAGATAGTCATAAAACTCTTCCCAATATGGCTCCATATCCAATTCACTTAATTTCTTTCCGGACAATTGTGTTATTAGCTCATTCTGATAACCTTCAATAGACCAGCGAAGGAGTTTAAATGCTTTGTCAACATCAACATCCTCTCGAAAAAATGTAAGATCAATTCCCTCATATATAATTTTGTTTCCAAGCTCTTGTAATTCTTGCATTCTTCTTTCAAGTTTCTGAGACAAATGAGCCTCTTTTGCTAATAAGATGGTACCTAGAAAGTTAAATACATGGGGATTCTCAGTAAAGGCCCGCATTTTAACTTGAACAGCCTGCTTCATTCGCTCAATGAAGTCAGATTGTGTTTGATCGATTTGCTGTAAGTATTCTTTCATAACGAGATCAAGTGAGTAATCTGCCAAGTATTGGTAAAGCTCCTGTTTATTTGTAAAATAATAGAAAAGCATCCCTTTACCGATTTGCGCATGCTTCACAATTTGATTGGTAGATGCCTGCTCAAAACCCTTTTTGGCAAATTCCTGTAGTGCTGCATGAATAATACGATTTTGTTTAGCTTTATCCAATTTTTTAAATTTCTCCGTAATGAGGTTCTCCCCCTTTGTTTAGTTTATGTTAATTGCAAAGTTTCAGACCAGTGTGGTCGAACTTATTGTAACTCAATTAGACCATAGTGGTCAATGTGGGTAGAGTGGGATACGGAACTTTTATTAAAGGGGCAATGGTGTTCTTCTCATTTATCGGAGGTTGCTCTCATTCTTGGCTGGTATCTCTCATTTGGCATGCCGGTTCTCTCATTCTGCGGGGGTGTCTCTCATTTGGCATGTGGGTTCTCTCATTTATATTCCCATTAAAAAAAAGACAAGAGAATAACCCTTGTCTTTTTTCAATTATAAAATTAAATGCAGCACGAGCAGAAAGAAAAGCGTCATGCCAGAATATATGTGAACTTTTCGCTTTTTGATAGTGGGCCTATATAATCGCATCCATCCGGTGGCTACTTGGAGTGTTAAGATACTCGCTGTTATGAGCCCGACAAGCATTTTTGGATAATCCCAATGAAATCCATATCGTTCTATAACGAGCGTGCCATGAACCAAGACAAATATAAGCGCCAAAGATCCTACCCATTTATGATAAGGCAGAATTTTCTTTGAGAGTGTTGCAAGACGAACTTTTCTCTTGCGAATTGTTGAATCGCGTATGGTTGAAAAAACAGCATGCCTTGTCCAATTAAATATAATAAGTAAAGCCCCTACATAACCAAACCACACATATACAGAAATGGGAGCCTGATTAAACACAGACCAGATAACTACTAGTACGCCTAAAAAGTTTATATAAAACCATTTACTCATAAGTCACTCACCAAACTACATTATTTTCTACTTATATAACTATTAAATCATACATGTAGCAGGATAAGGTATAACTATTCTCATGTTAAAGCAAATTTTTCTCTATTTCTTTCATTTCATAGAAATAACCTCTCAAGTGCAAGAGTTCTTCATACGTGCCACTTTCTACAATTTTGCCGTGATCCATTACAATTATTTGATCCATATTTTCCATTCCTGTTAATCGGTGGCTAATAAGCACAAGCGTATCATCCTTAGCTTGCTGAAAAATATGATCGTAAATCTTTTTCTCTGTTATTGCGTCAATGGAAGATGTAGGCTCATCTAGGAACCACAATTTTTTATTTTTCAATAAAGCTCTTGCTATTGCTAAACGTTGCTTCTCTCCACCTGACAGGTTTTCACCTCTTTCATATACAGGATCATCTAGGTCAAACGAGTCAAGGTGAACCTTTTCCAGTACTTCCTTAAGAGCTTCATCGGCCAGAGTAGTATTCGCAAGTAACAGATTATCCCGGATCGTTCCATAGAAAAAGTGGTTTGATTGTAGTACCACATTCGCTTTCTCCCAAATTGACTCTTGCTCTACTTGAGTTAGAGGGATATTGTCAAAGCATATTTCTCCCTTATCTACAGCGTATATGTTCAACAATAACTGCATCACAGTCGATTTACCTGAACCGCTCGCCCCAACAATAGCTGTTTTAGAACCCGCTGGGAGATGCAAACTAATATTATCTAATGTTTTCCGCATGTCCCCTGGAAAAGCAAATTGGACATCTCGCATCTCTATATCAGGGATCTCTTTTAAATTCATTTGTTGTAGGTCATTATTTTTTTGTCCTTTTTCAGTATCACTTACTACGGAAAACAAACGATTTGCAGCACGTTTAGTATCATTAAAATAGATAGGAAATACAGCCATTGGTGAAGCATCTTCAAATACAGTAATTGAAATCATAACAAGCATCGCCAGAAAGATTCCATCCAATTCACCCATCCCAATGAAATAAGCTCCCATAGCGAGAATAGACCAAGTTATAAATAGAGTAACAAATATATTCACTGATTGGCTAAAAAGAATTGCTTTATTTTCCATCTCCTGCTGTTCAATATACAGATCGGATGATTTTTCCAGCATTTCCTCTTTTCCTTGCAATTTCTGATAAATTTTCAAATCACGAAATCCATGGAGGAATTCTGCTACCTCTGTCGAAAGACTACCTCGATGTGTTCTGACATGAGAATCTATTTTTCGTTGTTTTAGAGCAAACAGGCCAGGGATGACGAATGTTGTCAAAATCAACCCGACAAATAACAGGATTGCCGCAAATAAGGAGAAAAAGGATGTAAACAGAATGGTACATAAAAACACCAAAACAAGCACAATTGGTGGATAAAACACGCGTAAAAAGTAATTCTGCAAACTTTCGACATCACCCACTATTCTCGAAAGGAGGTCGCCACTTCGATATTTTTGAAAAATACCAGGTGCTAGTGGTTCCAATTTTTCAAAGAAAGAAACCCGCAAATTACTTAAAACAGTGAAGGTTGCCCGATGTGAAAAGTATCTCTCCCCATATTTACTGAAGGCACGGATAAAGCTAAGCATTTTTACGGAAGCAATCAACAAAGCAAGTGCATAGATAGGGGCAGCCAAAGCCGCTTTTGAAATTAAATAGCCACTTGCAGCAAAAAGAAAGACAGTTGCTAAGCCTGCAACAAATCCAAAAAAGATTGATAAAACAATATCCCTTTTTTCCTTAAACATCAGCTTAGTAACAATGGCTAAATCATTCATCATGCTTCACCTTCCTGTTGTAAAGATACCATTCTGCGATAGTCCGGGACGGTTTGAAGTAAGTTGTCATGCTTGCCAAAGGCTTTTAATCTCCCATTTTCCAAGTAGAGAATAATGTCCGCCTTTTTAATGGTATGGAGTCGATGTGCAACTGTAATTACCGTTGCACGCTCTGATAGCTTTTCCATTGAAGTCTGTAATACCTTTTCTGTATGCACATCCAAGCCTGTTGTCGGCTCATCAAAAAAGATAACAGATGGACGTTTTAAAAATGCACGTGCTAAAGCAACCCGTTGCATTTCTCCCCCTGATAGACCTCTGCCACCTTCCCCGATCTGGGTGTCATAGCCGTCTTTCAACATATTAATCATTTCTGCAATACCTGCTTGTTCGGCAGCTTGCTTAATTTCTGTCCTGGTAACAGATTTATTTGCTCCAATAGCTATGTTATCTGAAATAGTACCTGCAAATATATACGGATGCTGGGATATATAACTTAATTGATTAAACCATTCTTCTTCTTTGTAAGCAGGAAGTTCTTTTCCATTCACATAAACCTTTCCCTCAGAGACAGGAAGAAGCCCTGCTAAAAGATGTAATAAAGTAGTTTTTCCTGAACCACTCTTACCAACAATGGCAACATTTGCTCTTGGCTCTATATCAGCTTGAATTCCATGTAGTGAGAATTGTTCGTCTCCATAGCTGAATCCTGCTTGTTGTATAGATATTTGTGGAGGTTGATGACTTGCGAGATCTTCCGTGCCCCATTCTACTGCCTGTTCCTCTTGCTGAAGCTCTTGCATCACCTTTTTGGCTGCGCCTATACTTGTTTGTCCATTATGAAAAGCGCTCCCTAAATCTTTCAAACCTGTATAATATTCAGGTGTAAGAATAAGTACCAAAAATGCAGTATAAAAGGTGATGCCATCAAAAATAATCAACTGAAGCGCAACTTCCAACGCTACAATACCAATGCTCAGCATGGATATTAGCTCCAGCATAAAGGAAGATGTAAAAGCTATTTTCAGAATTTCCATCGTGGCATCACGAAAGCCTAAGCTGCTCTCCTTAATCAGTTCCACCTGACGCTTAGCTTGTCCAAAAATTTTAAGTGTAACAAGACCCTGTAATGTATCCAAAAACCTGCCAGAAAACTCTCCAAGCTTATCCATTTGCTCTTCAGACTTTTTCTTTGTTTGCAATCCGATAATAATCATAAAAATTGGTATGAATGGAGAAGTAATTAACATAATCAACCCTGTATTTACATGCTCCATAAATACAATCACTAAAATTAGTATGGGAATAAAGGCAGAACGAATCACTTGAGGAATGTAACTGCTGAAGTAACTATCCATTTCATCAACAGCATCCATCATCATACTAACCTTTTGCCCCGATTGTCCCTGCAAGGAAGCCTGCAGCGGATTTCTAGAATACTTTTTCAACAGAGCTTTCCGAAAGAAGCTCTTTGCCTGAGCACCTAGCTTAACTCCGGTTCGTCCACTCAGATAACTAAATAAGGTTCTTAAGAAAAATACGAAAAGCAGCCCTCCCAGTAACGGAAGGACTTCACTAAATGATTGCTTTTGTAAAAAAACGCCATCTATTATAGTAACTAACAGATAAGCCTGTGCTACAATCATCACGCCAATTAATATAGATAAAAGAAGCATAATTGTAAGGCTTTTTTTCTTTGTTAACATATAAGCTTTTAAACTAGTCATGAGCTCTATCCCCAATCTGGATAGTGTTTATTTCTTCCCTTTGACGTAATCTGCATTAAACAAGAAGAGCTTCATTAATAGAATTAAAGAAGGTACTAGTAGAAATAGACCAGCAATAAATACAATTATTAGCGCAATCCCTGTTGATTGATGAGTTGCATTCTCATAGATTGTAATATATGGATCCAGAATATACGGCAAATGACTTGCACCATAGCCGAAGAAAGCAAAGAAGAATTGCAGCATAACACTAATAAATGCCAAACCATAATACTTCCCAATATAAATTAATCCAAGTGATATCATGAAGAATCCCATAGACAAACCGAAAACCCACCATAGATCAAGCATACGATCATAATGTCTTTGGTTATGTTGTCCTAAAGCAATAAAAGTAGTCAATGCGGCAATTATTGTTGGGGTCCCCCAAAATAACGCATATTTTCGAACAAGCTTTAACGCCTCTGTATCATTTGCTCTAGATGCATAAAATGTTAAAAAGGTAGCACTTATATACAACACAGATACAATTGCAAGAAACACGACACTCCAAGAATATGGGCTCGTAAACAGCTTGAGATAATTCATCGTTATCTCTCCGTTTGTTTCCGTAATAAAACCACCTTCGGAGAGTGTTAATGCAGTGGAAAGGGACGCAGGGATTAATAACCCTGTTGCCCCATACAAGAACATATACACATTACTTTGTTTTGAACCATAGCTTTCAAACGCATAAAAGGAACCTCTGATTGCTAATAAAATTATCGCGATGCTCCCAGGCACGAGCAATGCTGTACCATAATAGAAAGCTGTATCCGGAAAGAACCCTACAATCCCTACAAAGAAAAACACAAAAAATACATTTGTTACTTCCCACACAGGAGAAAGATAACGGGAAATCAATTGATTAATAATATGATCTTTTTTTGTTTTCTTTGCATAGTAGGAAAAGAAGCCTGCTCCAAAATCAATTGAAGCAACAATTACATACCCATATAAGAATAACCACAATACAGTAATACCAATTATTTCATATGTCATTACGAATCACCTTTTTCAATTGAAGGATACTTTTTCTCCAATTCCACTTCTACTGGATTATTACGGAACAATTTGCGTAAAACAATAATTCCTACCGTCGCCAGTGTTGCATATAAGAGGAAAAAGAAGATAAACATTAAATCTACATATGGAGAAGTTGTTGCAGCTTCTTCCACCCTCATAAACCTCGCAGAATCCAAGGTTGGCGACCTTCTTCGGCATAAATCCAACCAAACTCAATCGAGAGCATTGCAAGTGGTCCGCCTAACACAATTAGACGGAGCATCCATTTATGATGCTCATTCCACTTTTTCGTCTTCATTAAAATTAAATAAAGTAATGGGATTAATACCAATGCCATCCCAATAGATACCATTAAGTCAAACATATAATGAATCCATAATGGCGGGCGTTCATCCTCTGGTATTTCCTCAAGCCCGGTCACTTCACTACTGAAGTCCCCGTGGGCAAGAAAACTTAACAACCCTGGTAATCGTATAGCACCTACAGGCATATCTTGCTCATTTAACCATCCAAACAGAATTAGATCAGCACCTTCCTCTGTTTGAAAGTGCCACTCAGCTGCAGCAAGCTTTTCAGGTTGTTCTTTTGCGAGAAATTTCGCAGACATATCTCCTGCTATTGCAGTAAGAATGGCAAAAATAAATGTAGCCATCATGGTTAATTTCAATGCTTTTTTATGGTATTCAGATGACTTCTTTTTAAGCAAGCTAAATGCAGCAATTGTGGCGAGAATAGCCGCTACAGTTACATAAGAAGATGCTAACACATGAAATACCTTTGTTGGTGTAGCAGGATTTAACATTGCTTGAATTGGATTAATGGTCACGAAACCATCTTGTCCAGTAGTAAATCCTTCTGGTGTGTTCATAAAGGCATTAACCGTGGTGATAAACACGGCAGACATTCCTCCACCAATAACAACCGGCAAAGAAAAAGCCCAGTGGATCATCTGGTTTTTAAAACGGTCCCATGTATATAGGTAAATACCTAGGAAAATTGCTTCAAAGAAGAAGGCAAAAACTTCCATAAATAATGGCAAGCTAATTACATTTCCTGCTACCTGCATAAAATTCGGCCATAATAAAGAAAGTTGTAAGCCGATTGCAGTACCTGTAACTACTCCAATAGCAACTGTAATAACAAATCCTCTTGCCCATCTTCTAGCCATCATCAGATAATGTGGGTCTTTCTTTCTGATTCCTATAAATTCCGCGATGGATATAAACAAAGGAACCCCTACACCCAGTGTTGCAAAAATAATGTGAAATAAAAGTGTCATGGTGGTGAGCAAACGACTCATTAACACCGGATCCATATCAAACACCCTAAAAAACCTCCCTGAAGTCAAAAATTATTTACAGCTGTTATTTTAATATTAGATTGCTCAGTACTGATCAAGCACGCATACTTCACAGTCATTAATTATTACTATACCCATAGTATAAACCATTATTTATACTAATTGTGTAGAAGTTAATGACGAATCTATGACATTAATTCGAACGAAATAAATTAGTTCAATTATATTTATATACCCATAGTTTTCCCTCTTCACACAATATTTAGTCAAAATCATATGCACCAATTAATTAATAAGAACACTATCAAAAAAGCAACTATGACGAGAAAATCGCCTAGTTGCTTTTTAAGCTTAACATTTTTGTGCTTCATATTGAAAACCAAGACAATTATAATTTTGTCTTCGATACATTTCCCTTGGTGTGTCTTCACCATCTGCCACCAAAATGACGGTTTTATCCTTGTACACATCCATGACATACTTCTGTAGCTTACTGCCAATCCCTTGTTTTTGAAATTGCTCACGGACATTAAAACCATCTATTTCTATTGTTGTATCTGTGAGTATAAGATCAAGGGAACCTGCTGGCTCTTTTTGATAATAAGCAAGAATTTGCTTCACATTTTCAGAAAGAAAATTATCTTGATGTACTTGTCTCTTCTGCTTAGCAAAGTCAGCGCCGTTAACTGCTTCCTGCTCATATTGCAGTTCCATATATATTTCTAGATCTTCTTCTGTTACTTCTTTAATTTCAATCATGGAAGCCTGTCCATTTACTTTTGTAAATTGTTGTGGGTGAATAGCATATAATTCCATAAAGCCTACTTCATATCCCTGCTCCTTAAGATGATGGGCAAGTTCTCCTGATATCTCCTCATTTTCAGGGAAGTAAAACTTCATATGATGTTGGTTTCGCATAAGATGATATTCCCTTAAATAAGCAGCCGCTTGATCAAACTCCGCTAATGTAGGTATATGTTTAAATTCGATATAATTACTATCATACCTTAAGGTCAATTTCGAATCATGAACGTGAATATAACGTTCATTTTCGTATACAGTCTCCCCAATTTTTGTATATTTTTAAATGAAATTTGATCCAATCCTAACCCTCCTTATATATTGTCACACGATTTCTGCCATTTCTCTTTGATTGATATAAAGCCTTATCAGCCTCTTCAATAATTGCTTCCATACTCTTCTCAGGTTTGGAAAAGCTCACGCCAATAGAGATAGTCAGAAATCCTCCCGGTTGTGTTTCTTCTCCTTCAAAAATATATACTTCCACAGATTTGCGTAAACGCTCTGTTATATCAGACACCTGTTGGAGAGAATTTTTCTGAAAGCACATAATAAATTCTTCTCCACCATACCTTGCAACGAAGTCGCCTGCACCACAACTATCTGAAAGGATATTTCCAATTGTTCTCAGCACAACATCACCTTTGGGATGACCGTTGGCGTCATTATACTTTTTAAAATAATCCACATCGATCATCGCAATAGCAAATGGATCTTTCTGTTCTGCCATTTTTAATAGTTTTTCTTTAAAATACCTTATATTCGGAAGCAGTGTCATTGCATCCTGATAGGATAACATTTCCAATTGATTGATCATATTTAAACTACGATGTACATCATTGAAGATGAGCCCCATCGACCATGCAGCGATACAAGCGAAAATGAAGACCAATACTGTAATCAAAACAGTAGCTTCTGTCGAGAAGTACATCCAAACAGATTGGATGATCTCGAAAATGATAAAATAAAACATCATCTTGCTGAGGTTTAATATAGGATGATGGGTATCTTTTTGTTTATGCTTAAAAAATGCTCCAAAGCATATCGGCAGAATAATCGTTTGTATTATTCCAATTAATACCGTAGGGCCACCTAAATACACCCGAAATATTAGTGGTATAATGCCCGAAAGGATACCAAGTCTCCATCCGCCAGCATAGGCAACAAAGAATAAAGGAACTGCCCGTAAATCTATTTTCATCCCTTCATATTCCAAAGGATTATACATTACTATTAAGGTTAAAATGGTTACAAAAAGGGGGTATACCCAAAAAGAACTAAATAATTTCTCGAATTTCTGTAAAAGTACTTCCTTTGCTTTTAACCCTAAAAACATTAATGCAATAATTAAAGCCATATTTTCCAAAAAATAAAAAAACAATTTTTCCATCATATGAATCTCCTATTTTCTTATGTTCCATACTAGTTTACCAATGTTAGTATTAAAGTCCATAGGGAAATCCTTGAATTATCATATTTAAAACCGAACAGTTTATCTATGCTTCTCTTCTGCCAATTTGCTTGAAATCTTTCTTTGAAAAGGCTGGCGTTTGTATGCTTGCTTTACCATTTTTCTTCTTCCTTGCTTTTTTAACCTTATAGATAACTCCAACCTTTACTTGTTGGACTTCCTTGACTCCCTGAATAATCAGTTGCATTGCAAAAATAGATAACACAAACGCAACCAGTGTCCATAAGTACCAATAATGTCCGGAAGAAATAGAGCCTCTGGCGACAGCTCCGATCATACCAGACCACTCATAACTAATCGAACTGGGGGGATCACCCATCATTGGATCGAAGGACAACTTTGTACCTCCAAAGAAAAGATTAAATACCCCAAGGTGAATAAACACTAACAATACCTGGATAAATTGTTGTCCAAACAAAATGGTTAATCGCGGGCCTATATGTGGAAGGATGTGCCTCCAAAACAAATGAAAACTTCCTCCTCCTAAGACCTTCGCACTCGCAATAAATTCATACTGCAGAACACGGTTCATCTCTTTACCTATTAACACCATCGTCAACGGAATAACTAATACTGTTAAAATCGTTATTTCCAATATAATTCGTTCCGTAAAAGTGTACGCAAAACCTGATTGTGTTGGCATTAAAATTGGGCGGAGTAAGATGTACGCAATTAAACTTAATGGTAAAAAATGAATGGAATCTGTTAGTTTCTCAATTGCCTTTTGAAGCCGATAAGGCAGGGAAAAAGCAAATACAATTCCAAAAAATAACCCTCCAAGCACTCGGAGCAATGCAATTAGCAGCCCAAAAATAAGTGTATATTTCGCACCAATAATAAGCTGGTCTGCAATACTGAATCCAAGCTCTGTAGACCCAAACAGAAAAGCTTCCGAGGGCGGATGTGGAGGTGTGCTTCGTATCGTTACACCATCTTCTTCATACAACAACGTCGCCTGCTCCACAAGATTATCTGTCATCACAGAATAAAGGAAGCTATATCCAATAAGTACAATAAAAAAAGAGATACCCAGAGCAAACTTCCAATTTTTAATATGAGCGGTTACAAGACGAAATACTTGCTTGCTCATTTTTTTAAAGGAACTACCCACATTTTTCAGTTTATATAAGAAACGATGACCAACATATTCCATCCATCCGGCAAAACTTCCTCGCCTTGTTTGCTTCGCACCTTTTAAGGTATTAAATTGCTTTGAAGCGACTTTTTCGCCTCCAATCCATAGATCTATGAACTGAAAAAAGAAGTAGAATGGTGTAAAGATAAGGATAAGAGAAAAGGCAATGGTCATTGGAGTAAAGCTTTCCAAGAGAAAGAATGTTAATCCATGCACATTAAATACACGCTCGATAATGAATTGACTCGATAGCGTTCCCCAAATTACTAACTTCAAATGGTAAAAAGAGCTTGGCATAATATTTTTCAGTATATGTTTTATTAATATACCTATACTGGAAATCCCCTTACTCTTCAAAAAAACAACATATTCCTTAATAAACTCTTCTTCTATTAATAATAAAAACAGCTTGAACAAGGTCACCATTGGAAGTATAGACAAAGTCAAAATTGGCGCAAGATAAACCTTATCTTCCATATAACCAGCAACAGCAAACAGGTGGACACCACTTGCTTTATAAACATAGATCACTAAGACCTGCAAAAGTGTAGCAAATACAAGGTCTGGCACTGATTCCAAGAAATTCAGGACACGCTTTATTGGTTGCAATATATGCTTCGGCAGGAAATTTGCAGAAAATGCAAGAATAAATGCAAGTCCGACTCCTAAAAGCAGGGCTCCAAGCAGGATTTTCGCTGAATACAGAAATGGTTCCCAAAGGACATCAAGCACAGAAAATTTACCAGGTGATCCTTCTACGGCATACAGCCAGCTATCGGGGTTTACGAATGCGACTAGGAAATCAGTTACTTGTTTAAGAAAACCCGGCGCTTCGGGGAACCCTAGACTAGAAAAATAATTTGGTAGTACACTAATAATTAAAATAGAAATAATACCAAGGATATAGAAAAAAACCATTCGAAAATATTTCATAAAAGGCCCCCAAAAATTTAAAATTGTTAAAATAATAATAACATTATTTTCTGATATATTAGTCTTTATTAACCAAATTTATCGAGAAAATGTTATCATCAGCCTATAATGGATATAGTTTTTTTATAGAAAAAGCGCAAGGGATCATCTAGCATATTTCATGCGTAAGGATAATCGATTCACTCCCGGAAAGGGGATTCTCTATGCCTAGTATTACTTTTTACAATGGAACTAGCCTACTAAAAAAGGTCGAAGCAACCAAAGGAAGAACCATACTTGCAACAGCCAAGCAAGGCAGGGTAGCCTTACGTCATAAATGCGGCGGCAAAGCCTCCTGTCTAACATGCAAAGTTACCATCCCCAATCAATCTGCAGTATCAGCACCTGAACCGAAAGAAGCACGGAAATTAGGGGAGAGCAACCTCGAAAAGGGCATCCGTTTAAGCTGCCAAACCCGTGTGTATGGCGACATAGAAGCAGTCATTCCCGAAGATCCATATAAAGCAAGAATCCGTGCATTGCTTGAACAAGCGAGACAGGAATGATTACCTAAGAGAGAGCTTTGTTATTGGACTGGTCTTCTTAGGATGCGGCTGCTTTTGTCCATTAGCGGCGCTCTATCGGGTGGGTCTTCTCAAGATACTGCTGCTTTTGTCCATTAGACGCGCTCTATCGGACAATTCTTACCCGGATACTGCTGATTTTGTCCATTAGCGGCGCTCTATCGGACAATTCTTCTCGAGATGCAGCTGCTTTTGTCCATTTGACGCGCTCTATCGGACAATTCTTATCCAGATACAGCTGCTTTTGTCCATTAGATGCGCTCTATTGGACACTTCTTATCGTGATACTGCTGCTTTTGTCCATTAGGGCCGTTCTATTGGACAATTCTTCTCAAGTTGCTGCTGCTTTTGTCCATTAGGGCCGTTCTATTGGACACTTCTTCTCAAGTTGCAGCTGCTTTTGTCCATTAGACGCTCCCCCTCCGCATATGCACTTGACCAGTTCGCCCATAGTCATGCCACTCTCCCATGCTCTCCTTTCCTATTCTAAAATCTGCTCCGTTCCTCTTTAGTTGGCAACCTACAGCTTTCTTTCTTACCGAACCATGTATATCTGTTTCTCGCAACAACTTGATATACTGCATCCCTCCACGGTTTTGGTACAATTAAAAAAACTACACCGAGCTTCCAAATTCCTTTCAGATGCTTGCTAATTCGAAGAGCTGCGGAGGATTGGATATACCAGTTGGAATCATCAATATAGACCAGACTATCTACATCTTCAGGAATCTTACATTCTTTTACCAGCTTAATCCCTGCTTCACTTTGTAATGAAGCAAATTTAAACTTCTGCTTAGGATCACGCTTCATAATAAATTGAACACTCTGATTACAAAAATTACAATCTCCATCAAACAATATAATTTTAGACAAGGAGACAACACCTCCTTAATGAATTTTTACAGTTAAAAGACTTCCTCTAATCTAGCGCTTCCATTAGTTGCTCATATACTTTCTCAAGTTTGAATTCTAATTTCTGTTTCTGCCCAAACAACGATTGCATTTCTTCCAAATCGCCGGTTTCTTCCAACTTTATGTCCAATTCGTTTATCTCTTGTTCCAGTTTCTCCACTTCTTTTTCATAAGTTGCTACAATGTCGCTTTCTTTTACTGTATGATCTTCGGATGGCTGAAATGGACTAGCTTTCTTTCTGTTATCTTCCTTTGGCTTTCCGCTCGACCTCTTCTCTTCCAACTTCTCCCTTGCCCAGGTATAATTGCCTGCGAATGCATGGACTGTCTTCGATTCAATCCAATATATTTTTTGAAACAGTTTGTTAAGAAAATAACGATCATGAGATACAGCCACAATTGTACCATTAAAGTCTTCCAATGCTTCCTCCAGCACTTCCCTTGATTCAATGTCCAGGTGATTAGTGGGTTCGTCAAGTATGAGCAGATTTACATCTTGATACATGAGCTGTGCCAAACGAAGCCTCATCCGTTCACCACCACTAAGCTGGGATACCTTTCGAAACACCGTATGTCCGTAAAATAAAAACCTCGCCAGAATGCGCCTTGCTTCCCCCTCCGTAACTGCAATTTCTTCTCTAAATTTGTCAATTACTGTTTCATTCTCAATATCCTGATAGACATTTTGTGACAGGTAGCCAACCTTCACATTACTCCCTATTTTGACAATACCTTCATCTGGATCATGGTCCCCAAGAATTAAATGAATTAATGTCGATTTCCCTGTTCCATTTTCTCCAACGATCGCCACATGATCTTGATATGTCACATGTATATGAACGTTTTGAAAAAGGACGCGATCTCCAAATTGCTTGGAAACCTCCTCAAATATAATCACATCTTTTCCACTCCTGCCGCCTGCCTCCATCTCCAAATTCATTTTCTTTCGCTGTAGTACCGGGCGGGCTAGCTTTTCCATACGCTCCAACGCTCTTTCCATATTTCTTGCCCGTTTATGAAGCCCTTCATTTGGCGGATTAGCTCTGTTCGCCCAATCTCTGAGTCGCTTTATGGCTTCCTTCATCTTCTTCATTTTCTTTTGTTGCTCCCGATATGCTTGAAACTCGTTTAACAAACGCGCTTCTTTTTCTTTTACAAATCCGGAAAAATCCGTCTGATAACAATTTATTTCACCGTCCTCCAAGTCCAATACCTTTGTGATCACTTCATCAAGAAAATAGCGATCATGCGAAATTACTACGGTGGTTCCCGGATACTCATGTAAAAATTCTCCCAGCCATTCTACAGCCATGAGATCCAAATGGTTTGTTGGTTCATCCAGTAACAATAAATCAGGCTGCTTAAGGAGAATCAGCGCTAAACCTACCTTTGTCTTTTCACCTCCACTTAGAGAAGCAAACGATCTGTCCAGCAATTGATTTATGTTTAAGCCATTCACTATTTTTTCTATAGCTGCCTCTATTTCGTACCCTCCACCTCGTGTGAATTGCTCCTGCAAATCTCCGTAACGTTTTATAAAGGTGTTTAACTTCAACTCATCTATTTCCTCGCTCATTGCTTCTTCGCATACCCTCATACTTTCTGCTATTTCCAAGAGCTGTGAAAAAGCAGTCAGAAGCACTTCCTTCGTAGTATCTTCCTTTTCAAAATCAGGAATTTGCTTTAAATAGCCAATTTGTATGCCTTTCTTCCAGTGAATATGCCCTTCATCAGGTGTCTCTTCACCAGACAGTAACCGAAACAATGTGGACTTCCCACTCCCGTTACGACCGACCAAACCTATACGATCCTTCTCTTTAATTTCAAATGAAATATTTTCAAATATGGAATTTCCACCATACATCTTATTTACTTTATTTACACTGCATATTGTCATCTTTACTTCCTCCTAAAATAAAAAAAGCCATGAGGAAGACACACTTCCCCATGGCACTAAAAAATAATATAAAAAAGAGGAGCATGAAAAAGCTCCTCTTTTTTATACATAGACAGGCATAAGCTACGATTCATTTGACTCTCGCCTAATCCTTTATATGTGGGTATAGAGATGTTTTCACTGTTTTTGTATTGCTATTCAGTTGCTAAAAAAGGGCATACGTATCCCGTCAGCAACTGCAACAGCAAATTTTGCACGGACAAAATAGAGGAATTCATTCCAATATCCGCGCATAAAAACAGTAGTATTCAACATCCTAAACCCACCTCCGTTCTAAATAGTTACTATTATTCTATCCGTAATTCGAACAATTTTCAAGTATTTCAGTTAATTTAATTATAAGAGAGACTATTAAAGCACAAACGCTCGCTTAGCACTGGTACAAACAACGCCTCAATTATAAGAGGTGGAGCGCTTTGATTGCACATTAAAATAAGTCCAATTGCCTTGGTGCAAGGCCCTCATACTGAATGTCCATCAGCCCCTGAAATTCCTTTGCATTCCCTGCAGCATCTCCACCTGAGTTATTGTTAAAAAGGACAATTATATCTTCGGATTCCTGTGTGAGCTTCTCTATCCTCTGCTTCCATTCCAAGAGCTCCTCCTGATTGTACTTATATAAATAACGCACATCGCGCCAGTTAGTATCTGCATTCTTTGGCTTATTCCACCCATGAACATTCCTGCCATGCATACGAACCAATGTTTTATTTGAATTGGTCACGACAGGAACGATTGGAATGGATCTGTCACCAGCCTGAGGTTCATCTGCAATGGAATGTATCCAGCCTTCCTTTTCCATAAAGTCCAGGGTGGATTGACGAAATTCATCCGAAAACCATGATTGATTTCTAAATTCCAAGGCAATAGGAATGTCGCCCATCCGCTGTTTACAATAACGGAGATAATTCACATTTTCTTTTCTGCAATCAAACCATGGGGGAAATTGAAATAATACCATCGCTAGTTTACCAGCATTCTGATACGGCACCAAGGATTCAAGATAAGCCTTAAACATATCCTCCTTTGTTTCAAAAGGGATATCTCCTCGTTGGTGTCCTGTCATTCCTTGATATGCCTTAACCACAAAGCGGAAATTTTCCGGTGTTTGCTTCACCCATTTCTCTGCATTACGTATTGGCTGGATAGCATAAAAGGATGTATCTACCTCTACTACTGGAAAATGGCTGCTATATTCGGCCAGTTTATCTTTTGATTTCAGTTCAGGTGGATATAAGGAGTGATGATCGCCCCACCCGGTTACACCTATATATATCACCCATGCTACCTCCTTTTTAGTAAGCTACTTTCCACAACATATTTATTATTATTATATTACAGGAAAGGAGTAACATTTTCGAATGAGAGAAGAAGGGAAGGTTATATTGAAAATATAAAACTTGAATTTGATAGTAAACGTTGATTAAGATTTGACTCTCTTTTATTGTGGCTATGTTATGTATTGCCTCTCAAACATCTAATAATAAATTTCCCAATACAAAATATTTATACATAAAATACCAGCAGACATAATCGTCATCACAGAAATACGTTTATTATAATTTACCAATCTATTTCTTTTTAGTTTTATAATTAAAAAACCACTAATTACTAGTACAATAACAACATAAATAAGGTTTAAAGTTAAGAATGGTTTAAGAAATGAATAACTCACCATCGATAAAGTCTTATAAACGATCCAAAGGACATTTGTAAACATAAGGATATTTAGAAGATGCTGTGTAAAATGAAATATTTGCAAATTCTTTTTACTCCATATCCTTTTACATAGAGTAACGATCACATAGATAACAGAAAACATGAAAGCTAGTAACCCCAGAATAATTATTGCCCACTCCAGAAAATGTTTATAGGAAGGAATGTAAAGTAAATCTGAATATGTACTAGATAAAATCTTCTTATTTTGCGGGTTTTCTGAATAAACGTCAACACTATACATACTAAAATCATCGTCTGTTTTATAAATGCCAGGCTCCAGCTGAGAGTAATATAAGTCATTAAGCCTAATAGCATCTGACCCTTGCTGTTTTGTATGGCTTCTTAGAAATAAACCATATAACTTGCTGAAACCATGTCGGGGCAACCGAGCTGGCTCATAAATACCTTTCCATTGAGATGAATTTTCCAGATGTAAGTCACTTTCAACATGTTCATATTTACCAAAAATGGTTTCAGGTATACCATGAGTGAATGTACTTTCATCCTTCATGTTCGTCAAAACTAAAACTCCAATACGATTTATCCTATCTACGTAAAAAGAAGAGCTAAAAGCCTTCGAATTTCCTCCATGTCCAAAAACACCTGGGCTCTTTGATGGTAAATAAAATAAGCCGTTTGCAATTCTGGGGATATTGGTTTCCGGATAAAATAAAGTTGGTTTAAACAGCTGAGTAATCGTTCTGTTATTCTTAAATAAAGGTGCTCCATCCTCAACTAATAATGCTTGCAACAGCTTTTGCATATCGTCAGCAGTTCCCATAACGCTACCTGCTGGAAACATGGGGATTGAGTAATTGTTAGGTTCTATTAAATGTGATGCATTTGTATATCCCTGCACCTTTTTTCTTTGTTCTTTTACCCATTTATTGTCATCTTGGTGAGGGTCTATTGCCGTTTTTGTCATCTGAAGTGGTTCAAAGATATTCTTTCTTACATATTCCCGGTAGTCTATACCGCTAACTTCTTCCACAATATAAGCAGCAAGACCACTTCCATAATTTGAATAAGCAACAACATCTCCGGGCGAAAATACTTGCTTAATATCTGCGCTTTCAAGTACTTCTCTTAAGGAAGTCTTCTTAGTAGATTGATGAATCATTAAATCTGTGTAACTATCGTCAAAACCAGCCGAATGATGCATTAAGTCATACATCGTGATAGGTTCTTCAAAATTCTTTGGGTAATGAAAATCATTGGGTAAATATATTTCAATATTTGTTTCTAAATCAAGCTTTCCTGCTTCTACTAATTGTAAAACACTAATCCAAATTAGAACCTTAGAAACCGATGCCCATTCGAACACAGTATTTTCATTAACTGGAACTTCTTTTTCTATGTTCGAATATCCCTTCATTTTATAGGTTATTTTATCATCAACTACCATTATTGTTGCTAAACCGGCAATATTCTCTTCATGTTTAACAATGTAATTCTCTAATTTATTTTCCAAAAATGCATGCTCATTAGCAGAAAACGTTGTTTGAGGCTTATACCCGAATAACATCCAAAGAAGCAGAAAACAAATGAACGCCATAAAGATATTATTATTATATTTACGCATTGGATTCCCCTCCATGGTTGAATGGTTTTTATAATTTAAATAATTTTCTTAAAATTAATTGCAAAAGTTCCCTTTAATTTTCTTTTGCAACACCTCGAAAACAAAAACATCCGTTCGTTTACTTGATTATAAACGAACGGATGACAATCTTCCATATCTAACAGCATTATTGTTTGTTAAATAGAAGCAAATTCTCTATTCTCTTATATTTACTCCACAGTGACGCTCTTCGCCAGATTCCTTGGCTTATCTACATCACAATCCCGATGTAATGCAGCATAGTATGCAAGCAGTTGTAACGGTACCACACTTACAAGTGGAGTGAGCAATTCATGGACATGTGGGATAACAAATGCGTCTGTATCCTGTTCCATGCCTCTCATACTGATCACTAATGCATTTGCACCGCGTGCAACTACTTCCTGCACGTTACCGCGAATGGAGTAGTTCACATTGTTCTGTGTTGCCAGTGCAATTACTGGTGTACCTTCTTCAATTAGAGCAATGGTACCGTGCTTTAATTCTCCGCCGGCAAACCCTTCTGCTTGAATATAAGAAATTTCCTTTAACTTCAGGGCTCCCTCCATACATACATGGTAGTCAGTGCTTCTACCAATAAAGAATGCATTACGGGATGTCGGCAAATATTCACGTACCAGTTCTTCAATTCCTTCTTTTTGATCTGTTAATATTTCCATGGCATTTGCCACAATGGCTAGCTCCTGCATCGGATCGAAGTCCAATGTAATGCCTTGGGCTTTTGCAGTATCTACTGCCAGTATGGCAAGCACGGCAATTTGGGCTGTGTATGCTTTTGTTGAAGCAACAGCAATTTCCGGGCCAGCATAAAGATTTAGCGTATAATCGGCTTCACGAGAAAGGGTGGATCCCGGCACATTGGTAATCGTTAGTGACGGATATCCTAATTCTTTAATTTTTACTAATACAGCACGACTGTCTGCTGTTTCACCACTTTGAGAAATAAAGACAAACAGTGGCTTTTCTGATAATAAAGGCATGTTATAAGAAAATTCACTGGCTACATGTACTTCAACCGGAATTTTCGCCAGCTTTTCAAGAAATTCTTTTCCAACCAACCCAGCATGATAACTGGTTCCCGCTGCAATAATATAAATTCGGTCACATGCTTTCATAGCAGCACGAATATTTTCATCGAGTTTTAGTTCGTTATTCTCAGTTTGATACTCATTAATGATTTTACGCATAACGAAAGGCTGTTCATCAATTTCCTTCAGCATAAAGTGCGGATAGGTTCCTTTTTCAATATCACTCACATCGAGTTGGGCAGTATAAGCTTCACGTGTGATAACTTCCCCATCGAGTGTTTGAATTTCCACGGAATCACGTTGAACAAGTACAATTTCCTGGTCATGAATTTCCACATATTGATCCGTTTCTTTTAATGTTGCCATTGCATCACTTGCTACAAGGTTGAAACCTTCTCCGATACCTACTAATAAAGGGCTCTTATTTTTTGCAACATATAGTGTATCTTGATCCTCGTGGTCAATGAGTCCAATTGCATAGGACCCTTTTAGCAATTTCAATGCTTGACGGAAGGACTCCTTCGTATCCTGGTATTCATCATGTAGTTTTTCAATTAGCTGAACGATAACCTCTGTATCTGTTTCACTCACAAAATTTGTACTTTGCAGATGGTCTTTTTTTATATCATGGTAATTTTCAATAACACCATTATGAACTAGTGTAAATCTGCCAGACGCGCCTTGATGCGGATGTGCGTTCTCTTCACTTGGCACACCGTGTGTTGCCCAGCGGGTATGGCCGATCCCCATTGTTGCATGAATAGAAGGCTCTACTCGGTCGCGAAGTACTGCAATACGACCTTTTACCTTTGTAACATGGACTCCTTCGTTGTTTAACATAGCTATTCCAGCCGAATCATAGCCACGGTATTCCAATTTCTCCAGCCCATTTAATAAAACTTCTTTTGTATCATTTTGTCCGATATATCCTACAATTCCACACATCGTTTGATGGCCTCCTTCGTAAAGGGGCAGAAAACGACCTCATATCTAACAAATCGTGTTCAAAAGGAGGATAAAAAGAACTAATAAATTCCATGTAACATTTTTACCGGTCCTTTTGAACATCCTCTAACAGGGGCCGCTAAACTGCCCCTTTCTCGTGTTCGTATTGGACATCTTACTTCTTCCCTTTGTGCAATGAGTCACCCCACTGTTTTGAGAAAAAAGCCTTACGACTGAGATGTGCAATCGGGAGGTACCCGCCGAAAAAATTCGATAACCCCCACCTCGTCAACTATTTTCCATTGCGGACGGAAAATAGTTCTGGCGCTTTAAAAACTTACTTAAACTTTAATGCCCCTTTCTATGTTTGAATAAACCTTCTTTTTCCAAAAGGCTACATCACATTTTAACCGATTTATCCTGTTTCGGTCAATTGTTTTTTTGTGATGTTATTGTTTAGTTTATGTTAGCGGACATCTTACGTGAGTGGAAATGGTATAATGGCCATACTCCTATAACTTAAACGCCCTACCGAAATGGCAGGGCGCTAAATTTTCATCTAACTATTTACTTGCTTGATGCTTTTCCATGAAATCAAGCATCCGCTTATAAACATGAATTTCGTTTTCTTTTTTGGAGAAGCCATGTCCTTCATCCTCCAACACAAGATATTCGACATCCCTGCTTTTTTCTTCTAACTTAGCAACAATTTGATCTGATTCTTCTTTTACTACCCGAGGATCTTTTGCACCTTGAATGACGAGCATCGGTCTGGTCATCCCCTCCAAATACGTAATCGGAGAGTCCTTGATAAATCGTTCTTTATCACGTTCCGGATCACCTATCCAACGGTCCATGATTGGTTTCCAATGAGGCGGTACCGAATTTACGAAGGTGAACAAATCGGACGGGCCAAAAATATCTACCACTGCCTTAAAATAATCTGCGTGACGGCCATGTAGCAATAATGCCATATAGCCACCATAGCTTCCTCCCACGAGGAATAATTTTTCCCGGTCAGTGATCTTTTGGTCAAATAACCATTCGATTCCTGCTACACAATCTAATCGTGGTCCTTCTCCCCAATCCTGTTCCACTAATTTTACAAAATTGGAGCCATAGCCCGTACTGCCTCGGAAGTTAGGTGCAAAAATGGTATAGCCCTGGTTGAGAAAGCTTTGGAACATCGCACGATATGTCTTTCTTTCTGCGGCCTGTGGACCACCGTGTGGCCAGAAAATGGTGTGGCCATTGTCATTTTCCGGTAAGGCTTTGAATAAGAGTGCTTCAATTTTCTTTCCGTCAAAGGAAGGGTAGGAAACTACTTCCGGATCCACCATATGTTCTTTGCTTACACCCAATACGGTATTATTCGTAAGCTGCTCCCACTCTATGCCATCCATAGAATAAAAGATGTTAATTGGCTGAATACCACTTGTACCAAGAAGATAAATTGCCCCGGACTGCCCAATACTTAATTGTCCAACTACTTCTGCGGGAGCTTCTAATTCCATACATTTCCCTGACTGAAGATCATAACGATACAACAGGTCAGAAACGCCCTTTTCAGTAACGAGGTAAAACGCATCATTTGTCTGATCCCACTTTAAAGAAGTAACACTCTCATCCGCGAATTTTTGTACAACAGAAAATTCCTTTTTAGTTATCTCAAATTTAGCCACATAACTATATTCACTTTCATAATCTGTTACAAAGTAAACCGTTTCTTCATCTGTGAATACGGGATCAAAAACGACATGAACCTTCTCAGGATCCGGGGTTAACGAAAGTTTACCCGTTCCTGTGTTTACAAATCCGGTTACATAGGTGTTTGCATATGATTGAAGGTATACAAAGGAAGTCTCTTTTTCTGAAACGGCGGCAAGCTCTGTTAAAGCTTCCTCTCCAGTATGAATAAGCTCATCTGAATTACCCTTTAGATTGCGAACACGCGTATTTAAGAAAGAAGGGTTTTCCTCAGATGTCATATAATATAATCTTTCACCATCTTTACTCAAATGGGAAAAGAAAAACTTATCCGAGGCTTCCCCGGTTATTAATTTTTGAGGAAGGCCGCCTGTAACAGGCAAGCTATAGATATGATGATTTTCATCACCATCTTTATCAAACCCAGCAAGTACATATCTGTTTTCTGGATCAAATTTTATAAAACTGCACGATTCATCAACATGTGCAAATAGATATGGAAAATTTCCTGGTAAATCCATTGCCCATAAGTTCATCTTGCCATTTAAATTTGTACTGAATACGAGTTGTTTTTCATCCTTACTTACTGCAAAATTAGTAATCGCATAGCTACGGAAAAATTGTTCAACCGTTGGCTTTGGAAATGTAATCATGTGTACGCCTCCTGATTTTATTAGACTTTCATATGTATGTTTACATGTTGTGGAAAATTACTTCCCTTAAATTATATAACACTTTTGTATGTTCTGAAAATAATAAGAATCGTTTAAGTATAGCCAGCCTTATCATCCAAGGAAACAGGCTCTAGTTGGTTTTTAGCTACGACTTAAGCCGGAGAAATATACATAAAGTAGAAAGGAGTATCTTGCATGCGGCCGATAGCATTACTTTTATCTGGAATCCATATTTTTATATTGTACCTATGGCTTGCTAACTCTTCATTATTGTTTTCCCAATATGGAATTACAGTATGGATGTTTATAGTTGTTCTCAGTATGATTGTCATTTACAAAATGAGAAAAACATCTGCTTTTAAGTTGACTCTGTTTGTTTCCACTAGTGTCATGCTTTCTCTTGCTGCTGTAACGATTGCCATCCATTTCATCATTTCTACTATGTTATAGGGGTACATAATTCCATGTTTCCTGTGCAAACTATAATCATTATCCAATGAAGATGGGGGTTCTATTTATGCCAAATCAAAATCTACATGAGCAATTACAATTTGCAAGCAGACAAATTAAGGAAGCACAGGATGCAATTTTACAAGCTCAAGGAAGAGATGCTGAATTATTGCAACAAGCACATGATCAATTGCAACAAGCAGAGCGTGAATTGCAGCATGCACAGCAGCAATCAGGGAAAACAGCAACCGAAAACCCACAATTTCAACAAGCTTATGAAAGCTTGCATGATACGCGCCAGCAAGTACAGGAAGCACAGCAAAATAATAGTGATGTGTTATAAAGCTCAAAATATTATCTTTCTTTTCTTAGATCTGAAAACCAGCTATCCTGTATATTAACGGGTTTACTTGTGGTGTAAAAACGATAATCCGCACAATAATTCATAAGGTAATTCATGATTTTCGCAAGTGAAAATCAAAATATTAATCACATGAAAAGGGCTTGGAGAAATAAATTCTCTAAGCCTTATTTTCTATAATTACTTACCCCATTAAAGCTCCCTTTATGGGTTTTTGTTCGTTGGAATTTAAATCTGAAATTCACTTACGTTTATTACAATAAACCTTTCTCTCCTATATAACTTTCATTCTCACACTTATACCTGAATAACACTTATTCACGCAGTACGTCCGATCGCAAATTGGGCTCCGGTCATTATGCCGTACTAGCACCCTATTCTAGACAATTAATTATCTCTTTTGATTTGTATATCCTCTATTTTTTTCTCAATTGTTTAGAACGATGTGAAGATTTTCGAATAACTGTTAGTGCAAATATATTTGGTTAGTCGTATTCATGTAACCGACCTGCTTACGGCAAACTATTTGCAAAAAATTACTTGCCGATCTTTATTTTTTTACAACAAAATGTTTCATAACGGATCACATTTACCATAACAAGGTTACTAAAAATAAAAAAGGACGTATTTGCAAGAGTCAGTAACACCCGCGAATACGTCCTTTATAGGAACCCAAGAACACCAAACGATACTATACACCAGAGGAATGTGGATCACTCCGTTTTTAGAATGCCGGAATAGAAGCTTCGCCTTCACGGGAATTTAAAAACTCGCGAACATCGTCACTCGTCATTGCTTCAGCTAATTGTTGAATCAATTTGGAGTCCGCATTATCTTCAGTAGCGACTAGTGTAATCGCGAATTTATTATCTTCCTTTTCAGTAATGAGCGCATCGTCAGCCGGCGTTAAATCTAAGTTACCAGCGTGGGTCGGGTTAACAATAACTCCATCAACATCTTCATATAGCCGAGTCAATGCAGTAATACCCGCTTGCTCAAAAGTATAGTTGTGTGAGTCTTCCTTAATATCCTTTAATCCGTACTGCCCGCTATCTGTTTCGTTCAATTCAATTAGATGATGTGAAGCTAACAGGCGGAGGGAACGATCGATGTTAGACGGATCATTCGCAATACCAATCGTTGCGTCATCAGGAAGCTCTTCCATGCTAGCGTATTCTTGTGCATAAAGGCCAAAATTAGCATAATAAATTGGCTGAACTTCTACTAAATTAGCGTCTGAGTTTTTATTAAACTGATTCATAAATGGGACATGTTGTGAGAAGTTTGCATCAACTTCTGCGTTTGCTAACGCTTCGTTTGGTTGAATATAGTCACCCATTTCAACAATCTCTACTTCGATATTTTCTGCTGCGAGATTTTCCTTTGCGATTTCAACAACGTCTAACATAGGTGATTCAACGACAGCAACTCTTACTGTTTGCTCTTTACTTTCATCATTATTATTGTTATCACTTGATTCGTCTGTATTTTCACTCTCGTTGCTGCCGCTGCATGCGACTAGCACAGATAATAGGACGACCATCAAGATCATAAACCATTGTTTCATCAATAATCTCCCCTATCGTTTGTCTAATTTTCTTGCTAATATAATACCGGCGTATTGAATGATTTGCACGAATACCACCATAATAATGATAATATAAATCATCAAATCAGTTCGAAATTGTTGGTAACCATAACGGATTGCAAAGTCGCCGATACCGCCACCGCCGACGACCCCCATGATCGTTGAGTAAGAAATAAAACTAATCGTCGATGTCGTCATACTTAAGACGAGCGCCGGGCGTGCTTCAACATACAAAAACTTAAAAATAATATCTTTGACCGACGCACCCATCGAAACCGCCGCTTCCATCACGCCTTTAGGAACATCAAGGAGTGATTGCTCCACAAGACGAGAATAGTGCGCAATCGCGATAACAGCCATCGGAATGGACGCAGCTGCTGTACCAATTGCCGTTCCAATAATAAAGCGGGTGAACGGAATCAAAAAGATAACGAGTAACAAGAATGGAAACGAACGGATAATATTGACGATTAAGTTCAGCGATGAGAAGACAACTTGATTTTCAAGTAATTTCCCTTTGCGACACAGGAATAAAAAGGTCCCGACTGGAAGCCCGACTAACAATGCAGCTAGTATTGAAAAACCAACCATAATAAATGTTTCGCCAATTGACACCCAAATCTCTGTTTGATACTCCAATAATACATCAGGCATGATTTGCATCACCGTCTAATCTCAGCCATTTGACAAATCCTTCGGCGCTATGTTCCAGTTTGTGTACACCTGTCGGCTCAATTTCAATCGTTTCATAGACTTGACCATCTGCCATAACCGTCACTCGTTCACAGACACTTTTGATCACTTCCATTTCGTGACTAACAATAACGATGGTGACGCTAAATTCCTGATTGATCCGCCTTATTACTTCGAGCACTTCCGCTGTCGTATTTGGATCAAGCGATGACGTGGGTTCATCACATAACAACACTTGCGGCTGATTGACGATCGCTCGCGCAATAGCGACGCGTTGTTTTTGCCCTCCACTAAGCTGCCCCGGATACCGATCTTTTAACATCTCGAGACCGACAAAACGCAAACTCTCCATTACTTGTTCTGCCCGGTTTTTTTTCGGAACTTTAGCTAATTCTAATGGCACGACCACATTATCGAAAACCGTTTTATTGCTGACTAAATGATACCCTTGGAAAATCATTGCTAACGACTGACGCGTGTGACGAATCTGTTTACCTTTTAAATGGTTTAACGTTACACCATCGACGATGACTTCTCCTTCATCTGGGTGTTCGATCAAGTTCATCATACGTAGTAATGTTGATTTTCCTGCACCACTCGCGCCAATAAGGCCATGAATTTCGCCCGACTTAATATTTAACGATACCGACCGAATCGCTTCATACGAGCCGAATCGTTTACTGACATTATGTAAAGTAATCATTTAAAAAACCTTCCCTACCCGAAAGCTGATTCAGAGCCCCTTTATTATAACGTACGTTCAGGTAATTGTCATTAGTCTACAAATAGCTTTAATAAGGTACGACACCATATTATCTCTTTCATATTTAGCCACTTATTTTAAAACCCGTCTTTAAGGCCCTAATTCCACGGTATGGCCCATGGGACTTGAACCCGTCTGTAACACTGTCCATCCCTCCTTGCAGAAACACGATTAAGGCTGGATGGGACACGATCCCGTATAAAAAGGATATAACAATAAAAATCGCACGGTGTGTTTTGATGAGATATACCGTACGATTTGTCTTTATATTTACTTGTTTGCACCCCTGAAGTAAAACAGATATCCTGTATATAGTTGGTATTTCGCTTGTCAACTCATTGTTTCTCTATTTTTCCATCACGGATGGATATGACTCTGTCACATACATCAAGTACACGTTCATCGTGTGTGACCATTATCCCTGACTTTCCGCTATTCTTTATTTCATCTGCCAATAATTCCACAACTTCACGACCGCGTTTGGAATCCAGACTTGCTGTCGGTTCATCAGCAAGAATTAATTGTGGATCATTAATTAATGCCCTTGCTATGGCGACCCGCTGTCTTTCTCCTCCAGATAATTCATTTGGATACTTATTAATACGATGCTTCAAACCAAAATGCTCTAACAGTTCAATTGATCTTTTTGCTCTCTTTTGTTTTGATAAAACGTCAATGAGATTCAATTGATCCTTCACCTTTAAATAAGGAATTAAATTAGCCGCCTGAAATACAAAACCAATTTGATCACGTCTTTTTTCAGTTATTTTCTTTGTAGATAGGTTCGTAATATTTTCACCCTGCAGATAAACTTCTCCCTCACTTGGAGACAAAAGTGCTCCTGCAATGGATAACATCGTACTTTTACCTGAGCCAGACGGACCGATTATTGCAATAAATTCCCCCTGCTTTACTTCTAGAGACACATCATCTACTGCTCTAAACTCTTTTGGGCCATCACGATATATTTTCGAAACATTTTCTAATACTAAACTCATTTTCCTGCCCCCTCAATCGCTTCAATTGGGTCAATCTTAATTACTTGAACTAAGGAAATAAGTGCCCCGACTAGAGATACTGCTAAGATTAACATGGAAGATTGCAACATCCCGATAGGACTCAACTTAAATGGCATATCGGCAGGGAAAGCAGCTCCAATACCATAGGTTAAGCCAACACCTATACCAATACATAGAACTGAAATAATGAGTACCTGCCCAATTACACTTCGAATTAAATAAGCTGTTTTCGCCCCTAGTGCTTTAAGCACACCAAATTGATCTCTCTTTTGCAAAGTAATCACATAGAAAAAGGCTGCTAGTACAAAGGCTGCAATAACATATAAGAAAACAATCATCATATTTAGAGATGCTTGTTCCTGCGAATAACTTGGTATTCCTTTAAGCAATTCTCCGTTTGTGACTACTTCATAGTTACTCCCAATTTCATCTTGTATCGAAGTCAAGCTCGCTTCACCAGAATTTACAACAAATGCATTCATTTTCTCTGGTTTTTCACTTGTCATAAAAACAACTGGCGTATGGCTATAACGCTGCTCCGTTGTAAAACCAACAACTTTGACCTCTTTATCCTCGCCAAAGGTTAATGTATCACCAAGCTGGATACCTTCTCTTTTGAGTGACTGATCGACAATTACCTCATTTGTAGAATTGATTGCATTACCTTCCGCTACAATCGGCAGCAACATACTCTCAGGTTCTGTAATGAATATAGAAACATCTTCATTTTTATCTGTACCATTTACAGTAGCGTTTCTCATTTGAATGGATAATGAATTAACTTCCTTGATACCATCTGCTTGCTCCATTTGCTTCATATTTGACCGGGATACAAATGACTTGGTCATATCCATTTCCGCATCCGAATTTAATATCACATAATCTGCTTGTAATTCCTGAATTGCTGAAGCATTATCTGCTGATAGCCCCTTTGCCAAGCCAGAAATTATAAAGATAAGACTGGCAACTAAAACCATAATTAAACCAATCAATATATATCGTAGTTTTGAATAAAATAATTCTCTTATTGCAAGAAACAATTTCCTCACTCCTCTTCTTTCAATATCTATAGCATACATAGATACTATGAACAGAAGATGAACAAACGGTTACTATGAAAAACAAAAGCAGAAGCACCTGCCAAGGATGAACAACTAAAAAGAGGACTCTTGTTGCTGTTATACAGCTCAAAAGCCCTCTCACTCCTAGTTTTCTCTTGGTAATGTTACAATAAATCGTGATCCTTCTCCCAGTGTACTTTCTACCATAATTGTACCATCATGTAATTCAATAATTTTCTTAACAATAGCAAGCCCCAAACCAGTACTATCTTCTGTACGTGTTCTTGCTTTATCTACTTTATAGAATCGATCAAACAGGAAAGGTATGTTTTCCTCTGTAATACCAATACCAGTGTCCTCTACAACAACATCTATCTCTTTCTTTTTCTCATGCGTTCGTAGTGTTATTTTCCCATTATTATCTGTATAACGAATCGCATTCGATACCAAATTCACCCACACTTGCTGCAATAAACGTGGGTCCCCTTTTAAATAAACGGAGGAAATATCCAATTCAATAGAAATATTTTTCTCTCGCCATTGCCATTCCGTTGTTTGAATGGTTTCTCTTAATTGAGCAGCAACATCAAATTTCTGCCCTTCATTTATATCTTTCTCACTGTCCAAAAATGAGAGGGTTAGCAGCTGCTTACTTAATAATGACAATCTCTTACTTTCCTTCTCAATAATAGTTAAATAATGAATCCGTTCCTCTTTCGAAAGCTCTTCCTCTTTTATTAATTTGGAAAAACCCTGTATAGATGTAAGTGGGGATTGAATTTCATGAGAAACACTGGAGACGAATTCCTGCCTTTTCTCTTCTATCTGTTCCAGATTTCTACTCATTTTAGAAAAGTCATTGGCAAGTCTGCCAATTTCATCTTTTCGTTTTACTTTTAACTTCAGATGATAATTTCCTGCAGCAATTTTCTTGGTGGCTATCGTTAAATTTTTAATTGGATTTACAATGTAGCGTGTACTGACTAACACCAGAAGAAAACTGAATAACAAGGTTAATATTAATAATACGGCAAGGAAAAAACGCATCTCACCAAATTGTTGCGAAGAGTTTGGTCGGACAAACAGAGCTTGTCTTTCTCCATCCACCATGACTGGAACCCCGATGGTATTAACCAGCTCATTATCGAAAAATCCAGTAACAAAAGGTTTCCAAGGATAATTTTTTATACCGTGATATATCTGTCCATCGAGTGTTTTCTCAATATAGCGCTCATTCATAGCTGTTGAGGAAAATGGATCACCAAACGTTTTTTCAGTTCCTTCCTGATCAATCAAGTAAAATTTGTAGCCTAAATCTGTCATGGCATTTAAAAAATCATCAATGGATTGATTATTATTATGATTATAAATTTCAACAATATTATTTGCTATGTGGGTAATCTTCTCGTCATTTTGGGGCTTCAAATAGTATTGATAATAAATATTTGTAACAGCAAAAGCGATGACAGCACTTGCAATCATAATAGCCATTGTTGTGATAATAATCCGCACATAAAGGGTACGCATAACTAAATTCCTCCAAATGAATGTTCCGTTTAGAATATCACCTATTTATGAATAGATGATGAACAGCATGTATCCATTTTGTTTATTGCTTCATTTCGAGCTTATATCCCAACCCGCGTACTGTCTGAATGGAGAAATCTTGTTCTTCTTCTGCAAACCGCTCTCTTAAACGCTTAATATGCACATCTACTGTGCGGTCATTTCCTTCATAGTCACTTCCCCATACGAGTTCAATTAATTGCTCCCTGGAAAAAATGCGGTTTGGGTAGCTTGCTAGCTGTGCCAATAACTCAAATTCCTTTAAAGGTAGAATTAAGTTTTTATTATGATATGTAACTTCATAACTCCTTCGATTAATTACCGTGTTGCCAAGATGGATAACCTCCTCGTTCACCATTTGGAACCGACGCAGTAATGCTTTAATTCGATACAATACTTCTTTTGGCTCAAAGGGTTTTACAATATAATCATCCGTGCCAGCGAGGAATGCCTTTTCTTTATCGGTAATTTCCCCCTTAGCTGTAAGCATCATTACAGGGATGTCATAATAGTCTCGTATTTCCTTGCATAATTCATATCCATCCATATTAGGCATCATGATGTCCACAAGGGCAAGATGAATTCTTTTATGCTCTAATATCTTCAATGCTTCATTTCCATCAGTTGCTTGCTCTGTTTGATATCCTTCCTTCTGTAGATAAAATCGAAGCAGCTCCCGAATATGCGGATCATCATCAACAATTAAAATGGTAATCATGAAGGGCTCTCCTAACTTTGGTTGTTTTACATCAGCTTATCATACGCTATTTAAAATGGAAATATTCTTGGGTCTTGGAGGGGGTGATCGTCGAGAAAGGAACTGGTAATAAGTTAGTGTTTTTAGGATTCATTGCAATTTTAGGAGTGCAAATCTTATCTTGTATATTCATAGTAGGAAAGTATAGAACAAGAGGGAATTTGATTCTCCGTAATCTCAAAAAGCTAAACAACATCACTACGGAAAAATATATTATTAAAATAAATGTGCAATACCAATTGATTGAATGGAAAATCGCAATCTAAGAACGCCACGTCCCGGGACTGCGCTAACTCGCCCCACCAACCACTCTGTGGCAACGATTGCATGACCAACATCCTCGAAAAAGTTCAAGAAAGTTAGCTCAGATTTTTTTCTCCGAATCATTGAATAACCCAACATATATATTAAAACCAAGAAATAAGATAAGAAAAACCTGCTCCGCATAAGGGGGCAGGTTTTCCATTCTGTTACTCTTTCATTCCTAAGAGTTGATCAATCACGTTAGCTACTTGATCAACATATTTCTCACATTCTTCTTTGGTAGGTGCTTCTACCATAACTCTTACAAGAGGCTCTGTTCCAGATGGACGTACAAGGACACGGCCTTGATCACCAAGCTCTTTTTCGACTGCTTCAATTTCTTCATTAATTCTTGAATTACTTAGTGCTTCGTTTTTATCAATTACTTTTACATTCTTTAATACTTGAGGGAAGATTGCCATCTCGCCTGCCAACTCAGAAAGTGGCTTGCCCGTTTCCCTCATTACATTAACTAATTGGATAGCTGACAGCATGCCATCCCCTGTCGTGTTGTAATCTAAGAAAATGATATGACCAGATTGCTCGCCGCCAAGGTTATATCCACCCTTGCGCATTTCTTCCATCACATAGCGATCACCAACTGCAGTTTTATCACTGCGCATTCCGTTTTTCTCAATCGCTTTGTAAAACCCAATGTTACTCATTACTGTAGAAACAACTGTATTCTTACGAAGAAATCCTTTTTCATTCATATACTTTGCACAGATAAACATAATTTGATCGCCATCTACAATATTTCCTTTTTCGTCTACTGCGATTAAACGGTCTCCGTCCCCGTCAAACGCCAAACCAATATCTGCATTCTTTTCTTCTACAAAAGCTTGAAGCGTTTCAGGGTGTGTTGAACCAACCCCATCATTAATGTTTAATCCATCTGGTGATGACCCAATGGAGAAGATGTCTGCTTCCAGGTCAGCAAACAGATGTGTTGCCAGGCTGGAAGTAGCACCATGAGCACAATCCAGCGCTATCCGAATGCCTTCAAAGTCATTATCAATCGTATCCTTTAAGAAGGAAAGATATTTCTGTCCACCTTCAAAATAATCATTTACTGTTCCTACATCTCCACCTGTTGGACGAGGCAGATTATCTTCTTCTTCCATCAGCTGCTCGATTTCATTTTCCTGAGCATCTGAAAGTTTAAAGCCATCCGGTCCAAAGAATTTAATACCATTATCCTCTACAGGGTTATGTGAAGCTGAAATCATTACCCCGGCTTGCGAGCTTGTAGCTTTAGTAAGATAAGCGACACCCGGTGTGGAAATCACCCCTAGACGCATTACTTCTGCACCTATGGAAAGCAAACCGGCAACCAATGCCCCTTCAAGCATATGCCCGGAAATTCTAGTATCACGACCGACGATAACCTTAGGACGCTGGGTTTCTTTTGTTAAAACATAACCGCCAAAGCGACCTAATTTAAATGCTAGTTCTGGTGTAAGTCCCTTATTTGCAATTCCTCTCACACCATCTGTTCCAAAATATTTTCCCATGTAGTATCTCTCCTTCATTTCCATTTCAACCGTTAACACACAAGTGCTATTCTTTTATATTGATTTTTACTTTTTCAAATTCACCTGTTGTTTTTAACCCATCTGGTCCTTCTAGTTTAACTGGTACTTCATGCTCTCCAGGTTCTAGATCTGCGGCACTGATCGTTACTTGAAAATCTTCGGCTGAAAGTTCTTTAACATCTGTTTCATTTCCTACAACGGAGATATCCATTTTTGCATCATCAGGTTCTATAAAAGATATTTCCAATCCTTCTTCTAAATCTTCAACATCGATAGGTACATTGGTAATCGTTGTTGGTTTCTCAACTTCAACGGATACTTCAATTTTATTATTCGGTACCATCGTTCCCTCTGGCAAAGACAGCTCTGCTTCTACCTTTCCGGATTCTTCGATGTCCGATAAATCTATTTCATTTGTGCTGATTTCCTTGATATCTTTTAAAACATTGCTTGTCCCAAATACTTCAACTTCCTCTACACTTGGAGAAATAGAACTTAGTGAGTAACCTTCAGGCAATTCACCAGTTGTTTCAACACTTACAGGAACTTTCTTACTTGGATTATCTATATCCACAGAAACTACTGCATTTTCTGGTTGAACATTGACATTCAATTCATTCCCTTGTGTGTCGTAAACATTTATAGGCACTTCTCTGTTATTTATAGACTTATCAATGTCTTTTACATCCACATATACTTTCACAATTCCGATTTGATCAATTACACTTTGAGAGCTTGTGATCGATACCGTTGACGGTTCGATTTCATACTTCCCAAGCTCATACCCTTCTGTTAATTGATCCGTATTAATAAAATCAACATTAATTGGGAATTCAGCAGTTGCCTTCTTCTCTATCGTTACTTCTACTGTTTTCGGTTCAATATAAACATTTAAATCTGCTGATATATTATGCTCCACTTCCACTATATGTTCACCAGCGTCCAACCCTCGCAAATCCACAAAGGCAGAAAAGTTACGCTGCTTAATAAGCGGTGTCAGTACCCCTAAAGAACCTTCTAAAGAGACATTTACATATTCCGGCACACCACTTACTACATAATCATCCTCATCTATTTTAATTTCTACAGGGACATCGTTTAATGTTTGCATTTCTTGTGTCTTCCCTGGGAACGTCGAATCAGAGTTTGTGGAATTATTTGCATCAACATATACAAATACATAGAATAAGATGGCGAATGCAAGGAGATCACCCGAACAAACCATTTACTTCTAAACCAATTATCCATCATTGCTCCCCCTCCGTTTTTTTGTCTTCTTCTCAGAGGATTTCACGTTTAAAGATAGGTTTTCTCGCAATAGCTCACTTAGACTGTTCTGGTCTAGTTCTCTATGTAACTCGCCATTTTTTGTACAAGAAATATTACCTGTTTCTTCTGATACGACAATTGTCAGGGCGTCTGTTACTTCACTAATTCCCATAGCAGCTCTGTGCCTTGTCCCCAACTCTTTAGAGATAAAAGGACTCTCCGATAATGGCAAATAACACGCAGCTGCTACAATCGTTTCCCCCTTTAAAATAACCGCTCCATCATGTAAAGGGGTGTTTGGTGTGAAGATATTCGTCAAAAGCTGATGTGTTAGTTTTCCATTAATTGGTATACCTGTTTCAGCATAGTCACCTATTCCCGTTTCCCGTTCAATAGAAATCAGCGCACCTATTCTACGCTTTGCCATATAGTTACAGGACTGAATAATCGCTTCGATATTCTGTTGTATAATTTCTTCTTCTGATCTTGCACTTCTTCCAAAGATGTTCCCTCTTCCAAGCTGTTCCAAAGCCCTTCGCAACTCAGGCTGGAATAGTATAATAATAACAATTAATCCCCAGCCAATAGCTTGACTGGTAATCCATTGTACCGTCTGTAAATTAAATGCTATACTTAAAAGCCATACCGCAAGCACTACTGCGATCCCCTTCAAAAGCTGGATGGCCTTTGTACCTCTAATCAGCATGATTAGCTTATATAACACATACCAGACGAGAGCAATATCTACGCCTACTCTTAGAAGCTCTAAAATATCCAATCCCCCACCAAGCATGTCTACACACCCTTTTTACACATAGATTCGTATCACCATATTTTAAATAGTCACGTTAGTTATTATAACATATTTTTTGAGGGAAGACTTCCAGAGCGTTAAACTTATCCAGAGAAAAATCACATTTAACTTTCTATATAAAGGTGATTTCTATTACAAAAACACATCATTTGGATGTAATCTGCATGTCGATTCCTAAACTTGGCTAATAAAATATATCCTCATTCTTTACTATGGATGAATGCAGAGTTACACGTGGAGGTTTATTATATTATTTCTTTAGAAAAAGGAACATGTAGGCCATGTTCCTTTAGAAATCGAATATATTTTTAATGAAAGATTTTATGTGAAACCACATCCATTCAAAAATCTGATCAATGTGCTCCAACTCTCCATTTACTTCACCAACAGATGCCATCAAGCCTTCTCCCTGAATAGGCTCCTCAATGAGCTTACCATTTACCAATGTCACATTTCCATCAATCGTTCCACGTACAACCAGGTTGCCATTTTTAACAATCAGGTCACCTTCCACCGTGACATCCTCCGGGACAATAACAGTGTCGCCTTTTATTACTAAGTTATCCTGCTTGGATACTACCAGCTCACTACCTTGGTTCCATGCAGAAAAGATTCCACTCATCATAAACACAAAAAATATTGCAGCTGCCGTTAACATAGGGTGTGCTCTGAACCAGCGTTTATACTTCACTGACTTCTTTTCGGCAGGTAGATTATTCATAACATTGGCAGTAAAATTTGCAGGAGCGCTCACATGCTCTGTGCTTCGTATTAAAGTTAATGTGCGCTTTAACTCATGAAAATGCTGCTGACACTTCTCGCACTCTTCCAAATGAAGGCGTAAAGCTGTCTCATTTTCCTTTGTTAAATCACCATCTAAATAATTATGCATAAGCTCAACAGCTTCTTTATCACAATTCAAGCGAATCCACTCCTTTACACGTGACGAAGTCTTTTTCGTAATGCTTCCCTTGCCCTGTGGATTCTTGTCTTCACAGTACCCAACGGGATGTCCAGGATTTCACTAATTTCCTGAAGTGAGAACTCCTCCAAATATCGTAATGTAATAACACTGCGATATTTCGGGGGAAGCTCAGAAATCTCATGATGTATATAGCGTTTCAGCTCCAGGCTTTCCACTTCTTCTCCTGGCAGCTTACCCTGATCTGGCAATTGGGAATACATATCCAACCCTTCTGTCCCTTTTATCTTACTATCAAGATAAAAATCGGGCTTACGCTTCCTTATCCGATCAATGGTCAAATTTGTAGCAATTCTGTACAACCATGTCGAAAATTTCCGCTGCTCATCAAAGGATTCGATATTGATATAAGCTCGGATAAACGCTTCCTGTGCTATATCTTCCGCCTCGTGTGCATTACCAAGCATTCGTAAACAATGCTGATAAATTTTGTGTTGAAAATAGTTGACCACATCTTCAAATGCAGATTGGTCTCCTTTTTTAACTTCTATTATTTTGTCTCTAATAAATTGATCCATACGGTTACCTCCGCCGGTGTGCGGTAATCATAATACGAGCATCTATGTGAAAAGGTTTCACTTTATTTTATATTTTTATTAAATTGGGTAAATCAATGTTTATCAGGGTTAACATCTGGGTATCTTCTTTACTATAGTATACTTGATTGGAGGACAGTTTTGTGAGTGATTTTAATTTAAAGAAAGAAATTGAAAAATGTCGCGAAGAGATGATAATGCTTAGTTACAACAATGCGCTTACATCAGAAGTTGTCGTCTCCACGAGTATGAAATTGGATAAGCTAATAAATGAGTACTTAAAGAAGGCATGTTAATGGCCTCATATACAACCAGAGATACATAGAGAAAAGACATTAGAGATTAAGTTCACCTAATGTCTTTTTAGTTTTCTTAATTTAACTTTTCTCCAAACAATGAGCCCATTAATGCAACTGCTACTGTAGCAGTTTTATTCTTTTCATCCAGAATTGGATTTACTTCTACAAACTCAGCTGATGTAATCATACCTGACTCTTCCAGCATTTCCATTGCCAAGTGGCTTTCTCTGTACGTAATTCCACCGAGCACTGGTGTGCCTACACCTGGAGCTTCAGATGGATCCAGTCCATCTAAATCTAAACTTAAGTGGACGCCATCTGTACGATCCTTTAAGTATTTTATGGCTTCCGACATAACATTTGGCATACCCAGACGATCAATCTCATGCATGGTAAAAACTTTTATTCCTTTTTCTTTAATAAGCTCCTTTTCACCCGGATCCAGAGATCTTGCTCCGATAATAACAATATTTTCGGGTTTAATTTTAGGAACGTAATCTGAAATATTTACCAATTTGTCATGTCCGATGCCCAAACTCACAGCTAGAGGCATCCCATGAATATTACCTGAGGGAGAAGTTTCACTAGAATTCAAATCGCCATGTGCATCATACCAAATAACCCCAAGATTCTTATAATGCTTTGCTATACCTGCAAGGCTACCGATAGCTATGCTATGATCTCCCCCCAAAATTAATGGAAAGTTGTATTTTTGTATTTCTTCATCGACCATATCTGCTAATTGTTGATTGGCCTCTATCACTTGATGTAAGTTCTTTAAATTAGTTCCATCTGTCGATTCATTGTTAACTGGTCGATTAATTGGGATATCTCCCAAGTCTTTTACGATATATTTTAGTGTAGTTAACTTTTCAATAGCACCTGCATATCTCATCGCGCTTGGTCCCATATCTACCCCACGACGACTTTGCCCCAAATCCATCGGTACGCCAATTACAGAAATATTTTTGTTCATATGTAAGCGCCTCCTTTTATACTATTGTATATAAAAGAATGAGGATGACTCAACCAAGCATTTTTTTGAATATTTATGCAGTATTAAAAAAGTGAATAATCACTTATAACAAATTCTTAGGCTTTGTTAATTTCTAGCAGCAGTAGATTATACTCATGTCAGTAGGAAATTTCCCGAACAAATATTAAAAAGCTTGTAGAATATGATTTTCTACAAGCATTTGATCTTAAGATGTTTAAGATACAATATGAGCCCCAGTAGGGAATGGTTGAATTGTAAGTGGCTTAATTCCTGCAGCTTCCCAAGCATGTACTATTTCTTCTGCCTGCTTTTTTGAGGGCATAAAGGCAATTCCACAATCTCCACCACCAGCGCCAGAAGGCTTACCAGCACCCCCCATATTTTCTGCAATATCACATAACGTACGTAATAATGGAGTTTCTATTTCTACACCAGCGTTTTCCCCTACAGTCGCCAATGCTTTTCTGTTTTGTTTAATCCCTTGCAGTAAAAGGGGAAGATCTCCCTCTGTCATACCTTGTAAGAAGTTACTTACAGCGGTCTCACTATCATCTAAAAATTGTTTAAATTGGCTTTGGTTAGCCGTTTTTAATTTAAGTATATCATCCACTAGTCTTGAAGTAGATGCAGGCTTTCCCGTCCAACCTATACACACATAGACATTTGAAGGAATTTTTACTGGTTTAATCGATAAATATGGCCAATCTTTTTCCAGCAGTTCTGTGATTGTAGGTGTATTTTCATATTGCTCCTGGAGCCATTCAGCCTGAAAAGAGGCGTATTGTAGAAAACCGCCATAGGAAGAGGCAGCTACATCTGCTCCTGAACCATTCCCTTGTGTCCGAACATGCGAAATAGCAGCCAGTTTAAATGTTAATAAGGCAGCCGCTTTCTCATCATTGTATTTATTTAAAATTGCTGATATGACACTTGTAACTACAGCAGCACTTGAGCCGAGCCCGTATTTAATCCCGGAGACATCATCAAGTTCACTTTTAATTGCAAGCCGGAATGGAGTTGGATGGATATTCTTTTCCTTTAAGTATGTTAACGCAGTTGCCATAGCGGCCCCAACAAAACGTGTGCGTTGATCGTCTGTAGAAAAAGTCAGCCGATTATCAGCATACGTCCATCCAATGTCATATAAACCAAAATCATTTAATGTTATTCTATTTGCATCATGGTCTTCAATCGTTGCATATACAAAACGATCAACAGCCATTACAACGAGTTCATGATGTGGTTGTAAAACAGCAAATTCCCCTGCAATCATTAATTTTCCAGGTACTTTTATTGTCATTGGTGCATTAGGCAACATATCCAACCCCTATATATAGGTTACTCCTTGACCAGATTTGCTTAAACGTACATCTGTGACACCAGGAATTTCACGGAGTACTTTCTCCACTGTCTTTTCATTTTCAGGTAAATACAATACTTTTACGTTCGGGCCTGCATCAATAGTGAAATAGGCAGGAACTCCTTGTTCTCTTAACTGCTTTACTGTTTGCATAACAGTCAATGTCGTATCATGCCAATACGTAAAAGGAGGGTTAGCCCCCAGCGTGGTAGCATGCATTCTCAAACAATTTGCTTCGGCTATGCTTCCAACCTTTTCCATGTTTCGTGCTTTAATGCCCTCTTTTATTTCTTCTAAATCCTTGGGTATACTATTCACCCATCCATCAAAAAATGGAGAGGACTCAACCGTCCGCTTCATCCCTTCTCGACTGGATACCTTTTTCATAGTAGAAGAAAGAATCACTGCAGCTACCCGCAAATCCCAATGTTCTACAGGTGCAATTGGCACAGCGTAGGAATCAGAACCGTCATTTTCCTTCCCCATTCTCCACTCGGCAAATCCACCATATATGGATCGACATGCAGATCCTGATCCTTGGCGGGTCAGTCGGGAAAGTTCTTGCTCACTTAGATGTATCCCCATTGCTTTTGTTCCAGCTGCGGCTAAAGCTGCGAAGCCCGAAGCTGAAGAAGCGAACCCTGCTGCAGTAGGAACATTATTGATAGAACGAACATCTGCATATATATTTTTACCTGCCAGCTTACGTATAAGGTCTAAAAACGTTGTTACACGTTTATATTGCTCCCCTACTACTGGTTGGCCATCAAGAATAAAGTGATCTTCCGTATAATCCTCATGAAGGGCTACAGTAGTTTCTGTATAAAAGCCATCCAATGTGAGGGAAAGACTATTATTTGTAGGCAGAATAATTTCTTCATTCCGCTTCCCCCAGTATTTGATTAAAGCAATATTTGTATGTGCTTTAGCTGTAGCCTTCATCTTTACTCCCCTTTAATAATTCCTATTGTTTTCCTGTTTTAATGTAAATGGCCACACAGCGTGTGCTCCGAGTTTTCTCAATTTTTCAGCAAGCTGTCTTGAATGTACTTCATTCTGGGCCAGGGCAATAATACAACCACCATTTCCGCCGCCTGTTAGCTTAGCTCCAAGGGCGCCTTCTTTTCTGGCAAATTGGATTAGTTTATTAAGGCCAGTATCACTAACACCCAGAGACTCCAACTCTTTTTGCGCTTCATTTAGTAGGTGTCCAAGAATGTGCTTCCCTCTTTTTTCCAAAGCATGTTTAGCCTGATGTGTTAGATCCCCAATACGATCTAACTTTTTCTGTATCCGTTTCGGTGCTGTTTTCAATAGCTCGGCTACAGATTCCACCGCTAATCTAGTATCACCAATTCTCCCAGAATCGGCTACTACAAAGTGAAAATCATCACTTAAATTTATAAAATCAATTAAATGTTGTTTCTCATACCAAACAGGTGACCCAGAGGTGATTGTTAACGTATCAATTCCACTTGGTGCACCATGGGCATACGTCTCCGCAATGTTAGCAAGATCTAGTAATTCCTGCTCTGTGTACTCTTCTCCAAAATAAGCGAAGAGAGATCTAACTAATGAAATAGCTACCGAAGCACTTGACCCAAGGCCTTTACCTGGTGGGATCGATGATTTAATTCGTATCATTAGATCACCATAAGGTTGCTCCAAATACTCCAATGTACCTCTAATACAATTAGCAATACCTTGTAAAGACTCCGGAGCTAAATCAAGTGGTCCATGGTAGAAGGTACTATCTATCTGAATTGAACCTGGTACATGCTCTACCACAGATTCAACACCAACTAATGGGAAAGGAATAGCAATGGCAGGTTGCCCGTGTACAACTGCATGCTCTCCTATCAAAATCAATTTACTATGAGCTACACCGATAGCTGTTTGTTCTGTTGTAGTTACTTTTTCTGCACTCATTTTGTATACATTTCCACCAATTCTTTAGCTTTTCCGACACGGATTTCTTTTTCTTCTACTAACTTTTCTGCAATGATATCAATCATCTCCCCAGAGGCCCCTGCTGCTATTGCAACAGAGCGAGAATGTAATGCCATATGACCTTTCTGAATACCATCTGTCACTAGAGCTTTTAATGCACCGAGGTTCTGCGCTAGTCCAACAGAAACGATAACTTGAGCTAGTTCTTGAGCTGATTCCACATCTAATATACTCAGTGAGGTCTTAGCAATCGGATGGACTCGGATAGATCCACCTACCGTTCCAACAGACATAGGTAATTCAAGCTCACCAACCAGATTGCCTTGTTCATCTACAGACCATGTGGTCATTGATCTATACTTTCCACTGCGAGAAGCATACGCATGCGCGCCCGCTTCTACTGCTCGCCAGTCATTACCTGTCGCAATAACTATCGGATCGATCCCGTTCATAATTCCCTTGTTATGGGTCACAGCTCTATAAGGATCTGAGTCAGCAAATTCAAAGGCATGAATCACACCATCACGAACCTCTTCTCCCGAAAACCCATCGGTCTGTAAAAGGTTTGGAGGTATTACACACTTTGCACGTGCCAGACATTTATCTGCATAATTTGACAAAATCCGCAGATAAACCTTTCCTTTAGTTATTCTTTCAATTGTTGGAGCCAATGACTCTACCATTGTATTTATTATATTCGCACCCATGGCATCACACGTATTCACATATACATGTACAACAAGCATTTTGCTATATGGGGAATCACCATCTTCATTCAGTACCCTTACTTCCAGATCCTCTGCGCCTCCGCCCCTTGCTACCATGCTTGGGTAGGCTGCATTGGCACTTTCAATTAACGCTTCCTTCTCTTTTAAGAGGCTTTCCTTTGCAATTTCAAAATCTGGACAACCAACTACTTGAATTTGCCCGATCATAACCCGATCGGTAGCTTCGGTGGTAAAACCACCAGCATTTCTCACAATTTTAGCAATATAACTTGCTGAAGCTACAACGGATGGTTCTTCTATAGCCATCGGTACTACATATTCTTTCCCATTTATTAAGAAATTCAATCCTAAACCTAATGGAAGAGGAAAAGTACCAATTGTATTTTCAATCATCTTGTCTGCTGTTTCAGCAGGTAGAGGCTCCTTAGAAAACAAGTTAGCTATTTCTTCCTCTGTAAAGGAATGCAACTTCTTTAATAAATCTCTACGTTCCTCAACCGTCATATTGTAAAAACCAGGAATCCTGGAAGTTTCCATACCTACTCATCCTTTTGTCCAGCATGCTATAAACACATACACATGGCGCATAAAATTTATTTAGCATCTAAATTATATTTAAAGTATAACACGAGATTGCTATCTATTCACAAAAAAATGACTGTATCTATTATGTAAAAATTTACTCTAAAATGCAAATAAACAAGGCTGTTCATTTTTTAAACGACCTTGTTTATCTTATTTGCTATATATGACGTATTTAACCTCATTTTTTAAGTGGTGAGCCATGAAGGATTCGAACCTTCGACCCTCTGATTAAAAGTCAGATGCTCTACCTACTGAGCTAATGGCTCATATTATTTTTATGTTTTCTTGCTTAAGACTGCGTTCATCTTGTGAACACCTGCTTCTTCCAGCTTTTTCAATGATGCCAGGTACATCGGGGTTACTCGCAGCTTATTCGGTAGAAGGATTGCTCGTTGCTCTACCTACTGAGTGTTTATACCTAGTTTTATGTATTACCCTGTTCTCAACAAAAATAATCCTAAAAATAAAAAAAGTGGCTGGGCTACTAGGATTCGAACCTAGGATACACGGGATCAAAACCCGATGCCTTACCGCTTGGCTATAGCCCAACAATATAAAAATGGTGGAGGGGGGCAGATTCGAACTGCCGAACCCTGAGGGAGCGGATTTACAGTCCGCCGCGTTTAGCCACTTCGCTACCCCTCCATATTGTTAACTATTATATAAGAATTATACATAAAAATAAATGGTGCCGGCCAGAGGACTTGAACCCCCAACCTACTGATTACAAGTCAGTTGCTCTACCAATTGAGCTAGGCCGGCAGATGATGGAGGATGCAGGGCTCGAACCTGCGACCCCCTGCTTGTAAGGCAGGTGCTCTCCCAGCTGAGCTAATCCTCCGTATATTGGTGACCCGTACGGGATTCGAACCCGTGTTACCGCCGTGAAAGGGCGGTGTCTTAACCGCTTGACCAACGGGCCAGTGCAATGTATATAATTTAAAATAGAAGTGGCTTTGAAGATTTCTACTATGCTCTTCTCAAACCAACGAATTTTATTATACCCAGATATTTTATATTTGTAAAGGGTAAAATGAATTTTTTTTATAAAAATGTCGAAACACCGTTTAAACCCTGTCATAATAACCTGTACACAAATATATTTTTCTCAAAGGTTTCTTTCATAAAGGCTGTTAGTTATAATATACAAAAGAAACATATTATGGAGGTACATTTATGGCAAATTTATTAGAAGGTAAAAAGATTGTGGTTATGGGAGTTGCAAGTGAACGTAGTATTGCGTGGGGAATCACAAAATCATTACATAACGCAGGAGCAAACTTAATTTTCACTTATAGACAGGAACGATCCTATCAAAAATTAACTAAGTTACTTGAAAAATATGACATTCAGGCAGAATTAGTTGTATCATGTGATGTTGCTAGTGATGAAAGTGTACAACAAGCGTTTAAAGAAATCAAAGAAAAAATAGGAGTCATTCATGGAGTTATTCATTCTGTAGCCTTTGCTAAACGTGAAGAACTAAAAGGTGAATATGCTGACACATCTCGTGACGGTTTCTTACTTGCACAGGAAATTAGTGCGTATTCTCTAGTATCAGTAACAAAAGCTGCTAAAGAATTGATGACTGAAGGCGGAAGTATTGTAACTCAAACATATTTAGGGGCGGAACGAGTAATCCAAAACTATAATGTAATGGGTGTTGCAAAAGCTTCTTTAGAGGCCAGCATGAGATATTTAGCAGAAGATATGGGTAAATACAATATACGTGTAAATGCCGTCTCAGCAGGTCCGATTCGTACGTTATCCGCAAAAGGTGTATCCGGATTTAATGAGAAGATGAGTATAATAGAAGAAAAAGCCCCTTTACGTAGAAATGTGGACCAAGACCAGGTTGGGGATGCTACCTTATTCTTCATGAGCGAATTATCCAGAGGAATAACTGGAGAAGTATTACATGTAGACTCTGGTTACCATATTATCGGAGGGTAGAGTATTTCATCTAAAAGACACTTATTCGCAATAAGTGTCTTTTTACTATTAACTAAACAAGGTGGTTTTCATGCGAAAAAAATTAGCATTAATTTATGAAATTTTTTTGATCATACTCATTCTCTTATCAGTAATTTTGATATGGCATGAAGAGGACAACTTAATATACTTGGATAAAATCATCTGGTTCGTATTATTTACAGATGTTCTCATTCGGTTTCTAATCAGCAAAAATAAATGGCACTATATAAAAGAAAACCCCTTTGATATTATTTCTGTGATTCCCTTAGATAGCATCTTTCAGACCGCTAGGGTGGTTAGGCTGTTTCGAGTGCTGCGAATTATATCATTAGGTAAAAAGTATATTACACCATTTAGAAATATACTAAAAACCAATAATTTTCATAAAGTCTTTGCTGTATCTGTGCTCTTAATAGGCTTATCTACTTTCTTGGTCAAGCATTTCGAACCATCAATTAATACATATGAAGATGGTCTTTGGTGGTCCATCGTTACCGCCACGACCGTAGGCTATGGGGATATATCACCTGATACAGGTATGGGACGTTTAATTGCAATTATATTAATGCTTATCGGTATAGGTTTAATAGGTATGTTGACTAGTTCGATTACAACGTATTTTGTCGGTAGCAAAAAACAACAAAACCCAACAATAGAATTTATTAAAAGCGAACTTGATCGATATGAGGAATTACATACTAGCGAGAAAAGACGCCTGGTTATTTTGCTAAAGGACTTAAATGAGGAGGAATGCAACAAGAAACCAGAGTAAACAAAAGTACCATTTAACACACGTATCCATTTACACCTTAAATATTTATAAAAAGAAATGGTAAATACAATTTTACTAAAACGAAGTGCTATAGAGGCGGTTAATTTGATGATGCAAGAAGTAAATTTAGTATTATAAGGCTAGACCACACAAAAACTTCTACCATTAGTAGAAGTTTTTTATTAAGAGTGTGTAACAGGATTTGAAGCTATGACTCTCTTTTTCGACCTTTGACCTGGCAAGGAATAAAGGGCCATTCCAACTATCGTGCTATTGTTAAATTCAATTACTGTTTGATCGATAGATTAGTTGAACTACGCCGGAGGAATAGGTTTTTGTATTAATCAAGTTTAGATTCATTCTTTGTTTTAAATCAATAAATAATGGTCTTCCTTCTCCCAATACCACAGGGTGGACAGATAATCTGTACTCATCCACTAGTCCCAAATCAATAAAAGTCGTGATAAGGCTCGCTCCACCATATAACCATATATCTTTACCACTATTACCCTTTAATTTATTTATTTCCTCGGGGATATTTTCATTTATACATATTGCTTTATTATCAAACCCCTTTTGCGTTCTGGAAAACACATATTTTTCCTTACTGTGTATCAACTCCCACATTTCCTTCTCGTCATCAGGAGCCTTGGTTGTTGGAATATATTGCCCCCACAATTCGTAACTTTTTCTTCCATATAAAATTGTATCGATTTGATTAAGAAATTTAGCAAACTCCATTTCAGGGTCCATTATGCACCAATCAATTTCTCCATTTTTCCCTTCAATAAAACCATCTAGAGTAACTGCTAAATCTAAGATAATTTTTCTTGTTCCTACTTCGTTGGACATTATATTCCCTCCTATGGGTTATTTAAGAACTGGCACGTTTGAATCGCAAAGATTATTCAAGAATTGCTCTTAACTTTGGGGGAGAATCTGGTTTTAATTTGAAATAAAAAAATTTCAATATGAATTATTTTTTACTTTTTTTGCCTCATTTAGAAAACAAGAAACCAACGAAACTAGCAACCCTACAAATGAAATGACCAATCCAATTACGTTTGGTAAACCCCTTGAAGTTAGTATTAGGCTATTCCAAATAATGATATTGAAATGCCTAAAAGTGATAAATGCATAATTATCCTCTCCTAATCTTCTTCCACGATTTGACCCGTTTCAGGCACAGTGTTTGTTACTCCTACTGCGCCCAATGATTGAAAGTCATTACTCAACTAAAGACAATGTATCCTTCCCAGCTTTTATTGGGTATGTCTTATGTATAAATATTTAAATACTGTTTGATTAAGTATAAGTGATGTTCATGAAAAAGATACTTTTCTAAATAACTGAAATCAACCCAACACATTGGCTCTTTTTCAACTGGCTCTGCTATCCTTTCCAATAGCTCACAAGCGTATAATATTCCGATATTATGTTGAGAATCACGAGGGTATTTTGCTGAAACCCAATGTCTTTCGGCTTTCCCTATGGTCTCAACTATTTGAATTTTATGCCCTGTTTCCTCAATACTCTCTCTTAATAATGCATTTTCAGGAGCTTCATCTGCTTCAACCCCTCCACCGACTAAAAATAAATTCCCGTCTAAGTCTTCCACACATAAAAATTGTTGTTGATGATTCTGAATGACAGCGTACGCTCCAGTTCTTTTCCAATAATTTAAATCATAGTTGCGTTCACCAAAAATTTTCATTGTCCACCTCCTAATTAAAAATTCAGGTAAAACTTATAACATTAAAATTCGTCCCCAAGCATCGCTTGATAACTTTTAGTGGAAAATCACTCCATTATTTGGCTCAATAAAGCAATAGAGGACGCTTTTCTTTATTCATTGAAAGCACTCTTTAATTGAATAATTACCAAACATTTATTCACATAATATTAATCGATTGAATTGCTCTATAGTTTCAAGGTAATATTTTGACTCCCTTTTCATCTGTTCCTTTATTTCAGGAATACTGTGCGACCACCCAGCAGCGGCGAAGTCTACATTACTGTTTCTTGCCATCTCTAACCCTGGCTTTAGATCATCCAACATTAGTGCTTCAGTTTCTAGAAGATTAAAGCGTCTTAAAATTTCCTTAATTGGATATGTATGTGGTTTCCTCTGATGTTCTGGAAGTTCCCACCCAAAGATTGCGTCCGGCACGAATCCACAATGAATAGAATAATCTCTTTCAATCCGGTTCCTCTCGGAATGAGAAACCACTGTCACAATTCCACCTTGGCGTTTAAACTCTTGAATGGTCTCTACAAACAACTCATAGAAGTCAGGTACAATTGATTCCGTATACCTTTTCCAAACTAGTTGCTGATGTTTTTGTTCTTCCTCTGTGAATTTCATAATGTCTTTACATAAAGAGGAAAAGCCTGGATTGAAACAGTATCTAACAAAATCTTCAAGCGTGATAGGTTGCTCATTTGGTCTTAGGTCTATAAGTGCCTCCACAAATGATGGATAGTGTATATCTGGAGTACTTTTTACCCCTGTATCATCATGGTCTAAAATTAAACATTTATATTTTAGAGTCATAGTAACCTCCCATAATTCATTATAAAAATTCATTCTTCCATTTAGTTGTGCTCAACAATATGGCCTGTTTGTTCTATTAGCATACTCCTTTCTTCTAATCAATTTTATCAGATATTATTTTAAATAATTACTTTTAA
>NZ_BAZS01000021.1 GCF_001310895.1 Virgibacillus halodenitrificans JCM 12304 | reverse complement strand
ACCGTAATTACTTCCATTTTATGCAGCTAATCAGGAAAAAATGAGGGGTGTCTGAGCTTTCGTCCATTGTCCGCTTCATGATAGACATTCACATGCGTTTTCTCGGACGCAATGTCCGTCATCCGCTTCATGATAGACATTCACATGCGGTTTCATGATCGCAATGTCCGTCATACACTCGATGATAGACATTCACTCGCATTTCCACGACCGCAATGTCCGTCATACACTCGATGATAGACATTCACACGCATTTCTACTGCCGCATTGTCCGTCATACCTTTTATGATAGACATTCACACGCGTTTCCACGGCCGCAATGTCCGTCATACACTCCATAACAGACAAGGTAAGTCATATTTAAGAAACCTAGAAAACCTTAAAATCTTTGCCACCAAAGCTAATAAGCTCTTTGCCCGCCAAGAGCAATAATGGATACAGAGCCATAAAAAAAGGCCGATCAGCAACTTTTGCTGATCGGCCTTTCTTAATAGTTTCTTATATTATTGATATTTTTTAAATACTAATGCTACGTTGTGTCCTCCAAATCCTAGAGAATTGCTGACTACTACGTTGACGTTCTGCTTCCTGGCTTCATTTGGAACATAATCCAGATCACAGTCCTCATCTGGTGTTTCATAGTTTATTGTAGCAGGTATAATGCTATCCTCAATTGTTTTTAGAGAAATAACTGACTCTATACCACCTGCCGCTCCAAGTAGATGACCAGTCATAGATTTTGTCGAGGAAACAGCAACCTTATATGCATATTCACCAAATACTGTTTTTATTGCTTCTGTTTCAAATTTATCATTTAGTGCAGTACTTGTCCCATGCGCATTAATGTAATCGACATCTTCCGGCTGCAAGCCTGCATCTTCAATAGCTTTTTGCATTGCTCGAGCAGCACCCTCACCATGCTCAGCTGGGGCTGTGATGTGGTAAGCATCTCCGGTTGCACCATAGCCAACAATTTCCCCGTAAATATGTGCACCACGTTCTAATGCAGTCTCCAATGTTTCCATGATCAAAATACCTGAACCTTCACCCATAACAAAACCATCGCGGTTTTTATCAAATGGACGGCTTGCTTTAGAAGGATCTTCATTCAATGACAGTGCTTTAGCTGATGAAAAACCAGCAAAGGCCATATTAGATATTGGGGCTTCTGTACCTCCAGCTATAATATAATCAACATCTCCACGCTGCACCGCTTTAAAAGCATCGCCAATTGAGTTTGCACCAGAAGCACATGCAGTCACACTACAAGAATTAATTCCTTTTGCACCTAGCTGAATAGACACCTGACCAGCCGCCATGTCTGGAATCATCATAGGAACAAAAAATGGACTAACACGCTTCGGTCCCTTTTCCAAAAATTTTGTATGCTGGTCTTCCCATGTTTGCATACCACCGATTCCTGAGCCGATCCACACCCCAACACGATGTGCATTGGAATCATCAATTGTCAACTTTGCATCTTCCACCGCCATTTTGGCTGCTGCGACTGCATATTGAGTAAATGGATCCATTTTTCTGGCATCTTTTTTGTCCATATATGCAGTAGGGTCAAATTCCTTTACTTCTGCTGCTACTTTTGCAGGGAAATCATCTTTGTTTACTCTGGTTACAAAATCAATTCCGGATTTGCCTGCAAGAACATTTTCCCACATGGTGTCTACATTGTTTCCTAAAGGAGTTATTGCTCCAAGCCCTGTAATAACTACTCTTTTATTATCCATAAGGTAACCTCCTATAATATTTCGTTCTATTTTTGTTTATTTCCCCCAGCGTAAAGCGACGGCTCCCCAAGTCAAACCGCCTCCAAAGCCAACCATTACGATTAAATCATTATCTTTTATTTTACCATCTTTAACAGCTTCTGATAACGCCATTGGAATTGATGCAGAAGAGTTATTTCCGTATTTCTTTATCGTTTTTGCCATTTTGTCTTCAGAAATACCCAAGCGCTCACGTGCTGCATCCATAATTCGGATATTTGCCTGGTGTGGAATTAAATAGTCCACATCTTCTTTGTTTAGGCCAATTTCTTCAATCACGTTCACAGTAGATTCCGGCATTTGACGAACTGCAAATTTATATACTTCACGGCCATTCATTACTAAATGGTTATCTTCATTTTGATATAATTCCTTGCCTCCTGCACCATTTGCACCAAGTTCAAAGGATAGAATACCCTTCCCTTCTGAAACTTCACCTATAACAGCGGCCCCTGCTCCATCACCAAGCAAGACACATGTTCCGCGGTCCTCCCAATTGGTAATTTTAGATAGCTTATCTACACCAACAACGAGAATATGCTTATATGCTTTTGTTTCAATAAATTGCTTCGCAGTAATCATGCCATACATAAACCCGGAACATGCTGCACTTATATCCATAGCCGCAGCATTCTTCGCACCTAATTTATCTTGTATCATACAGGCTACAGATGGAAATGGCGTGTCAGGGGTTACGGTTGCAACAAGTATCATATCGATGTCTTCTGCTGCGATACCAGATTCCTCTATAGCCCCTTTTGCAGCATGGTATGCCATGTCAGATGAATCTACGTTATCTTCTGCAAGTCTACGTTCTTCAATTCCGGTACGCGTCCGGATCCACTCATCATTTGTATCGACAATCTTTTCCATGTCTTTGTTTGTCACAACTCTTGTTGGAAGGTAATGCCCTGTACCTAATACACCAACGTTCATATTTCCATCTCCTTATATATTAAAAGTTTATTATCAATTATTATGACTTGGTACTAATTTTAATGTATTAATGTGCAACTTGCAAGAGTAAAAGTTGCTAATCAACCTCCCAGCAGGCTTTGTAAATCTACTGCATAAGGGTTTCCGATACTAGCGGGCATTTGGCAGCTTCCCTGTTTCTATGTATTCCTGAATGGATTCTTTGATTTCTTGTTGAAAGCTTTCAGGAACAAATGGACTGAAATCTCCGAGAGATATAACGCCATCACCAAAATCAAATGTAAGAACCCCACCATCGAGCTTTCCCTTATCAAATCTCTCTGCTGCAATTTCATAAAGCCTGTCCACATGTTGTACAGTGCTTGTTAAAACAGTCTTCTTGCCTAACTTTAATTGATCATCTACATACCCTATTGTATGGACATCATTCTTCTTTGCTCTTTCAATAATTTCATTACTAAACGAATCACCTGTTGGATAAAACACATCAATGTCATTTGCAAGCATCTTCTTATAAATATCTATAGCGAAGTCCTTATTTACCCATGTGTTTAATATTTTTATATAAATATCTACAGCAGGATTTTGATATTTTGCGCCCTCATAGAATCCCTCAATTTCGGGTTGCCATTCATATGCACCTATAATTCCCAGTTGATTTGTCTGTGTCATTTTACTTGCCACCATTCCACCAAAAAAACCCATAGCTTCCCCATTAAACTTTAAGCTTGTTAAATTGTCGGAATGAATATTGCCATTAAAATAGACAAAGTGGACATCGGGGTAATCACTTGCAATCTCTTTAAAATATTTACCAAAACTATTACTATGACCGAAAATTAGATTTACCCCATTTTCCACAAATTCATTTACCGCTAGTGCAACATCGTTTTCTGTATATATATTTTCTTTATAATAAACATCCACATTCTCTCTTTTCTGAATTGCCATTAAGCCTTTATAACCTTTCTTTCCCCAGGCTTGCTCCTCCATTGGACTATCAAAGAGCATTCCAACAGCCTGCAGTTCACCTCTGCTATATAAATTGCATCCACCAAGTAACACCAATAAAATTCCACTTATACAGATGAAAAGTACTCGTTTCATTTCGGCACTCCATTCTACTTCAATTAATCCATATTATACATTGCTCCATATTGTTCATAATGTTTTATAACTTGCTCTATCCGTTTTTCCTTAGGTATATTGTCACGAATATAAATGGAATTTTCAAGCTTTTCTTTTTCTCTCTTTTTCATTTCCTTTGTTTTTACATACAAGGTAGACGACGTTTTATTGCCTTTTATCCATTGGATAAGTAATTTAGTGAACTCTTTTATATATATAGCATCTTGTTCAAACCGAGTTGAATCAAATGGAATGGTCTCTTTACCGTGAAGGATACCTTGCTTATTCATTGGCATCCATTCTCCATAAAGCAAGGGAGCGAAAATAAAGATTTCATTCGGACTTCGTAAGCTATTCTCATCGGGGTTAATAACCAGAATGTGTTCTGCGTTCATTTCATTCAGCTTTCTATTACTATTAGTAAGAATGGCATGTTCATAGGTTTTCTTTGTCTCTGAGTTCACTATTTGAAAAGAACTATTTCTACCAAAAAACATTGTTAACATATCATCCTTAGTTGTATCTTCTATTCCATTTACTTTATATCCATGCTCAAGTAAATCATTAACTATATGAAACCCAATCCAATCATTGCAAAATGCTACTAATTCCGTCATCATACTGCCTCCCTATTGAAATAATACTTTTATTTTATGTAAGGATTTGATAAACTAGGAAAGGAAGTTTGAATTCATTTAGACAGTTAAAGAAAAAAATGAGGTGTTCACGTTGCGTTACATATGGACAATAATTTGGGCATTATTAATAAGCTCCGTTCTTTCCTATGTGTTATCAAGCATGGGTGGCGAGTCATTCAGTTTCCTTAGCACGATAGTATTTGCCGGCATTCTTGTAGTGGCAATTGCTATATTAGGGGATGGCGCGTTGAAAGAGGATCATAGTAATTAATTGTAAAAAGTTAGAGAGAACCCTTGCCTTTAAGCAATAGTTGGGCAAGGGTTTTCCTATTACATTATTTTTTTAATACCATGGCAAGATACTTAGTGCTGTAAGAGCTGCAAGTGGAAGTACAAGCCTGCGAAATCTTCTCGGTCTGTAAAACCCTGGATAGCCACCGTACCCGTACCCAGGATAACCGTATCCAGGAAAGCCGTAACCCGGATAACCAAAACCATAGCCAAACTGCCTTTGGTCATCTGGAGATGCCATGTTTTGATGCTCCTCTGCACCAATTGGCACTGCAAAATAGACGTATTCATCATCTAATCCAGTAATAATACCATCAACTTGTGAGCCATCTGTTGTTTCAGCAAGGACATAAGAATGCATATGTTTTTTACATAAATCGTATATATGGTTATAATCATTATTCATTTTCATCTTAACCGCCTCCTCACCATCTAGACTATTCAACTAGTAATTACTTGGTGACTTGTCAGCACATTAAAATAAATGATCATTGATTTAGTGAGTCAATAAAGTTACTATCTTATCGAATATGTTTAAAAGAACGATTGAAAAAAGGAGATATCTCATGGAGACATTGACAGAACTAGGCACATTAATAAAATATTTAATTTTAGGGTTATTTCAAGGATTTACAGAACCAATCCCCATTTCTTCAAGTGGGCACCTCGTAATTTTACGAGAGCTTTTTTCTATTAATATAAAGGGATTATCATTTGAAATATTAGTTAATTTCGGATCCCTCATTGCTGTATTACTTGTGTTTCGAAAAGATATTATTCGACTAATCCAAAACACACTTCACTATGTTACAAAAAAAGAAGAATCAGCCAAAGGTGATTTTCAATTTGTAGTTTTCCTTATCGTTGCTACAATTCCAACGGGAGTTCTTGGACTTCTTTTGGAAGATTATATTGAAGACAAATTAAGTGGAGTTACTGTTGTTGGTTTTACGTTACTTATAACAGGTGCAGCTTTGTGGATTATTCGTAATATGCGAGGGAACAAAAATGATGGAGACTTAAAAGTGAAGGATGCATTGATCGTAGGTTTCGCCCAAGCTGTTGCCTTGATTCCAGGAATCAGCCGTTCTGGAGCCACCATTGTAGCTGCAATGCTTGTAGGTATGAAGCAGGAAACCGCATTGCGATTTTCCTTCTTGTTATATATTCCGGTCAGTCTTGGTATTACTGTCCTTTCATTTACAGATATTATTAGTGATCCTAATTTTGATGCCTTAATGATCCCATATCTAATTGCATTTATGGCATCCATTGTAGCATCTTTCTATGCACTTAAATGGTTTATTAATATTATGGCAAAAGGAAATTTAAAGTACTTCGCTTTCTATTGCTTTATTGTTGGTATCCTTGTTATCCTATTCTTATAGATATTAAGCAAGCATACAAAGTGTATGTTCCAGATAGAGTATGCTGTTCCAGTGTTTTATAAAGGTGGTTGCTCCGTATGAAAAGTAAAGTAAAGACATCTGAAGTTTCCACTGATCTTCAGAAGCTCCTTCATAAGGAAGGAAACCCTTTATCAATTAAGAAAGATACGTTTCTATTTAATGAAGGTGAGCCTGCTTCCAGATTATTTATGGTAACATCAGGAAAAGTACAAATTGGTAAGCTTTCCCCTGATGGAAAAGAATTGGCTTTAAGAATTTGTCATGCTGGTGATATTATTGGGGAAGTTAATTTATATTCCGAAGAAGTAAAATATATTCTTCATGCAAAAGTACTGGAAGATGGAGAAGTGATTGTACTCGATAAAGCAAAGCTAGAAGAAAGCTTACTGCAGGAAAAAGAACTTACTATTGAATTTATGAAGCTAATGAATAATTCCTATCGAAGGGACCAAACCAGATTTCGTGATCTTGTACTTTTCGGTAAAAAAGGCGCACTATATTCTACGTTAATCCGCCTTTCAAATAGCTATGGAGTAAAAACAAATCAAGATATTTACCTAGATATATCACTGACGAATCAGCAATTGGCTAATTTTTGTGGTACAACAAGAGAAAGTGTCAATCGCTTGTTAAACGAGTTGAAACGAAATTCAGTTATTTCCATGGATAAAGGCCATATTACCATTCATGATTTGAACTTTTTAAAGTCAGAAATAAATTGTGAAGACTGCCCTATTGTCCTATGCACCATACATTAAAACATAAGAGGAGTCGGCTAGCATAAGCTGACTCCTTTTTTCTCTCTAAAAAATGGGGCTTTTGCAAATGTTGGGGTACAAAAGCTACTTCTCACTAGTTCGTAGTAGGAGAAAAAGCGAACTAGTGTGGGACAATCAGCTACAGAGCAAGATAATCCGCCAGAGAACAATTTAATCAGCTGCAGAGCAAGATAATCCGCCAGAGAACAATTTAATCAGCTGCAGAGCAAAATAATCCGCCGGAGAACAATTTAATCGGCTGCAGAGCAAGATAATCTGCCGGAGAGCAAGATAATCTGCCGGAGAGCAATTTAATCGGCTGCAGAGCGAGATAATCCGCCGGAGAGCAATTTAATCGGCTGCAGAGCAAAACTATCCCCGGAGGCATTCGCAAACAAGCTATAGTTTGTTCACTATACTTTATTTTCCGAAGCGGCCATTTCAAACAACCAAGTTACTTCACAATATATCCATTTCACGAATCATTAGACCCAATAATATTAGTAAGTGCTTGCGATTCTGTTGTTATACTTTCGAAGACTTCTTTTTACGCATTGCTCTTGGAATATACACACAATATGGTTCACTTTCCATGTAATCACCTGTCACATTATAGGCACGGGATCTGGATCCTCCACAAACATGTCGGAACTCACAAACACCACATTTCCCTTTATATTTATCAGGATTACGCAAGTTCTTAAAAACTTCGGATTCGCGATAAATTTCCGCAAGCGGTGTTCTTCGGACATTACCAGCTTTTACAGGAAGCAATCCACTTGGATATACATCTCCTGTATGAGAAATAAAAACGAAGCCATTCCCATCATTCACACCTTTTGGAGCGCGTCCTAAGCCGTCAATTTGGCCGGTCTTACCGTTCATCAGTGCATCCTCATAAAAAATATGCTCCTTATCACTCATTCCTTTTTGTTCTCTAATTTTATTTTGGATTACCACTCGTCTATAATGCTGACCAGCTGTGGTTTTAATATCAAAGGGAACACGTTTGGATAAGTCATAAAGCCATCGAAACACCTTCTCATGTTCTGCTGGTGTAATCATATCGGATTCCTTTCCTCTTCCTGTAGGAACAAGGAAAAATACACTCCACAACACACAACCAAGTTCTTCCACCATCTTAGCCATTTCATCCAAATATCGATAATTATATCTTGATATAACTGTGTTAATTTGCAAAGGCATGTTTAATTCATGAAGGTACTTTATTGCATTCATTGTTAAATCAAAGGATCCTTCTGTTCCCCGAAAATGATCATGTACCTCAGCACAATGCCCATCAATACTAAAAGCCCACCTTGCTAAGCCCACATCCTTTGCTTTTTGCATGGCTTCTTTTGTAACATTTGGTGTTGCAGATGGTGTCATGGATACCCGGACACCTTTTTTAACAGCATATTCTGCTATATCAAAAACATCTGGTCTTTCAAGTGGGTCTCCACCTGTAAACACAAGCATTGGGTTATCCATTTCATATATATCATCTATTAGCTTCTTACCTTCTTCAAAATCAAGCTCCAATGGGTTTCTATGATATTGAGCTTCTGCCCGGCAATGAAGGCATTTTAGCTGACAAGCTCTGGTCAACTCCCATATAACAATAAAAGGATTTTTATTATAATCTCGTGAAAACATAGTACCCCTCCTCAAACTATCTACATAAATTGTAAATTACTATTTTAAAAGTGGGTGTGATGTTTTTCACTTTTTTAACAGAATTCATCATATCGTCACAATCATGGAATACTAATATTAATGATCTATATGAACTTGTATTAAAATTACTCTTTCACAAAACCCTAGCAGCAATTAAAAATAGACCCGGAAAACAGGGTCTATTTATTCTAAATTTATCTTTTTCCAATCGCCACTCTCCAAAGCATTGGCCCTTCTTCTATATACTCCCATTCAAAGGAATCTTTCCTTTCCATCATAAATTGATACTGTAGCGGTTTTGGATCATGATCATTTGTTAGTTCCATAACCTCTCCTGCTTTTAATTCATCAAAAACTTCAAATATCCGCGGATGTCTTATTCTTGGCTCAATATCTGGTGCATGCACTTTTGCTGCATACTTTATCTCACTCATGTAATCACGCCTCCCAATCATTTGTTTACATGTATATCATAAACTGTATAGAGTGGATATGATGTGAGATAAAACACCCCTAGGATATGATATTTATCACATTATTACAAAGCAGTTATTTTTTCCATAGGTCGCAGTTCATTCTCATGGTAAACTGATAAATAGAATAAAGACAGAAATTGAAAGGAGTTTTTTGGTGAACACGCAATCGATTCAGGAACTTTTACAACGATTTCCTATGTTTAAAGATTTAACTGATTTTGAAATGGAGCCTATTATTAACCTTGCAAAAAACCGGATATACCGTTCAGGAACCCATATTTTTATGCAAGGTGATCCTCTAACTAATGTGTACTTCATCCATAAGGGACTAGTTAAAATATATAAAACAGACATCCATGGTAAAGAACAGATCGTCAATATGCTTCAGCCTGGTGACATGTTTCCACACCAAGGATTCTTTAGGCAGGATGATTATCCGGCACATGCAGAGGTAACTGAGGATGCTGTACTTATTTATATACCAATACATTCCTTTGAAAACTTCCTTATCACTCATCCCGAAATATGTATTAAACTTTTCAGGGTACTTGGAGATAAAATTGTGGATTTGCAAAATCGGCTGCAAGAAAAGATTCTTCATAATACGTATGAACAAATAATCCTGTTATTATTACGATTGGCTAAAAACCATGGAAGAGAAGTTTCCGACACACATACGGTTATTGACACACAATTTACAAATAGAGAAATGGCCAATATGATTGGCTCCAGTCGAGAAACCGTCAGTCGAACATTAACCCAATTAAAAAAGAAAGACTTCATACAAACGGATAAAACAGGGCTTTTACAAATTAATACAGAAGCATTAGAAGATGAATTATTCTAATCACAGAGCAGGTTCTTATCAAAGATACCTGCTTTTTTAATTTATATAAACGTTTCCACTTAACAGGATTTCTTCACTTAAATTGATGTGATACAAGTCACTTCACTCCTAATTGAAAGTGATTATCATAAAAGGGAAATAATCAAAGGTAGGGAGATGCTATTATGGAATTAAAAGAAGCTGTCGTACTTGATGTTCGAGAAGATCTTCGATTAAAAAAAGAACCTTTTGATAAGATTATGGCTGCAGTAAAAAGTATTGAAGTAGGGCAGGAGCTTATTTTGCATGCACCGTTTAATCCACTTCCACTGCATAAAGTGCTACACCGAAAGGGATTTGCACATCAAGTTGAAAAAGTAGATAAAAGGCATTGGATTGTAACCTACGTAAAAAAGGGGGCTACGAAATGATTATCGATAATCGAGGTTTAGAACCTCCCCAACCAATGATCCGTACATTGAAGGCGTTGGATGGCATGAATATTGGAGAGCACCTTTCTATTATAAATGATCGGAGACCAATGTTTTTATATGAAGAGTTGGATGAGCGTGGTTATTCCCATGCAACAGAGCCACTGGAAGATGGCAGCTTTAAAATAATCATTACAAAGTCTGGTGATTAATATGATTTCAAATACAATGAAGTCTGAAACAAATGTCAAGCTTCCCCTTGCTTTTATTCTATATGGTCTTATAGCACTGATTATTGCACAAATCATTTTGTTCATTAATTCAGATCTATTAACCAATAGTAGTTTTCGTCTTCCCGACATTTGGATGGGGCTCATTTTCTTCTTCTTGGATATGCAGTTATGATTGCAATGGGAGCCATGTACCAGCTTGTACCTGTAGCTTTTTTAACACCCATTTGGAGTCACAAACTTGGCTATATTCAGTTTGTCATTACAGCATTAGGGTTCTCTATTTTTTCCGTATTGCTTGGTCTAAAGCCGGAGAAAGCAATCTTTGGGGGAATTTTAGCTATTGTTGGGGTTCTTCTATTTCTTATTCAAATGGCCAGAACAATTCTTTCCCAAAAGAAAAAAAATAAAATGACATATTTTGTTTTAGGAGCTTTATCAAGTTTCTTTTTGACCATTTCAGCTGGGTTTTTATTAGCCTGGAATCTATCCTACGGAGAAATTATAAGCCATCAAACAATCCTTGGTTCACATATTGTATTAGGTGTTGTTGGCTGGTTTAGTTTATTGATATTTGGATTTTCCTATAAGCTTGTTCCTATGTTTAGCTTATCACATGGCTATTCAATGAAATGGGCGAAAAGCTCTTTTGTTGTTTATATAACTGGTTTACTATTATTGATTTTATCCTTTTGGACTAATTTTATTTATTTTGAAACACTTGGTTGGATACTTTTATTTCTCGGATTTTTATTTTTCACCTTAGACATAAAAGAAATTTTAGCAAAAAGAATGAAAAAGAAGCTGGATAAACCTTTCATTTTCTCTCTTGTAGCCATTGGAAACGGGTTAGTTATACATTTTATTGCCCTTCTGTTTCATATGGCTGGATATCAAAATCCAATCAGCTGGAGCTGGATTATATTTCTCTATATCATGTGCTGGATTGTCTTCAGTATTCTTGGCTATTTATATAAAATTGTTCCTTTCCTTTGGTGGACCTATAAATATTCTAACAAAATTGGCAAAGAAAAGGTGCCTACATTAAAGGATATGATTCACGAAAGCTGGAGTGTGGTTTTATTCATCTGTTTCATAACTAGTGTGCTTGGATTAACTGTTGGTGGGTTGGGGCAATGGAGTCATCTCGTCATTACTTTTCAAGGCTTATTAACACTCACCTCCATCTTATATACCTGCTCTATTTTCCGTGTATTGTTAAAGTAAATGTTATCTATGTTTGTATCGAAATGGATGGTCAGGCAAATTATCAAAAAAGAAAGGAGATTTTTAAAAATGAATTTAGAAAAGCAAGTAGCCGCTACCTTGTTTGAAGTTATTGATCCGGAGCTTGGAGTTAATATAATGGACTTGGGTCTTATCTATAGTATTATGGTGAATGAGAATAAGGATGTTACGATCCGTATGACTCTAACAACACCAGGATGCCCCATGCATGATAGCATTACCAATGGCGTAAAACACCGTGTCAGTCAGCTTGATAGTGTGAATGTTGTGAAAGTAGATCTTGTATGGGAGCCCTCCTGGAACCCAAGCAAAATGAGCGAAAGAGCGATGGAAATGTTAGGTATGTAAAATTCTGCCGCGTAAAGTGGAATATTTCCCCATAGCAATGATTAACGCAATATTTATATTCTTAATTAGGAATTTATCTATTCTCAAAATCATTGTATATTCCAATATATATCGAAAGCCAAATTGATGGTATCAGTATCCTAAGCACCTAAAAAAGAGACTGTTTCGCACATAGGCGAAACAGTCTCTTCTTCTCTTTCTAGCCACCACTGACCGGTGGAATAAATGCAACCACATCATCATCAGCAAGAATAGTACTCTCCGTCGTGTACTCTTCATTTACTGCAATCATCACATTGTCAAGTGTCTTAAGCTCATACTTTGCAACAAGCATCTCCTTTAATTCTTTCACAGATTTCCCTGCTGCGTCCATGGGAATTTTCCCACTGTCTATCTTTTCCCGAAGTTCAGCGAAAAATAATACTTCAATCATCTTGCATCTCCTCCTTAGCGGGTAAATTACCCTCGTAAGAAACCTGCTCCTTTTGATCACCAATCCAGAGTTCCCCATTTTCCCAATGCTCTTTTTTCCAGATCGGGACAATTTCTTTAATACGTTCGATCGCATAGCGGCTCGCTTCAAAAGCATCCTTACGATGTGGTGTGGAAACTGCTATAACTACCGCAATATCGGAAATGTCCAAACGCCCAACACGATGAGCAATCGCTGTTTGCGTATTTTCCCACCGTTCATCTATTTCTTTTCCTATTTCCTCGAGTTTTTTTCTGCCATGCAGTATAAGCCTGGTATTCAAGGTATAAAGTCCGCTTGCCTTTGGTAAGTTCGCGAACTGTGCCAATAAATGTGTTAATTGCTCCTGCTTCTGCTCGTGTTACTTTGTTAACGACATCGTTAATTTCTATTGCTTCTTCCGTAATCCAAAAATTCTTCATAATATCCCTTTCCACATAAAATACTGACAGTTTTAACATTTAAAGTCAAGATGAGTTGTAATTACAGATGCCAATTGCGATAAAGACTGTTCGATCTTATGCATCGAAAAAATTGGGCATGTTGTATATGTTGACATCTCATTATTCCATATCACAACAGCTATTATATTTGAAAGACTTAATAGTTCTAAATCCTTCTCATCCTTCAAAATAATAATTTTTGGATAAGCTTCTTTTTTATACCCTTCCATGAACAGTAAATCCAGGTTCAATAAACGGTAAAAATCCAATACGTTTTCCAGACTGCCTTCTTCCCTTATTGTTAATTGCACTTGGCTTTCTCCCTGGACCCCACTTATAGCAGCACCTGCTTCATAATGCCTTTGACTGTCCGTACCAGGCTGATAATCAGGCTCACCACCATGCCCATGATTGCTTTATTGCTCCTACCTTCCATTTCCGGGAAGTAAAATGAACAATAAGCTTCTCCATTAAGCTCGTTTTTCCGGTATCTTTATAACCAATGATCTGACAGATTGGCAACGCACTTTTTGGATAGTCCATCTTGTAAACGATTCCCTTCTTCAATCCTCTATACTAAAATTGTACACGGTAGAAGAGACGATCAGTAAAGCCAAATCGTCCCACACATATTACCTTACTGGCCGAAAGCCGGCACCAGATTTTTCACAAGAACATCTGCACCAGCACATGAAATCGAATTTTTCTACTTTAAACAAAAAGGTTAATTCATGTATATGAATCAACCTTTCCTTTTTCTCAATCTGGAATTCCTAATGCAATTTTAGCATACCGTGACATTCTTTCCTTACCCCATGGTGGGCTCCATACAATATCAACCTTTATCTCTTTCACTTCAGGAATATCAGACAATGCACGCTTAACATCTTGTTCAATGTGCCCTGCCAATGGACAGCCCATTGCTGTAAGTGTCATTGTAACAGTACAAAGACCTTCTTCATCCAAATCTACATCATATATTAGACCAAGGTTAACAATATCTATACCCAGCTCAGGATCAATAACATTTTCCAGAGCTCCCATTAAATTCTCTTTTAAAGCTTCATCCATACTTCATACCTCCTATTCATCCTACTTATATTTAAACATATTTCCCCTTTTTTTAAAATGATATGAATCACTTCGGTCACTATTTATAAATGTTTTTCAAACCATTTTACTGTCTCAAGAATAGCATATCTGCTCACTTTGTGACCACGGTTAGATTCCTTCAAAAACTTAATATCCTCTGGATTTTTGTAAAGTTTTTTTGCTTCTTCATAAAAAGTATACGAATGATCAAATGGAACAACAGGATCATTTTCTCCATGCCATAATAGCAATGGTCGTTGATTTAGCTTTTCAGGCTGCTTTGATAAATCATATTGCTCCAGCTGCTCAAATAAATAAGTAATCATCTCATCTGTTACAGGAAGATCACCCATTTTTCTAAAACTATCCACTAATGTCTTGGCATATGTTGTAATTTTAGGTGAGCCCATTAAAATAGCTGCGGTGTGAATCCAAGAATAGCAAGCTAATGCTGCAGAAGTCGTAATACCGCCCATACTCGTACCTGCAATTCCAAACCTACCATTAAGAATCAACCCTCTTTTTTCAAAATCCTCTTTAATGGTATTTAGCTCTTTTACATTTTTCATTACAATATCCCAGAATGAAACTTGGACCTTTATAGAAGAAACCTCTTGTGCACGCTCTCCATGATATTCACTATCCGGGAGTATAACTCTATATCCTTTTTCAGCAAGTAAATATGCTAAAGGCAAATTATGTTCCTTTGCACTTGTGAAACCATGGAAATATAATACCGTAGGCAATGCGTCATTTTTCTTTGATACATCTCCAACAACTAAACAAGGTATCTCATCTATTGCTTGTTTTTCTATACCTATCATAAACAACGTCTCCTCATGAATGCTATGTCTGTTAATTCTATTTTAATAGTTGTAATATGTTTATTGCAAATTATGTAAAGGAAAATTTACGCCAGTATGTTTATTAATGCTTTAGAAGCGTTGGAATTAATGGTAAACTATTGTCAGATGAGGTGAATGATATGGAAAATAAACGACATTTGATTGCATTGGATCTTGATGGAACACTCTTAACCGATAAAAAGGTAATCAGTACTAAAACAAAGCAAACTGTACTAAAAGCAATCGAAGAAGGCCATGTAGTAGTCATTGCAACAGGAAGACCACACAGAGCCAGCATTGATTATTATCATGAGCTAAGACTTGATACACCAATGGTAAATTTTAATGGGGCGCTGATTCATCACCCCCGAGACAATAAATGGGATGCACTGCATAATCCGATGCCGATTCGCACTGCACATAAAATTATAGATACGTGCTATGACTTGAATGTAAACAATATTCTTGCTGAAGTAATGGATGAGGTTTATTTAGACCAATTTGACCAGGATATTATTGATATCTTCCATGCAACACAAAACGATCCCCCTTTCTCAGTAGGTAATTTAAAAAGCAAATTAACTACAGATCCCACTTCCTTGCTTATTCATCCGAAAGAAGATCATATTAAGCAATTACGTGGACATCTGGACGATTATCATGCTGAACTGATTGAGCATCGAAAATGGGGAGCACCATGGAATATTATTGAAATCGTTAAAAAGGGAATGAATAAGGCAGTGGGATTACAAAAAATTGCTCATTACTTTGATATTCCAAAAGACAGAATTATCGCCTTTGGTGATGAAGATAATGATTTGGAAATGATAGACTATGCAGGAGTCGGCGTGGCTATGGGTAATGCAATAGATGATTTGAAATCTGTTGCAAAGCATATCACTGTTACAAATGAAGAAGACGGGGTTGGGAGCTTTTTGGAAAATTACTTAAAACTCCAAACCTCGCACAGCTAAATATATCTCAATAATTTCCTTTAATAAAATAATACGTATAAACCATACTAGAAGTGAACGTATCTTGCGTTCACTTTTTTGCTGAATTTCCAGAGCGGTTGGAGAAGCTACTAGTTAAGAACCACTTTAAATATCTTCTATGGAGGGATTTATGTGGGAAAAGGTAGTAAGTCAAGACGTTTTAGTCAACAAAGCGCTGATTCAGTTAAAAAGCATGCGGAACGGTTTCCTTACAGGTCGACGTTTACTGAAGCGGAGCGAAAAGCCGAGGAAACAGATAACCACACACTAGGAGGGTTTTAATTGGAAAACAACAATTTATTTCAACAAGCTAAAAATGCTGTAAATAACTTTATGACCAACCAAAACAATGCAGCAAATGCAACTGACAAACAGGCTGCACAAAATGCGATACAGGCTGCATATAATGAAGCAACTCCAGAAGAAAAGCAGCAATTACAGCAGTTGGAAAATCAATTGAGGCAAAATGACCAATTACAATAACCTAAACCTCTGCACGTGATGGTAATTTCCACTTCATTGGTAGGATGATACGGAATTACTTTAAGCGAACAAACCACCTTTTCGATAAAGGTGGTTTGTTTTTGGTCTTTTTCTTTCTTCCTTGACCTATTTCTGCTAAAATTATACGTAAGTATGACTTAGTAAAAGTAGGAGGTAATCGTAATGGGAGTGCGTGTTGAAACTACACCTAATCCGAATGCATTAAAATTTACTACTGACAAATTGATTTTTGAAGGTACGAATAGTATTTCTGTTATGCCGGGCGACGAAAGTGAACATGAAATTATGAATGACCTGATGAAAGTTGCAGGCGTTGATAACGTTTTTGGCTATCAGAATTTTATTACGGTAAATAAACAATTTGATGTCGAATGGGATAACTTAACCCCTAAAGTACAGGAAATTTTTGAAAAACACGGCTATTAATAAGTTACATACAAAAGGTCAGCCCGAAAGCTGACCTTTTTTGTTTAATTATTTTTGTGTAAAGTGATCCGTTCCTAGCTATCTAAATCCAATGGGAAGTAATTTGGATTAATGACTTCCCCAGCTTCATTTTTTCCATATAAAAGTAAAAACGGCGGCTCTCCATCCTGAGCAATATTATCAGGCAGTTTAAACTCGATCGTAAACTTTTGCCATTCCATGTTCACATATTTTTTATTTTTTTCATTAACGAGCGTTTTTTCATTCTGTTTCAGCTTGTAGTAGAAGGTGCTCGTATCGCTATTTACTTCCCCTGTCATACGAACATTTCCACCTTCTACTTTGACATCAATATTTCGAAAACTTACCGCATTTCCCTCAGTTTCTTCATCCTCTTTCACCTGTGAACCTTTTTCACTGCAACCAGCCAACAGCGATATTACCATAATTAACATAATCCATTTTTTCATTCTTTTGCGTTCTCCTTATGACTTATCTAGTCTCTTCGGAAAAATCCAAATATACCAGTCGTTTGTACAATATTTGTGAAAGCATTTGGATCTATTTCATTAATGATCCGCTCTAAATCATATAATTCATAGCGAGTTACAACAAGGTAAAGCATATTTTTATCAGATTTTGTATATGCACCTTTTGCTGGAAGAATAGTAATCCCCCGAACCATTGTCTTGTGAATTTCCTGCTGCAATTCATCCGCTTTATGTGTAATGATCATAGCCGTAACTTTCTCATGACGTGTATGAATAGCATCAATAACACGTGTTGTCACATACAATGTCAGCAATGTATATAAAGCGTTCTCTGGCTCATAAAGAATACCAGCCATAGCAATAATTATTGCATTTAATGTTAAAAAATACGTACCAATCGGTCTATCCTTCATGCGGGAAAGGACCATCGCAACGATGTCCATCCCTCCTGTAGACGCACCGACCTTTAATGTCATCCCAACACCAGTACCTGCTATGACACCACCAAAGACGGCATTTAAAATAATATCCTCTGACATGGCTGTTACAGGTAAAACAGCAAGGAAAACAGATGTGAAAATAACGGAAAGAATACTATAAAATGTAAAACCTTTTCCTACTTTATACCAACCAAGCAATGCTACCGGTATATTGAATAAGAGTAACAGAATTCCAGTACTAACTCCGATCCCAATAAAATCTTTGAAAACACTGGAAACTAACTGAGCAGCACCTGTGAATCCACTGGCATATACATTCGCCTTAATTAAGAAGAAATTCAGAGATGCAGCATTTAAAAATGCACCAACAATCACTGTAATAATTCGTTTTGCCTCAAAGATAAACAATATCCAACCTCCTCTTCTTTCTTTTTATTTTTTAACTTTTAAAAATAGTAATAAAATATACTTTGACTATCTGGTAGAGTAGCATTAAACTAAAAGTAATAATACATAAGAATGTAGGTGAAAAAATGAACGTTAAAATACTCGCTGATTCCGCTTGCGATTTATCAGAATCATATTATAACGAATATAACATTGAAATGGTACCATTAACCGTTCATTTAGACGAAAAGGAATATGCAGATGGGATAGAGATACAACCCAAAACTGTGTATGAGGCCATGAGAAATGGGAAAAGTCCTAAAACATCCCAAGTAACTCCTCAAGCATTTAAAACTATTTTTACATCATACGCCGAGTCAAATCAAGCAATAATATATCTTGCCTTTTCCTCTGAGTTGTCTGGTACCTATCAAACAGCCAAAATGATGGAACAGGAAGTAAAAGAAACCTACCCTAATGCACCTATTCATGTTATTGATACGAAATGTGCTTCCATTGGCTATGGACTAGTCGTATTAAATGCTGCTAAAAAAGCAAAGAGCGGTGCTACTATAGAGGATATTATCAACTCTGCTGCATATGATTCAACCCATATGGAGCATATCTTTACCGTAGATGATCTTGAATATTTATATCGTGGTGGCCGTGTTAGTAAAACAGCTGCTTTTGTAGGCTCATTATTAAAGATTAAACCAATTCTTCATGTTGACAACGGTAAACTCGTACCGTTAGAAAAGATCCGCGGCTCGAAACGCCTCTTTCATCGTATGTTGGAAATAATGGAGGAAAGAGGTACTGATTTCACAAACCAAACTATTGGCATCAGTCACGGCGATGACCTGGAAAGGGCAGAACAGCTTGCTGAAATGATTAAAGAGAAATTTGGCGTTGAAGACATTTTAATTGAAATGGTTGGTGCTGTGATCGGAGCTCATGCTGGTCCCGGAACAATTGCTTTATTCTTTTTAGATAAACCTGCCGATTAACTTGTTAACGATTCAGGGCTTGTCCCTGAATCACATCACCTCTTCTATCCTATTACCTTAGATACTCACGAATCAAACTACTTCCCTGTCCAATAATATAGTAGAATATTTCCCCTATCCTAGTCATATTATCTAACTAAGGTTGTCCAAATTTATTAATAGGAGGAATCGCATGTTAATCAATGAACTAATTACTGCTTATAAAGAAGAAAAAGACCGACTTCCTACATCGATGAACGACTTGCTGGATTATTATCAACAGAAATACATTACAGGCGAAATTGATATTGCTTATTATCGGGAAACCTATTACTTTTTATTTAAGAAAGGCGCTGTATCAGCCTATGAATATACATACTAAAGTCCATAATGGGCTTTATTTTTTTGCAAACTTTTTACATCAATGATTGGAAAGTTCCTTTTTGGGGAAGATGAGAACTAAATCATTTTTCAGGAGGGAAACAGATGTCCATGGAAGAAAAGAATGGCAAGCAAACACCTCCGGCACAGCAACAGAATCAACAGCCGGGGATTGAATCAAAAATGCAACCAGAACCTGAATATATTCGGAATAATTATCAGGGAAGTGAAAAATTAAAGGATAAAGTTGCCTTAATAACTGGAGGCGACAGTGGAATCGGACGTGCTGTTAGTGTACACTTTGCTAAAGAAGGCGCAGACGTTGCTATCGTATATCTTAATGAACATGAAGATGCAAAGGAAACGAAGCGGCTGGTCGAATTGGAAGGTCGTCAATGCCTATTAATAAGTGGTGACATCGGTGATCAATCCTTTTGTGAATCAGCTGTTACTGAAACGTTGGATAAATACAAAAAAATTGACATTCTTATAAATAATGCTGCTGAACAACACCCTCAAGGTAAGTTTTTAGATATTACCAGCGAGCAACTGGAAAAAACGTTCCGCACAAATGTATTCAGCATGTTTTATATTACCAAAGCAGTATTGCCTAACTTGAAAGAAGGTAGCTCCATTATTAATACTTCCTCTATTACAGCATATCAGGGAAGTAAAGATCTAATTGATTATTCTGCTACTAAAGGTGCAATTACTTCATTTACCAGATCTTTATCAGAAGAACTGGCAGAAAAGGGAATCAGGGTAAATGGTGTTGCCCCAGGACCAATTTGGACACCACTTATTCCATCCACTTTCAGTAAAGAGAAAGTAGGATCATTTGGCGGAAACACACCGATGAAACGGCCAGGACAACCTAAGGAATTAGCTCCTGCTTATGTCTACCTTGCTAGTGACGATTCAAGCTATGTAAGTGGACAAATGATTCATGTAAATGGTGGAATTATCGTCGCAGGATAATCAAGAGGAAATCGCTTGATGTAGAGATCAATTCGTATCGGTATACTGTGTTTCGAACCCGTCGCCTAAGCAAGGCCATTCATGAAAAAGGAATAATGGTTTTAACAAAAACCCCAGCAATTGATGCAAGGGGTTTTTGTTTTTGGTTGTAATATATTTTTCAATTATCCGCTGGTTAATCTCTTCTTCGGCGAACTACCTCTCCCTGCTGGCGATTGGTTTTGTATAAATGCTCTATCGCTTATTTTCCGCCATTTCTCTTTTCTTCTGTTTTCGGCTTAAAATAAATATAGCTACTGCAAATAATACGAATACACCGATAACAAAGCCAATAAACAACCAATTATACCCTGTATCTGGTTGCACACCGTATACTTCTACACTTTCCCGCGCAAGACCTACTTTGTATTCGCCGTTGTCATTAGCGCGAATCGTATCATCATTTAGATACCCGCGCAGTTGAAGACCTTCTCCTACATCTGCAATAGAAATTGCCCTTGTTTGATCGTCATTATTAATAGCAATATACATGCTGGTTCCTTCGTAGGTTCGCTTAAACACACTCATAGCACCATCTGAACCAACCATTTCAAAATCACCATGAGATAAGACAGGAAACTGCGCTTTTAATGCAGATATACGGTCAATAAATTCATTTAGATCCGGATCTCCACTATTGAATTGCACAATCCGTTTTGCTTCTTCCCCATTTCCACCATACATAGGTATGTCTGATCCTTGGAAGACAGATGGAATCCCAGGGGTCGTATATAAATACGTTAATGCTAATTTCCACGTGGTTAAAGCACTTCTGCCATTTTCAGAAAGTTTCTGTGTAAATCTTTTTGTGGATTCATCATCTACAAAAATCAAACCAGTTTCTTCTTTATTTTTCTCCCATGTGTCGTATATGTCTGATACAGGTTTTCCAAGATTCGAGAAAACCTCATTGATCTCTTTAGATAATTGATGATTATCTACTGCTTGAATGCTGGTTCTATTCATAATTTCATCTGTGTTCGCGGATGGATCCATGATATCTCCAAGTAAATAAAATGCCTCATTCTTATTTTTGATTTGTTCTGTAAATTTTTGTAAAAAATCCAGAGAAGACTTATCTGCAGCATGTAATTTAAAGCCATCGATATCTGTCTCATCCATCCAGTAGGAAGCCACATCAAATAGAAAATCTCTTACTTTCGGGTTATCTTGATTTAATACGGCGACATGATTAGCCCAATCTGCTTCGATATTTTTTTCTTTGGAAATCCAGTCTTTCTTGGAAGGGTCCTTTACAATAGGATGATCTTTCGAAACAAAATTTGTAACGAGCTCCAATACAACTTTAATCTCTCTATCATGAGCCTCCTTAATCAATTCATTTAAATCTTTCATTGTGCCAAATTGTTCCTCAACTTTATAGAAATCCTCAATCCAGTAGCCGTGATATCCATCAGCTGAATTCTCCATAATGGGAGACAGCACAATAGTGGAATAACCATTTTCTTTAAGATAATCAAGTTTCTGGGTAATCCCCTTTAAGTCTCCACCATGGTAAGCAGTAGGATCATCCGTGTCTACCTGCTCATCACGATCAAAGTCTAAATTATGGTACCGATCAACTAGAATATTATAAACAATCTCTTCTTCAAGCTGGGAATTTCCTTGTTCTGCAGCATAAGACGGAACTGAAATACTTGTCATTATAAGTATAGTCAGTAGTACCGTCGCTATTTTTTTCATATAAAAGCTCCTCCAATATGTAAACTCATTCCTTTCTATTATTAATGTTTCAGCTGAATAGTCAATGAAATCGCTGTGATTGTTGAAAAACCTTCATAAATAACAAGCGCTATGGTAGTGAATATATTTAAAAAGAAGCGTTCACTTTAAAATTTCAATTTCTAATTCCCTATTGTTAGAGTGCTGAAAAAGAATCTTATCAGTTTTGCCTTTTGCATAGTTGGAGGAAACTGCGACGTAACTTTATTGATGAAAAGCTCAGTCAAATATTTGAGGAGAAGTGCCCCATTGATTTTCGTTGCATGCGGACGCTTTCCGCCGGCATGGCCTCAGCCGCTTCCTCCGCTACGCTCCGTCCAGGGTCTTCGCCTCATGCTATTCGAGGCCACTGAAAAAGTCCGGTAAATTCTTGAGAAGGCTAGTTCCAAAAAATTACATCACCACTTTTAAGTATATGAGTGGAGTAAAATGGTATTGACTCTCCATTTAGGTAATTCAAACAACGAAATTTTGGGATAGCGTTTTTTGGAAATCTTCTATTTTAGTAGAGAATGACTTTTTCAGTGGCTTCATGCTATTCCGGCAGGAGTCGCCGCCCTCCACTCCAATCAATTTGTACACAGCACATTCTGGGTGTATGCGAACGCAATTTTTTTCGTAGATATAATAGGAAATAGTAGCGAAGGGGAAATATGGAGACTCCTGCGGGAGGAGAGGCCTCGATGAGATCCCCGAACACGTAGTGTGAGGAAGCTCATCAGCCGCCCGCGGAAAGCGGAATATTTCCCCGTAGCGGTGATTTACGCAGCCTCTATATTCTTAGTTACGTCGCAGTATATCCATACTACGTATTATTGCACCTCTCTTTTTGATGTCTGTTTCCCCTCCCATAATAAAGCAGAAAAAAATTAGAGGTACAAATCAACGTGCAATTTGTACCTCTAATTAACTATTCCTCATATAAAAATTTACATTGGCAAGCGCCAGAAACCAAGTACTAATGTGATAATTAAAGCAATTACCAATTGAATCCAAAAACTTTTAGCAGGCTTGTTTTTTGATGTTTTTATAAGGATCATTTCCAATGCTGCAATCACCCAAATACCGGCCACGCCCTTAACAATTGCTTCCGGCAATAGGTTTCCTCCACCGAAATAATGTCCAAGCAAGCTACCACCTGTATACAAAATAAACAAATAGTCCAATCTCAATATCATATGAACAATCTTACCAGGCTTACCTTTACCCTGATTGTACATAACGTACGCAACTATAAATAAAATTAAGGCAAGCACCCATGCTGTAATATGCATATGTGTCATTTATTTTTCCTCCTACTACCAAGTATTTACTAAAATTATCATATCATGGACAGAATAAAAAATCATATGATTACAATTCTCTCTCCACGGGAAGTAAATAACCATAATACCTGTTATACTAAGATGGAGCCTTATTTTTCTAACGGAGGGATAGTATGGTAAGAGATATCCAGGAAATAATTGACCAAACACAGGAGTATGGAGCAAAGAACTATCATCCGCTTCCTGTAGTAGTTGCTAAAGCTGAAGGTGTATGGGTAGAAGACCCCGAAGGTAATCGTTATATGGATATGCTGAGCGCATATTCTGCAGTGAACCAGGGACACCGTCATCCTAGAATTATTGATGCGTTAAAAAATCAAGCCGATGCTGTTACTCTAACTTCACGCGCGTTTCATAATGATCAGCTCGGCCCTTGGTATGAAAAAATTTGTAAGTTAACAAATAAAGAAAATGCGCTGCCAATGAATACTGGTGCAGAAGCTGTGGAAACTGCTGTAAAAGCGGCAAGACGCTGGGCTTATGACGTTAAAGGTGTAGAAGAAAATAAAGCTGAAATCATCGCTTGTGAAGGTAATTTCCATGGAAGAACCATGACTGCTGTCTCCCTTTCATCTGAAGCAGAATATAAACGTGGATTTGGTCCAATGCTCCCTGGAATAAAAATTATACCTTATGGCGACATTGATGCATTGAAAGAAGCAATTAATGAAAATACTGCCGGATTTCTTTTTGAACCCATACAAGGTGAGGCAGGTATAGTTATGCCCCCTGAAGGATTTTTGAAGGAAGCCTACGATGTATGTAAAGATAATAATGTGCTATATATCGCAGATGAAATTCAAGCAGGACTTGCGCGTACTGGAAAAATGTTTGCCTGTGACTGGGAAAATGTAACACCAGATATTTTAATTTTAGGGAAAGCATTAGGTGGAGGCGTATTCCCAATATCATGTATTGTAGCTAATAAAGATATTCTTGGTGTGTTTAATCCAGGATCCCACGGCTCTACATTCGGAGGAAATCCCTTAGCATGTGCTGTCTCGATAGCTTCACTTGATGTACTAGAGGAAGAAAAATTAGCAGAAAAGTCCTTAGAGTTAGGTAATCATATGATGGGTGAACTGAAAAAGTTAAATAACCCGGTGATAAAAGAGGTTCGTGGTAAAGGGTTGTTTATTGGAATGGAACTCACAGAACCTGCTCGTTCTTACTGTGAAGCATTAAAAGAAAAAGGTTTATTATGTAAAGAAACACATGAGAATGTCATCCGTTTTGCTCCACCACTAATCATTAGTAAAGACGATTTAAATTGGGCAATCGACCAAATAAAAGACGTTATGAGTCAATAAGAAGAAGAAAAATAAAACAAGATGAACCCTGGGCTCGTCTTGTTTTATTTTCAAATAATATATTTAGCTTTGCTGCTGACTTCGTCGTAGGGGTTGGACTTTTTTATAAGTAAGACTGCGCCAAACCCATTCCAAAGGACCAAAATTATATTTGGTTAACCACCATTTACTGCCTAATATTTGTAATGTAAATAGACAAAGCACTATTCCTATATGGAGAACCGGACCTGTCTTACTATAAAATCCGAAGCCAATTCCATAAAACAAGATAAAGCTAACTATTGATTGTAAGATATAGTTGGTTAACGCCATTCTTCCGACATATACGAATGGTTGAATTACTCTTGACCCCATTGAATAACCTGCAAGCAATGTAATGGAGGTCGCATAGAATACCGCAGAAGCTGCTCCTCCAATATTGTCCTGGGCATAGGAAAACCACAAAGGGTTTCCAAATAAATATGGACCAAGCTTCAGACCTGCAAAGAGAAATAACGATATCCACCACACACGTAGCAGAATGCTTCTATACTTTTCTGGTTGATGAAATACAACTGTTCTTGCCCCATACATTCCAATCAAAAATAATGGCAAAAACACAAACAGCAATGAAAAGATAATGCCAATTCCCCCATTTGAGTACATCCAGTCTTGATAGTTTTGTCCCAGTATAATACCATAATCACTACTCTGATAATTAATGATAGCCTGATCAATTGCCACTGTATTGATCCACCCTAAATAATCTCTCATGTTAAACAAAGAGAGCGTGATGAATACCGTCCCCAGAAACAGTAAAGATAACCCCCACACCAAGAGGGTCTTTCTTTTCACACGTAGAAAAAGTAATAATACAAATCCGGTCAAACTATAGCTTAATAAAATATCCCCATGCCAAATAAGAAAAGCATGAATACATCCAAATAAAAACAGAATAGCCATTCTCCTAAATAAAAAAGGACGGATCTCCACTTGTTTCATTGTTAAACGATCTTTCATAAGCTGGAACCCAAAACCGAATAGCATGGAGAATAAAGTATAAAAACTGGCCTGAAAAAAGATATCGATAATCGTCATAATAGTTTGATTTACATTGGAACTCCATACCTCTTCCTCCCCTCCATATAGAAAATAGGGGGCACCGAATGCTCCAATGTTAACTATAAAAATGCCAAATATAGCGAAACCTCTTGCTGCGTCAATCCAAATTAAACGATTACTTCCTTTTATTGGGGAAGGTATATTTCCCATAGCAAAATTCCTTTCTATTTATCTACTTATCTAATTCTCTATAACATTAGGCTCCTCCTGCATTTTATTCATTATTTTCATAACAAAAACAACTCCTCCGCATAAAATAGGAAGAAGGAGGAGTTATTTATGCCGGCAAAAGTAGGGGCAGTAAAAGTAATTACAGTAGGTTCGTCTAGCATATTTAATATTGGGGACGTTTATAACATGAGTCCGGAAAGCTCCGCAAAAACATTTGCTGGTGGTGGTTCTTTTAACACCGGGCCAGGAATTAGGATTAATCTTGGAAATTCAACCACATATGTAAATGACCCAGATAAAATTGATCAGCCAGTACGGTGATTGGGAGGGTTACTATGCATTTTACCGTTCATCAATCCATTAACATCAATATGATTAAAATTGGTGCAATTACCAATTCATCTGTCATGCAAATTGGCAGTAGCGGTAGTATCCAAGCTCAATCTGACATTTATAACACAGGAGGATATACGGAGCCCGCCGAGGAAGCGGAAGCAGCAGGTGAGATAGCCCCTATCGTTCCCCTAAGACCTTAGATGTATTCACACATTTTATAAATATGTGCATACAATTATAATAGGTGAATGCCCATATTTCATGGAAGGGGGATTTTTATGCATGGGGACTGGACTACGTATCTAAATGAATTGCACCAATATATGAAAAAGCAGGAAAGTATGATCATTGATTTAGAAAAAAGGTTATTTAACTTGGAATCAGCTACTCAAAAAGCGAACTCCACTACGATTGAAAAAATAGAATATAATTTTGATCAATTAAAAATTGAACGTCTTGATGGCACATTGCACATCGGTCTTTCACCAAGTGACTTAGCAAATATAGAAGACTTGGGGCTGCCAAATAATCCTGCTTCACCCTCATCCCAGCCCCCCCTTTCCCATCAGAAATTGCAAACTGAATTAAGCCAGTACCTTCAACAAAACGGTGCTGAATTCATACGCAATATGGCAAACCACCATAACCGTGCCATTGACCAGGAATATGAGTCTGTTTTAATACAGGATATCACCAAGCAATTGCCTGAACGAATTGTTTATTATGAACAAAAGGCTCTTCAAGAAAACAAAAATATAGCTGATGAACAGCTACATCATTATATCGCTACTCAAATTAAACACGAAATACAGCAATCACTTGCTAAATACATGGAAAATGAGTAGAAAGGAGAAAACAACATGAATTTTGAAGTTCATAATTGGGGGTTAGAAGTTGGAAATGTCAGCATTGAGGTTGTTTCTTCCTCTTCAGTTTTTCTAATCGGGGATAATGACGAAATTAATCTCTCTTCTTTTTTTGACACACCGCCTGAAGCCTTTACTATTGGCAACATTGTACCGCTTGCCTAATAAGGAGATCATGAGATGAAAAAACGAACTACAGTCATTGATTTAATAAATGTAACGTCGATTTCTAATAGTGCCATTTTTAATATCGGTGACACACAGCAAACAAATCAAAAATTTCGTGGTATAGCCATTCAGGAAGAATCAGCTTATTCCACCCCACCAAAGGAGGAAGATTTTGCTGATTATCCTATTTTTCAACTTGAAGCAAATTTTATGATGAATGAAGTATCTGTAAATAAGGAGCATAGTCACCACGCACCAACCATTCGAGTCGGGCAAATTTCTGTTATCGGTGTAAGTAGTTCATCTATTATGCAGGCAGGTAATTTAAATAGCATAAATGCAGAAGCACGATTAAAACATTTCCGTAAACTAAAAGGATAACCCTCACAAAAAACAAATTCTGTCATAACCTATTTTATAAACCAATATAGAGGGTGTTCATATGCCATCGATTGTAGGACCTATTAAAATAAATAGTGTTGGCGGGGGCGTAGTAAATTTTGGTGATTCTTTTTACTTGTCGCCAAAAAGCACCTCAAAAACAAATACAGGTTCAGGAGCACTTAATACGGGAGATTTTATCTGTACTAATAATGGAATTAGTTCAACAAATCCATTTGACCCCGATGCAAATGATCAAAATGTGACTGCAAATGCGTAGAGATAGCCATAACTAGGCTATCTCTATTTGTCTTTATTATTCATACTGTGATTGGTCTACAAAAAATTGCTGAACGAAATAGATAATAATGCTTAAACCCAGAAAGAGAAATGCCCATCCTAAGGTAATTTGTTCTACTTTTAAATAGTTATTACATAATTGTGTAGGAGAAAAAATATAAAGCCATGCCATTAAACCGGAAATAATACTGAAGCTTACTAAAATGACATTCTGGCCAATGCTACCAAGCTTGTTCCAACTGTCCCGTAACGGAACACCTGCTAAAAACGGTAAGCTAATAAATTTAAAAATTTCTACCGATTGATAGGCCAATGCTTCATCCATGGCCCTTGGAAGCATCCAATAAACCATTATAATAAAAAACAATAGAATTCCTGGCACACCATTATGATTCCATTTGGAAAAGAAGCCAGGAAACCGCTGTTTTAGATATGGAGCCATCAACATTCCTGCGATCACAAATAAAGGCATTTGCATATGCATATGGACTGTCATAATTGATTCTGCCAATGACGCAACTGGTGGGAGCATTAAAAAGACATATAATACCAGCCCGTAGATTGCTTGTTTCATAGCCTAACCCTCCACTTCGTTATCCAGAATGTCTGTCACCTTTTTAGCAGCTTCCTCTGTTTTTTTATAATCCATAACCTCAAGGAGTTTCCCATCAGGACCTGCAAGATAAAATGCGGAGTTATGTGTAAAGTTTCCATTACCATCTGGGATTACAATGACACCAAGCTCTTCTAAAACGGTGTCTAACTCTTTTTGATTTGGAATTCTGGCCATGCGCCATGTCTCTCCATCACTTTTAAAATAACTTCTATATTTGTCTAATTGGTCCGGTGTATCTGTGGCAGGATCAAAACTAATACTTAAAAATACAATATTTTCTCCAATATATTTTTGCGGTATACTGTTATACACTTCTGCTGCATTCACTTCCAGTTGGAGACATACATCTGTACAAGAAGTGTAAATAAATGTCATCAATACATACTTTCCTTCAAATTCTGAGAATGAATAGGAACGTTTATTACTATCTTCCAGAGTCACTAGTGGTAATTTTGGCTTTTCTTCCATCAGTTTATTGGTTCTGGCTGTTTCTGCTGTATATGCTTTAAAACCATCCGTACCAACATAAAATAAACTAATACCAAATAATATCACAAGGAAAATCGCTATTAAATTTTGTTTATTTTTAATCATAACGATCACTTCCTACATTTAAATGAATGGAAAGGGAGTAGCCCGATTCGAGGACTATTCCCTTCAAAGCTTACAACTTGCAGATGTGTTACCCTACCACGTACGGAATGGTGGTGAACCCGGAGGTGCATTTACGATCATGTCAACAACAGGAATGACATAACCCATGGAAATAATAGCAAATGCTATTACAATCCATAATCCCCAGCGTTCTGTCCATTGTGGTGTAGGTGCTGCGTCGTCTTCTGGCTCTGCAATTGGAAATTCTGTATTACCTTTCGGTGCTTTAAACATTAAGTGGAATGCAATATAAACCATAAGCACCACAGCTAAAAATAACAAGGTTCCACCAATTGCAAGTGAGAATAAATACGGACTCCAACCAAGTGCAGTAGCATGATCACCATATGTGCTAAAGGATGTTCTTCTTGGAGAACCTAGCAACCCTACCCAGTGCATTGCTCCTGCCATTAAATACATGCCAACTGTCCACATTAAGGTTTGAATAACACCTAACTTATTTAATTTCGGAGTCAACTCCCGCTTGGACAAATATGGGATTAACCAATAAGTAATTCCAAAGAAGGTTAAGGCTACAGTAACTCCGACAGTTAAATGGAAATGGCCGACAATCCATAGTGAGTTATGAACAACTTGATTTAGCTGGTTATTTGTTTGCGCAATTCCACCAGCACCTGCTGGAATAAAGGTAATCATTGCAATCATTGGAGCAAGGAAGCGTACGTCGCCCCAAGGCAGTTTTTTAATCCAACCTAATAATCCTTTTGCGCCTTTCTTTCTTCCTGCCCGTTCAAATATAGCAAACATCGCAAACGCAGTTAGTAACGAAGGCAGGGATATGGATAGACTCATAAACACATGCATGAATTTGATTCCTTCACCGATTGCTGGGTCAATAATTTGGTGGTGAAAACCTCCAGGAACATTCAAAATAACAGATAATATAACGACAACACGAGCGAGTGTATCACTAAATGTTCTTCCGCCAATGATCTTCGGTACAGCTACATACCATGCTGAAACGGCTACCAAATACCAAACGTTAACAGCTGTGTGCCCAAAAGCCCAGAATAATGTCCGACTTAGCATGACGTTGACTGTTTCTGTCCAACCAAAAGCCCATGGAATAAGCATAAGTACTTCTGCTGTGACCCCTAAGCTTCCTAGGAATAGAAGCAAGAAACCACCTACTGCAAAGAATGAAAACATTGGTAAATGTTGACCGCGATTTCTCTTTTTCCAATTTGCTGCACTGATGAATACTCCGAAAGCAGCTAGCCAAACCCCTAATACGACAAAGACCAAACCAATATAAAACCACGGGGATGCCTGCATCGGTGGATAGAATGTGTACATGACAGATGCTTCTCCCATAAATACAGTTGCAGCAACTAATGCGACACCGAAAAGCATCGATCCTAAAGCTGTCCAAGCAATTTTTCTAACTTTAGGTAATAGTCCCCCCAGTGTATGAGATACTCCTGAGTAGAAGTAACCAACCATAAACAGAGTAGTAAATACAACAACAAGTAATATACCGTGAGCTGTTAACACTTGATAATAGTTAAGCCATGATGGTAATTCCAATAGTCCTGCACGGTTAAGACCCTGAAGTAAGCCTAGCGTTCCCCCAAGAAATAAAATAATAAATGCTAGAGATAGATATGTTAATGTAAGCTTCGCATCTTCAGAATTAACCCCTAAAGCTTTGTTTGTTTTTTCACTAAATGTTTCTTTTAAAGCTAACGCCATGATCGTTTCCTCCTTTCTTTATTTCACCGTTATCGTCGTGCTCATCATTTGATGTCCTGCTCCACAATATTCATTACATAAAATTAAATACTCCCCTGGTTCCTCAAATGTCTGTGTTATCTTTTGAATATGCCCTGGCATCACCATTGCGTTAACGTTTGTCCCTGCAATTTGAAAACCATGAACAACGTCCTTTGATGTCATTGTGAATGTTACTTCAGAGCCTGCCGGTACTTCAATTTTATTTGGAGTAAAACTAAAGATTTGCAATGTCATAACAACTTCATATTTACCTTCTTCTGTTTGGAAAACCCCTGGATTATCAAATGGCGCTGTTTGATCTACTTTTTGGGGATCAATTGTTTCCTTATGACTTGGTGGAGCCATATCCATTGCAAATGCCTGATATCCAGTAACCACCATCGAAAGTATGAGTACGCCAACACTTATAACTAGCCAAATCTCTTCCGCACGATGCATTTTCATCGCTTTTCCCTCCCTATATTCCTACTCTCGTCATATAAATCACGAAAAGTAATACAATAAATGAGACAATACCGCCTCCAACAAATACCAGTGATGAGAACAATGCTCCTTTTAAGGATTGGTCATCATGGTGAACTACTTTTTCTTCTGGAGTGCTAACTTTTCCAGTTGCCATAGAAAATCTCCTCCTTGTTAATAACTTACTTTTATTTTAAATTTGTTTGTGTTCTGCTAAAGTGAACTAAATCACATGGCCGTGTGATTCGAATCACCATTTACTTCCTTCATGACAATTTGGTGAACAATACAGGTAAAGCGGAATACAGCTTTCTTAGAAGAGCTCCCCCATGTTGCCAAGCATTATTTCAGTTACATACCATAGTAACGGAAACAATTTTACAAGTTTCTGTTGCAGAATTTGGATTACAAACGTTATCTCGTACAATTCTAATTTCTGCGTAGTAGGAGAAAAATGCGACGTAACTTAGAATATAAAGACTGCGTAAATCACCGCTACGGGGAAATATTTCGCTTTCCGCGGGCGGCCTGCAAGCCTCCTCGAACTACACTAACGTTCCGTTCTGTGGGGTCTCGCTAGTCTCGCTTTTCCCGCAGGAGTCTTCATATTTCCCCTTCGCTAAGGTGTATATCTCAAAGCTATTAAAGATAAGAGCTACTTATTCAATTCTTAAATACCTCAAATTAATCAATAGCACATACCAATTGATTGGAGCGGAAGGGGGCGACTCCTGCCGGAATAGCATGAGGCGAAGACCCTGGACGGAGCGTAGCGGAGGAAGCGGCTGAGGCCATGCCGGCGGAAAGCGTCCCCCTGCAGCGGAATTCAATGGGGCTTACCTCTTCAAATATTTCAGTGGTCTTCAAGATTTTTCACACTTTAAATACCAAAAGTTACGTCTCAGTATATCCATTTTGCGAATTATTGGGGCACTCCAACATATATTTAGAGCCACTAAAAAGCCAGCTTCCTATTAATAAGGAGCTGGCTTTTTACTAGTGTTATTCTTTTTTAATTGGTACATCCACCAATAGTTGCTTTGAAAAGAAATAAAGATATGTTTTCTTTACTGGTTGTTTCCAAATTGACTCTACTGCTTCTTTGTAGAGATGCATTTGAGTTTCATACCGTTTCCTCAACTTATCTTCATCTGTATCTGAATCCGTCAGTGCATCTGTTTTATAATCGAGGATGATCCAGCCGTCTGCATGAGGGATCAGACAATCGATAACCCCTTGAATCAACACTTTTTCATCTGTATCATCTTGCCATGCGGCATAAACCTCATTTGCAGGTAGAGCTAAACTGAAGGGGACTTCCCGATACAAATCGACAGTTTCCATCATATAGCTTGCAATGTCTGAACGTAGGAATTCCTCAATCGCCTGAAAATCAATAATATCAGCTTCTTCCCTTGTGAGAATTTCTCTCTCCACAAGCTTATCGGTAAATATCTCAATTTCTTCACTGGTCAACTGTTTTCGAAGTGGAATATGCTGCATGACCGTGTGTATGGCAGTTCCTCTTTCCGCTGCAGTTACTTTCTTCTCTTTCTGAATAAAATTAGGCCGCTTCACAATTGGTGCTTTATATTCTGTAACCAACTGATCTGCACTGTATTCATCCTTTATTTCACGTTGACGTTTAATCTCTGTAACTGTCTGCTTCGCTCTAGATGCAGCTGCTTTAGCATGGGGGTATTGATAGGATAAACGGGACTCCACTATATCCTTCCACTCATCATCCGGTACGTCTACCGGTTTCCATTCCGCCATATTTTCTTTTAGATGCAATGACTTTTCAACAATTGATTCCTCTAAATTCGCCAGTTGACTACCATGCAGTATCGTAACATCCCATTTTGATGGATCAATTTTTATTTCTTCCAACACCGCATCATGAATCTCACCCGTCCTTAAAATTGCACTCTCTTCATGTCTTATGAGGGCAGGACCTACCCAATCAAGATAGGTCTTCGCGTCCATGCGGAAGTGTGCAGGCAACACCCATTCAGAGTGATCAACCATCCGCTGCCACTTCTCTTGTTTTTTCTCAAAGGAGGCTACATTTCCAATCATCACAAGCTTTTCCTTGGCACGTGTAAGTGCTACGTACAAGACACGCATTTCCTCAGCTAATAATTCGCGGCGTTTTTCTTTACTTAACGCGTGAAAATACAAAGTAGGATACGTAATACGTTTAATTGGATCGATATATTTAGTTGCAAATCCCAAATCTTTATGAAGTAAATATTTCTGGTTTAAATCCATCATATTGAATTGCTTATCCATCGCTCCAACAATTACAACCGGGAATTCCAATCCTTTACTTTTATGGATCGTCATAATTCGTACAACATCTTCTTGCTCACTTAGTGCCCGTGCAGAACCCAGATCATCTCCACGCTCTTCCATTCGTTCAATAAATCTAAGAAAACGGAACAATCCCCGGAATGAGGTCGTTTCGTATGTACGTGCACGATCATACAATGCGCGTAAATTTGCTTGACGTTGCCGACCACCTGGAATACCACCAACAAAATCATAATAACCGGTTTCCCTATAAATCTGCCAAATCAACTCAGATAATGCCCCTTGTCTTGATGCAACCCGAAAGTGATCCAGTTGATCGAGGAATCTAGCAGTTTTATCTGCTGTAGTACCTTTTTCCTGCTTACTATATTTCTTTAAAGCCTCAAAAAAGGTTTCATTTTTTCCAGCTAATCGAATAGATGCAAGGTCATCTTCATTTAATCCTACAATAGGTGATCTAAGCACAGAGGCCAATGGAATATCCTGTCTTGGATTATCTATAATTTTTAAGAAGCTGATCATAATTTTCACTTCAATAGCTTCAAAATAACCAGAGGATAATTCCGCATACACAGGGATACCTTGTTTTTTTAATTCATCGACAATCGTTGGAGCCCATGTCATGGAACGCATCAAGATAACAACATCCCGGTATTGCAGATCTCTTTGTGTTTGTGTAGCTTTATCCACTACCTGCAGAGGAGCGGCCTCTTTGCTGCCGATCCATTCCTTTATTTTATTCGCATACGCTCTAGCTTCCAGTTGTGCTTTCTCCAGATCGCGGTAATCTTCCTCACCGTTTCCTTCGTCTTTATCTTCTTCTCCTTCTCTGTCAATAATCAGCAGTTCAGGGTTTGGAGTGGGATAAGGAAGTTCTTCATACATCTTATTCCCATAAATCAATTCCGCATTTTCATCATAATTAATTTCTCCAACTTGCTCATCAAGAATTTGTCTAAATATATAGTTTGCTCCTACTAACACATGTTCTCTGCTTCGAAAGTTACTGGTGAGGTCAATACGTTGTGCCGGATTCTCCTCTTTCGCAAACCGCTTGTATTTATCAATAAATAACGACGGCTCCGCATGACGAAAACGATATATACTTTGTTTTACGTCTCCAACCATAAACATGTTTCCAGGACCATCCTGATCGCTGATTAATGTAAGCAACGTTTCCTGTACCATGTTCGTGTCCTGATATTCATCCACCAATAGCTCACTAAACTGTTTTTTAAAATGAATGGCAACATCAGATGGAATTGGCTGATCGCTCGTTGAGGTTTCATCTAATAATAATTGCAAACAATAGTGCTCCAGATCAGAAAAATCAACAATCGCCTTTTCCTGTTTCTGAACTGTGAAACGTTTTTTAAATTCCTTCACTAATTCTGTCAGCTGTTTAACAACAGGAGCCAGCTCCCGCATATCTTCTACATGGTTTTGCAGCTTTCTGCTGAACCAGCTCTTTTGCATTTTTGTCCAACGATCTTTATAACTATTGCGTAGTGTCTTCACCTTTTCCTTTTTGTCTTCATTACAATCTGATTTTTTTCTAGAAAGGGTAGCAAATTTACTAGTAGACATAAATGTTTGCAAAGCATCCCACGTATCCAAATGGACAAAGGCCTCTTGAACATTCACCAAATCTTTTTCAATCGTATCCGCATACTGGTAAGGACCATCATTTTCCCTTGTAATATCCAGGGCAAGTTCCATTTCCTGCTGGATTGCTGTAAGTTGATCCTTTACTTCTCGTTTAATAATCGCTAACCATTCCAAATCAGTCTCCTGCCAATTTTCTGGCACATGATAGGTATACGCTAATTCATCAAGCCATTGATCGGGCCACGGATTTTGTACGGCAAATGTATAAAGATCTAATATTAACTCCTCTACTTCTACATCACTTCGATCACTGGAGAAACGATCAACAACCTGGAAAAAGGCTTCCTGCTCCTCTCCTTCCGCTCCATACCACTCCTCAAACAAATCTTCCATTACTTCCTGTTTGATTAAGTCTGCTTCCATGTCATTGGCTATTCGAAATCCTGGATCTATATCAAGCAAATAGGCATATTGCTTCACCACATCCAAACAAAAAGAGTGTAAAGTGGAAATAGAAGCACGCTGTAAAAGAGAGAGTTGTTTCTTCAGATGAATAGAAGATGGGTCCTCTGCCAGCGCTTTTTCAAGAGCTTCCCCCACCCGATTCCGCATTTCTTGGGCAGCTGCATTTGTAAATGTAACAACTAACAATCTGTCAATATCCACCGGGTTTTCCTTGTTTAATAGTTTCTGAATAATCCTCTCAACTAATACAGCTGTTTTACCAGAGCCAGCTGCAGCTGCGACAAGTACATCCTTACCAGATGTGTAAATTGCATCCTCTTGTTCTTTTGTCCAATTGACCACTTATTTCACCTCTCCCTCGTCTACGCGGATCTTTTCCAGGATTGTTTCTTCTTTCATTTCTGTCAGTTTTCGGTAATTATTATCCTCAAGCAGCGGATCAAACTGACATACTGCATGAAATGGGCAGTAAGTACACGCTATTTGTTGCTTGTGCTGGTATGGATTTAAGTGAACGCCACCTGCTGTCATATCAATTCCTGCCTGCATCATCAGTTGATGAATATGTGTTTGCAGACTAGTAAATGTATCTTCATCTGCTATTTTAGAGGAGCTGTAAAATCCTCCGTTCTTTTTCACACCAGCTGGAACAATTGTGCTCGTGCCCGACTCCAGACTGTTATCCATCATTTTAACGATATCTTCATCTGACAATAAAAGACCTTGCATTTTATACTTCTTAAAAATCTCTTCTTCTATTTTATCTTCAGGTAATTTTTGATCACCGGAAATCATCGGATTATGAACATGGAAATAGAGTACACCAGCTGGAGTAGCCTTTACTCCAAGCCATGTCTCAGAATGTGTCAATACCACATCTAAATATGTTAGCATCTGTAATGCCAGTCCATAATAAACTTCGAGTAAATTCAAACCCTTGGAGCTTGATTTATAATCAATAATCCTCAAAAATAAAGATTCATTATTTATCGCCTGATCAATACGGTCAATTCGCCCTCTAAGCATCAATTCATACCCGTTGGGAAGCGGGAGAGTTAAAGGAGGTAGTTTTTGATCCGTACCAAAGCCAAGTTCCAGTCCAACAGGCGAAAAGTTACTCTGTCTTGCTTGCTCACTAAGAATGTAGGCAGCTCTTGCAATAACTTCCTGCAATTTTTGCTGAATATACTTGTATCTGTTGGAACTATGCAAAATCTGGTGCTGTAATATAGGTGCTAAATTTGTTACAGCTTTACGGGCATAGCCATCCGTATCGTTTTTGGTTAGTTGAGCAAAGTTTCTTCCTTCCTGTTGCACCCATTCCGTTATTGTTTTTAATGCTTCATGAAACAACTGACCAATATCCGGCGCATCCAGTTTATACGTCTTTCTTTCATCCAATCCCAGGCTATATTTAGCAAAATGCTGATAAGAACAACGATAGTAGGTTTCCAGTCTGGATACACTTGCCTTTACCTGCTTTGGATATAATTTCTCCACTGTCTCCGTATCCAGGTTAATTGGTTTATTTTCATAAAATAAGCTTTGCAATACATTATAAGTTGTACTATAGCGATCATGATGGGTAATATACCAATTTAATACATGCCACCAAATTGGCTTTACTGGGTAACCTTTTCTATTACGAGCTAATTGAGCCGTTAATGCTGATCTGGTTTTCGTCGGAGTAGTTATAAATCGATCAGCTTCAACTAATTCATCCGGATCCTGCAGTAATAAATGTTCACAACAAATTGGGAAAAGATCCTCCACCCGCTTAATCAGTTGAGAGGGCATTTTTGACTTTCCTTCCTCATCACTTAACGGATAACTTACCCAAAGTTTGTCCTTTGCTGAAGTAAATGCGATATACATATAAAACCAATCATCAAGCAATTGGCGCTTACTGGTTTCAGCTAAACGTAGTCCATGACCGGCCAATAATTCTCTTTCCTGCTCATTAATCATCCCATCACCCGATGGTTTCATAGGCCAAACGCCTTCGTTAACCCCAAGGAGGAAGGAGCATTTGATTCCGCTTATACGGGAACGATCAATCGTACCAACAATGACATGATCGATGCTTGGTGGAACGTGAGCAAATTTCAATGTTTCGAAACCGGCATCCAATGTTGCACGAAATGTTGTCAGTGTCATGGTTTCCTCTCCAGCCATTTCCACCATTTCATCAAATAGTTGAATAACCGCGTTCCACACCTGCTCTTGCTCTCTTCCTTTTTCTATCTCACTTCGCTCATCAAACAATTCACGCATTTGCTCAAGCCGATTTGGTACATTTAGCTCCTCCAAAAGTAAGTATGTGCGTTCACATAGCTCCCGGATCGTACTCACTCTCCGCATATCTTCATCAAATGGGGCTAATGCACTTACTACTTGCTTACGGTACCTATTAATTCTTTTTTGTATCTCTTTTTCTGTATCCGTTTGTGTTGCTTGATCAAAGCCCCTGAAGCGTTGAAATACCCACTCTTCATCACCTAACCAGCGATTTCTCGAGCGTATACCATATTCCAGGACATAATTTTCTAACTCATCAATTGCATCAGCTGTTAGCGGATATTCCTTGTCTGTTACTGGGATGAATCCTGTTTTCAACACACGGAAAATAGCATCATATCGCCAATTTCCTTCTACAATATCCAGTACTGATCTAATAAATTCTATCAAAGAATGATTAAGCATCGTTCTTTTTTCATCTATAAACACAGGTATATCATAGTCTTCAAATATCGTTGCAATCAGATCGTGGTATGTATCTGTTTGCCTGATAAAAACAGCAAGGTCCCGAAAGCGGTAATTCTCTTCTCGAACAAGACGGATCACCTCCTGCGCTACACCTTCTACCTCTGCCCGAGGATGTACGGCTTCCGCAATGCGAATTGGTGTTTCTCCCTCAAACTGAGGTGCAGGCCTTACGTCAAAATATTGCTCTAAATGGGCAAAGTAAGAACGATTACTGAATCTGCCATTAGCCGGATCTAACTGTACTGTTTCTTCCAGAGGGATCTGATTTTCTATAGCAATCTGTTGTATTTGATGGTACGTCTCCACCGTCTGATAAAATAAATCCAGCTCTGAAGCCTCTGTTTCTACCCCATCTACTGTAAGAGCAATGGTGACCGATTTGCATTTTTTTAATAAAGCTTCTACCACTACTAACTCATTAGGTGTAAAACGATGAAAGCCGTCCAAATAAACCTCCGCATCCTCAAGCAAGCTGGATTCACTTATTTTATCCGCTAATAATTGTAATTGATCCTCACTATCAATATATTTATCTTGTAAAGCAATCATTAATTTTTCGTAAATATATGCTAGATCATCAAGCTTACTAATTAATGCTTCTTCTCCTGACTCTTTGTGGACATAGCCCTCTATTTCTTTCATTTGACTTTGAAGTGCTTCCGGACTAATATTATATCGTTTAAATTCTGTTATCATTTTTTCCAGTTGACTAAGAAAGCCCTGTTTTTCCATTGCTTTTTGAAAAACACGCCAGTCTTCCGTTTTTTCCTCAATAATTTTTCGTAGCATCATTTGCACACCAACAGAGCTAATAAACTGTTTCGTTCCCCCACCTGTTTCTTGAAGGATTCTCCATGCCAATCTGGAGAAGCTTACTACCTGTGCGCGAATACTACCTACAATGTCCTTGTCATGGAATAGGGCGGATTCCTGCTGAAATGTCATTTGATCTGGAACAATATAGAAAATAGAGGTGCCATTTGGCTGATCCAATAACTTCTCTTTAATCTCATCCATTGTTCTGCCGCTTTTTCCTGTCCCGGCACGCCCCAGTAAAAATCGGAGTCCCATATACCTTCCCCCACTCTCTCACTTTATTAAATATATTAAGTAGCAACTATTCTATATAAATTGAACTAGTATCGGTAAGATTTTCAATAAGCTGCACGTTAAACAATCTTTTATTAACTAAGAAGTTACTTTGTAGTCAATCCAACATATATATTAAAATCACAAAAAAGCTTTCATCCTTTATTTTACCAAAGATGAAAGCTTTCGAGAACAAAAGCGCAAGCGATCTTTATTTGCCAAGTGTTAAGCTAGCTTCCGTGAGGGGCCAGTACTTTACGTCTACTTTTCCTACTAATTGCTTTTGGGATATAAATCCAAACGATCTACTGTCAAGACTGTCTTCCCGGTTATCACCCATGACAAATAATTTGCCCTCAGGTACTTCTGCATTTCCAGTTATCTCTTCCAAAGTAAAGTCTTCCGTAAACGGTTCATTGCTGTTCACATTCCTATATGGTTCCAAAAATTTTTCTTCTATATATTTTCCATTAATGTATAATTTATCATCCTTATACTCAATCTTATCACCTGGCAAACCGATTACACGTTTCACATAATCATCCTGTTGATTGGCATGAAACACAATAACGTCAAAACGATCTACATTTTCCAGGTTATATACTACTTTATTTACCATTAACAGATTTCCATCAAAAAGTGTCGGCTCCATCGACTCACCATCGACAACATAACTCGCAAACAGTACCGTGCGAAAGATAATTGCGATAGCTATTGCAAATATAACTACCGGGAGAAACTTACGGTAATGTATTTTCTTCATTTTTATCACTCCAGAGTTATTATCTATCATTATAATACCCTGGTTTAATGAAGTTTAACCGTTTCTCCCTTTCAATTGGGCTTTCTTCTCTAAATGTTTTTCGATTAATTTACCAATTCCCCAGAACAATACAATGCCTATTCCAACAATTACGGTTTTCATTGGATTTTTTGCAAATTCCAAAATACTTGACCCAATATAAGCCAAAGAAAATATCATTACCGACTTTCCTAATATTACAGCGAGAATAAACTGCTGCATGCTTATTTTTGAAAGGCCTGCTACCACGTTGATCACGGCTGAGGGAGAAAAAGGAAAACACATTAATAAAAACAGTGGACCAAACCCATGCCTTTCAAGCCACGCAGTGACCTTTTGTACCTGTCTGTTCTTTCGTATTGATCTAAATACCTTCTTATCACCAAGACGGCGTATGATAAAAAAGACAAGAATAGCCCCAAGACTTGATCCTGCCCAGGAAAGAAGAAAGCCCTCAAGCAATCCGTAGGCTGCTGCATTTGCAAAAACAAAGACTACTAAAGGCAAAAAGGGAAGAAATGCTTCGATAAAAGGTAATAAAATACCTGGGATAGGCCCCAGATTTTCATAATTATTTAAGAGCTGCATGATATATTCATCTAATTGATCGTTCTCCAACATCATTCGCCAATTAGATAGCTGGATATCCATTAAATACATGTGCTTGAATCCCCTCTGTATGTAAAATCTATTACATGTTTAATTCCCTTATTTACTCCTAGTCTAACTAGTTTTAGTTTAATGTAAACCCTGCTTTCTGAAAAGTAAAATCTATCGCCACTTTCTTTTCATTTCCAGAAATTTATATTGTATTTTATGTGATTTATGACATATACTAAAAGTATAGGAACAAACGTTCTGTAATTGGAGGAGTGTTTATGCGTTATCTTAATGATGAAGAGTTGCAAATTAGTTCCCGCTTCCTTTTTCTATCAATGGCCCTCGTAGTTATTCAACAGGATATTCAGCTTTTTAAAAAAGGCCCCTTTAAAATTAAAGAACTGTACCTTCATCCGTTGGAGAAAATGGAAACAGCTGGTATTAAAGAACGGAAGGAACTGAAAAAAATAATGCAGAAGAAACAATTAAAAGTTTTCACACTTACTAAAAATGATTCCTTTTCATCATTTTTATTTGTTTGCAGGGGAAAGGAAGAAAAACGAAACTATTTTAATCCTGCTATTCGAAAAAAAGTCGAGGTTATTTTACAGGAGCTTATGAAAAAGGCGATTCAGCAACACGATCTGCATGATGTTTCTGCAAAAACTGCAGCCGCTTATCAAGTAAGTAACGGTATTGAGCAGTCCTTTGAATCTGATTAAGGACAATTCCATAGGAGGTAGTAATAAAGATCTTTTTACCGTTTTTGAAGATAATTTCTGTACCGGAAGTTTGGGCTTGGTTTACTTGATCGATATGGGAATGAGCAATCCAGCAACAATTTGAGTTTGAGGGGGAATTAGTTGGAAAGAAATACATCCCACTCGAGGGGTTAATTGTGATTGGGGCCTTGTAGGTAATTCCACAAATTTCCCGAGTCCCTTCCTGGCGGCCTTTAAGGCTGCTTCCAAAGTACTTGCAAGATTGGTCTATAAGTCTACTTGTATGGGCTTGTACAAGATATTCCGTGTCTTCCTCAACCACCTGAGTAGTACGGTTTTCTTTTCTATCCCGCGAAGCAATCAGCGCTAATGTCATTGGGGTGATTTCAGGTAATGGGGTATATAAATCGTTTAACATAATGTTCATCCTTTCGTCCAAAACGAAAAGAAAGCGGCTTCCATACTAATTTACCAAAACATAAGAAAAAAAGATACTAAAATAACTAAATTTTATAATAATTTATAAAAAACTCCCTCCCAACCCATTTTTAATAGTTGAGAGGAAGCCGCCTCCTCCACAATTTATTTAGATACTTTTTCCCGTAAACTTTTTCTAAGTATTTTACCAGTCGTGTTTTTCGGAAGCTCTTCCAAAAATTCAATTTTAGTTGGAACTTTATACTTTGCCAATTGTTCTGAGCAATATGCTACTAAGTCTCTTTCCGTTAACGCAGCGTTATCCGTTACAACAAAGCTTCTAACAGACTCACCAGTCTCTGGATCCGGAGCACCGATTACCGCTACTTCAGATATATCCGGATGAGAATATAGAACTTCCTCTACTTCCCTTGGATAAACATTATAACCCCCAACAAGAATAAGATCCTTCTTTCTATCTACAATGTAGAAATAGCCCTCGTCATCCATTCTGGCCATATCCCCTGTATATAACCAATCGTCTTTTAATGTGACTGCTGTTTCTTCGGGCATTTTGTAATATCCTTTCATTACATTGGGGCCACGGACAACTAATTCTCCTACTTCTCCTACAGGCACTTCCTCACCGAACTCATCAACAACCCTGTTTTCCACATTCACTATGGTAGTACCAATAGAGCCTGGTTTTCGAGGACGGTCCAATGGATTAAAGCAAGTAACTGGAGACGCCTCGGAAAGGCCATATCCTTCAGAAATTTGGACATGAAACGTTTTTTCAAATTCCTTCAGCAAGGCAACAGGCATTGAAGCGCCTCCTGAAATACACAGGCGAATACCTGAAAAGTCTTCTACATGTCCTTTGGCAGTTTGCAATAAGTAGTTATACATTGTCGGCACACCAGCAAAAATGGTTGCCTCATGCTCTTTTGTAACCCTGAAAACATCCTGTGGTGAAAATTTTGGCAGAACTAAAATTGTTCCGCCGTTCATTAAAGGAGCGTTCAACGATACAGTTAAACAAAACACATGGAACATCGGCAATGCCGCCACAACTCGATCTTTTCCGCTTATTGTTAAATAGTCAGCTACATCTCTTGCATTTGAATACAGGTTCTTATGTGTAAGCATTGCACCCTTAGGCGTCCCAGTGGTACCGGACGTATATAAAATAATCGCAATATCATCTTCATCCAACTCCGGTCCAATATATTCGGCATCACCACTATGGAGCAAGTTTGTAAACGATTGCAATTTAGTTGATAAAGGATGTTCCTGTAAGTTGATTTTTTCACCTGTTTCACAAGATATGTAATGACTTACTTTAGGTAATTGATCAGCAATAGCTGTAAACTTTTCAAGTAGGACATCCATCGTGATAACTGCTTTAATGTCTCCATTTTTAAGAATATAGGTCAATTCGTATGGTGTATATAATGGATTAATTGGAATCACTGTAAGCCCCATTCTCAGAGCCCCATACAATCCGATTACAAAGTAAGGACTGTTTCCCACAACAAGGGCAATATGGTCACCCTTTTTATAACCAAGCTGCCCCAATTGAGAAGCAAATTTCCGGACCGCCCCCTCCAATTCCATATAACTTGTCTTTTGACTTTCAAAAATAAATGCTACCTTGTGTGGATTGTTCTCTGCTGTAATGGATAATTGTTTACTTAAATTCACCATGAAACCCCCTTATATTATGAATGAATAATCATTCATTTTATTGCCATACTTTAAACCTTATGAATTTTAATACAATTTAAAGTATAAAATAGAAGTAGTCATTTTTCAAGTGGGAGCGGTAACATTTATTGTCAATAATGTTGTAGAGAGTGCGTTGCTTTGATCTTTTTTATTTATCGTAAGGAAAGATTTATCCGCAATAAAAAGTAGAACAATTTAATTCCCAAAGAAAAAATGTAAATATAAGAAAAGCGTACAAATCTCCAGATTTATACGCCTGTCTTAATTTAATAGATAAGGTTAATAAAGTCTTCTTTAGATATTCTGCCTAGATAGTGAGGCACATCAACATCTGCTAATGCTTCTTCAATTGCTTGGCGATTGTGGCGCACACCGGAAAGTCTCTCCTCAATTACGCTAACCTCTCCGACACCAAAAAAATCTCCAAAAATCTTACAATTCTCAATGATTCCTTTTTTGACATCTAAGCGAACATCAACTAGTCCAGCATCAAATTTATGAGATTCTTGGATGTTAAAAGTAGGGGACTTCCCATAATTCCAATCCCAGTTTTGATAACGTTCTTTAGAAATCTGCTTTACGTTTTCCCAGTCTTTTTCAGTTAGTTCATAACGTGGTACCTCATTAACGTCCTCTACTTCAAAGATGTAACGCAAGATAATTTCTTTAAAATCTTCCATGGAAACCTTCTCATCAAGAAATTCGGAAATATTTGCAACTCTACTGCGTATAGATTTTATTCCCTTAGATTGGATTTTTTCTTTCTTAACTTTTAATGCAGAAACTACGTTTTCAATTTCAGAATCTAACATTAATGTTCCATGGCTGAACATACGGCCTTTTGTGGAAAACATCGCATTACCGGAAATCTTCCGCCCATTAACAATAAGATCGTTCCGACCCTTTAACTCTGCAGGAACACCCAGTTTATTAAGTGCCTCCACCACTGGTTGAGTAAATTTAGCAAAGTTTTGGAAGCTGTTACCATCATCTTTTGTAATAAAACTGAAATTCAAATTTCCTTCATCATGATACACTGCTCCGCCACCTGATAGCCTGCGAACAACCTTAATATCATGCTTGTCCACATAATCCGTATTTATTTCTTCAATCGTATTCTGATTACGGCCAATAATAATGGAAGGTTGATTCACATAAAAAAGTAAATATGTATCGTTTTCTCCGAAATTTTGTAAGACATATTCTTCTAATGCTAAATTAATACTTGGATCTGTAATCCCTTTATTATCAATGAATTTCATAAGTCTTCCTCCCTTAGTTTCCATTCCTCTTTCTAGTTTAATGGAATCGTTCTTCTTAAGCAAAACTAATGCTATTTACTTTGCCAGATAAACCCCTCTGCCGCCAGATTCACAGAGCCTTGATAATAGTGTTTTGCTTCCGTAACTAACTGAGTACGCTCTCTATATTGTGGTAAATGGCTCAACAGCAGTTGCTTTACTTTCGCTTGCTCTGCAATCGTACCACACTCCTCACTAGTCATATGTCCTGCATTTGAACCGTCCTGATCTGCATAAAAGTTACAATCAGCAATTAATAGGTCGGCATTACGTGCAAATGGAACCCACCTATCTGTATATGAGGTATCAGCAGTATAAACAACCGTTGATTTGCCATCTGTTATTCGCATTCCATAACATGGTACAGGGTGTTTCGTTTTTAAAAAAGTAATAAGAAATGGCCCTATCTCTAATTGCTTCTCTGGATTGTATTCTACCCCTTTCGTATATTCATGGGTTAAACTCACAAATTTTTCTTGATCTTCTGCATGCCCATAAATAGGTAATACATTTTGTTTCCCTGTTATATAATAAGATACAAGCCTTGCATATTGTAGTACACCAATATCTGCAACATGATCATGATGGTAATGAGACAGGATTACAGCATTTAGCTCATTTGGTGATATGTATTTTTGTAATTTTGACAAAGAGCCACTTCCTGCATCTATAAGAAGGGTAAACCCGTCTTTTTCTAACAGATATGCGGATGTAGCACCATCTGGAGCAGGATAACCACCCCAACATCCAATAACAGTTACCTTCATAATTATCCCAACCTTTCCTTCTAATTGTAGATTCATTATATCTAATAAAAAGAAATTTTAAAATATGTTGTAACACAGGGTTGACTTTTAACATACTGTTATATTACAATGAAATTAATTCAAATACGAGGAGGATCCACATGTTAAATGTTCTTGAATTCTTTAGAAACCTACCTAAAAAGAAGTGTAGCCAATGCGGTCATGATATGCATGAAAAAGCAGACTGTTATGGGAATTTATGTGACGAATGTGATCATCCAGCAAGATAACTATATAACAAATGAAGCAATCTGATTTCCGCCTACTGTAATACAACACAATCTTTCCAACTGACAGCTATAACCATAGCTGTTATTTTTTTGTCTTTATACACCTTTACAACTTAGCTCCAAACAATAATTCGCAAAATGGATAAACTGCGACGTAACTTAGTTGTGTGTAAATGACCGTTTCGGAAAATACACTTCGCTTTCCGTGGGCAACGCTTCAGCTTCCTCGGAAGAAAACCACTTCCTTGAAAAAGAAACCCACTTTTTCTGCGTGCGATGTTTCTCATAGAAGCTTTTCTGGTCCTGCGGGATCTTCAGCTGTTGCTGGGACTGCGTTACCTCGTCCCACCGAAGACCTTTTGCGATTACTCGCCCCATCAAAAAGCCCTGTTGCTTTTCCCACAGGACAAGGAAGGCTTCAGCGAATTGTGCATCGCACGAAGGAAAGATGTTTTTTCTTTCCGAGGAGTCTTCGTGTTTTTCCTTCACTAGTAAAGTTGTTAGATAATAACTAGTTATTTATAGTTTAAAGCAGTTACGAATTGATTGGAGTGGAGGGCGGCGACTCCTGCCGGAATAGCATGAGGCGAAGACCCTGGACGGAGCGTAGCGGAGAAAGCGGCTGAGGCCATGCCGGCGGAAAGCGTCCGCCTGAAACGGAAATCAATGGGGCACTTCTCCTCAAATATTTTACTGAGCTTTTCATCAATAAAGTTACGTCGCAGTTTCCTCCAACTATGCAGTAAAGTTGTAGGATATTATGGCTCACCCCAGCCTTTGCAATACGCTTGTTTCCATCTTTAATACAATACAATATTCGCAAGCATTATTAGTATTATTTTGAAAAGTCATATCCTTCTGCCATATTTTGTATTATACTTAATTAGAGTGGCGAAATAAATTTGTGGAAGGAGTTTTCTTATGAAAACAGGAGTAAAAAGTTTAGATCGTTCTGACGTAGCTATGGATGAAACATGGGATTTAACTGATTTATTTATTAACCATGCTGCCTGGGAAAAAGAGTTAGATGCAATACAAAAAGAGATCACCTCTGTTACACAATATAAAGGAAAAGTTGGCGAAAGTGCTTCAACTTTGCTTAGCTGTATTACTGATTTTGAAAAATACCAAAATAGACTTGTACTTGTAGCAACATATGCCAATTTAAAAGCAAGTGCTGATGGAACAGATCCGAGTAACCAACGGGATAGTGCAAAAGTATCTGCGGCACTTTCTGCTATCAGTACCAAGATTTCCTTCGTTCAGTCCGAATTATTAGAGCTGGAACCAACTACAGTAGAAAATTATTTACGTGAGTTACCTGCACTACTGCCATATAAAAAAATGCTTGAGGATATATTAGAGAAGAAAAAACATATTCTCTCACCAGAAGTAGAAGAAACGTTGGCTGCTCTAGGGGAAGTACATGATGCTCCTTATATGATATACCAACGCAGCAAATCTGCAGACATGCATTTCCCTCCAATTACCTTGGAGGATGGTAGTGAATTACCTATGTCAGCTGCTTTGTATGAGGACAAATATGAATTATCAGCAGATCCATCCGTCCGTCGCAAAGCATACCAATCTTTTATTCATACGTTAGAACAGTATAAAAACACATATGCAGCAACATATGCTACTGAGGTTTCAAAACAGGTGACGATGTCACGCTTACGTTCCTATGAATCTGTCACAGATATGTTATTACACTCGCAGCAAGTAACAAAAGAAATGTATCATCAACAGCTAGATGTAATACAAGACAAGCTTGCACCTCATATGCAACGGTATGCCAAGCTAAAAAAGGAAAAATTAGGACTGGAGAAATTACATTATTATGATTTAAAAGCTCCATTAGATCCTGCCTTTAATCCTGAAACAAACTATGAAGAAGCAAAAGAAACTATTTTAGAAGCTTTGCAGATAATGGGACCAGAATATAGTAAGATTATGGAGGATGCTTTAACTAATCGGTGGGTAGACCGCGCTAATAATAACGGAAAAGCGAGTGGAGCTTTCTGCTCTAGTCCGTACGGTGTTCATCCTTATATTTTAGTTACCTGGACGGATATGATGAGAGGTGCTTTTATCCTTGCACATGAACTAGGACATGCCGGGCATTTCTATCTTGCTGGTAAGAACCAAGCATTTATCAACACACGTCCTTCAACCTATTTTGTAGAAGCGCCCTCTACATTAAATGAATTGCTATTGGCAGAGCACTTGCTTTCCAAAACCAAAGATTCGCGTATGAGAAGCTGGATAATAACACAACTTCTAGGAACCTATTATCACAACTTTGTTACCCATCTTTTGGAAGGAGAATTTCAACGAAAAGTATACCAATTGGCAGAAGAAGGTACTCCTTTAACAGCTAACGTTCTTTCAGAGCAAAAACTTCTAACACTGAAAAATTTCTGGGGGGATACTGTCGAGTTTGACGAAGGTGCTGGCTTGACTTGGATGCGTCAGCCACATTACTATATGGGACTTTATCCATATACATACTCTGCAGGGTTAACTGTCTCAACTGCTGTAGCACAGCAAATAAAGTCAGAAGGAAAACCAGCTGTTGACCGCTGGCTGGATGTGTTAAAAGCTGGTGGTACAGAAAAGCCTCTCCAACTAATTAAACAGACTGGGGTAGACATGTCCAAGCCTGATGCCATTAATCAAGCTGTAAATTATGTCGCTTCATTAATTGATGAATTGGAGTTAACGCAGAATTAAAATGGTTAATGTGTAACAAAAAACCAGATGTTTTCCAAGTAAACGTAAAAAAACCGGTTTAGACAGCTTTCGTCTATTACCGGTTTTTTCACTTCATTCTTGGGATTGCTCCTTTATTCCTTCAAAAACGCAAGAGCCTCAGCTACTGCATTTTCACCTTGATCAATACAGTCGGGCACTCCAATACCTTCAAATGAACTACCTGCAAGAAAAACACCTGGCAAAAGATGATGCATGTCATTACGTACTTTTGCTACTCTTTCTTTATGCCCCACCGTATATTGAGGCATAGCATTTTTCCATCTGCTAATGACGCTGAATTCAGGCTTTGCGGTAATATTCATCGTCTTGTTTAAATCTTTTAGAACAATCTCGGTAATCTCCTCATCCGAAAGATCGACAACCTCCTGATCTCCCGGTTTACCCACATAGCAACGCACCAAGGCTTTACCCTCAGGAGTAGTCATCGGCCATTTCTTATGTGTCCACGTACACGCAGTAATTCGGTAATCACTGTTTCGAGATACGACGAAACCTGTTCCGTCAATATCTTTTTTGATCGCTGATTGATCAAAAGCCAATGCAACATTTGCTACAGAAGTTGATGGCATTTGATTAAAATCATTAAACAAATCATATTGGCTGAATACTTTAGGCAATGTATAATGCGGTGAAGCCATAATAACTGCATCAGCTTTAACAGCCTCTCCATTGCTTAAAAGTAAGTGATAGCCATGCTCTTTTTTCTCAATATGGTCCACAGCTGTATTTAAAAAAACAACATCTTGGTCTAACTTTTGTTCAATAGCTTTAACAAAGGTCTCAAGTCCATTCTTGAAAGAGAAGAACATTCCAGGCTTTTTCCCAGTAGACTTTTTAGGTTTTGGCATTGTCTTCTGAAGTCCCTTAATTAAACTGCGATGCTTTTGCTGGGTTTCGTAAAAATTAGGGAATGTTGCCATGAGACTCATTTTATCGATGTCACCCGCATAAATACCTGATAACAACGGTTCGATTAGATTCTCAACAAGCTCATCTCCGAAGCGATGACGAAAAAAGCCGCCAAGTGATTGATCACTTATCTTTTTACCTGTAGGCAAGACTAAATCCATTCCTGCACGAAGCTTCCCTTGCACTGAAAACATTCCGGAAAACAGGAATGGTCTCACCTGTGTAGGAATGCCCATAAAGGCACCGGAAGGCATTTTATGGAGTTTCTTTCCTACCAAAATATAGGATTGGCCTGTTCCATTTCTAACCAACTCATCAGTTAGACCCAATTCCTCCGCAAGTTTCACCGCAGGTTGCTTTCTTGAAAGAAAAGAATCCGGGCCCCGTTCAATAGTAAAACCGTTCTTCTGGGTTGTTTTTATTTTACCACCAAGTCGATCACTGGCTTCAACCAGTTTTAGCTTATATGGGAGATTTTTTTCCTTTATTTCTTTTTGTAAATAATAAGCTGCTGAGAGACCTGTGATCCCACCGCCCACGATTACGATTGTTTTGATATCACTCATTCCATTTCACTCTTTACACTTTTTAAAACAACCTGAGCTAATGTATGAATAAATGATGGGTGAACATTCGGCATTTCCGGACGGTAATAGTTCGCACCTATTTCATCACAAACCACTTTACATTCATAATCATTGTCATATAATACTTCCAAGTGATCAGCAATAAATCCTACTGGGGCATAAACAAAGGAAGTGTAACCTTTTTGTTCAAAAAGGTCTCGTGTTAAATCTTGGACATCCGGACCTAACCATGGATCAGGAGTATTTCCTTCACTTTGCCAACCTATCTCAACTTGTTTTATACCAGTCTGTTCAGCAATAAGTCTTGCGGTTTCTTCTAGCTGTTTAGGATATGGATCACCATTTTGCAGGATTTTTTCCGGTAAACTGTGAGCGGAAACGATCAATACAGCCTTTTCACGCTCTTCTGCTGACATCTTCTCATATTCTTTATTGATTTGTTGTGACCAATAATCAATAAAACCAGGCTCATCGTACCAGCTTTCGATTGATTTAATATTAATGCCATGCTTTTCAGCTTCATCATTTGCTCGTTTATTATAAGATTTTACGCTAAATGTAGAAAAATGCGGAGCCAGTACAATTGACACAGCTTCTTTAATACCGTCCTTAGCCATCTCTTCAACTGCATCTTCTATAAATGGTTCAATATGTTTCAAACCAATATATGCCTTAAATTCATATTGATCCTGCTCTTTATTTAAAGACTCTTCAAGGGCTGCAGCCTGCTGCTCGGTAATTTTCGCCAGTGGGGAGATGCCACCAATTGCTTCATATCTGTTTTTCAAGTCTTCTAGCGCTTCTTCTGATGGTTTTCTTCCACGACGAATGTGAGTGTAATATCTTTCAATATCTTCTTCTTTATATGGTGTTCCGTAAGCCATTACCAATAAGCCTAGCTTTTTCTTTTCCATTTTCCGCACCTCTTTTAAAAATTATTGCATTAGCTTAATTATGTGAATAACTATGAATCAACTCTGTTAGCTTCTTCAATGTTTCCGGTTTAATGTCAGGCGTTACCCCATGGCCTAAATTAAATACATGGTTGCCTTGTTCCTTTCCTTCATCCAGAATGGCTTTGGTTCGTTTTTCTATGGTTTCCCATTCTGTTAGTAGTAAGGTTGGATCCAGGTTACCTTGCAGCACCTTTGTGACCCCCATATCTCTCGCTTCTTTCATAGACGTACGCCAATCCAACCCGATCACATCCACAGGCAGATCATTCCATTCCATAAGCAAATGTCGTGCCCCTACTCCAAATATGATTAGTGGGACATCATATTGTCTTAGCTCGGAAAAGATCCTAGTCATAACGGGTTTAATGAATATACGGTAATCTGCCGCATTCAACGTGCCGACCCATGAGTCGAAAATTTGGATCGCTTTAGCGCCTGCTTCAATTTGTGCTTCAACATAAGTAATTACCATATCGGCAAGTTTATCCATTAATGCAAACCATGCAGCTGAATCGCGGTACATAAACGCCTTTGTTTTACTATAGTTTTTAGAAGGACCACCTTCAATCATATAGCTTGCTAATGTAAAAGGAGCTCCACTAAAACCAATCAAAGGAACCTCAAGTTGTTCTTCAGTAAGGATCCGGATCGTTTCCAAAACGTAAGGAACATCTGCTTTAGGATTGATTGAGCCAAGACGCTCCACATCTTGCATATTCGTTATCGGATTATTGATAACTGGTCCAATCCCCGATTTAATCTCCACCTCTACCCCTAAAGCAGGAAGAGGAGACATAATATCTTTGTATAAAATTGCTGCATCTACTCCATATTGCTCAACAGGAAGACGTGTAACATAGGCGCATAACTCCGGTTGATGTGTAATCTCAAATAGAGAATATTTTTTCTTTAACTCACGATACTCTGGCTGTGACCTTCCAGCCTGTCGCATAAACCATGCAGGAGTATAATCTGTTTTTTCACCTTTATAAGCTCTAATAATCGTATCATTTATCTTTTTTGCCATCTGTACCATTCCTTTTTACGTACTTGTACTAACCCATAATCAACTATATCCATTAATAATCTGTCTGTATAGCAAAGCACCTTGATTGTCATGAATTTGTCTTAATTTAAGATATTTGTGTACCTGTCAGAGTGCAAATCCGTGGCTAACCATCCATATACATGTTCCAGTATCCTTTTTTCAATAAAGCAACTACAACGTAATAGTGAGTTAACGAACGGTAAGTGGTTCTTGTTACCATTCTAATTTTACTGTATTCGACCTTTCTCCTTCCCTTTTTGTGAGCGGATCAAAAGGAACTACATAATAGCGATTCCCACCAAATAACGCATTCTTTATTGTATAACTTGTTGTTCCTTCGGTCTCGCCTATTCTTTCATCAATACCTTCTTTTTCTCTATATACACGGTATATTACCCGGTCATCTGAAGAGCCCTTCCAGGATAATTCTCCTTCCACGAACGAAAAGCTGCCAAAACGATAGCTTGCCTGTAAATTTTCTATTTGCGGCAGAGTAACTGGTTTGGGTAAAGCTGTTACTTTCTCTGGCTTTGAAAAATGTTCTTCGAGTTCTTCGTGCTTATCCAACTCAGACAAAATTGCCTTTGTTAATTTCGTTGGATATTCACTACCTCCATTTAAATAATGCTCCTTATCCGATTGATCATAACCCATCCAGGTTGTCATTACATATTTTGGAGTGTACCCGGCAAACCAAGCATCCTTTACTTTACCTTCTACAAACGGGTGCTGGGTCGTCCCTGTTTTACCTGCTAATGCTTTTGTATATTCACCAGCTGTTGCTGTTCCGGATTTTACTGTTTCCTGCAAAATCTCTGTCATATTCCACGCAACCTGCGCATCATATACTTGCTTTGAATTAGTTTCTGCTTCAAAAGCTAATTTATTTTCCTGGTCATATATACGTTCAATCGTATGGGATTTTTTCATTTTTCCCATTCCAGCAAAAGAACTATAGCTCTCCATAACCTGAATTGGAGTAATTCCTTTAGATAAACCACCTAAAGCGATTGCTAAACCATCATCTTCAATCATAATCCCTTGTTTTTCCAAGGACTTTTTTGCATAAGGTACTCCAATCTGGTCAAGCAGCCAAACCGCAGAAGAATTCTTGGAATACCTAATTGCATCATAAATGGAAACAGCACCCTCGTATTGATGGTCCGCATTTTCCACACTATAATTATTATCATAATCATATTTCATATCAGGAATAAGTGTATAAGGTGTATATGCTTCTTTTTTCATCATAGCAGGCCCATAAACCGCGATGGGCTTTATTGTCGAGCCAGGTTGCCTGGAAACAGTGGTACGATTCAGATTTCCAAGTTGATATTCTCTACCCCCTATTGCCGCTACAGTTCTCCCAGCACTCTGTTCCATGATAACGAATGCTCCCTGGGTTCCCTTCGTATTACCCGGGAAATAATTGTCGTTTTTGAAATGATTATAGGCAATTTGCTGAATTGTGTCGTTCATGTTGACTACAATTCGATAGCCCCCTCGCTTTAACTCCTCTATGGACATATCATGCATTTCTGCAGCTTCTTTAATTACAAGGTCTACATAACTATCCACCCATGGCTTACTATTATCCTTCTCCAACTCAAGACCCAAAGATTTATTAGACTCTTTTAATCTTTCCTCTGCATTGATCGCTCCATTGGCCTCCATTGACTTTAACACGACATTACGTCTCTCTAGCGCTTTCTCTGGATGGTCAATTGGTGAATACCCATTGGGCCCTTTTGCTAGCCCAGCAAGTAAGGCAGCTTCCGAAACAGTTAAGTCACTTGCCTTCTTGGAGAAAAAGTAATTAGAAGCTCTCTCTATTCCATAAACCCCACGACCAAAGTAAATTTCATTCATATATAATTCCAATATTTCATCCTTTGTCAGGTTACGTTCCAAGTAGACAGCAGCCATTACTTCTTTTGTTTTTCGCATCCAGGTTTTATCATTATGCAGGAATAGATTTTTAGCCAGTTGCTGGGTTATGGTGCTAGCACCTTCCACTTTATCCATTGCTATAATATCTTTGATTATCGCTCTCATAATCGATCTAAAGTCAACACCTGAATGTTCATAAAACCTTCTGTCTTCAATTGCAACAAACGCCTGCTGTACATGTTCAGGTATTTTTTCAATTGTGACAGGGATACGGTCTTCCTTATATATACTACTTAGTCTCTCACCATCTTTTGTTTCAATTACTGTTGTTGCATCAAGTACCATATCAGCTTCATCGGCTACTAATTTTCCACCAATTAAAATGGCGGCATAGCAAGTAGACCTAAAATAATAATTGTTGTTATACTATAGAAGATAACCCGTATTTTCTTTGGTATCCTAAAGCGCCTTTTCTCATGATCTTTTTCTTTCATCCATTCACCCCTATGTACGCACCACTTACATTATACGACAAAATTCCTCCTAGCGAAACCGATAATACTTATTATCTTTTAATATTAATTATAAAATGTAAAGTTGGACTATTTATTTCACTGTAAGGGTAATATACTGTATAGATACTACAGAAAGGGGAATTCGAATGAAGGCATTTATGACAAATGGCACAGTAGACTTTTTAGAGAAGTTGGAGAAGAAGCACCCGAATATTCATCTGTACTTCATGACAAGTAACACAGGCGGCCTCGCATATTATGAAGCGGAAAAGAATATTTTTTCAGCAGGTAGAGAATATGAGATTTTAATTCAAAAAGGAAATATCCAGGATGAAGGGTATGTGGTAATGAATAACATCCCTGTAACAGAAGAAGGACAGCCAGTATTTGAGGATCGGTTCAAACAACGCCAAAATGAAGTTGAAATGATGCCGGGATTTCAAGCTTTTCGCTTATTAAAACCAAAAAAAGGACGCACCTATGTTGTGTTTACCCAATGGCGTTCGGAACAGGACTTTGAGAACTGGAAGAATTCTAAGGAGTTTAAGCATACACACCAAGGGCAAACAAAACCACCAGCTTATTTTGCTGATCGGCCTTTTCTTACAAACTACCATATGATAGATAAGAATGATGACTAACCAAAACATTAAAAAGCGTTTCTGATATATAGGTTAGAGTTATTCAATGATGCGTAAAATAGATGAACTTCGAACTAGAGAAAACCTATTTAGTTATTTATGTGAAATAGCTAAATAACACCGCTACGGAAAAATACTGCGCTTTCCGGGGGCGGCTGATGAGCCTCCTCATGCTACGCATTCCGGGGTCTCACCGATGCCTCATCTCCCCCAGGAGTCTCCGTATTTTTCCTTCGCTGTGATTTACTTTTTTTAGCAATAAATGGTTTTAGTATTAGGTGAAAAAAGCTGGTTTAACATCTTAAAAGATAAGTGGAAAGACCACAAAAAGCGTCTCTTAGCAGCGGAAATCAATGGGTGCATCCACTTCCTTATAATAAGATATCAGTTAGTTAGTTCGCAGCAGTTTACTCCAACTACGAATGAACAAAAATACGTTTGTACCCAAACATTTGAAGTAGAGCCTAAAAAACATGGTCATCTAATAGATGGACCATGTTTTTTAGATTCACTATGTATGTAGTGTTTTTTGAGCTATATAAACATCAGCTGTCCCGGAACAACTTATTTTTATGTACATACACCGCAGCTTGTGTCCGATCATTGACAGCCAATTTCGATAGAATGTTACTTACATGCGTTTTCACTGTTTTAATCCCAATGTAGAGCTTCTCACTAATCTCTTGATTTGTCATCCCATTCCCTATACATAATAAGACTTCTAATTCCCTTTCAGTAAGGTCCTCATGTAACTTTTTGTCCTCACGCCGAAAACGGGTCATTACTTTCCCTGCTACTTTTGGTTCAATTACGTTTTCTCCACGAGCTGCTTTTTTTATCGCATCCGCAATTTCTGTTGCTGAGGAGGTTTTTAATATGTAGCTAAATGCTCCTGCTTCCAAGGCCGGGAAAAGTTGTTCATCATCATAATAGCTAGTTAAAATTATAATTTTGCAAGCTGAATATTGCTCCATAACTTGTGCAGTAGCGTCAATTCCTGAGCCATTCTCCATCATTAGATCCATAAGAACCACGTCGGGCTTCTTCTGCAGAATTAAAGCCGCTCCGGCATTTCCACTTGCCGCCTGACCAATCACTTCAATTTCTTCATCCGTATTTAAATATGCAATAATACCCTTGCGAACGATTTCATGATCATCAACTACAATAACACGAACCATTTAACTTCCCCCTATCAGCATGGTATACGAATATCAATATATGTACCTTCTCCAGTGTTAGATCTAATTGTAAATGTTCCACCTAATTCTTCACTACGTTCCTTCATCGTTTTCAAACCATAAGAAGTTTTTCTTTCCATATCTTGAGTTGAGTCAAACCCCTCCCCATCATCACGAATATGTACAAATAACTCGCTGGTCGGCTTAGAAAGACTAATCTCCACTTCAGAAGCATTTGCATGTCTCAATATGTTCGAAAGAGATTCCTGAATGATACGGAAAACATGCTCCTCTATCGTATCTGCCAATTGTAGATCAGAAGGAATGTTCAACTTAAAAGCAATTGTACTTTTTTGCTTCAGTTCATCTACAAGCTTTTGAATACCAGTAGATAATGTATCACCAGATAAGTGAATAGGTCTCAAATGAAGTAACAGTGCTCGCATTTCTGCTTGGGATTGCAGTGCTGCTTTAGTCACTTCTACCATTTGTTCCTTTGCAAGGTTTGGATCTCTATCCATCTGTTTCACCGCTGCTTCTGCCATCATCGTTAATGCAAATAATTGCTGGCTTACCGCATCATGTAAATCTCGAGCTAGTCGTTGACGTTCTTCTATAACAGCAGCTTTATGGGCAGATTTTGCAAATTCAGCTTTCTCATCCGCACGCTGTCTTAAGGCTTTAACTTGATTTTGTAGTTTTTCACCTAATTCATTCATTTCATTCCCGATCCTGGCAAGTTCATCCTCTTCATTAAAATAAACCCGCGAAGTATAGCTTCCGTTTGCGAATCTGGTAATTAACACAGAAAGGTATTCCAGCCTCTCTTTCATATCACCACTTGATTTAAATCCTGCATAGAGCGATAGGATTGTTCCAATAACAATATATAAAGAGATAAAAAGAAAAATACCAGGCGCTGTTAACCATGCAGGTTCAAAAATGACATAGATTGATAAAAGAAGGGAGAGCAACGTTATACTTGTTAAAAACAAGCCATATAAATGAGAACGGATATAACTGTAACGAATGCTTGAAAAACGGTTAATCATCGCTCTTCCCCCTATACATAATCAATTCGAATTGACCCAGCTTTTAAATGGATTTGAAAATCTATTTTTCTTACAGCAGTATCATAGTTATTTGTCTCATACTTAAGTGAACGATTAATCCCTTCAACCGTCTGCCCTGCTACATAAACTTCTCCAGCCTTCACAGAGGCCTTCACACGAAAGTCGATATTTTCCGGCATGACGATATTCACATCTCCAGCTAACGACTGAATCGAAATGGGAATTTCCTTGTCCGGAATGAAAGCTTTAGTAAAGTCAAAATAAAAATCACCTGCCATTTGACTGAGGTTCATTGGCTCTACTTTCCAATTTTGATGATTAAATTCCTGGTTTCCAAAACTGAAATAGGAATCTCGCTGCTTTTTATTCTTCTTTTCATTTCCACTTGAGACATGAACAAAGGTGCGTTTTTTACCTATTAATAAAAAGCCTGCATAGATAATCAGCAATGGCCAAAGATTTATAACATCACCAAACGAAAAGACAATAAGCTCAAGGCGATCAAGTAGAAGCAACCCACCAAAAATGATAAGAAAAGAGCCAAATATCCAGCTCCCCTCTCCTCTATTAAAATAGTCAATTACCCACTTTACACCTAACACGAGAAAGAAGATTGGATATATATAGCCCCACACGGTATAAAAATCAAAATTCACCATTCCCAAATTAGTAAGCACAAGCATAATACCTAATCCAATCAGGAAGATTGCCAGAAAATAACGTAGAATACTTTTCATTCTGTTCATCCTCTTCTATTGTCTTATTTTCAATAGTTGTTTATTTCGCAGATTATATAAAGCAATTAAGGTAATAATTATACCACTACAAACAATGATTGACTGAATCCCCACTCCTGCTGATATTAACAGAGAAGTAGCTACATAAGATACCGGGACTAATCCAGTAGAAACAGTCATTAATAAGCTCATTATTCTGCCGAGCATTTTCTTATCGGTCGTTTTCTGCAGCATAGTTATTAAAGGAATATTGACCAGTTGAAGAATAAACGCCATCATGGCAACTAGACCAGCTGTAAACAGCACTGAGCTGGAAAAACCAATAAAAGTAAAGAGGATGCCTAATACAATTAATCCGCTAACCATCACGTATCCAGGTTTCTTTAAGGTAATAGAAGCTAGAACTAATGCTCCAATTAACGCTCCTATCCCTAGTGAAGTCTCCACAGTCGCCAAGCTAACTGCACTTCCTATAAAGACATCCTTTACAATAATTGGTATCCCCATAGACAACGGACCAGAAAAGAAAAAGTTTAAAATAAAGCCCAAAAATACAATGGACATAATAATTTCATTATTGCGAGCGTACACAAATCCTGCTTTTAAATCCTGCCACGGTGAATGAACCTCTTCCTTATCATCATCCTTTTCCAATCGGATAAGCAGAACTGTAATAGAGGCTAGGAATAAAAACAAGAATGCGGCGATAAATACACCTTTGAACCCTAATACCGCAATCAATGTACCTCCTAGAGCAGGACCAAGAATTGGGCTAATTTGACTTGTCATTTGAATGAATGAATTACCTCTCTGCAACTGTTCCTCTTCCAAAATCATTGGCGTTAAGGAGTTAAGAACCGGATAACTGAAAGCATCTGAAATCCCAAAACAAGCTGCCAGTATTATTAGATGCCAAGCCGTAACCATATCAGCAAAAAGAAGAACTACTAATACTAATATAAGTAGTGCGCGAGTCATATCGGATAAAAATAGTATCAACCTTTTATTAAAGCGATCAGCAACAACTCCCCCAACAGTTAGCAATAATAACCTTGGTATGGAGGCAGCAATAAAAAGCATACCAAAATAAAAACGATTATCATTTAAAGTTAACATCAACCACTCTGCCCCAATTAAATATACATAATATCCTGGAGAAGAAAATAACGCACCAATAAAGAGAAATAAAAAATTACGATTTTTAAATAGAGACGATTTTCCTTTTGTTATATCATTTACCGTTGCATCCATAAGATGGCCCCCTCATATTATTCTATATTCAGTCTACCTTGGTTTTTTAATAAGAAGAACCACCTTAAGCATGCTTTTTCCTCCGCCCTAAGACCGAGACCTCCTCTTCGCGATTGCCTCGTAGATATAGATCAGAGCGATCAGACAAAGGTAGCCAATAATGAAACCGGCAACCACATCTGTCAGATAGTGAACGTTTATCACATACCGACTCATCCCTATAAGGAAAATCAATATTGCCAACGAACTATGAACAACTATTTTACCTCTTTTTGTTTTTAACAGTGCTGCAATAAAATAGCTAAGAGGCCATAACACACAATGGAAATCATAGCATGACCAGAAGGGAAACTGTGCCCCTCCGCATTGGCTGCAATTAAAATGCTAGGCCTTTCTCTTTCAACTAGCCCTTTAATCAACTGATTTAATAAATGAGTGCCGAGTGTACCACCAGCAAAAATAATAGGAGGAAGCCAATCATAATATTTCCACCATAAAAACAAAGCAATAATAATAACAAATGGAATTAAGAACGTACTGGACCCCAATTCTGTTAACCAACGCGCAATCGTATAGAACACTGTTTCATCCATTTGTGCAACAAGATCTCTTGTCCATTGATCAACATAAGGAACAGACCCATTTAATATTTTCACTACCCATACTGCTATCATAGCGAGAAGCAGAACCATAAAGATAAACAAAATGTATTTTCTCTTTGACACCATTTAAATCCCTCCATCTGATATATTACCCGACTTCATGTTTCAAAAAAACAAAAGAGGGAAACATTATTATATACACAAAATAATTAAAGGTGGGATACAGAATGGATAAAGACTTACAGGAATTAATTGATGGTTTAAATGAAGATCTTGCTCATGAGTATGGTGCAGCAATTCAGTACACATACAGTGCTTCTGTGGTTTCAGGACTATATCGTTCTGCACTAAAACCTTTTTTTGAAGCAGAAATTAATGATGAATTAGGACATGCACTTTACTTATCAGAAAAAATTAAATCTCTTGGTGGCACTCCTACAACCAAGTCTGCTGATGTGCCACAGCCTTCAGATGTAAAAGATCTGCTGGAAGCTACATTAAAAGCCGAATCAGATACCATTGATCGTTATGAAAAACGAAAAAAACAAGCAGAAAATCTTGGGTATACAGAGTTAGTAGTGAAGTTGGAAGACCTCATTTCTGATGAAACACATCATAAGGAAGAAGTTCAACGTCTATTAGCAGATCCAAGACTTTCTCAATAAATCGATAAAGGGTGCCTATAATGGCATCCTTTTTTTGTTCTAATACATATGATTAGAATAACCACTGATTCGCAGTTCCTTCTTACTATGAATGTATGTCCTTTTAATGAAAAATATCATTCTAAGAAGAATAGTGGCAATTGTTCCCACTGCACAATTTAATGCCAATACTTCTATCTCTTCCTGCATTATGTTAGAAAAAATAACATCATTTTATATTCTTAAATGTTATAATAATTAGAAAGTAAAGTCTAGAGGAGGTTTTTATTTTTGTTAAAAGAAATACATACACTGATAGACCAGCATTATGATGAAATGGTGGAAATACGCAGATACTTGCATCAACATCCAGAGCTTTCCTTTCATGAAACAGAAACAGCTAAATATATTGCCAGCTTTTATGATGAGCTTGGTATCCCATATGAGACAAATGTTGGCGGAAATGGAGTCATTGCTACATTAAAAGGTGGTAAACCTGGTAAGACAATTGCATTACGTGCAGATTTTGATGCTTTACCTATTCAAGATGAAAAGGATGTACCTTATAAATCAAAAGTGCCGGGTGTGATGCACGCTTGTGGACATGACGGGCATACTTCGACCTTGCTTGTACTTGCAAAAGTAATGAAACGTTGCCAAGAAGATTTACCAGGCACTATTGTCTTTCTACATCAACATGCAGAAGAATATGCGCCAGGTGGTGCCAAACCTATTGTGGATTCAGGAGCTATTGATCATGTAGACGCTATATTTGGCACCCATTTATGGGCAACCACCCCTTTGGGAGTTATGCAAACCTCCAAGGATGTATTTATGGCTGGTGCAGATCGTTTCGAAATAACTATTCAAGGACAAGGTGGACATGGTGCCTATCCTCATGAAACAAAGGATGCTATAGTTATTGGATCACAGCTTGTTAGTCAATTACAACAAATTGTAAGTAGAAGGCTGGATCCTTTGCAAACTGCAGTTGTAACTGTAGGGGTATTTGAAGCAGGGGAAACATTTAACGTTATTGCAGATAAAGCAAGGTTAATTGGAACGGTGCGATATCTTGATATAGAAATACAGAAAGAAATTATTCATGAAATGGAAAAGATTATTAAAGGAGTTTGCCTTAGTCATGAAGCAGATTATAAATTTAATTATGAAAAAGAATATCCCCCGTTAGTTAACCATGCGAAGGAAGCAGAAGTCGTGTTGGAAGCGAGTAGACAAGTAAAGGAAATCCATACAGCCGAAGAAGTTATCCCAGTAATGGGTGGAGAAGATTTTGCTTACTATACAATGAAGAAACCTGGAGCCTATTTCTTTACAGGTGCTCATAAAGAAGGAAATCCCTATCCGCATCATCACCCAAAATTTGATATTGACGAACGTGCTCTTCCTATCGCTGCCAAAACGCTGATCGAGGCGTATTTTGCATATCAATCGCAATAAAAATAAGAAAGAGGTTCTACTGCAAATATTGGGTACAAACGTATTTAGTTATTTCATAGTTGGAGGAAAATGCGACCTAACTTGGCTTATAAAAATGCTCAGTGAAATATTTGAGAAGAAGCGCTCCATTGATTTCCGTTGCATGTGGACGCTTTCCACTCCAATCAATTTGTATGAGCTTTAATATTTCACATGCAAAGTGGGCTTTTCACTTGTCTTTGACGATGTTAATCGAGCTTTTTACACCTAACACTAAAGTCATTCATTGCTAAAAAAGCAAAACTAAGCGGAGGAAAATACGAAGACTTCTGGGGGAGATAAGGCATAGGTGAGACCCCGGAATGCGTTAGCATGAGGAGCTCATCAGCCGGCCCCGAAAAGCGCAGTATTTTCCGTAGCGATGGTAAAAACAGACTCAATATTTAAGCGAGCTTTTCAGCATACCATAACAAAGTTACTTCGCAGTATATCCATTTTCCGTATTATTGAATAACCCCAATATATATTAGAACCGAAAAAGAAGTAAAACATATAAGTAAAAAGCCGAACTGTACACTGAATAAATAGTATCAGTTCGGCTTTTCATGTTTTTGTCCGCTCGTGCAAAACTTAACGATTAGGGTAACTTACTGCAATTATTTGTCTCTACGAAATATTGTTTCGTTTAACTTCTTCCCAACTATACGATTATTGTTTCGCCGCTAATTTTCCACTGACATAGCCATTAATAAACAAGTAATTGAAAAGAGTTCCTCCTATTAATGTCACAAAAAACCCAATATAAGCTTGCATAATTAACAATAACAGGGAAAATAAAACAGTTTGAATAAAGCCCAGCTGAAATAACAATTTTACGATTGCTTTTTTACGTAGACTTTCTTCAACCGGGTATAATTCAGGCCATATGATTGTTCGGTGATGCTGATACAATGACATCATCTGGAAACTGCTCAAATACAAAAATAATATTGCAAAAAGAATTTTCATCCACAGATTCGGAATATAGTATATAAATAACCCGCCTATAACAAGTAGTCTGAAATACATTCCCATATAGTCTCCACTACGCACAAAAGTAATACGGTATAAATAATCAAATGTATTTTTTTGTGTAAAAGGAACCTTGCTAACTAACGAAACAAGCCATTGTCTTTTTTTAATTGGTGTTTTTATATGTGGAACATCTGCAAACATATTGGCCAAGCGGTAAAATGTCTGCATTCTGTTCTGATCTTTTTGTACTAAAAGATCCCACAAGACACCTGCATGTTTTTTTGACAAGCTGTAATCATAAAAGAAGACAATAATAAACAGCAGTGTAGCAATGCCCGCTAAAATCATATTGCCATTGATGAGGAAATAAAAAACTGCCATATTCAATAGTACACGAACAAATAAATCTAATTGTCTCATCTGAGGTTCTCTAACCTTCAACATCCACCAGTTTGCAAGTAAATTCCATATCTTAAAAATAAGTAACACAACAAAAGATAGTAAGTAAAACGTGATGTCACGATCAGTATATGTTGCAAAGTATAATGGGCCAAATGCCGCAGTTATGAGAAGAACAAGATAGAGTTGAATAACAAAGCTGTATATGAGCGCATTTCGAAAATAAGCTTGCATTTTATTCTCTGCAGCGATTAAAAAAACGAGATCTGGCTCTTTTAACAATGTACGCACAGGACTATAACTTACTATTCCTCCAAAAACGATTCCCATTAGAAGTGCAGTGGGAAAATTTGCAGGAAGCTGTGTAAGTGCCTGCTGGTAGTAATAGGCAAGTGCTGAAACGAAAAAAAGCATAGCAAAAGCGATATGGCCGTTAAATATATAACGTAAATAACGACTTGTCTCTTTTAAATGTGCAGAAAAACGTTTCATGAAAAATGTGTGTGAATCAAACATGATGATCTTCTTCTTTCGTTAATTGGACATATATATCATCCAGTGTGGCTTTTGGCATATTAAAGCTTTCCTGTAGCTCGTGCAAAGTTCCCATTGCACGGATTTCCCCATCATGAAGAATAACAAAACGATCACAATAACGCTCTGCTGTAGCTAATATGTGGGTGGACATTAAGACACCTGCACCTTTGTCTTTCATTTCCCCCATTAATTGCAGGTAGGATTGAATCCCAAGTGGGTCAAGGCCAACAAAAGGCTCATCAACAATGTATAAAGATGGTTCGATTAAAAATGCACACATGATCATTACCTTTTGACGCATCCCCTTAGAGAAATGAACCGGAAACCATTTTAACTTTTTCTCCATACGAAATTCTTTTAAAAGTGGTTGTAATCTTTGCTCAAATACGTCCTCTGGAATATCGTAAGCCATTGCAGTAAGCTGCAAATGTTCATACAAAGTCAACTCATCATATAGGATCGGCATTTCAGGAATATAGGCAAATTGATTCCGATAAGTTGAAGGATTTTCGGAAAACGTTTTGCCTTTTATGGAAACAGAGCCCTTTTTTGCATGCATTAGCCCAATAATGTGTTTAATTGTTGTACTCTTTCCGGCTCCATTCAACCCAATTAAACCTACTATTTCATTTGGTTTCACTTCAAACGATATACCGTGCAGTACATTTTTATGTGTATATCCACCATGTAATTTATCAATATGTAACAATGCTTCCACAATATTTCCTCCTCCATAATTACGTATAATTTTATCATTACTTAAGAATAAAGCCAAAACAAACTATGTAAGTAATTATGACAAAATTTTTCTCTTTTATATGTATAAATACAATTTTCGAGAACAAACTAGATAATGAAGATCAGGGGATGAACATTTCGTGTTAACCACAAATGAGGTGTTAGCGATCGAGCAACTAATGTAATTAATTTCGTGTAAAAAATACACAAAATGAGGTGTTAGTGATCGGTACTCTAATATAAGATTTGTGAAAACAACACAAATGAGGTGTTTCCGAAAGATAATCTAATGAAATAAAACCCTTTTGCCAGAACTCATCTCTCCGTAAGGGATGCTGACAAAAAGGTTTTTGTAATCAAATGTTAAGTGGCCAATGCGATTTAACGATTGTATTACGAGTCCCCGCGTTAGTATTATCATTCCCCTGTTCTTCTTAAAGCAGGCCAGTTCATCTAATGGACTGGTCCTGTTTATTTTGACTTTACACCATCTTCCTATATACAATATAGATAAGTATAATTAGACTTCAAACAATAAAATAAGGAGTGGTGAATGGATGGCTCATGAAGATTGCATTTTCTGTAAGATATTAAATGGTGATATTCCTTCCGCGAAAGTATATGAAGATGAACACGTTTACGCATTTTTGGATATCAGTCAAGTAACAAAGGGACATACATTGGTAATTCCTAAACAGCATACGAAAAATATCTATGAAACACCTCCAGAAGTTGCAAAGGAACTTTTTGCTCGTATACCTCAAATTGCAAACGCGATCAAAAACGTGTATAAACCCGTAGGTATGAATTTATTAAATAATAATGAGGCACCAGCTGATCAATCCGTTTTTCACTTACATATTCACATCATTCCAAGATACGGAGAAGATGACGGTTACTCATCTAATTGGACAGTCCATGCTGATGATTACACATCCGGTGAGTTACAAAAAATTGCTGGGGAAATTCACTCGGCTATTGAACAATAACCATGTATCTGAAAATTTAGTACTTTTTATTTAGAAGAATATTTGTTATAATAAATGTACGTTTCCGCAGCTGACAACAGTGTACAGTTGGGATTCTAATAGCACAGAAGAGCTGAGAAGAGGAGAGGTATAAATGAATACGAGGATTATGGTAATTTTGTCACTGTTTGTAGGGATAGGTGCTGTATTGCACGCAGTTGTTCCGCCGATTTTATTTGGGGTCAAGCCAGATATGCTTCTGTCGATGATGTTTTTAGGTATCATTTTGTTTCCTAAACCAAAGTATGTTGCACTACTGGCAATTGTAACAGGTGTTATTTCTGCACTAACCACTTCAGCCCCCGGTGGACAAATTGCTAATTTGATTGACAAACCTATAACAGCATTTGTATTTTTAGCATTGTTTTTATTGGTAAAGAATAGAGTGAATATTAACCTCACCGCGCCTGCATTAACCGCTATAGGCACAATGGTTAGTGGAGCAGTGTTTTTAAGTGTAGCTCTGTTTATTGTTAACCTTATGGATGGTGGGTTTATAGCACTATTTTTGACAGTTGTACTCCCAGCAGCAGCTTTAAATACAATTATTATGCTTGTGGTTCATCCAATTGTCCAAAGTATAATGAAGCGATCCCAGCCAATTACAGTTACATGAAATAGTTAAAATTAAATCCTCTGGCATGGGTATGTCAGAGGATTTTTTTAAGATACATGTTTGCATGTTTGATCATGGTAAAATAAGTGAAAAAGATTTACGAAGCGTTAGAAAGGAGAGAGATGGTATGGCAAATGGAAAGTCATTGTTATTAGGACTCATGGTTGGAGGTGCTATTAGTGCAGCTGCGACTCTTCTTACTACGCCGTCATCAGGAAAAGATTTACGCGGCCGTGTAAAAGATCAGGGTTTTGAATGGAAAGACATGATAGCAAATCTTAAACAGGATGGGTTACGTTTAAAAGAGCAACTTACAGAAACCTCTAAAGAAGGTGCTGCTTTAATTAAAGAATTGACACAGGAAATGAAAAAATCTGTAGAAGAATGGAAGCAAACAGTAGAACCACATCAGGAAAACATCCATCAGTATTTAGAACAAATTGAAACAAGCCTTATGGACCTTGAAGAAAAAGTAAAAAGCCAACAGGCCTAAGTTATTAAGTTGTACTGTTCGTGTAATAGAACATAATAAAGTTAAAACTATATACTTTATTAACTAAAAAAGCTGCCGATTCAACGGCAGCTTTTTTTATATTAGTTTGCTGGTTCTAGATCTTCTATAGATTCAATATCCATATAGGATGGAACAACAAGACCTATTTTTGCTCCTTCTAGATTCGCACCCAGATCATCAAATTGGTCACTATATTTATCATAAAAATCTTTATGTGTGATTGGCATCCAGGCTGCAAGTGTAGCATCACCGTCTCCATTCGCAATAGATTCAAATACTACTGCAACATCTACAGGGGTAACAGTTACATCATAGCCAAGCTGCTCTAATGCAATCTTAACCACATTGGAAGAAGCTCTTTCTGAGTCCCATGGAGTAGATACGAGCTCAATAGACTTTCCATCTACTTCTTCGACCCCATCCTTCCATTCATCGACTCTATCTTGATTCTCTTCCACCCAACGTTCTGCCGCAACTGCGACTTCTTCATCATTTTCCTTTGCATCATACATGATACCTTCCATATCTTCTACCTTCCAGTTAAATTGATCAAGTAGCTTATATGCATTTGGCATATCTTCTTTAAGTCCATTTCTAGTTAATGTCTTAATAACTTCCTTCCCACCATAAATACCTTTTGGATCTTCTAAGTATTTCATATCAGGATACTTTGCAAACGTCCAATGTGGGTTCCAGCCAGTTATTATAATTGGTTCCTCATTTTCGATTGCTTTATCAAGCTCGGATGCCATAGCTGCAGTGGAAGAATAATTAGCAGTCCATCCTTTTAAAGAATCATATTCTTCAATTGCTTTGTCAGTAGTTACACTGATACCAGCACCTGGCTCAATTCCAGTAATCGTATAATTCACTTCTTCACTATAGTTCGTTTCTTCATTTGAGTCAGCCCCATCATTGCTGGCACTATCTTTTTCATCTGAACCACAAGCAGACGAAACAAATAGAAAAGCAATGCTTATTGTGATAAATGTTAATTTCCAACTACTTTTTATCATCTAATTTACTCCACTCCTTCTTTTCTTATGTAAGACAAGGCCGGATAAATGATATGTTCGTTTATCCGGCCTTGATATTTTGTACCATGTATATTATTCAGCTGCTTTTACCCACTCATCAACCTTATCCTGATTATCTTTAATCCAATTTGCAGCAGCTTCTTCAGGATCTGTTCCATTTTGGATATCTAGCATAACACTTTCGATATCAGCCGGCTCCCAATGGAACGCATCCAAGATCTTATAAGCCTTTGGCATATCTTCTTTTAAGTCTTTACGTACCATTGTTTTAATTTCTTCTGCTTCGCCATAAACTCCTTTTGGATCTTCCAAGTATTTAAGGTCATACTTTTGGAATTTCCAGTGTGGGGACCAACCAGTAACTACAATGTCTTCCTCATTTTCAACAGCTTCACCTAAAGCAGTTGCCATTGCACCACTAGAAGATGTTTTAACTTCCCAGTCAGCTAAATTATCATACTCTTCAGTTGCTTTCTCAGTTGCTTTCACGACTCCTGCACCTGGTTCAATTCCAGTAATTGTTTTGTCTGCTTCATCACTAAGATCTTCGATTGAACTTACATCCATATACTCAGGCACAACCATACCTATTTTAGCACCTTCCAAGTTTGCTCCAAGATCTTCTAAATCAGATTTATGTTGTTCATATAGATCACCATGAGTACCAGGTAACCATGCTGCAACCATTCCATCTGTTTCATTGTTTGCTACAGATTGCCACATAACCGCATTATCAAGCGGTGTGATCGTTACATCAAAGCCTTCATCTTCCAGTACTTGCTTTACCACATTGGTGGAAGCTACTTCTGTATCCCATTCCACATAAGCTAGTTCAATTTCTTTATTTTTTTCATCAGATGAACCACTATCAGCAGAATCCTCTGATCCTTCTCCATCTGATCCGCATCCTGCTGCTACTAATGATAAAGACAATCCAGCAGCAATACCGAGTTTTTTCCAGTCAAATTTAAACATTACTAATTACTCCCCTTCGATATTTTTTATAGAATCTTTTAATTAATAGGTGTGAGTTTCTCTTAATTCTTGAAGACTCTTTTTTCAACCATTTAATTAAAAGTTATTCATTAATTTTTTTTGGAATTTGCTGTTTGTGTAAATCGATCAATAATAATTGCCAGAATTACTATTCCAATCCCAGCGACAAATCCTGAACCTACTTGTGCACGTTGTAAGGCAGAAAGAACCTCTCGCCCTAAACCTGGCGCTCCAATCATGGACGCAATAACCACCATGGAAAGTGCAAGCATAACTGTTTGGTTTATACCGGCCATAATTGTTTGTTTTGCCATAGGTAGTTCAACTTTAAATAACTTTTGTGAACCAGTACTTCCAAATGCGTCTGATGCTTCTACCAATTCACGAGATACCTGCCGTATACCCAAGTTAGTAAATCTTACAGTTGGTGGTGTTGCAAAAATCAGTGATGCAAAAACTCCTGGTACCATACCAATACCAAAGAATGCTACAGCTGGAATCAAATAAACAAACGCAGGCATTGTCTGCATAAAATCTAAAATTGGTGTAATAATTGCTTCAGCTATTTTAGATTTCGACATAAGAATACCTACAGGCACACCAACAATCACTGATAAAATACTTGATAATAGCACCAGTGTAAAGGTGCTCATTAATTGTTCCCATAGACCCTGGTTATAAATTAACCAGAGACCTACAACACTAAATGCAGCTAAACCAAACTTCTTTCCAGTCAGGAAAAACGCCAGAAGTGCAACAATGATGATAATAATTACAGGAGGTATAACACTTAACGTTTCTGAGGTCCACTCCATCAAACTTCCGAAATGTTCCTTAATTGGTTCAAATAAAAAGGAAAAAGTTTCTGTAATACTGTCCGTAAGCTTTTCTGTTCCCTCAGCAATAGCTATCTCTGGGATAAAGTCCAACATATTATTCAGCATCTAAATTCACCTCGCCATCCTGAGAAAGTGCCGCTATAACAGCACCGCGCACAATAATCCCTACTAACTTTCCATCTTCTACAACAGCTACTGGAATAGGTGAATCGTGAATAATACTAAAGATATCATTCATGGAGGTATCTTTTTCTACTCGCGGTATGTCATTCTTTAGAATCTCTTTTAAACTCGTTATTTCTTTTTTCCGAGCTTCTGAAGCATCATCTGCAGTTATATAGCCTTTAAGATTTCTTTGACTATCAATGACGTACATACTGGACAAACCTTCTTCTCTCATTCGCTCCAAAGCTACTCTTGGACCGTGTTTATCCAAATTAACAGTTTCAGGCCTTTTCATAATGTGCTGTGCAGTTAATACCTTGGAACGATCTACGTCCTCAACGAACTTTTCAACATAATCATTTGCAGGGTTTACTAAGATTTCCTCCGGTGTACCAATTTGTACAATTGAACCATCTTTCATCAAAGCGATCCGATCACCTAATCGAAGAGCTTCATCCAGATCATGTGTAATAAAAACAATTGTTTTTTCATGGTAGACTGTAAGTCAATTAACTCATCCTGCATTTCTTTTCGTATGAGTGGGTCTAATGCTGAGAATGCTTCATCCATTAGCAGTACTTCCGGATCGTTCGCTAACGCACGAGCTAGACCAACTCGTTGTTGCATTCCACCCGAAAGCTGGCCGGGAGTCTGATGAATGTATTCTCCTAAACCAACCATTTCAAGTGCTTCTTTTGCCTTTTTTTCCCTTTCTTCCTTGGCTACATTTTGAATTTCTAACCCAAACTCTGCATTTTGTAAGATTGTTCTGTGTGGAAATAGAGCAAATTTTTGAAATACCATACTTAACTTCTCTCTACGCACGTTCCTTAAGGATTTCTTATCCATCGTTGCCAGATCTTGCTCATCTATTAGGATATTTCCCTCTGTTGGTTCTATAAGACGGTTTAATAAGCGTACCAACGTGGACTTCCCACTTCCAGAGAGCCCCATAATAACGAAAATTTCCCCTGCCTCTACGGAAAATGAGGCACGATTTACGCCAACTGTATTACCTGTTTCTTTTAAAATATCTTCTTTTGAATATCCTTTATCTAGTAATTTTAATGCTTGCTTTGGGTTTTTCCCAAACACCTTAGATAAATTCTTGGCTTCAATAACCGGCAAAACTTTCACCTCTCTTTTTTTGTTATCTATGCGAATAGCACTACTACTTTTTTATCAGTATTAACACGTAATATGTTAATCACAGGATATATTTCGTAGATTCATAGATGATATGTAAACGAACATCCATAGAATGTACTATATAACTATAAATGATTTATATGAACTGCACAAACTTTAAATTCTATTGATTTTGTTTATAAATTACGTACAGTTTATACTGTACGTACTAAATTCGGCATATGCTTTAAATAACTCTTATTTTCTCCCAAATACTACCTATTTACCTGTTTTTAAAAGTTATTCTTTTAGTGTAACCTTGAAATATCAACGTTTTAGGGGGATTATATGAAGGATTCTCAACTTGAAGAAGTAATGAATAAGATGATAATAGAATTTTCAAAGACGCTTGAGTTATTTGGTTTAACCCCACTTGAATCCCGTCTTTTTGTTTATTTATATCTTACGGATGACCCACTCACTTTGGATGAGATGAGCGAGGCACTTGGTAAAAGCAAAACCTCCATGAGCACAAGTATACGCAGTCTTTTTGATTTAAATCTGGTTACCCGAGTATGGAAAAAAGGGGTGAGGAAAGACTTATACGAAGCTAACTCTCAACTATACAAATCATTTTCTACCATTTATATTAGTAAGTGGCTGGATTCAACAAATCATCATAAGGATACGCTTATGGAAATTCGGCATGAGATTGATTCACCAAAAAAAGCGGCCATTAGTAAGGAAAAAGAAAAGCTTAATAAAAAACTTGATGAAATTATAAATTTTCATGTGCAAATCGAGGGGCTTTTTAACAATATGAAGCAATAATAAGGAATGTTGGAATGAGGAAGTTGGTTTCCAGCAAAACTTGTACACCTATTATAAACATTAATAATAACTTCCAATTACATTAATTTATTGCATTTATACATCCTCAATGAAAAGAACAGGCGCCTTGCTTCTCCCTACATGGTTAAGCATTATTCATAATAGCGATCTTTTATTGCTTAATATCTTGAAGTGGGCCGGTGGAGCTAGATATTGTCATGTACATCTATGAACAGTGTAAAGCCAAAAGGGTTCATATTTTATTGCCCAGTAAAAAACGAAGATGACCTCCTTGATTAAGTAAAAAGATGGTCATCTTCGTTTATATTTGTTTTCTTCCTGTTGAATAATTTTTATAAATTCATTCACTAGGTCCTTATATATTCCCTCTTGACTTAAAGCATAAATAGTCTCTGTTGGTTCCAATTTTTCATTTAGCATTCCTGCAAATTGAATAAGTAAAGAACTAAAATCAAGCAGACCCTCTTCTCTCTGACTATGATAAATGTCATCTAAACCTTCCAACAGTTTAATTAATTCTGTATACTCCGGATTCGTTATATTTCTTTCCATAATCAATCTTGTAAACGGATATTTTCTCATATCAATTATTCTTGAAATCAGGCTAAGATGGAATTCCGCCAACCCCTTGCACATCAACTAATAGCCCCCTTTTTCATTCCTATTTTTAAGCCCTTCATTTTTTATATAAAATACTTTAAAAAATCTTTATAAAAAAGTTTATAAAAAACTATTGATTTTTTAATGTAATCATACTATCATTCATATGGATTAAACATCAGAGAATGAAATGGAGGGGTCAAAAATGAACTGCTGGAAATCAATTAATCTTACAAAAGAATTTGGAACAAACCGAATAAATATTGTCTCATTTTTGATCGGTCTGTTGTCGTTTATATTTCTCTATGTACCAATCTCGATTATTCAAGGTAGTACACATGTAAATGATATAGGTCTATTTCCCCTTTTAGTAGGGTTGATTGTCTTACCAACCATTCACTCGTTTATGCATATTTTACCATTGTTTTTTATGAATAAGCGATTAAAAATTATAAATAAACGAAAAAAAACTATTTTACCTGTTTTTACCTATTATACGAAATTGCATTTAACAAAGAAAGTTTCACTGCTTGTCGCAATTACGCCGACTATCTTTGTTACTGTGCCGGGCATTGTCGCTAGCTATATATTTAAAGATTATTCCGTTTATATTTTGTTATTTACTGCAGCCCATATTGGAATTTCTTTTATAGACTATCTTTATATGATTCATATTATTAAAGCACCAAAGGAAGCATATATTGAAAACAGTGCCGATGGTTTTGATATTTTAATAAAAGCTCCTCACCCATAAGGATCTGGTCCATTAAACCAGATCCTTTTTCTTATTTAACAGAAAATATTTATCAAATACTGTTCATCATCCTAATCTTTTGATAAAGTTAAAAATATACTGTGTAATCATAAAGAGATAATGTAGACAGAAGGGGGTTTTCTTATCTTTATACTTTTTCTTTTCTATGCAATGATTATTTTATTTATATTTAATGCATTAACTCATAAATTTTGTGTAAAAATGGAACTGGAGACGTTAAAGCAGAATAAGGTCTTTCGAGTAATTAATGTAATGGTAGTCGTACTTCTTGTATGCTCATATGTTCGTGTTCTGAACGCAATGATATAGCATGAATAAGACGACCTTAAAAGTAACATAGGACTATGTTTTTCACACCATAATATGGTATATTTATCAATAGCATATTACATATGCAATATGATTAGGAGTGTTTAGATGAAAAAATTAGTAATCGCTGTAACATTAACAGCAGGAGTGTTTTCATTAGCAGCGTGCAGCTCTGATGGATCAGATTCAAAAACAGTCGTAGAAACTAGTGCAGGAAATATATCCAAAGAAGATTTTTATCAAGAATTAAAAGAAAGAAATGGGGAAAATGTACTTCAGGAAATGGTTACTGTTAAAGTACTGGAGGACAAGTATGACGTTAGTGATAAAGAAGTCGACAAAGAACTGAAAAAAATGAAGGATCAACTAGGCGACCAATTTGAAATGGCACTTCAACAACAAGGGTTTAAGGATGAAGACCAATTTAAAGAAGTATTACGTGTCTCCTTATTACAAGAGAAGGCACTTGCTGATGGTGTAGATATTAGTGAAAAAGAAATGAAAGAAAAATATGATCGTATGAAAACAGAGTTAAAAGCACAGCATATTCTCGTAGAAGATGAAGAAACTGCCAAAGAAGTAAAGAAGAAGCTTGATGATGGTGGAGATTTCGCTAAGCTTGCAAAGGAATACTCTACAGATGGTTCTGCTGAAAATGGCGGAGATTTAGGATGGTTCTCTACTGGTCAAATGGTTCCTAAATTTGAAGATGCTGTATACAGCATGGAAAAAGGGGAAGTAAGTGATCCAGTTAAGACAGAACACGGTTACCATATTATTAAGCTAAATGACAAACGAGAAAAAGAAGATTCAGTTGGCGAATACAAAGATGTAAAAGATGATATCCGTCGCCAGATTCTTAACGAAAAAGTAGATCCAACTAAAGCACAAGAGAAAATTAATAAGTTAATTGATGATGCTAAAGTAGATGTAAAAATCGATGAGTTTGAAGGCATGTTCGATAAAGAAGAAGAAAAAGAAGAAGCAAAGGGTTAATTACATGAAATGGGCTGATACATATCGTATCAGCCCTATTTTAT
>NZ_BAZS01000020.1 GCF_001310895.1 Virgibacillus halodenitrificans JCM 12304 | reverse complement strand
CTGAAGATCCCACAGGAAGTGGTTTTCTTCCGAGGAAGCTGAAGCGTTGCCCACGGAAAGCGAAGTGTTTTTTCCGAAACGGTCATTTACAAACAACCAAGTTACTTCGCATTCTATATATTTTGCGAATTAATTTAAAACTTTTCATTACTAACGAGAAAAAACAGGCTGTGCATGTGCCAGCCTGTTTTTTTATACATATTAATACACTTTGTCTCCATTAAAAATAGAGTTTTTAACAATTGCGTAATCTACTCTGCGAATTGCTTCTAAGTCTGTTCCTCCAGCATAAGAGATAGAGGATTGCAGATCTTGTTCCATTTCAATTAACGTATCTTTTAAAGGTCCTTTATGGTCTACATACATCTTTTTACCTTCAACGTTCTTCTTCTCACCTTTTTGGTGCTCCGATGCGGAACCGAAATATTCTTTATACACTTTTCCGTCTTTCTCAATCGTTTGGCCAGGAGATTCTTCATGACCAGCAAATAAAGAACCAATCATAACCATTGTTGCACCAAACCGAACAGATTTCGCAATATCACCATGTGTACGAATTCCGCCATCAGCAATAATCGGTTTTGTGGCTGCCTTTGCACACCATCTAACTGCTGCGAGCTGCCATCCACCTGTACCAAATCCAGTCTTTATCTTTGTAATACATACTTTACCAGGACCAATACCAACCTTTGTAGCATCAGCGCCAGCATGTTCAAGCTCCCATACTGCTTCCGGTGTACCCACATTACCTGCAATAACAAAGCTCTCAGGCAAATGCTTTTTGATATGCTGAATCATATTGATTACTGCATTTGAGTGACCATGGGCAATGTCAATAGTAATAAATTCTGGAACAAGCTTCTGTTCTGCCAGTTCTGTAATAAATGCATACTCTTCTTCTTTAACCCCTACACTAATTGAAGCAATCAGATCTTTAGCTTGCATGTCCTTTATAAATGCTGCTCTCGTTTCCGGTTGAAAACGATGCATGATATAAAAGTAACCATTTTCAGCTAAATTTATAGCTATATTTTCATCTATAATTGTTTGCATATTTGCTGGTACAACAGGTAACTTAAATGTATAACCACCCAATTTAACAGTTGTATCACACTCTGACCTACTATTTACCACACATTTTCGTGGAATTAATTGAATATCCTCATAATCAAAAACTTTTTCCATTTATAACACTCCTAAAACCGAACTTTATTTTTAATATCTATAAAAACATTCGACTTTTTAAATTTACCTTATTTTCATATGGTTGTCAATCTGTTTGCCCTAATTGATGAAAGCGGATTCGCCAAATTAAGCAATTGGCTACTATATAATAGGACCATGGTTTGTAGGTCTATTCATACCTTCTTATTAAACTTTTTTAAAGTAGCTGTGAACATCCTCTATAAAGCGTGTAGCAATAGGCGGCAAGTATCTGTTCTTATTTGTCGCTAAATAGACAGTCCTCGAAAGCACTGGATCTTTTAATCGTTTAACACTCATATTTCTAAGTGAATCCTCACTTATATAATTCTGTGGTACTACTGTACTTCCTAACCCTTTTTCTACTAAACTGCATGCTGTTTCAAATCTCTCTATTTCAAATTGCACAGCAGGCTTAATTCCTTTTTTCCGGAAAGCATTTATTACATCCTGCCTTGTTTGGAAGCCTTCCTTACACAATATGAATGGGATTGTCTGTAAATCTCTTACTGTTAAAAATTCCTTACTTACTAGCTCGTGCTTCCCTGGAAGAAGTACTACCAATTCCTCTTCATACAGAGGTACAACTTCAATTTCAGGGTGTGCAACATATTGGTTTGTAATCGCAAGGTGAATCTCAAAACTGTTTAAAGCTTTTTCTACGTCTGATTGACCCAACACATCAAAGATTTTCAAATAAATATCTGGATATAGCTCCTTAAAACCAACAAGAACTTCCGGCAACCAAAATTTAGCAGATTCAATTGAACCGATGGCTATTTCTAATGGTCCGTCTTTTTTTAATCGATCCATTTCTTCAAATACATGATCATAGTGAATGAGTAACTTTTTGGCCTCTTTATATAAAATAGATCCTTCTTTTGTTAACGTAATTTCTTTTGAAGTTCTGTCCAATAAGCGCAACTCCAAGCGGCTTTCCAATTTCTTTATAGTCGCACTTAATGTGGGTTGAGTTACATGAAGCTTTACTGCAGCTGCTGTAAATGTAGATTCTTCCACAATCGTTACAAAATAATATAGTTCCCGTAAATACATGGAATAATTTCCCTTCCTATAGTTTTTATTTATAGAACAATTAAAAATGAGTATTAGTAATTATATACAAAACTATTATAAAATAAAAATAAGAAGTTTTTTGATAATTCCAGAAAGGAAGTGCTTTTCATGTATACAGAACCAGAGGAACATTATTGGTCTGGAAGAATAGATGATGATATAAACAGAGATGCCTTTCGGTTACATCAGGTTATCCTCAAACGTTCTCAGAACGAACCGATTGATTTTGAAAGCGGTTTTACATTTATTGGATTCGAAAGCGATGAAGGTGTTAGAAGGAATAAAGGGCGTATTGGCGCCAGAAAAGCACCTAATGCACTTCGAAAAGCTATGGCTTCCCTCCCGCTTCAGTTCCACGAAGAGGTAAAAATAGAAGATGTCGGCAATATTGCTTGTGAAGGAAACCAACTGGAAGCTGCGCAAGCGGAGCTCGGGAACGCAATTCAAATGCTGTACCAAAAAGGACGGACACCAATTATTTTTGGAGGAGGACATGAAACATTATATGGTCACTATTTAGGTGCCCGAAAACACGTATCACATGGATCGTCAATTGGGATTATAAATATTGATGCCCATTTTGATATGAGGAGCGAAGAAAAACCTACCTCTGGTACTATGTTTAAACAAATTTTGGAGCAAGACAAACATGCAGGTTATTTGTGCATTGGTATTCAAGAATTCGGAAACACCAAAGAACTTTTTAAAACTGCAGACGATTACAACTGTGAATATATTCTTGAAGAAGACGTAACTACAGATAATTATAAGAATACATTTCAACAGATTGATCTCTTCACCAAAAAATATGACCACATTATTGTTACATTATGCACAGATTCTATCATTGCAAGTGCCGCGCCAGGTGTAAGTGCCCCTTCACCTTTTGGATTAGAACCTAAAGTAGTACGTCACTTGTTACGCTACATTGCAGCCAAAAATAATGTTCTTAGCTTTGACATTTCTGAAGTGAATCCCGATTTAGATATGGACGGAAGAACCGTAAAATTGGGAGCATATTTGGTAGCAGAAGTAATCAACCACTTCCATAAATAAAACACAACGTATTTCATTCTGCATGTAAATGCCTCTCATCAAAGAGGATTACTACAAATGAATCAAACACTTTATATACACCTAGAAAAAGAAAAGAGGCGAAAATATGATCTTAGAACTAAATCAAGTAACTACCATCTTCTTAGCTGTAGCTGTTTTTATGATAGGAAAATATTTAAATTCTAAAATTGGCTTATTAGATCGTTTTTGTATTCCAGCCCCTGTAGTAGGTGGGCTTCTATTTGCTATCCTTGCTACCTTACTAAAGACATTAAATTTAGTTGATGTTACCTTAGATACTTCATTACAAGGACTCTTTATGCTTACCTTCTTCACTACAGTAGGATTAGGAGCAAGCTTTGGGTTAATTAAATTAGGTGGTAAATTATTAGTAATTTACTGGCTGGCATGTGGTTTTTTAGCACTTGTTCAAAGTATCATAGGTATCTCTTTTGCAAAATTGCTCCATATTGAGCCATTAATCGGGGTAGTTGTTGGTGCTGTTTCCATGGAAGGTGGACATGGTGCTGCTACTGCTTTTGGGACAACAATAGAAGAAATGGGCGTAGATTCTGCGTTATCGGTTGGTTTAGCAGCTGCGACTGTTGGTTTGGTAGCTGGTGGGTTAATCGGCGGTCCTATCGTAAAATATCTCATTAATAAATATGATCTTAAACCATCCGAAACGGAACATGAAATGGAAAATCCTGTCCTGGGGAACTCGGAAAATAAGAAATTAGAATCAAGAACCTTTATGACGCAAATTTTTATTATTACGTTATGTATGGCTGTAGGCTCTTATGTTGGAGATTTATTTACACAATTATCTGGTTTTGCTTTACCAAACTACGTGAGTGCCATGTTTATTGCTGTTATCGTTAGAAATATACTGGATAGAATTAATGGCGAAATAATTCAAATGAAGAGTATTAGCATCATTGGGGACATAACTTTGGGTATCTTCCTATCAATGGCTTTGATGAGCATCAAATTATGGGAAGTTGCTAATCTTGCTTTGCCATTACTCGTCATTGTGCTTGTGCAAGTAATTTTTATCGCTCTATTTGGTGTGTTTGTTTTATTCCGCTTATTAGGTAAAAATTATGATGCTGCAGTAATGGTCGGTGGCTTCACCGGTCATGGACTTGGTGCAACACCTAATGCCATTGCAAATATGGATGCAATTGTAAGTAAATTTGGACCATCACGCAAAGCATTTTTAGTAGTGCCAATTGTTGGAGCATTCTTAATTGATGTATTTGCAATGCCAATTATCATTACAACGATTAATATGTTTAGTTAAAAATAAAAAAGAGCAGATTTCAGTAACACCTGATCTGCTCTTTTTTCTATTAATATTATATTAAATATTCATTTCTTCTACTTTTATTTCCTTCATGCACCCATCAATCTTTGTTGAATCAATGTGGCCTGTTTTTTCTTGAATAGCATTCAAAACCCCCATGGTTAGCCCATACTTTATCAGGTCCTCACCCTTAAGATTTCTTGCTAATCCGGAAGCAAAGCCCGCAATGACAGAATCCCCTGATCCTACTGGGTTAACCGCCTTTACTTTCGGGATTTGTACATAGTAAAGTTTATTCATATGTTTAACAACTGCTCCGTCTGCACCCATGGTAACCACTACCCATGGGATATCTCGGAGTTCATCTCTCTGCAGAGCTTCAGCCACAGCCACCTCAGTGGTCAATTTTCTTCCGATTAAGTCAGCTAATTCCGACTGGTTCGGTTTTATTAGAAAAGGCTTAATATCATTTTCCAACACCCGATTCAACAATTCCCCCTTTGTATCTAGCAGTACTGGGGTCTTCGTTTTTCCAGTAATGGTTAATACATTATTATAATAACTGGCTTCTAATCCTTTCGGCAAACTTCCTGATATAGTAATATAGTCAGCTTGATGTATATATTCTTCCATCTTGTCCAGGAATAAAACGGCCTCTTCTGGAGAGATTTCCGGTCCACTTTCCAATATTTCTGTTTGCTGTTCTTCATGAAGAATAGCAATACAGTTTCTTGTCTGACCAGCAATAGGAACGAAAAGATCATGGACATTCATCTTTTTTATTTCTTCATGGATGAATTCACCTAGATTGCCACCAAGGAAACCAGTGGCAGCAACATCTTCACCAAGCTGCTTCAATACCCTTGTAACATTTAATCCCTTTCCCCCAGCTGTTTTGGAGACCTCGTTAACACGATTTACCGTATTCAGCTTGAACTCGGCTGGAAGGTGATAGCTAATATCTACTGAAGGATTCAAAGTTATTGTTAAAATCAAGCAGAATCATTCCTCCTTATTGTCCGATCAAATTAGTAGCCACAGCTGGAAGCCGTATGATCGAGCACTGCGTTCAATTCAGTAATATTGTTTTTACCATCTTTTTGCAACCACTGTTCAGCAGCATTTGTACCTTCTTCTTTATAACGATGTGCTGCACCGCTCCAAGTTGCTCTTCCACATAATACGCCATGGAAGGAAGCTGAAGATTCTCTTGCAAATTTCAATGTTTCCTGGAATAATTCTGCACTTACACCAGCACTTAGAAAGATATAAGGAATATCACTTACTTCACTTTGTTGCTTAAAGTAGTTAGCAGCTTCCTCTTGTGTATGGATTACCTCCCCTTCAGCGTATCCTTCTACAAAGTTCATATTTACCGGAACTTCCATTTTAAGTACATCTACACCAAAACGCGCTTGAGAAAAATGCCTCATTGACTCAATAACTTTTCGAGGCTTTACTTTTGCATATTCTAAACCTTTAGCGTCAGAAATGTTTTCATCATACGTAATAATTTCAAGGAAAAAAGGTACTTCCTCTGCTTTACATTCTGATCCAATCCGTTCTACAAATACATCTTTCTTTTCATTAATATCACTTGAATCGTCGATATCATGATAGATTAGTACCTTAATACCGTCTGCACCTTTTTCTACTAAACGCTTAACAGACCATTCAGGCAGAAGACTTGGGAATCTCCCAGGTTCGGTAGTGTCATAACCCGTTTTTTCGTAAGCAACAAGCAAACCGCAATTTGCATCCTTCTCATTCACTGCCGGCCAGCCGTACTCCGGATCTAATAGAATCGCAGATGCATACTTAGTAAGATTACCTGATACAAGTGACTTAAAGCTTTCGATTTGTTCTTTCGTGGTATCGTCGCCCATCATCCGTTTCAATGCTCCTCTTTGGTCAATAGCCAATGCACTGAAATATCCGTTCTCATTCGTTAGTTTTTTTAAACGAGCTATTTTAGCTTCACTTTTCATGGTTTTATTTCTCCTTACTCTTTATATTATTTTTCGTACACAATCTCTCCGTTAACTGCAGTAATGATTACTTCCATACTAGGACTCAAAACAACATAATCTGCATATTTTCCTGATTGAATACTTCCTAATTGTTTATCCTTATTAAGACTTTTGGCAGGGGAAAGACTACCAAGATGCCAGATTTCACTTAGATTCTTTCCAGTCCATTGTGAAAGGTTTTGCACTCCGTCAATTAAACGTAAGGTGCTTCCAGCAAGTGATCCCGTTTCTGTACGAGCAACTCCATCTTGCATCACTACAGGAAACTCACCTAAATGGTACTTACCATCAGGCATCAATCCGGCTCGCATGCAGTCCGTAATCAGTTGCAGCTTATTCCCTTTTAATTGATAAGCCACCGATGCTACTTCGGGATGGACATGGAAACCATCACAGATAATCTCAGCATACGTGTCTGCAAGAGTTAGTGCTGCTCCTGCAACTCCTGGTTCTCGGTGATGTAAGCCCGACATTCCATTAAATAGATGTACAAAATTTCGGGCACCTGCTTCCACAGCATCTACACAACATGTATAGCTCGCATCTGTGTGAGCAATGCTAGCCAACACCCCAGAGTTCGTAACCGTCTGAATAAATTGCTCAGCCCCTTCTCTTTCCGGAGCAAGTGCTATCTTTACAATTGAACCTTCAGCTAACTCTTGCCAGTGTTCAAACTCTGTAAGAGAGGGATCAGTAAAGTAACTTTGATTCTGTGCCCCTTTATGCTTTTCCGTGAAATAAGGACCTTCTAGAAAAATCCCTTCTGAAACAGCACCTGGCAACCCTTCTACAACTGCCTGTCTAACAGCAATGATAGCTTTCTCTAAATCAGCTCTGGAGGAAGTTAACGTCGTAGGTAGAAACCGAGTTACACCTATTTTTGCAATCTCTTCAGATATATTACGAACAGCTTCTTGCGTGCCATCCATAATGTCAAACCCGGCAATCCCATGTATATGTGTATCAAATAATCCCGGAGCCACAATACTGTCGCCCCAGTCTTTTATTTCCACACCATTTGGAACCTCATCAACAAATCCGGCAAACTTATGATCTTTAATAGCTAAGTAGCTATCTGTTCTTTCACCGTTTTCAAGTAAAAATCGACTTGCTTTTATAATGTAATCCATTGATATCAAACCTTCTTTTATATAAATAGATTAATTGTTTATCCTTCATAATCATAGATGGTTACACCTTGTACTACTCTATTTATCGTACCATCCGGGCTAGGATTATCAGGAGTAATACCGAGCTTCATTGATTTTTTAGTTGCTAATACTTGTGCAAACATAATGTATAAGAATCCAAGCTCCAAATCTGTCGCTAAAGTTTCGCCATTAAAGTTTACGCTAATAACCCAGTCAGCCAGTTTCTTCACTTCATCATCTGTTTTTTCAGTCACGGCAATTACTTTCATCCCATTATTTGCGCTAGCAAGCTCTTTCAATATATCCATATCGTACTTGCGGGTATATGCATTACTAGATAAGAAAACAACAACGAGTGATTGGTTATTCACAATAGATTTAGGTCCATGCCGGAAGCCTAAAGAAGATTCATATAATGCCACTACATTGCCAGCTGTCAACTCTAACATTTTCAAAGATGCTTCATGAGCAAGCTGCCCTAATAAACCAGAACCTAAGTAAATAATCCGATTAAAATCGAAGTTTAAAATATCATCGACTTGATCAGCGACACTTTCTCTAAGCTGCTCAGCATTTGAAATAACTTTTGTTGTTTCTTCTCCCGTAAATGGTTGCGGATTAAATAGTTGATATGCTGCCAACATCATTGTTGAAAAGCTACTTGTCATTGCCAATGATTTATCATTAGATTTTTCAGGCATAAGCAATAGAATACTATTATTGTCATTGCGGATATTCTGAGCTAGCTGGCCTTCTTTATTACAAGTAATTACGACCTGATAGAAGTTACTAATCAGCTTCTGCCCCAGTTCAACTGTAGCAACACTTTCAGGACTATTACCTGAACGTGCAAAGGAGACCATAATAGTAGGCGTTTCACTCTGTAAATATGCAGTTGGATTTGACACAATATTTGTAGTAGGTACCGATTCAAAATGGATGTGGTCCTTATTCAATCTATTTAGTTCCGGTGCTAGCGTATCTCCAACAAAAGCGGAGGTTCCAGCGCCTGTTAAAATAACGCGTACTTTAGCATGCCTTTGATAAATTGATTCTAAAAACTCGTTATATCTCTCTTTATTCTTAAAGAATTCAGTTACCCATTCCTTCCAAACCTCTGGCTGATGGTGAATTTCTGAGGCTGTATGAGTAGCACCTCTATCCTTCATATCATCAGATGTTAAATTAAACATTTAATTACACTTCCTCTCATTATTAAAGGTTATGTTGTCATAACCAGTTAGTGTATTAAAAAACTCTACTAATATGTTATTGTTTAATAGAGTTTTTAAGTTAATTCTACTGTATAATCAAACTTATCGCCCCGCGCAATACTAATTGTATATTCAATCAAATTCTTTTGATGATAAGCATAGCGTTTAATAAGCATTGCTGACTGATCCTTTGTCATTTCCAGAAAAGATGCTTCTTCTTGCCGAACTGTAGTGGCTGAAAAATGTTCTCTGGCTTTCGTAACACCAACTTGATAATCTTCTTGAAAAATATCATACATTGGTCTGTTTTCTAACGTTTCTTTCGATAATTTTGGAAAAAGCTTCTTAGGAATATAGGAGGTTTCATACATTAAAGGTTCTTCATCGGCTAAACGTAGCCGGACAATTTGAAACACTTCATCCATAGGCTGCAGTTCCATCTTTTCAGCCAAGCGGTCATCAACAGGAATTTGTTGAAAAGTGATTACTTTGGTTGTAGGTTTCTTTCCTAACATTTTCATTTGTTCTGTAAAGCTGTATAACTGAACCAACTTCTGATTATATGTTTTAGATGAAATGAAAGTACCTTTACCATGGAGTTTATATATATATCCTTCTCTTTCCAGTTCCTGCAACGCTTGTCTTACGGTAATTCTGCTCAAATCATAAATTTCACATAATTCCCGTTCAGAAGGCAGCTTTTCATTCTCCTGATAAGTTTTATTATTAATTTTCCTAATTAGCTCGTCCATCAATTGTAAATAAAGGGGGATTCTACTTTTTTTATCCAATTCCTGTTACACACCTCCCTAGTAAAAACACTAAGTGGTTATAACCACTTTAAATGTAGTATAAAACATTTTTTTAATAATGTAAAGGTTTTCTTAGATATATTAACTTAACTCTATTAAAATCCCCGTCTTATCATCCCTCGTTTTTATTCGAGGATACACTCTGCACTCTTCGTCTTGTTCTTCCCTACTTTCGACTTCTTCCAGTAAGGAATTAAGTCCTTGGCGAAATGCCAGTTCAGCAGTTTGCAGCCACTCGTCTCTTTCATTTCCTTTGGAAGGTAATAATAGACCGTCACTGACAAGCAAAATCTTTTGAACTTGCTGAAGTGAAATTCTTCCATATGAAATATAGTTTAAAGCCTGACCGCTTCCATCAAATATTCCATAACCGTCGGGAGTATTCAGTTTATCTCTGTTGGCAAGCAGAATAGGGCGAATTTGATTTCCTATTTCTTTAAGACTAATAGATGGGTTCTTTTCCCTGAGTTCAATCATTGCTTCGATGGCCTCGTTTTCAAAATAGCTTACCCCATCATAAGTGAACTTTTGTGTTTCACCATTTTTATATTTTAGGAAAAGCATGCAATCACCTGCATGTACATAATTCAGTCCCTTTCCGTTAGCTTCAATTTTCACAGCCGCAATACCTGAGGTGCTACGCAATTTGCTCGGAATTTCTTCTATACTTTTGTTATCCAATAAACCTATTTTTTCTTCATAATAATTTACCATGTTAAGTCCAAGCCTTTTATTAGCTTGCTTCATGTATTCGTAGAGACAATCTGTTACCTTCATCTTCTCCAGTTCTTCCTGCAAAGTGCGAGAGGCGAGGTAACCTGGTACTCCTGCAAGTCCAGTTGCACCATCAATGGCAGCGAAGACCTTTGCTCTTTCATTCACTACAATACAATCTTCATTAATTGGTTTATCTCCTTTTTTGTAAACTTTCTGAATTTCCATTCAATACACTCCTTACTTTTCATTACTTATATGCGGAGATTTAATAATTCCCAGGACATACTTAAATTGACAGTTGTGAATTCCCCCTTATTATTTTTTATTGCTCATCGTGTAAATGTGTAGGTAAATTATTCTTAATTAACTCTACCACAGTAAGTTTATACATAGCTACATTTCCACAAGGAATATATTTCTTAAGATGAATAATTATTTATAAACTTATATAATCCCGCTCAATCATAGAGGCAGTTGCTTCAATTTTCATTGGCTTTTATCATCGTTAAGGCATAAGTAGTTATAACAGGAATCTCACCAAAAAATCTTCTTGAATTTTAATTAATAAAATTCAAGAAGACATACTTTCGCATAATTTTTTTTAAGAATTACAGGAGCCTTTTTATGCTTTCTAAAATATATATCTATACTATGCGTGACTAATTCTTGGCATCCACATAGGCTCCTTACTTAATTCAGCCCATGCATATTCTAAGAGCAATTGGCTCTTTAATTCTTTATATTCCGGATTATCCCATAGATTTTCAAACTCTTGTGGGTCATTGGCAAGATCAAATAACTCGCCGTATTCCTGCTTATAATACAACGTAATTTTATGCCTTTTATTTACATATGTTTTTAAGTGCACACTTGTTGGCTCATGCCGATTTTCACATATAATATGATCCCTAGACTTTTCTGTTTTTCCCGACCAGGTAGCTGTCTGATCTACCCCTGTCATTCTACCTGGTTTCTCTATGGAAGCTAAACTAAGAAAGGTTGGTGCGAGATCAACAAGTGACTGCATGGCTTCAGTAGACTCTCCAGCTGGTACCACACCAGGGTAGCGAACTAGAAAGGGAACTTTCAGCAAATCTTCATAGTGAAAAGGTCCTTTATAATGCATATTATGTTGCCCGAATAAATGACCGTGATCCGATGTGAAAACAATAATCGTATTTTCTGATAATCCTAATTCATCTAAACGGTCCAAAATCTTTCCAATATACTTATCCATAAAACTAACCATGCCATAATAAACAGCCTTATTTTTTTTGACTTCTTCCATTTCTAATTGATGTGAATGAAGTCCATGAAGCATATGACCAGTTTGTTCATATGCAGTAAAGTTTGGTTTTTCTTCCTGGGTTAATTGAAAATGCTTAGGATTTTTGTTGTGCTCCCCTGCAGTTCCTGAAGGATAGCTTAACGCATCAGGATCATACATACGATCCCACGGTTCTGAGACCAAATATGGTGGATGAGGATCTGGAAAGCTAGCCCACAAGAAAAAAGGATCTTCATCTTGTTTATATTTTTCCAGTAAATCATTCGTCCGTTCAGCTATCCAGTTATTATAATGATATTCTTCAGGAAGCTTCCAATTATATTTGTCATCATATGTCATCTTACCAGCTGGCTCTGCGAAGTAATCTCTCCAGTTCATGCATCCCTTTTCTTCCAACCAATTCACATAATGTTGACCAACCAAATGTTCATGAGCATGATTGCGAAGAAGTTCGATATGTTGGAATCCGTAATACGGTCCATTGAAATCTTTCCAGTAATTTTGGTCATGTAGTAGCGGCATGGATTCAATAGAAGGGTAGTCGTCTGTTGAATTTATTGGTTGAAAATGTGCTTTACCAATTAACGCAGTCTGATAACCTTCCTTTTGCAGTTCATCACCGATAGTCGGTATATCTTCCGGTAGTTTCGTTCCTAAGGTCCATGCTCCATGCTGACTTGGATACATTCCTGTAATGATAGACGCCCGAGTGGGAGTGCACGTAGGGTTCGGACAATATGCTCTTTTAAATGTTGTTCCCTCTCTTGTTAATCGATCAAGGTTTGGTGTAGAGATTTCTTTATTAAAGGCACCGATCGTGTCCCAATGTTGTTGGTCACTTGTTATTAATAGAATATTAGGTTTTTGCAAGTAAATCCCCCCTTCTTACTCTTGCATAAATGGGTCACCTTGTTTGCTCAACCATGTAAACAGACTTTGCTCCAATTCCCTGATTAGTTCATTTTCATCTGAATTAATTATTTTCTGTGGGTTAAGCTGGTAAGGATCTTTTTTTAAGTCATACAGCAGTCTAACCGTTTCTTCTCCTGGTGCGTAACCGCGGTGAATAACGTATAAATTATCCACGCTACGTACAGCACGCCACCCATAAGCTAGATTATTCAGTCCGTGTTGTTCAAAGTTCTCAATAGCCTCTTTTCTCCCAGGATAAGCACAGAGAAATGTTTTATCCGGTCCGTCTGTATAGCTCTCCAATACAGGTGATAAATCATTTCCTTCGACCGTTGCAGGGATGTCGAGATCAGCCAGCTGTAATAGAGTCGGCATAATGTCTACCGTATTTAATAAGGCATCTGTTTTACCAGGTTTAATTTCACCTGGCCATCGTATACAAAATGGGACCCCTATCGATTCTTCATACCATACATGCTTTGCCATTAAACCGTGTGATCCCATCATTTCACCATGGTCAGCAGTTAAGACCACTATCGTATTCTCTTCAAGATTTTCTTCTTGCAATACTTGTAATATCCGTCCGAAATTTTCATCAATTCCCGTGATCGCCGCAAAGTAATTTTTTCTCTTTTCGGCTAACTGATCTGGGCCACCTTCTACTTCTTCACCGGTGTGTACCATAAAGGAATTTTTGTTTACATTTTTTCTGAAATCATCCTTTATATTATTCTCATAAACTTGTTTGTACTTTTCCGGCACGTCATCAAATGGACTATGTGGCGGGTTCCATGAGACAAAGAGAGCAAATGGATCAGTTTCATTCTGTTCTCTAATATACTCGATCGCTTTATCTGTTTCATGTTTGACAGACCATTGTTTAATCTGAATTTTTTCTGGGATATCTTCCCAATAATGTGGAGCTAAATGGTCATCCCAAGCTCCATAAGAATACCAGTAATCAAAACCATGCCGTTTCGGCCCCGGGGGTGTAAAAGCATCCCAGCCTTCTGCCCCTGAAGTCGGGTTATCCGAAATGTTTTTCTCCGGTAAATCCAGGTGCCACTTCCCAATATAACCAGTTCGATATCCCGCTTGTTTTAAAACATCACTAATACATATTTCATTTGGCTGCAGCATCACATCTGCACCAACTTTGCAATTGGTGTAAACTCCTGTACCCATTGGATACTTGCCCGTCAACATAGAAGCACGATGTGGAGAACAAAGGGGAGAGCAGGAGACTGCTTGTGTAAACACAACACTCTCCTTGGCAAATTGATCCATATTAGGTGTAATGACTGGATCTTCATTTGCATAGCCTACTGCCTGTCTTCTCCATTGATCTGCAAATAAATAGACGATGTTTGGTTTCCGTGTCATATTAATCACCTTTCGTAAATCTATTATTACTTGTCAGGATTCACATCCACATTAGACAATAATTTATAATTTTTACCTTCTATTTGTTTACCTTTCCAGACAAACGCTCGAACCGTCCCGCCAGACACATAATCAGGCAGCTTCAATGACATTTGGTATTCATTTGAATTATTTGGGAGGATTTTAATTTCCTCATTCACATATTCCTTTATATTTCCTTTCCAATCATAAAAGGCTAAGGTTAGAACTGCTTTTTTCCCCGTTTTACTTTCCACATCTATATTTGCAGTTATCGTACTATTTGGATCCATTTCACTTTCTACAATAGTTGAGTTCACGGCAAATTGATCTGTCTGATTTGATTGTTTGGAGTCCGTGTTGAATTTAACGTGGATGGATTCCCCTTTCGCATTATTCACATCAACCTTTAATCGGATAGTCGGCTTAATTTGTTCGACTTTAACCCGTTCGTCTGCTGCTATTACTCCATATGCCTTTTCAGCAATCTCCAATTCAATTACACCACTGTTTTTCATTGTCGGGTCCGCAAGCGAAACATCCAACGTACGGCCGGAATGCTTCATGGTCACGGATGCTTTCTGATAAGCTGTTAACGCTCCTGCTGTTTGTTTTTCATTTTTCCAGAAGTTTGCCCCTATTAGTTGTTCTGAGGTTTCCCGAACAGCCTGAACAGCCTCATCATTTCTTAAAATCTCTATTTCCGGGTCATTTGCATATGCAGCTACCCCATTCTCCGATCTTTTTGGAAGTAATACATAAGAATAAGTTTTATTTGTTGCTTCACGCCATGGTCAAACCACATAGTAGCATAAGCACGATTTATAGTTGCTTCAGGTTCTTTGTAGTTTATATCACTCCACGAACCTTCCCGCTCCTCTTTTTTCACTTGAAGTGTACCCCCGGCAGGGAAATAGTAGCCTATGTCTGACCCGGCATTAGTTCCTTCTAAAAATGCCCAGTTTACATTTTTCTTTGCAGTTTGGGAAAATAGATTAGCTTGTTTTTCCCCATCAATTGATAATTGATTGATACCACCCTCACCGATTTTTCTGTTTTCTACAATGGTTTCAATAGTCCGATCTTCCTTACTTGATATTCCAGCACCAAGCGCTACAATTTCATCATCAAACATAAACCAGGATTTCTTAGCAGTTAACGAGCTATTCCAAGCGCTATAGTTCATGCCCGCTGTTCCGTACATGTTAGCCAATGTGGAACCGCCGACCCATGAATTGTCTGAACGATGTTCTCCGCTCCCATCAGCCCGTGCCATTGTATCAACTGTTGTTCCCGGCAATCGGTAAGGATCAACTGTTGGCCAGAAACCATCACTAAATTGATCAAGATCATTATTATAGAGATAGGTCATTCCTTCACCGGTATACCAACCTTTTCTGTTTTCATTATTCATATCTTCGTAATTTTGAATACGATCAGAGTACATACTGATTCCAAAGGCATAGCCAGGTTTACGCGTAACAACCCGATCCATATTGGCAAATGTCTTGTGGAGAAGAAGTTCTCCTCGTGGTTTAATCGCATCATTTTTCAATAGCTTTTCCGCAAGTTTAATATCATTAAAGTCGGTTAAATTAGTAAGGTAATTCAAATGACTATCTTCTTGGATCCAATATTTAGCCATTTTTTTATATTCCGTTGCATAAGGTTCGGGAGCAAACTGCGACATACGCAGTACCGTTTGAATTACAGTATGACCAGCCTGGTGCTCCTGTAAAAAACTTCGTGATATAGCGCGGCCGCGTACCATATCCATTAAAGATCCCTTATACATAAATGGCTCGAAACTTTCACTGATCCAACTGTACACATGTTCTACGTAAGGATCTGTTACCTCCCATGTTGAGTTGCTCAACAAGTGGAAAAGTTCTGTCAGACCTTCTATTAAAACAATTCCGTAAGATCCGTTGTAGGCAATATCTTCATGCTGAACAAAAGAACCGTCTCTGTAAAACCCATTGCCTTCAATTACATATTTAAAAACTTGGCTTAAAGCATCACGTGATGCTGCAATCTTAGCTGCATCTTTGACAATTATTCCCCTGACAACTACTACTTTACTTGTATCAATTCTGTTCGCCCCAAGCGATTCCCTGTATTTATCTGGGGTAGTTGCTCCTGATTTAGTTGGATCAGGTTGAAAATGATCTACTGCAGACATGTAATTTTGAATCTTTTCCGAATCAAGGTAGTTGTATAAAATAGAAGTGGTGTTATTTAAGGCTCGCGGAGCTCCGATTTCCCAATGCCACCAATTCCCTGCTTCTGGAATATTCGCATTATAACGATGCTGGTACATCCAATCTAAACCGGCAATAATATCATTTAGTAGCTCAGGATTATGATACAGAGAGGAACTCTCCGTCACAAACATTTCTGCCATCTTATATAGATTTCTATAGCTATATGTTATATCACCAGGATCGGTATTGCTTGACAAATCCATCCATAAATATTCCCTATCGCTATTTTTATTCATTGTTATCCATAGTTCTTTTGCAGTTTTCGTCTTATTGGCTATGATCTCACTCATATGCGTGTTACCTTCATCAAAAGCTTTTAATCCTAATAAACTTTCATTCCATTTATACCTTAATTCATCAAATTCATCTTCTTGATAAGCTGAAACAGATACTTTGCTCTCTGCCTTTACACTTCCGTCGACTGACTTAATTAAGATTGTAGTACTTCCTGGGCCCACTGCCTTTACCAACCCATCTTGAACCACCGCAACTTCTTTATTGCTCGATTCCCATAATGGATTTTCATTTTTACCTTTTTCAGGTTTTACCGTGACATCCAGAAGGGAGTATTGGCCTTCATTTATTTCTAACTTTTCGGGTGTTAACTCAAGTGCCTGAATAGGCTGGGGCTCTAATTTAGGATTCCTTTTTACCTTTACGATACAATAATCCTTAATATTTCCACTTTCAGAGACAGCAAAAACAGCGGTTTCCCCGGTATTTATCCCTGTCACGACACCGTCTTTTACCTTAGCGATACTATTATCAGAAGAAATCCAATCTATTTTTCTATTGTTCGTATGTTGTGGCTTGGTAGACCAATCTAGATTTATAGTTTCATGCTGTTCTACCGTCACACTGTCCTCTTTAATATCAATGCTTTCTAACGGAGTTATTTTGGTCAAGGTGACATCATCAAAAAATGCGGTACCAGTTCCACGCTCTAAGAAGTTTTGTACCCTTATTCGATCAACATTTTTAGGTGGTGTTATTATTTCCTCAATATACGTCCAGTCATTTGTACCAGTAACCTTTGAAGAATAAATAAGATCTAACTGAGTGTTCCCAGTATAGTATGCTGCTCTTAATCTAGCACCTTGTTCACTTGTGACATTTTCAGTCTTTATCCACGCGCTAAATTTATAGGTTTGACCTCCTTCTACTTGGACATCTTGTGAAACAGCTGCCCTGCCTTCTTTCGTTGCAGCAATTTTTAGTGCATAGCTTCCACTGTGGAAATCTTCATTTGTTACATAAACAGTTGGGTTACCAGTTGGCTTCCATACATTCCATCCAATTGCTCGAGTATCATCCCAATTTGCTTCCTTTTGTGCAGTTAGCTCAAACCCAGAATTCTCAACACCTGTACCCTCCTTAGCGTTCGCCTGGTCATTTCCGTTGAATATAACTAAGTAAAAAACTAACACAGCAACTATAAAGGCACCTGCTCTACTCACATAATTCCTCCCTTTTAATTTTTAAAATCAGTATACCTAGCCCTTCACTCCAGTATTAGCAACACCTTCAACAAATTGGTCCTGTGCCAAGAAATATACAATAATTGTAGGAACAACTGCAGATACAGCCGCAGCCATTAATAATGCATATTCTGTATTATATTCGGTGATAAAAAACTGCATCCCGAGTTGGATTGTATACAAATTATCAGAAGTTAAATAAATTAATGGTCCTAAAAAGTCATTCCATGCGTGCATAAATGAAAATATGACAAGTGTAGCAATAGCTGGCTTTGACAAAGGTAAAATTATTTTGCGATAAATTCCAAATTCAGTTAACCCATCAATTCTGGCTGCTTCTAATAACTCATCTGGAATTGAAAGAAAAAACTGTCTAAATAAAAATACACCAAACGGGTTAAAAGCCCCTAGTAAAATAAGTGACCAATGGGAATCAACTAAACCAATCTGCTTCATAATCATAAATTGAGGAATCATCATAACCTGATAAGGAATCATCATTGTTGCAATATAAAGGAAAAATAATTTATCTCTCTCTGGGAATTTAACTTTCGCAAAAACATATCCCGCTAAAGAACTCGTAATAACAAGTAAAACCGTTGCAGACACAGCAATCTTTAATGTATTTAAGTAATATAAATGAAATGGGATTTTAGTCCATACTTCTTTATAATTACTCCAATGAAACATTTCAGGTATCCACTTAATTGGAAAACCGAAGATTTCTGATTCAGCTTTTAATGATGAGGATATCATCCATAAAAATGGTAAGATCATTACTAAAGAAATCAAAATAATAACGACATACCTTATAATCTTTCTAACTATTTTCATAGAAGAATGATTACGTTCCTGCATTCTCCCTTCACCGGTGGTTATCACAATTTATCATCCCCTAAAACATTATCGTAGTTGTTAGTACATAACCTTTTTAATTATTCCACTTTTTTTGACCTTGATATTGAAGGAAAGTAAAAATTAAAATTAGTAGAAATAGTACATACGCCATTGCAGATGCATAACCGTATTCAAATTGCTTAAAAGCTGTATTATAAATGTCATAGACTAACACATGAGTTGACCGACCTGGCCCGCCATCAGTTAGTACGAAAATAAAATCAAAGACTTTAAATGAATTTATAACTCCAATGATAGTGGTGAAAAATATTATTGGAGACATCATCGGTATCGTCACATTAAAAAATTTAGAGATAGGCCCTGCACCATCTATATCTGCTGCTTCATATAGGTTTTTAGGAATACTCTGCAATCCAGCAAGATATAGTACCATGTAGTAACCTACAGAATGCCATATGTAGACTATCGATACAGAGAATAAAGCCCATTCAGGTGATGTTAACCAACCAGGAGGGTTATCAATTCCTATACTTGATAGAAAACCGTTAATCGGTCCCATTGTTGGATTAAAAACGAGTTGCCAGACTGCTGCTACTGCTACTGTTGCGGTAACATAAGGTAAGAAAACCGCTGTTCGAAAAACCTTTACAAAACGAATTCCCTTATTTAATGCCACTGCTGCAACCATTGATAGAAAAAGTGTAATAGGAACGGAAATTAATAGAAACAAAATACTGTTTATAAAAGATATCCTAAAATTCGGATCATGAATTAAATTAACGTAATTTTCAAAGCCGATAAACTCAATTTGTCCAAAACCATTCCAAGAAGTGAAGCTCATTAAGAAAGACGCAATTACCGGAATAAATATGAATACGAGAAATCCTATGATATTTGGCAAAAGAAAAGCGTATGCGACAAGGCGATTCTTTCGAGTAAAGTTTGATTTTTTCTTCTTTGGGGCTCCCATAGTTTCCTCCTTAATAAAATTATTTAAGACATTCTATAATTAATAATTGGTCCTAATAAGATTAGGCACCAAGTCATTGTACTGATGCCTAATCTCTTTAAGACTATAGTCTGCAAACCTTTGAGTCTGTTAAATTCTCTAACTTTTCACTTTAATTCAATTTCAGTTTAAAACTTTTACTAGTTATTCTTCATATTTACTAGCCCACTCGCTTTGCACTCTTTCTTCAATTTTCTTAATTGTTTCCTCAACTGTTTGTTCACCGAGTAATGCTAGTTCCCCTTCTTGCTTGTAAATTTGTTGAACAACAATGTTTTTTACTCCAGGAAGCATTGGGTACTCTGGATATTCCTTTGTTTCTAAGAAATAATGTAAATTCTCAGGCTTCTGTGATCCATCACCGAGATATGCTTCTTTAATTTCATCATCTACATAACCGGTAATATAACCTTCAGATGCAAAAGTTTTAGCTCCTTCTTTACCCGTAAAGAATTTTAAAGCTTTAAAGGCTGCTTCTTCGTGCTTAGTATTCTTATTCATCATTAACCCAACAGGAAGTGCAAGTGTGGTATTTTTTTGTACACCTTCCGGGTGAGGAATTGGTACTACATCCCAATCAAATGAAATATCTCCATCTGCTTCTGCTTGACGAAGCTGTGCTACATGCCAATCTCCAATAATATTCATCGCCACATTTCCCTTTTGAAAAGCTGCGTTATAATGCGCTCCAGTAGTAATTTGTTCTGACCACGACATAATTGAACCATCTTTTTCAAGATCTACTCTATTTTGCAATGCGTCTTTGAATGGTGACAGATCTTTATCGATAATGGAAGCTCCGTCTTGAACCGCTGACATATACCATGTTTGTGGCCATTGTTGGATATAAGCACCATAAGTTTTATTACCAGCCTTTCCGCTAGTCATTTTCTCAGATAACTCACGGAATTCAGCCCATGTCATATCATCACTTGGATATTCGACACCTTTCTCATCAAACAAATCTTTGTTATAATACATCATCCAATTAGATTTTCGATAAGGAAGACCCAATACCTCATCTTCTACTTTCATTGCATCATACATGTTTCCAAAGCCGGAAACATCCATATCACTTTCTTTTATATGTTCATCTAGAGGAGCTAAAATACCTGTATCTACCATCGTGTCAATTTGTCCTGCAAATAAGTCATAACCTATTCCACTGGAAAGTTGGATGCGAATTTTCTCATAATATTGCTTTTGAGGAAACGATTCAAATTCAATGTTTATATTAGGATTTTCTTTATGAAATTCTTCATATGCCTTTTTAAAAGTCTCCTCATCAGCAGGGAACACGGCCATTTTTAGATTAACCTCAGAAGACGAATCACCTTTTGCAGTGTTCTTTTCTTCTGAATCTCCACACCCAGTTAACACTAGTCCTACCAAGATTAATAATGACATTACTAAAGACCAACATTTTTTCCTCATTACAAAACCCCCTTGTTTTTTTGAAAATTATTAATGTATAATCTATTGTAAGGGTTTTCAAAGAATGTAATAAGGGGGAAGTTTTATACCCCTTTTTCTAAAAAATTAAAAAATTAGGAGTATCTTTATGACTTTTGTTGCTATCTTACTTGTATTTCTTCTGATATTATTTATTTATAAGAGTATTAATACAATTTCGGCTATTTTTTTATACGGAATTTTTATTAGTGCGGTCTTTACTTATGCTGCTTTAATTTTGTATTTAAGTAAATTTAACCTTTATTACGTTACACTAAATCAACTTTTTAACTTTAATCCAGGTACGTGGAGTAACCTGGTGCTTCAAAACTTCAATACCGATGCACTTATTAGATTCTTGAATGGCGGCAGCATATTATTTTATTTGTTTTATATTCTTTTTTCTTTATCCTTTTGTATTACTAAGTGGTTTGAAATCAAACAGATTAGATACATACTCTACACCATACTGTTTCTATCATTTTCTCAATTTTTATTTTTCGATCCCGGTTTTAACATTTATATGCAAAATGTAGCTTACACACATAATAATATGGAAATGTACAAAATTATTTCTGGCTATGGAAGCATCTTATTTCATTGGGTTAACTACATATATCTTTTTTCAGGGTTTCTCTTATTGATTTGGCATTTTTTTAAAAATTACCAAATTCGTTTTTTGAGAAATCATACACTTTTTACTTTGTTTAGCCTACTTCCACTAACTTTTATTTATTTATTAATGTTTTACTTTGCACCTACCAATCTGGTAAAAAGTACATTTATAAGTAACTTCAATAACTATCAGTTACCAGAGTTGACTATTATTGAACTTCGCCTTTTTCCGTTGGTCGTAACTTTAGCTTTGCTCTTTATGTTCTATAATGCCTATAAATATAATTTAATAAAAAAATCTAACAAGGAATTTAATTTATTAACACATACCAATATTGATACAGCATCTCTAGGTGTAAGAAGCTTTACACATTCTATTAAAAACCATCTACTTGCTATTCGCTCGGAGGCTGAATTTCTAAAAGAAAATAAGTTTAATAATGATGAGGATGCTCTCTACAGCTTGGAACTAATTTTAGAATCTTGCCGTCAGTCCTCTGGAAGCTTAGAAAGTGCTTTGGATAGACTAACCGGGTTTCGAATTTCACCAACGTTTTCAGCCCTGAATCAACCAGTAGAATTGGCAATTAAGAGGTTTAACCCACAGCACACCTCAATTCAAATTGGCAGCGATTTAAGCGAAAAACAACTTTATGCATATATTGATCAAGAAATGCTTCAAGAGACTATCTATAATATTATTAAAAATGCTGAAGAGGCAATTAATAATGAAGACGGTAAAATACATATAACAACTAGTAAGATAAACAAATGGGGAATGGTTACTATTGAAGATAATGGACCTGGGATTTCAAATGAAAACAAAAAAAGATTATTCACTCCTTTCTTTTCAACGAAGTCTTCCATAACAAATTGGGGTATCGGGTTATCCTATTGCTACAAAGTTATTAAATTACACGGAGGTACGATAGAGTTTAGTAGCAATAAAGAAAAAGGAACACGGTTTAATATTCTCATACCACTTGCAGAACAAAAGTACATGCGCAATAGGTAGATACAGGCATATTGGAATTGTATACACTTCAATAAGGAGGGCTACAAAGATGGAACAATTAACTATTTTAATTGTTGATGATATGGAGGCACATCGTAGGCGGTTAGCACGTATCATAGGAGAACTACCCCATTTATCAATAGTTGGTGAAGCTCAAAGTGGTAAAGAAGCTGTAGCGCTCGCTGTAGAAGAAGAACCCGATATTATCCTAATGGATATTGAAATGGAAGATAAGATGGCAGGTATTCGTGCAGCTTCTGAAATAAACTTTAGCTCACCAGAGTCAAAAATTATTATTTTAACAATACATAAAGATAATGATTCTATTTTTTCTGCATACCAAACAAATATTGCCGACTATGTTATTAAATCAGCTTCAAAAGAAGAAATTATTGAAGCAATAGAAAACGCAGCTTCAAATACATCTCCTATTCGACCATTTGTTGCTAGTAAATTAAGGGAGGAATTTGCCCGAGTAAAAAAATTCGAAGAGAATTTCACCCACATCTTTCAAGTTATTGCTACATTGACTCCTTCAGAGGTCGAAATATTAAAATCCTTATGTCAGGGTTTGACTCGAAAGCAAATAGCAGCAGAACGGTCTGTAGAACTTGAGACAATTAAAAAACAGATTTCCAGTATTCTTAAAAAATTTGATAAGCGGAACACGAAGGAAGTTATCCGGATTATAAATGACCACGATTTATTTACAATGATAAATAAAATTCAATTTTAAATAGAAAAAGCTGATTTACTAGAATAAATCAGCTTTTTTCTATACTTGCTTTATTTGTCTTTGTTTTTCACTAATCTTTTGGAATGCTCGCTGAATGATTAAGTTCCACCCGACAACAATCAAACTTATGCTTAAAATCGGAATAATTCCTGGAATCAATAAGCTGAGTAAATACAAAGATATTATGAGTAACAACAATAACAATGTATAATGTGGACGCATCATACCAACAAATAGAGCATATTTAAAAAATTTGCTTAGCTTTTATATCAAAATGTACGAGCACTGGTAACCAGTAAATCCATACTAATATAGTAATAAATAACAATAGATATAAAATATAAATGTATATATTCGACCATATTCCTCCCAACTGCAAAAACCAGTATATATACAATACTATACCTACTGAAGCAAACGAGAGTAATAGACCTAATGCATTGGAAACCAAAAAATATTGCTTGAAGTAATTATAAAATGATTTGTGTAACGGACTTGTATGATTTCCTTTCAACCATTGTCGTGATATGGCCATCATTGCTGCAAGTGAAGGAAATAGCCCAAAAACCCCTGCACCGGCTATCATAAAGGCAAAAAACAGCACTTGTAAATACGCTAATCTCACTAACCATTCCGCGCCTATATACAGTTTTTCTGAAAATGTAGTTTCCATAATGAACATCCTTTTTAATTACGTATTAGTAATCATAATATACAGAAAAAAGAGAAAGAAGTAAAATCAACTTTCAAGTCTAACATAATAATTTTACTTTCTTGCTAAGAATAGCTTGAAGTCTATTGGATTACATGAACTTTTTCTCCATGAGTTTTTACATCAGTAATTAAGATAAGTTCACCACATAATTGATAGTTTTCCACAAGAAAGCTGTCACTCCCTACTAATGAACAAACAATTAAATAATCTCTGTTATTATCACTTATTTTAAAGGCTACTACTTCCTCATTACTTCTGGGGGAGCCGTTAATGTGATAAACCGGCAGTTGATTATAAACCACTTTATTAGTGTGGCGATTGGTTACAGATTGTATTAATACTGGTGCTACCAAGTTTTGTTTTTGTTTATATTTAAATTGTACATGTGGATGCTGTGTTAATTCATTATAATGTCTGGAAGTAAACCCTTCCGCCATCCCCACCTCTTCTGGCGTTTGCAACGGTATGATCGAAATATTATTATAGTCTTTAAAAGTGGTTATAATTCTTTTATTTTCTAGCAGTTCAACTGGAGTCTGTTCTCCAAAGTGAAAATGCTGTGTATAGTTATGCAGCCCTTTAGATTCAAAACAATCTATTACAAAATAACTTGAAGGGGAAAGGACAATAATTTTCCTGGTTATGTGAGCAGGTGCCGCCAATCTCCAAAAACCTGTGTGACCTGCCTGTGCATACTGATAAGCATCTGTAAATCGATACTTATAATCTATTGGCTTAGCAGCATTCTCCCATTTCCATGTTTCTAAATAATCTGAAGCCGAATGACCATCTACCGTTACGGTGTTATGACGATGTGAGCATTTGAAATACTTTCTTTCTTCTGTTTCACAATACGTATAACGCCCCCCATCAATTAAAAACTCACGGCCTTCCATCATCAGTTCGATATGTAAGTTATCATCATGTCCGTGCCCTTTGTTAACTTGCCCCATTGACCCATGATCAAACAACAAATAATTATCATTGAGGTCCCACCCCGACCGGAAAATAGTTATACCGGATTCCAATAAATTATAAGTCGTTTCTAGAGGGAGTTTTTGCTCCATGCTTTCGAACCTTTTCATACCCTTTTCACCAAAATACCATAGGATATCCAGCGGACAATTATTTCCTGAAAGCGCACGTAAATCTGCTCTTTGGAATAGGACAGCTCCGATCGCTAACGTGCCGCGAATATCCGTATCGTCACTATCACCCAGCATGGGCTGATGTCCATTAGGTTTCATTATTTGGTAATATGCAGTTAACATCTGATTCGTAGCATCTTCAATAAACGAAGGAATCTGGATCTTATTTCTTCTCAAAACAATACTGATTTCCATTAAACAGTGGAGCACTTCATGATGGTACATTGGGGATTGTTCTTTCTGTATGCCATCTTTATAGATTTGGAGCAAAATCATTTTTTCTAGCCTGTCAATAGAAATCTGGAGCCATTGTTCTCTTAATCGTTGATCCATCATAAATGCTGCCTGCAATAAACCATTCACTTCCAAAAAGCCCCAGTTGCTTTGAAAATCAAATGCTGTAAAAGTTTCATATAAGAAATTACCTTGTGCTTCCACTTGTTCCTTAAATACTTTGTCGTCATATGGCAGCCAATTGGTAGAATCATGAATACAGGCATAGCCTTTCAACCAATTTGTAAGTCGTATCCCCGTATCTATCTTTCTATATGTGAACGGATGAATGGATTTGTCTTTGTTGGCCTCAACCCATTCATAAAAGATTCTCTTCCATTGTTTCACATAGTTTTCATCCTCAGTAATAATATAAGCCTGGCCTATGTCTGCCATAAAACGCTGTCTATTTAACATAAAGGCCCATTCCTCATCACCATTGTAGCAGTACGTCCAGTCTATTTTTCCCTTGAAGGTTATAGGTTCACTACAGCGTTCCATATCCCAGTGATGTGTAAAGAAAAAACGGTTTACGCAAGCAGAATCGGCTCTCTCCTTTACTTGTTTGGTCTCTTCATTTGCAATATTTATTGAGGTTTTCTTTAAGAAGGCTTTTACTATGAACCAACTATACATAATTAGCAACTCCCCATATCTATTGGTTACATTTGTTAGTCAATCACAAGTTTTTTTAATGCTTGAACATCTTCAAAAAATTGAGTTGCCTTACCATCTTTAACAAACTCCATAAGTAAGTATCTCGTTTCAGCTGCACCAGGTTCAAGCCTATTCAAATATTTCTTCCATTCCTCCATTCCATTTTCAAAGGGCAACTTTTCTGTTCCATGCCAGTGAAAAACATGAATATTTGATAACCATTGTCGTATCTTTTCAATGTTTTTTAATCTATTTTCTACTGGTTGACTTACAGCCGGTTGCCAATATAGAAAGACACTTTCATGATTAATCATTTTTAATAAATCCGCAGCACTTTCAGCTGTATCAGTAAGGGTTTTCCCATGGTATTCGAGATGGATACGAATATCAGCTTCCTTAGCTAATTCTGCTATTCTTCTGGCATCCTCTGCAACCTTCTTACGATACTTCTCATCTGCCTGTTCAGACCCTTTCTTCCCTGCCCACACACGGATTCCCGGTGCTTTCAATTGAATTGCAGTTTGTAGTATTGCTTCAAATTGATTGTTTTCTCCATGCCCGAGACGGTAATAGGAACCATAGGAAACCACTTCCAAACCAGCTTGTTCCGTTAACCGGGCAACTTCTTTCGCTCGTTCTGCAAGCGGAGGCACATGGACATCTCCTCCCCATTCTATACCGCTTATTCCTGCTCTTTTGGAAATATCAATTACTTCTTCCACCGAGGAATCCCTAAATGTTACCGAACATAATCCAAGCTTAAACATAACTTCCACCTCACTAGTTTTCTGGCATCGTTGCGTATTGCTCTTTCATTACCTGCCACTTAAGATTTTTCCCCTCTATATATCTCTTGAACTCTTCCAGCATGTAGGAACCAATCGCCCACACTCTTTTCCTTCACTACCTGCTATATGTGGTGTCAAAATAATATTTGGCAATGTATATAGCAATGAACTCTCCTCTGGTGGCTCAGGGAACGTTACATCTAATATGGCTGTAATATCATCACGCTCTTGAAGTACTTCTACCATTTCAGCTTCCATAACAATTTCACCTCTTGCTGTATTGATAAAGCTAGCATTTTCCTTCATCGAGCGAAAATGAGAACCTCTAATCAATCCCCTTGTTTCCGATAATAAAGGAGCATGTAATGATACAACATCAGCAGTTGCAAAGATATCTTCGATGCTACAAAGTTCCACATTTAATTCTTCAGCAACACTTTTATCTGCAAAGGGATCATAGGCAAGTACGTTAACGTCAAATTGCTTTAATATTTCAGCTACCTTTTTCCCTATTGTGCTTAATGAAATAATTCCTACAGTACTGCCGAACGCACCACTTACATGATAATAAGGCTTTTTAGGATAGTGCTTCTCTTTCTTTATGTTATTGACAAAGTTCCACCCGTCTTTCAGTGAAAATAAAATCTGTGAAAGTGTATATTCTACAACCGGTACCGCGTTTGCTTTTCCTGCTGCAGTAATAGTTAAATTCCTCTCCCAAACCGCATCTGTAAGTAAAGGTTTGACTGTACCAGCAGCATAAAAGAGCGCTTTCAAATTAGGAGCAGCATCAAGAAAAGCTTTATCCATCCTCGGGCCATCCCACCCTGAGAAGATTATTTCCGCATCCTTTACAATTTCCGGATTTTCCTTTACTTGCTCTCTCGAAAGTGGTTCTTCATATATGTCCGCTAAGCTTTCAATTTCTTCTCTTACTTTTTCAGGATACACTAAATCAACAAAATCTTTGTTCATGATGATTAAACCTTTTTTCATACGCTCAGCTCCCAATTAAAAATAAAACAATGAAGAATAGCATAAAATATACTATCCCTCATCATCATTACAGTTTTTATATTTAAACATGCTCCAAATAGCTTTTTTTCATTTTAGAAAGCACTTCATCCCCGGGTTGATCCCAAATGGATTGGTTAATTATCTCCACTTCGATTGGCCCCTGATATCCTGCTTTTTCCACAGCGTTACGAATGCGGCGAATTTCGATGACGCCATCCCCCATCATGCCTCTGCCTTTAAACATATCTGGTACTGGAACAATCCAATCAGATACATGAAAACCAAGAATATTATTTTGTGCACGCTTTATTTGATTATATAGATCCGGGTCCCACCAGACATGAAAAACATCCACAATTACTCCGACTTGTTTAGGATTAAACTTTTCAGCAATTGTATTCGCCTGGTCGAGTGTAACGACAACGGAACGATCGGCTGCATACATGGGGTGAAGAGGTTCAATAGCTAGCTTTACACCATGAGACTCAGCGAAAGGAACCAACTTTTCAATTCCTTCTTCAACCCATTTTCTTGATGTATCAATATCCTTATCTGGAGCTGAACCACATACCAATACTAACACATCTGTTCCTAACTCGGCTGCCTCTTCTACAGCTAGACGATTATCATCCAAATTCTTTTGGCGTTGTTCCGCAGTTGACGCAGGAAACATCCCCCCACGGCACAAGCTGGATACCTTCAACCCTGAACTTTGAATAATCCGTTTACTTTCTGCAAGACCAAGTTCATGTACTTTGTGACGCCACGGAGCTATCCAAGGAACTTCTGCCCTTAGACACCCCTCTACAGCTTCTTGCAAATTCCAATTGTCAGTTGTAATTTGATTAAGACTTAAATTATTTAATAGCGGTGACTCATTTCCCATAATATCGCCATTCCCCTTTTATTATTCAATTCCTGCTTGCTTCAGAACAAGTCGCATTCGTTCAGTTGCCAATTCAGGATCGCCTAAAAGTCCAGCTTCATCTGCCAATACAAATAAATCTGATAGATGAATGATTGACCGCCAGCTTTCAGCTCCTCCAACCATTCGAAAATGTGGCTGATGCCCATTTAGATAAGCCATAAAAACAACGCCTGTTTTGTAAGCATAGGTCGGAGTCTGGAATATATGCCTGGATAATGGTACTGTTCTTTCTAATGCTGTCTGATATGATTTTATATCATTGTTATCTAAAGCCAATAATGCTGCTGAAGCCGCTGGCGCAATTGCATCAAAAACCCCCAGTAAAGCATGACTGTACCCTTGCTCATCACCAAGAATCAGATCAGGATAATTAAAATCATCTCCTGTATACATTTTTACGTCTTCAGGAAGAAGTCTACGCATTTGTATTTCACGTTGGTCGTCAAGTAGCGAGATTTTTATCCCATCAACCTTATCTTTATTTTCTTTAATGACACGTAAACAAACTTCCATCGCTTTATCAATATCTTCATAACCCCAATATCCCTTTAAAGCTGGGTCGAACATATCTCCGAGCCAATGCAAAATAACGGGCTGTGACACTTTGTCTAATATCATGCCATAAACTTTTTCGTAATCTTCAGGAGTTTGAGCACAAGCAGCTAATGCACGGCTTGCCATTAAGATAATTTGCCCCCCCTGACTTTCCACAAACTCACACTGCTCACTATAAGCGTTAAGCACATCATCTAATTGGATCCCTGGTCCTGCATGTAGATGATCTGTACCTGCACCGCAAGCGATTCTGCCACCAACAGATTTTGCTTCAGCAACAGATTTGCTTATAAGTTCTTTTGCTTGTTCCCAACTAAGCCCCATTCCGCGTTGAGCTGTATCCATCGCTTCCGCTACACCAAGTCCTTGCGACCATAAATAGTGACGATATTGTAAGGTAGACTCCCAATCTACCTTACTATTATTAAGCGGATCTGTACCTGCAAAGGGATCTGCTACAACATGTGCAGCTGAAAACGCAATTCTTTTTTCAAAAGATTTATTTTCCGGTATTGGAAATGTTATTGCATTTCGGGGGCTATACGTATATAGCTCCCCGCCTGTTTTTGGTAATTTCAATTTGTTTGTCACCTTGATGCCTCCTGTAACTCCAATGCTGGTACGTCAACCCAACATCTTTCACTCCATGATTTCAAAGCCAGATCGGATAACTGCGTACCTTTTGCTCCTTCAAGTAGATCCAAGTCGTATGCCTCATCTGCAACTACATGTTTTAAGAACATTTCCCATTGTACTTTAAAGGCATTATCAAATTCTTGATTTGCCGGAACATCCTGCCACTGGGATTGAAAATCAAAAGGGTTAGGAATATCCGGATTCCATACCGGTTTAGGAGTATTCACACGATGTTGAATCTTGCAGTCGCGAAGACCAGCAACAGCACTGCCTTCTGTTCCATCTACTTGAATTGTAAGCAAGTCCTCACGGTTCACCCGTACAGCCCAAGATGAGTTTGCTTGTACAATGACACCATTGTCCAGTTCAAATGTTCCGTATGCTGCATCATCTGCGGTACAAGTATATTCTTCACCATTCTCATCAATTCTTTTATCAATATGGGTAGCTCCCATACAAGAAAGAGACTTAATGTTCCCAAAAAGGTGAGTAATAACGTAGCGCCAGTGTGCAAACATATCTACAATAATCCCGCCTCCGTCTTCTTTTCTATAATTCCAAGATGGACGCTGTCCTTCCTGCCAATCTCCTTCAAATACCCAATAACCGAACTCCATTCGAACAGAAAGCATCTCGCCAAAGAATCCAGAATCAATCAACCGTTTTAATTTTAGTAATCCCGGCAGATACAGTTTATCCTGTACAACACCATTCTTTACACCTGCTTCTTTTGCAAGCATGGCTAATTCTAGCGCCTCTTCCGTACTTTCTGCAGTAGGCTTTTCACAATAGATATGTTTTCCCGCTTTGATTGCCCGGCGAATTCCTTCTGCACGCCTTACAGTTGTTTGAGAATCAAAGTAAATTTGATTATAATCATCCGCAAGTGCCTCTTCGACATCTGTCGTCCATCTGGATAAATTAAATTGATCTGCCAATTCCTTCAAGCGGTTTTCGCGTCGTCCAACCAGAATAGGGTCCGGCATTATTTTGTCTCCATTCGAAAGCTCAATTCCTCCTTGTTCCCGAATTGCCACTATCGAACGGATTAGATGTTGATTTGTCCCCATTCTTCCTGTTACCCCATTCATAATAATTCCAACTTCTTTTATCGCCATATGATTTCTCCTCCCAATGTTTGTATCGTAATTAATTCTAATAATAATACGCTTTCATTTTTACTTCCTACAACATCGGGTAATTAATTCTTAATTTCGGAAATAACAATAAAAAAACTGAAAAGAATGGATACAACGAAAAACCATAGCTTACTATCACTATGATTATAATAAAGTATGGTTATTCGCAGCTCTGTACTTTTTTGGGGAAGTATTCATATAGTTGTTAAATGTGCGATAGAAGGTAGAAAGAGATTCAAAGCCAACTTCAAAACATATAGAGATAATATCCTTATCAGTCTCCATTAATAATTTTTTAGCAGCTTCCAATCGAACCTCTGTTAAGTACTGTAATGGTGTTTTATTATATTGCTCTTTAAAAATAGTATTCACATGTCGTGAACTGACACCTAATTTTGCAGCTATATCATTCGAATTCATTACATTAAAATAATTAGTATCAATGTATTTCTTTAGCTTTTCAGCTCTTAGCATATTTGCATCGGTTATTACTGCTTCCTGTTGGGAACGGGCTAGTAAATATAAAATCTCCAAAAGGTATATTTGTAGGCCAACGCGGTCAAAATTCCCTCCCAACGATTGTTGATAAAGCATCTTTCGGAGTAACTGCCTTATTTCCATCGCTTCAAATTGATTTACTTGGATTAGTTGAGAAGATGTAAGATATTTATCTAGTATTTCCTTATGTATGGAAGAATCTAAAATGTCTGGCTCAAATTCAAGAACCAAAATAGCCAGTTTCGTGTGTGCTAAAATAGAATGCTTTGAAAAGGGTGCAATGAAAGCGACTTGATCTGGGTTAAAAGAATACTTTTTTCCACTAAGGTTAAGCTCACCTTCATTTTCCAAAACATATAAAATTTGATAGGTTTCGTGAAAATGTTCGTTAATAGTATCCTTTTCCGAATGAATACTTTCACTTAGCTGTATTATTTGATGTCCTGTTTCACTCTTCATAAGCAGCACCTCATTTAATAGGAATATTGAGTACTTCTCTTACCACTTCTCTTTTAACCCTAGAATTACTTGAATTATTAAGTGGATTAAAGTTACTTTTTATAAAGTGTTTTCATATTTAAAATAGAATGAACGAAATGCGTAATCTGAGTCGTTTGTTTAAATAGAAGTTCATCTGCATTTCTTATACATTCTTGTAGTGATAATGGGCTGCTTATAATAGAGAAGCAACCTGCAAACTTTTCTCTTAATAAATCTGCATTCCCAACAACCGAACCAGAAAGTAGCAGCGTTGGGACACCGTGCAGTTTAGCGAGATCAGCTATGTAGGCAGGTGCTTTGCCAAAGAGAGTCTGTTCATCACTCTGTCCTTCCCCTGTTATTACTAAATCTGATTGCTTGATGGCTTCCTCCATTTGTAAAATGTTTGTTATAAGTTCAGAACCTGATACGAGCTTTGCCCCAAGTCCTAATAAAGCAAATCCCAATCCACCTGCTGCCCCGGAACCGGGAATTTGGGCAGCATTTTCTACTTTACTTACTGCCTTTTCTGATCGTATGAGTTCCTGATAACGTTTTAGTGATTCATCATATTTTAAAACTTGTTCTTCGCTTGCACCTTTTTGCCTGCCATAAACCTGAGTTGCACCGTTAACTCCACATAGAATATTCTCAACATCACATGCTGCTTTTATTGAGACATTTTTTAGTTTAGATTCAAGTTGTTGAACATCTATCCTCTTAACTGAGTGGAGATCCTTACCAAAAATACCACAACGTTTCCCATTTTGATCGTATGCTTCCATGCCCAATGCTTGTAATAATCCGAAACCCCCATCATTAGTTGCACTTCCACCTAACCCAATAATAATTGATGTACATCCTTTATTTATAGCATCCAGGATAACTTCTCCCACACCATAAGTTGTAGTATTATCTGGATTTCGCTTTCCATCCGGCACTTGCACCAATCCAGCAATATTGGCAACTTCTATTACAGCCACATTGTTATCTATGATTCCATAATATGTTTCGATTGTTACTCCTAATGGGCCGGTACACGAAATCGGTATACGCCTGCTATTTGGAGAAGATGATAATAAAACATCAACCGTACCCTCTCCACCATCAGCCATTGGCTTCATTAACACAGTATCATTTGGGTTAACACTTTTGATAGCTTTTTTCATGATACTGGCTACCTGTACAGATGTTAAACTCCCTTTAAAAGAATCGGGTGCTAATAAAATGTTCATTTTTACTCCCCCTGTAACTGCTTCTTATGATTTTAATCAACCTAAAGTCTACTTATTAACACTTTACTTTTTTTGTTTTTTCTTATCTAGTTAATTATTCAGATTTCTCTAACATCCATAATACCTAATATTAACTTAATCAGGCAACATTCAGATTAAAAAAGAATATTTACTTGAGTTACAGGTTGAGTAACTAGGATTATCAAAGCCCTCATCTTCACTACTATTTTGCCGCCAACACTTTTAGCCCCGCTCCAATAATCCCCTGGTCATTCTTCAGATGACAGTTGTCAATCCCATTTAGTATATGTTTTTGTTCATCTAGTAAGTATAGTCGTAATTTATCTTTTATTAACTCTATCAACATTGGATTATAGATCGCTACACTTCCACCAAAGACAATTTTTTGGGGATCTATTATACTATTTAACATATAAATGCCCTGGGCTATCGAAAAAGCTGCTTGCTCAACAATTTTTTGTGCTTTTTCATCCCCTTTATAAAATAAGTCAAACACCTCAGCAGTTGTTATATTAGCATTGTTATACAACTCCTGAGCCTTTCGTGCAACGGCTGGTCCTGAAGCCACTTTTTCCAAGCGCTCCAATTTACCTTCGACTTCCGTTTCAGCGACAGGTATTAGACCAAGTTCACCAGCAAACCCAGCGCCACGAATAAATTCTCCATTTTGTATGATGGAACAGGAGATGCCGGTACTGATGGTAACATATATAAAAATACTATCTTGTGGCATTTCTGCTTTCTTCCATTCGGCATATGCTGCCATATATACATCGTTATCAACAGAAATACGATCCACTGAAAAACGTTGTTGTAACCTTTCAGCTACTGGAAAATTGCTCCATGGTAAATTATTTTGAAATACAGCCATACCTTTAGCTGTATCAACTTTCCCGGGAACGCCTACGCCAATTCCATGTATGTCTGCTAACGGTATACTTGAATGATCAAGTAAATTATCTACACATGTACATACCTGAGAAAACATTTTTTCTCTATCTGAAGCATCACTTTCAATCATTTCTTTTTGAATTAAATCACCGTTTTCATTTATTATTCCTGCGGCAACCTTTGTGCCACCAATATCTATACCTAATGCATTTTTCATCCGTTTCTCCCTCTTTCTTAAATCATATAAATTTCCAGCTTGGTCTGAAATGAGTTTATTCTAATGTAGGTTTAACTGGTCTTCCAGCAAACAATTCTTTCCCATCTGTATAACCCTCTTCTCGTCCAACTAACTCTAGAATCAATTGATCCCTTCTAACCTTTACTTGTTTTTCATAGTTTGGATCTTCTATTTTATTTGTTAGCTCTTTAGGATCTCCAACTAAATCAAAAAACTGCTCTTCTCCAGTTTGTGAAAACCAAATATATTTCTCTCTGCCATTTGTTATATAATGATAACTTTTTACTCCATGCTCATGTTCCCCATGAATGTAATCACGCCAATTGGTATTTTCATTTTTCCATAAGGATAGTAGACTGTCTCCTTCAACACTTGATGGAATTTCAATATTTGCTACATCCAATAGTGTTGGCATGATATCTCTTAATTCGGCAACTTTATCTATTTGTGTATTTTTATTTAGTCCCAAACAATTACCTGGATCTGCTAAAATCAAAGGTACTTTCGCACTCCCCTCATACGGAAGCGTTTTCCTATATAAATTATGATCGCCTAAGAGCTCTCCATGGTCAGAGACAAATAGAATAACGGTATTGTCATACACTCCATATTCTTGCATCGCCATTAAAAAACGTCCAATTTGATGATCAATATGGGTAATTAAGGCATAATAGGCTGCTTGGGCACGTTCTAATCTTCTTTTAGGCACAATTCCTTCAGAGGTTACAGGGTTCAAACCTGCATTAGTCGAATCTTCCTCTTTAGCCCAATTACCTATAGGTGGTTCAGGCAAATCAAGATCCCGATACATAGAATAAAAAGCTTCGGGCGGATCAAAAGGCGGGTGTGGCCTTACATATGACATCTTCAAAAAGAAAGGCTTGGTTGGATCTCTTCTTCTTAAAAAATCAATGGACTGCGTTGTAACCCAGTTAGTTGGGTGCAGTTCTTCAGGTAAAGCCCACGGCCTTGTTACAGTAGAGGAGTTGCAATCCAATCCTAAATCAGTAAGATCTACATTACTCCCTGCTTTATCTCGTAACCAGTTTAAATAATCATCTGTCTGTTCAAATGATTCCACGCTTTTCGTTGTGTGCTTAAAACGATTATAGTGCATATATCCATCATGGAGAATAACATTATGAAAGCCACATAAATTCCGCGTTGGATATACATGCATTTTCCCTACACATTGGGTATGATAACCTGCCTTTGCAAATTCACCAGGCATGGTATTTTCATAGTTCCAGACTACTTTGTCTTCATAGCCTACACGTTTCGTGGAAGTTTGTGACATCCCTGTCAATACAGATGCTCTTGCTGGAACACAAGAAGGCGTCGCTGCATATGCGTTGTTAAATAAGGCTCCATTTCGTGCCAATTGATCCAGATTTGGAGTATCAACAACTGGATGATTTAACATACTCAAACAGTCTGCACGCATCTGATCAACCATAATTAACAATACGTTTGGTTTCATTGCTCTCCATCCTTTCTTTTACATGATCGTTCTATAACTACAAAAAGAAAAACCATTCCAAACCGGTTTTTCCTTTTTGTTTATTATACAAATTTACGGTTGTAGTTCCATAGTAAAAATAGTAAACCGGCTAGACCAATTAACTGTGACAACAGGTATAACTTACCTACTGTTCTTTGACCGTTGATCACGAGAAACATACAAAACAGAAAGAATACAATTTTAGCAATTAGTATTATTCTATCCTTCATGCTGCTCTTCCTCCCATTTTATTTCACTTGGTTGTAAGGTGATGGTAGATTTATTGCCGTTTCCATCATAAACATCCGTAACTTGTTCCACATTGGAGTTATTAATGATCGCATACTTATTAATAGACGGATAGGCATGTACTTCACAATTTAAATTAGAAGACTGCCATATCTTCCACTGTTCTTCTTTGCCGGCACTATAATAGATAGCGCGGAGCAATAACCTTGTATTCTCATAGCTATATGGAATTCCAGCAATGTAAACTCCTCTGCCTTCACCAAAGGTTGTACTTGATAAATGAACGCCATCCTCTGTATGAACAATAATATCAGTGTCCTCACTTAAAGCATACACATTCTTCATCCCTTCTCCAAAATTAAAAGTGGAGACATCTTCTGTAATAAAGTGGGAATCTGCTTCCTCTGTGAAATACTTATTTGTGGATAGACTATATCCTAATTCTTTATCTACTCCAAGCACATTTGCTAATTGGAAATAGCGACCCTGGTGGTGAATAGCTGAAGGCTCCCCAACACCGATCAAACCACCGCCGTTGTAAACCCATTCTCTCAAAGTGGCAGTAACTTTTTCATTTTTCCAATGTTCTCCTCCAGAGAAAGATGTTCCTGCATCTCCAGCATTAATAATTACGTCTACTTCTTCTGGCACACCATTATTAATAATGTCATCAAAACTTATAAAAGAAACGTCTACCGCCATTCCACTTAACGCTTCTGTAATCCCATGATAAGAATAAGCTTGTTTATACCATTTACCATGAGCTACCATATGTGTTTGCCATGTTCTAATTTTTCCCCAGGCATTTAATACAGCTACGTTGAGTCCAGTATATGGTTTTACACCCTTAATGGTATCGTAAATATCCCGAAATTCATCGGTAACTTTTTCTACATAGTCAACAAACTCCGGAAATTTATAAGCCAGGCTTAAATAGCCACCATAACCTATTCTGTCCAATGGACTCCGCATGAGCGCTCTTCTGGCTGCTAGCCAATTTTCATTTGCCTCAATAGCTGGATTATTTCCTTCATAAAACGTATCTGGGAAGAAGTATGGTAAGAATCTCCCTTCCGTATAGCTTACATGCGGAATATCCGAAATTAAACGCAGTGTAGTCCCATCTCCTACACTCCCTACAACCGCATCGATACCAGTTTCCTTGAAATACTCTCCATAAGGCTCTGTACCAATCCAGTTATCTCCTAAAAACATCATCGCTTCTTTATCTTGATCATGCACGAGACTAACTAATTCTTTCACTTCTTTTGCCACAAACTGCTGAATAAAGTCAATATAATCCAAATAAGCTTTTGTTGGTACACGGAAACTTGAATTATAATATCCTCTATCTACTATATCCTCTGGACGAAGTCGATAACCTTTTTCCTGTGCAAAAGCTTCAAGGGCCGCAACAGAAACACTTGCTCCATATCCAAACCAATCAACAAACTTTTCTTTTCCCAAATTGTCAAAGATGAGGGTAAAGTGATAGAAAAAAGTGGTGAAGCGAACAACGTCCGTGTCCGGATTTTCCTTAAGCCAGTTTTCCAAGTAATCCTTCATAAATTGATTGGAGAAAGGTTGTCTAGCATCAAACGGGATGTCGTGCGGCTTATCTCCCCAATTATTCGTAATATGATTATACATATGTGTCGGATCCCAGATCATATAAGCCAAAAATGATACAGTATATTCATGCCATGGTTCTGCCTGATTGATGATGACCTGATTTGTTTCTTGTTTAACCTCCCAATTAGCTGGATCAACTACATCACCAGTTGTTCGATTAATAACTTCCCACCACTCTTTTGGGTTGTGAATATAATCAGGCTTGATTTGATCCTCAAAATATCCTTTCAAAAAGTCGATTTCCAACGACTTGTCTTTTGCTGTATTGAATTGTGACATTAAATATAATTGTTGCGTTTCCTCAGGGTGTTGTTCAGCAAATTCGTTATTCCCTCGCGCTACAAAATACGTTGTGTATATTTTGGCATCCAATTGCTTTATTTCATCATCAAGCTTCGTGCCATCACTATCACGTAATGCATCTGCTCCCCATCGTTCCATCAATTCCTTTGTTTCGTTCAAAAAATTCTGTTCACTTGGTAAGGTTACCCTTCCTGTTGATTTGTTCATTTTATTCACCTATCCTTTCACTCCTCCAACTGTCATTCCCTGCGTTAATCGTTTCTGGACAATAATGTATAAAATTAATGTTGGTAACATGACGATTACCATTCCTGCATACATAGGGCCATAGTTAACCGCCGCTCGTTCTGCCGCCATTAAATTTAATAGTCCAACTGGCAGTGTTTTATTCTCAGCCGGCATTAGTGTAAGAGCTAAAATATATTCATTCCAAAACAGTAAAAAGTTGAATAAGATTACTATAATAATGCTCGGCGCTGCCATCGGAAGCATAACAGAAAACATTGTTCTGAAATACCCCGCTCCATCAATACTTGCTGCTTCCTCAAAATCAGCCGGAAGTGTTTCAAAATAGCTGGAAAGAAGAAAGATAGTAAACGGCAAAGCAGTTGATGCATAAATTAGCGCTAGGATAAATCGATTGTTTAAAAACAACCCTTCTCCTAATAATTCTTTAATACCTGAATCCCATCCAAGTAACATTAGAAAAATAGGAACTGCAATATAACTTACATTAATAAAAAGACCAGCTTTCACAAAGGAATTAAGCAAGCCGCTACCCATAAATTTAAAGCGAGATAGCACATATGCTGCTGGCAGAGCTACCACTAGCAAGATTAATAGAGACAAGGTGGTAACAATGACCGAATTTAATAAATAGTCTCCCATATTTGCTTCAACAAACGCTTCAATGAAATTTTGGAAATAAAACCCATCCGGTAATGACCACGGGTTGCCGTAAAACTCTTTGTTTTCTTTGATGGACGCCATAAACACCCATACTACCGGTATAATGATTGAAATAGCGAGGGCGAATAAAGCCACATAAATAAAAAGCTTGAAAAGTGTTTCTGTGCGCATGCCTTTCTTTTTTTCCATGACATTATCCTCCTTTTAATACTCCAGCACATCTCTTTTTGTAATATGGCTAACAATTGCGGCAAGTGCGAATGAGAAAAGGAACACAACAACACCTATAGCCATTCCGTATCCATAGGTAGAGTTACCGTATGCTTGTGCGTACATATAGGAGAGAAACACTTCTGTGGATCCATCCGGCCCGCCACCTGTCATTGCCTTTACGAGCAAAAAGCTTAAATTAATCGTACTTATAATATAAAACGTCAGTGTTGTACGTATGTTATTCCAAATGAGTGGCAGTGTAATACTTGTAAATTGTTTAAGTTTACCAGCGCCCTCTAACGAAGCTGCTTCATAGTAGCTTGCTGGAATGCTTGCCATACTAGACATATACATTACCATATAGTAGCCGATCGCCTGCCAAACCAAAGCACCCGCTACACTGTAAATAACAATACTTTGATTCCCTAGCCACATTTGCTTCATGCTTTCTAAGCTGAAAATATCGAATACACTGTTTAATAGTCCGCTTTCCGGATCATAGACAGCAGAAAATATCCCCGCAATAACAACAATGGATAAGATATTCGGTATGTAGAAAATTATTCGGAAAAAATTATTTCCTTTTAAATTTTCTTTAGTTAATAAAGCTGCGAAAAACAGAGCAAAAACGATAGTAATCATCGCAACCAGCACAATTAACAAAACAGAGTTTTGAAAGGACTGTATAAATCCTGCATCATTCCACAAAACTTTAAAGTTATCAAAGCCAACAAATTCCTTTGTATTTGAGAATCCTCCCCAGCTATACATAGACATTCGGAAAACCTCTACAGTAGGAACAACCATAAACAAGATAAACAGAATAATAGCAGGGGAAATACAAACAGTAATGAATATATTTCTTGCCTTTTTGTTACTCACAACGCTCACCTCTCTTAATAACAAAAATATTATAAATTAGTGTTATTACTTGTTTCAAAAATAAGACGACGAACACAGAGTCACGCTCGTCGTCTTTTTATTTATCAATTACTTCATAGCAGGTCGTAATTTATCGCTTACTTCTTCAATATCTTTTTTCCACTGTTCATAAGTCGTTTTACCACTTATTACACTATCAATCGTTCCATAAACCTCATCACTAATGCTTGCTCCTGGAACAGGCTCTGTTGAAGCGAATGTTCCCATTGCTGGAAGAGCACCATTCTCATAAACACTATAGAAGATTTTCTTTTGATCATTCAGCTTTTCTACAATTCCTTCAATAGGCTGTACCGCACCTGCTTCTAAAAAGATATCTGCTGCTTCATCTGAATACATGTAAGCAATGAAATCTTTAGCTGCGTCTTTATTCTCAGCTGCGGAAGGAATCCAAATTTGTTCGAAGAATGTAAACGCATAGCGATCTCCACCTTCCTCAAAAGCAGGAACCGGAGCCATTCCCCATTCGAAACCATCTGCACGTGGGGCTTCTTTCATTTCATCAACTACCCAGCTTCCATTTGGCATAAATAATGCTTTATTTTCCAATACAAGCTGCTGATTTTTAGTGAAATCATTTGGGTTAGCATTCGCTACCGTATTCGGATGTGTGTACTCACCTAGCTTTTCAACTGTTTTTAGTACACGTTCCGCTTCCTTTGTTTCCCAAATATTATCTTCATACGTCATAGCTGAATTATAGAAATCAGGACCACCAGACGCATACAACATGGAACCTAATAATGTATCAAAATATCCTGCAATTGGATACGTAAATAATGAGATTCCCTCTTCTTTCGCTTTATCGCCTAGCTCCCACATTTCATCCCATGTTTGAGGAACTTCCCATCCTTTTTCTTCAAACAAGCTTTCATTATAGAACAAACCTGTTGGGCTATAAAACATTGGCGCTAAATATGTTTCTCCATCTCCATATGGGTTTGTTGCCAGTGTGTCTGTAAAACCATCAAGTATTTTATCTTTTACAACAGCTTCTTCTCCTGGAACTTTCATTTCCAACACATCGGAAAGGTTTTCAACCGCCTTCTCCTTAATTAATGTTTCAGTTAAAGCCTCTTCTCTGTCGGTTGCAAGCAAAAATACATCTGGGTAACTACCTGCCTGCATTTCGGGACGTACTACTTCTTCCAGATTTTTCTCAATAGTAAATTCAATCTTTACGTTTTCATTCGTAGCTTCATATGCTTCAGCAACCTTCTTCCACATATCGGCGCCATAAGCAGATTCAAGAGCGGCTACATGGAGAGTAGTTTCCTCGTCTTTATCACCATTTTCCCCATTAGCTTTGTTATCACTACTGTCATCACCACCGCTACATGCTGATAACGCAATTACCAAAAATAAAGCAGATAAAGCAAATAATAGATGTTTCATCTTCATATTAATGCCCCCTGATCGTTTTTTTACTTCCTACTTTCATCCTACATTCATTAAAACGCTTTCACAATAAACATCTTGTTGAGATTTTTATATATATTGCTTTTTCACATTCCTCCTTATAAAATATGATTAATAGTTTATTATATAGGAAAAGCGCAAGCGCCCGTTTAGCAACGTACAAACTGCGCCTCGCCAAGCGAGGTGGATCGGTGTTTCCGCGCATCGTGGCGTATTTAACCGATCTCCTTTTTAACACGAGATAAAGGAAACATGCCCCTGCAAAAGGGGTATGCCGACGTTGGCCGCAAAGGCCGTATTTAGTCGGCCTTCCTTCTTATTCGAGTCGATGTTGACTTATCGTAGAAAGAAGATTGAAGTTTGGGGCTGTGCTAAATGCTCGCCCCATCAAGAACCCTGCTAGTTGCTGGGCGATGGAGCTGGACATGGCCTTTCATGCATAAGGACATAATATAGCCAAAAATTATTTTTCGAACATTAGAACTAAAGCGCAGCAGCACCAAATTTTATACATACTTATTTCTATAAAAAGGAGTGCTTGGCATGTCTTATGAAGTCTATAAAATGGAAAATTCCTCTAAAGAAAAGCTACCATTTAAGCTTCTGTATGTAACCCAATCAGAATATGATAAAGGTTGGCACAGCACACATCATACCCATCATTTCACAGAGCTATTCTATATAGTAAAAGGTAAAGGATCATTTATTCTACCAAAGCATGAAGTGCCTGTTAAAGAGAACGATTTAATTATTATCAATCCAAATGTAGAGCATACAGAAAAATCAAACGAACAAGATTCCTTACAATATATAGCTCTTGGTATTGAGGGTCTTGCTTTCTCGATTACTGGTGAAAAAGATTCAACTATGGGTCTATATACGTACAATGGTGACCGAGAGGATATTTTGTTTTACCTTAATAAGTTACTCGAAGAAGTAAAACGCAATGAAAAAGATTTTGAACTGATCTGTCAAAACATCATTGAAATCTTAATTGTTAAATTAAAAAGAGAAAAAAAGTTTACAATAGAAAAAGCAGAATCCCGTAATATGAATAAAGCAGTAGCTCTCACGATGCACTATATTAATCAAAACTATCGAGACGCCCTCACCCTTGATACTCTGGCAGATATTGGACACATCAACAAATACTATCTTGCACATATTTTTAAGAGTGATGTGGGAATTTCTCCAATCGAATATTTGAATAAAATTAGAATTAGAGAAGCAAAAATATTATTGGAAACGACTGATTATAGTATCGCACATATTTCAGGTATTATTGGATATTCCTCTCAATCTTTTTTTACACAAGCTTTTAAAAAAGCAACTGGAGACACACCAAGCAAATATCGAAAAAGAAGTAATAGTATATAAATTCCAATAGCTTTCATTGTAAAACGTCAGAAGATGTATTTTTATTTCCCAATTATCACTTCCAACTTTATGAAATAGGCATGTAATGGTTCAATGCCTCTTTCATTCTGCTTTTTTATTAGTCAGAACTACCAATCTCAGCCCATTTGTACTCATATTCTGGACCTACAGCATTTGTTATAACTCCATTCAATTTAGGTGATATTAATTTAGCTGATGCAGTTTGATAGACTGGCGCAACAGCCGCCGTATCAAAAAGAATTTCCTCCGCTTCAAGTAAGGCTTCATATCTTTCTACAGGCTTTGTTGCCAGTTCATTTTGTGTCTTTGAAAGTATCTCATCATACTTCTCTACAGAATAACCCATTTTATTCGTGTTCTCATCTGTGATCCACATACCTAAAAAAGTAAATGGGTCTTGGTAATCAGGCGCCCACCCGGTGAACTGCAAATCGTAATCCATGCTCTTATCCAGTGTTGTCAACTGTTCAAGAGGCACTCTTTTTATTGTAATAGATAAGCCAGGTAAATTCTTTTCTAACTGGTTTGCCATATACTCACTTATAAACTTAGAATCCCCACTATCTCCTGACAAGTATTCTAACTCAACAGTTTCCTTTCCTATTTCCTGCAATCCCTTTTCCCATAATTTTTTCGCCTTTTCAGCATCATAGCTAACTAAATCTCCATTTATTTCCCGAAAGTCTTTTCCGCTCTCTGGATGTGTTGAAAACTTTTTAGGCACAAGCCCATTCGCAGCAATGGAACCATTATTTAATATGTTATTAACTAGCGCTTCCTTATCAAAAGCTCTGCTAATTGCTTTTCGAATATTTCTGTTCCCCAGAGCCTTTGTTCGTTGCTGGTTCATTTTCAAGTAAAAAACACTTGCTTCAGGTGTTGTATCAAAATCCTCTCTTGATTGAAACTGATCTATTAAATCTGAAGACAGCTCTGCTCGGTCAATTTCTCCTTTTTCATATAAATCAACAATTAATTGATTATCTTTTGCCACATTATAATTAAATTCTTCTATAGAAACTTCTTCTGCATCCCAATAAGAAGCATTTTTCTCCAGCTTCCATGAATCGGACGTACTTTCCCATTCCTTCAGCTTATAAGGGCCATTAGAAAGAAGATATTCACTACTTGTCCCATAATTATCCCCTGATTTTTCAACAAACTTTTCATTTAAAGGCCAGTTAAATATTCCAAAAGAGATTAAAGATTCAAAGTACGGAATTGGTTTTTCTAGAGTAACCACTAAGGTGTGATCATCCTTTGCTTCAACACCTAAATCGCTCACCTTTTTCTTACCTCCACTTATAGGTTTTGCATTTTTCACTACCCCATTCATTAAATATGGCCCGTACTCAGAACCTGTATCCGGATTAATAGCCCTTTGCCAAGCATATACAAAATCATGGGCAGTGACCGGATCGCCATTTTCCCACTCGGCATTATCACGAAGATGAAAGGTCCATTTCAGCCCATCGTCACTAACTTCACTTTTAGTTGCTATTCCCGGCACTTTTTCCCCCTTTTCATCTAAACGATATAAACCTTCTGTTGTCATAGATAAAAATTGATTGGAAACTTGATCATTTGCTAAAGTTAAATCCATTGTTGTAATTTGTTCGCTTTTAGTTAAATTCTCTACCTGTTTATTATCCTTACTTGTCTTATCTCCGTCTTCTGAAGTATTAGTACTATTATCACAAGCTACCCCTATTACACCTATACTGATTAGAACGATAAAGACAAAAAAAGTTTTTAATAAACGATGCATGAAATCTCTCCAGTAAATATTTTACTAAATAAATTATTCTCAACTTGGATTATACATGATCATAATTTATAATGCATTATTTTTAAAAAATTTAATTTATTGTGCTTATCCATTGTAATAAATAAGGATATAAACTATTATTAGTAATAATATGGGAACATTAATTAGTAAAACTTATAAATTTGCAAGTAAAATTTTCAGTAAATAAAAAGGGGAAATTTAAAATGAAGCCAACTACAGCCATCTTAATTGGCGCGGGAGATCGCGGAGCTAGAGCCTATGCTCCTTATGCACTAAAAAATCCACATGAACTTAAGATTATTGGGGTTGCCGAACCAAATGAATTAAGAAGAGATAAGATTAAACAGGAGCATAATTTATCTACAGAGGACTGCTTTCATTCTTGGGAAGACTTACTTACAAAGGAGAAAACAGCGGATATTGCGATTATTTGCACCATGGATAGAGAACACTTCGGACCTACCATGAAAGCGTTAGAGCTCGGATATCATGTCCTATTAGAAAAGCCAATGTCCCCAGACCCTAAAGAATGTATCGCAATGGAGCAACAGGCAGAAAAATTTAACAAACAACTAACCATTTGCCATGTACTTCGGTACACAGATTTTTGGTCAACAATTAAAAAAGTGATTGAAGACGGTAAAATTGGTGAAGTAGCATCCATACAATTAAATGAAAATGTGGAAGTTATGCATATGTCTCACAGCTTTGTTCGCGGAAACTGGAAAAAGAAAGAAGACTCAAGTCCAATGATTTTACAGAAATCCTGTCACGACATGGATATCATTCGTTATGTTATTAACAAAAAGTGCGAACGAGTAAGTTCGTATGGATCTCTTATGCATTTCCGCAAAGAAAACATGCCCGCAGGAGCTCCAAAGCGCTGTCTTGATGGATGTCCAGCAGCTCAGTCCTGTCCTTTCCACGCAGGGAATTATTATCTTGGTGAAGGTAGAGGATGGGCAAGAAAGTTCACAGAAGACACATCAAACGAGGGTATTATTAAGGCTTTAAACGAGACAGATTATGGTAAATGCGTCTATCAACTTGATAACGATGTAGTTGACCATCAAGTTGTAAATATGGAATTTGAAGATGGAGCTACAGCAACATTCAGTATGTGTGGATTCACACGCGAGCAGACAAGAACTGTTCAAATAATGGGAACCAAAGGAGAACTGCGCGGGAACATGACTGAAAATCAAATATCCTATTATGACTTCCTTACAAAGCATGAAACAGTCATTAAATTCGACTCGCCAACTGGCGGACATGGTGGTGGAGATCTCGGTATTATGCGTGACTTCTTAATAGACATCCAGCAAAGTGATAGAAGTAAAAGTGTTTCCTCTGCAAGTAATTCTTTAAGCAGCCACTTAATGGCATTTGCTGCTGAAGAATCACGTTTAAATAAAGGTACTTCCATCGAATTGGATACATTCTATAATAATTTATCAAAACAATACAGTGTAATGGAGTAAATATGATAAAATAAATAGAAATAAACTTGAACGAGTGAAATAGGTGATCATGTGGCAACAATTAAAGATATCGCGACAAAAGCAAAGGTTTCGCCCGCAACAGTTTCACGGGTGTTGAATTATGACGCTTCTCTTTCTGTTGCAGAGGAAACAAAAAGACGCATTTTTGAAGCTGCCGAAGCTCTTTCTTATAAAAAACATTCTGTAAAAAAACACATAGGTGAAAAGATAGCAATTGTTCACTGGTATACAGAATCAGAGGAGTTAAACGACCTTTACTATCTATCCATTCGGCTGGGAGTCGAACAACGCTGTAAAGAGCTGCAATTGTCGCCCGAAATGTATTTCTTTGATACGATTGATGATATAAATCCTGATCAAATTAAAGGAATAATCGCTATTGGCAAGTTTAATTCCAAGCAAGTAAAGAAGCTTAGAACGATATCTCCTGCCCTTGTTTTCGTTGATCAGTCTCCAAATGAAGATGTATACGATTCTGTAATTATTAATTTTAATCGCGCCATACGAAAAATTATTGACCATTTCATCGAAAACAATCATACATCCATTGGATTTATTGGTGGAAAAGAACATATAAGAGAGAAAGCCTTTAAGGAGTACTTAAAGAAAAAAGGGCTGTACAATAACGAAACAGTATATGTAGGATCTTTTTCAGTGGATGAAGGCTATCGCTTAATGAAGAAAGCAATTGAGGAGCTTGGCGACAAGCTACCCACAGCTTTTGCAGTTAGTAGTGATGTCATGGCAATCGGCTGTATGCGGGCCTTACATGAGGCAAGTATTTCCATTCCAGAGAGGGTAAGTATTATGGGGATTAACGATATAAGTGTTTCAAAGCATCTTTATCCTCCATTAAGTACCATACGGGTATTTACCGAACTCATGGGAGAAACAGCGGTTAACCTCTTGCTCGAAAGGTTTGAAGGAAGGGAAATTGCCAAACAGGCTATTGTATCCACAGAAGTAGTCGTACGAAAAAGCGTCAAATCAATATGATTTGACGCTTTTTTATGTTGTCACAAACAATTATAATGTAGTAATTAACTTACAAAGAAGGGTAGCGCGCTCTGGAATTTCACTTGCCAAAATATGCTCGTTTCTTGCATGAATTCCTTCTCCAACTGCACCAAGACCATCAAGAGTAGGAACTCCTAAGTTTGCAGTGAAATTACCGTCACTGCCTCCCCCAACCGAAGCCTCTTCCAAATCAAAATCAAGATCCTTGGCAATATGCTTTGCTACATGAAAAAGCTTTCCGGTCCGATTGCTTCGGACCATAGGTGGCCGGTTCATCTTTCCCTTTACTTTCAAAGTTACTCCCTCTGTTCTAGGTTCAAGATGGCGGATGAGCTGGTCTAATCTCTTCTGTTCTTTCATTGTTTTCACCCGTACATTTACTCCAAAAGTAGCCGAATCTGGCACTACGTTCAGCTTTCCTCCACCTTTAACTGTTCCTACATTCACCGTAGTTCCTGTCGTATAATTTGTTAATTCTTCTAAATAAATAATTAGATGTGCGGCTTCTTTTATTGCACTTCTGCCATCACGATGATGGTTTCCAGCATGTGCTGCTTTCCCTTTTATATCGATCACATAGCGAGAAGAGCCTTTTCTTGCTGTTTTTAATGCACCCGTTTCAGCTACTGGAGGTTCTGTCACTAAAACAACCTTACTCTTTAAAGCTTCTTTCTCAATTAACAGCTTTGAGGTGGGGCTACCTAGCTCTTCATCACTTGTACACAGAAAAACTATTTTCTTATTTAGGGAGAGACCTAGATCCTTGCAAGCTTTCAAAGCCCAAATCGCTTGAACTAATCCTGCTTTCATATCCAATATACCAGGTCCATATACTTTATTCCCTTTGACTTTATATTTGAGATCTCCTTTGTCCCAGACTGTGTCAAAATGGGATAAAAGAAGGAGTGTTTCCTCTCCATCGCCAAATTCGAATCGTAAATGATCTCCGTACTTTTGCTGTTTAATTTCTGTAGCCTTATACTCGAAGTAGCGCTGAAACAATAGTTGGATATTAGCTTTGCATTTATCTGTTAATTCTTTATTTATAGAGGGTGAATCACTTTCTACGAGTAGTTTTATATCCTCCAGAATCCTTTTTTGATTAACTTCCATGTATTTTTTTATATGGTCCATGTTTTGTCTCCCTTATAAATGAATAACTTGGCAGATTTAATGTAAAAAAGGAACACTTTCCAAATTAACAAAGAAGTGTCCCTTTTTTTAATTATGCGTGTTAAATTCCCGATTCCACACCTGTTATCATACCGTGGACTTTCTCCACTTCTTCATCAGCAACAATTAAATAATAAATACCATCCAGCTTTGTACCCGTCCCTTTCATCTGATAATCGGTGAAGTTCTTTCGAGTATTTTTATACTGGGAAAGCATGTTTTTCATGTCACTAAAGTCCATATTTGTCGCCATATTATTACCAAGCACATCAATCATTCCATTAATTTTTGTAACAGAGCTTACAGAGGCTCCCTTATTTACAATCCCTTGAATAACTTGACGTTGTCGCTTTGTGCGACCAAAGTCACCATCTGGATCCTGTTTTCTCATACGAACAAAGTGCATCGTTTTATCTCCATCCATGTCGGTGGGGCCAAAGCCAAATTCATATTTTCCGTCATCCCAGGCGATATCATTATATACGGTGATGGATCCTAATTGGTTTACTACTTCTTCCAATCCTTCCATATTCATTCGGACATAATAATCGAGATCAATATTCAGGAAATTTTCTACGGTTGCAACTGCCATATCACTGCCCCCGAATGCATAGGCGTGATTAATCTTATCCTCAAAGCCCTTACCTACAATCTCTGTTCTTGTATCTCGCGGAATACTTACGAGCTGCATTTTGTCATTTTTAGGATCTAAGGTTAAAACCATCATGGCATCCGAACGACCTTTATCATTTTCCCGTTCATCTACACCTAACAGGAGTACATTTAATACTTCTGCATCTTTAATTTTGACCTTTGTTTTCTTTGTATCAATTGCTTTAACAGGTTCGTGCATTTTATCATTTAGTGTCGTTTTAGCATTATGGTATATAGAATAGGCATAGCCTCCGACACTTAAAACTAGTAATAGAATTACAGCGATCGAAACTTTAAGCCACAATCTTTTCTTTGTTTTTTTATTCGTTCTCTTCTGATTCATGTTTACTCTCTCCATTATATGTATTTCTCCAAAGCTCTTTCTATTATACACTACTCTTTCTGTTTAGAATACTCCTATTTTTGACAGAATTTACACACTCACTTGCTTACTATTAAACTTTAATTCCTGCGTAGTTGGAGTAAAATGCGACGTAACTTTATTGATGAAAAGCTCAGTAAAATATTTGAGGAGAAGTGACCCATTGATTTCCGTTTCAGGCGGACGCTTTCCGCCGGCATGGCCTCAGCCGCTTCCTCCGCTACGCTCCGTCCAGGGTCTTCAGCTCATGCTATTCCGGCAGGAGTCGTCCCCTTCCGCTCCAATCAATTTGTATCTGCTTTAAACCATAAATAGTGGGTTAATATCTAACCACTTTACCAGTGTAGGAAATACACGAAGACTGCTCGGAAAGAAAAAAAACACCTTTCCTTCGTGCGGTGCACAATTCGCTGAAGCCTTCCTTGTCCTGTGGGTAAAGCAACAGGGCTTTTTGATGGGGTGAGTAATCGCAAAAGATCTTCGGTGGGACGAGGTGACACAGTCCCAGCCCCAGCTGAAGATCCCGCAGGACCAGAAAAGCTTCAATGAGAAACATCGCACGCAGAAAAAGTGGGTTTCTTTTTCAAGGAAGTGGTTTTCTTCCGAGGAAGCTGAAGCGTTGCCCACGGAAAGCGAAGTGTTTTTTCCGCAACGGCTGCTTAGAGTACTATCAAGTTAAGTCGGAGTTTATCCATATTACGAATTACTTTGGGATTCCAATACATGTAGATAACACAAAAAATCATAGCCTGGTAGTTCCTTGTGTTAAAGGAGCTACAAGCTATGATTTTATACTTTTCAAGAAAAAGTTATTCTGTTCCTACGTCCGCCCATTTGTATTCATATGTTGCTCCAAATGGGTTTACGTGAACACCTTTTACTTTTGGTGAAACTAATTGGGCACGGGATGCTTGATATAACGGAGCTATCGCTGCATCTTCAAAGAGAATTTTTTCTGCTTCAAGGAAATTCTCATAACGTGCCGGATTATCTGTAGCTAGCTTTGTTGCTGTATCGCCAACTAGTTCATCATATTTAGCATTGGAATAACCCATTTTATTATTTCCACTTTCAGTCGTCCATAGATTCATGAAAGTAAATGGATCTAAGAAATCAGGACCCCAACGAGAAACCTGTAACTCATAATCCATGTTGTCATCAAGATCCAGACGTTGTTCCTTAGGCACTTGCTTTAAATTAATTGTTAAACCTTCCAGATTAGTAGATAACTGGTTTGCAAGGTATTGTACCATTGTTTTGGTTGTCTCATCATCATCTGTTAACAATTCCAATTCAACTGAATCCGTACCAAGCTCCTCTAATCCCTTTTTCCATAGCTCTTGAGCTTCATCTACATTATAAGTGCTAAGGTCACCACTTACTTCTCTGAAATCTTCACCAGATTCAGGCATTGGAGTAAAGTCTGCTGGGATTAACCCATTTGCTACAATCGATCCATTATTTAAAATTTGATCTACTAGCGCTTGCTTATCGAAAGCTCTGTTCATCGCATTTCTAATATTCTTGTTTGCTAACGCCTCATTGGTAGTTTGATTATACTTCATAAAATATACAAAGGTATCTGGAGAAATCGCATAATCTTCATTCGTCGCGTACTGATCAACTAGATCTGAAGTCAAATCGACACGATCTACTACCCCGGATTCATATAAATCTACTGCTGTTTGCGGATCTTTTACAACTTCAAATTTCAACTGACTCATCTTTACTGCATCCGCATCCCAGTAATCTTCATTTTTTTCTAATGTCCAAGAGCTGCTAGTGCTTTCCCAATCTGCCATCTTATATGGCCCATTTGCCAGCAGGGCGTCTGAGCTGGTTGCATATTTATCTCCCTGCTCTTCCACAAATTTTTGATTTAATGGAAAGAACGTACCAAATGTAGTTAATGATTCAAAATATGGAGTTGGATTTTCAAGTTCAACTACTAATGTATAATCATCTTCCGCTTTTGCACCTAATTCATCGACCGACTTCTCACCGGAACTGATAGAAGTAGCGTTTTTAATAACACCATTCATCATATATGGTCCATATTCTGATCCGGTATCAGGATTAACTGCCCGTTGCCATGCATAAACAAAATCATGTGCTGTAACAGGGTCTCCATTTTGCCATTTTGCATCTTCCCTTAAATGAAACGTCCATGTCAGCCCATCATCACTAACTTCATGTTTTTTCGCGATCCCTTCTACTGGTTTCGCGTTCTCATCCAAGCGGTACAGGCCTTCTGTAGTTGCTGCTAAGTAAATAAAAGATGATTCATCTGTCGCAAGCGAGGAATCCATAGAAGGAATGGTTTCCGGATTTATAAAGCTAAGAACCTTTTCTCCATCTGCAGCCGCTTCCTCTTTCCCCTCACTGCTTGGCTCTTTTTCTCCTGATGTTTCTTCTGCGTCATCACCAGAACATGCTGCTAATATGCCTAGTAACAGACCTACTACTAATAAAATCATCCATTTCTTTAACTTCATGTAGAACCCCCCTAGTTGGTCTTTTCTTTATATTCAAATAAATTAACTAATTAAGAGTTATTATATAGTTATCCCTCTATAAAAGTAAAGAGTTTTTAGAATAATTTTGTAAATTATACTCTCTTTTCCAGGTTTTTCGCTGTAGCACTTTTTTCTACTTCCTTGTGATTTCGATAGGTCCCCATTGTTTTATCAATCGAGCTATGAGTAACACCAAACCAATAATTCTCGTTTTTATAATGATGCCAGAGGTGGACCTTTTTCAGCTTTTTCCCTAAAGCAGTAGATGGTTGGATAGGTTTATGAGCTATATAATGCTTCCATTCATAGTAAAGAAAATAACCAACTAAACCTGTGGCAAAGGCTCCCGTTATGTATTTATCTTTTGTAATAGAATAGGTAATGAAAGTTAATAAGAGAAAATTAGGTATACTGAACCAGAGTGGAAGAAATAATAGTTTCAGATTTGTGGGGTCTACATGATGGTCATAATGTAGTCGTCTGATAAGTTTTAAAAAAAGCGGGTGGTTAGGTGTACGGATGTGAAATAGAAAGCGATGAATAAAATATTCACTGATAGTATAGACAATCATACCAATGAGGATCGCCAACCAAGCTTCCCATTGAAATATTTGGGGGATAATAAAAATAAAAAGAAATGTAAACAAGATAAGCATAAAGGATATATCAGGATACAGTATAAATTCTTTCCAATATTTAATCATTAGCAACCTCCTGTTTAAAACATACTCCTCTGTTAGGCATCTACAAAGTTACTACTTTATGATAATAGTAGTATATTCTGAAGTACAAACAATTAGACTTTCTACCCGATGAATGGAAAGATTGAACCAAAATCCTAAATAATTATTTAAAAAAGAACCTCGACTCGGAGAGGTTCTTTTTACATAGCTTCGAAGCTATTTGTATAGACCTATTACTCTTCATATTAAGTAATAATGTTTCCTATAATTTGTTACACCACATTTACTTATACTTCCTAATTATTCGTTCAAGCCTTGGACGATTGTATCGCTGAACTGCGATGATAGGTATATTGAAAAGTAACGCATATCCTATCATTATCCATCCTGCCAAGAGGGGTTCCATAAAAAGAATAATCCAGCAGGTAAAATAGAGAGTAGATGAGTAATCTCAGCACGAATAGATTCAATGATGAATTGCTCAATATATATTTGATCAACTGATTTTAGATTGCGTTTTTCAAATCCTCTACCAATTATTTTGCTTCCATCCGGTATCCATTTTTTAAAGCTTCTTACTTTTAAGACATGTTCCCAAAACATCCCCTCTCGTTCCCATTCTCGCGAACGAAAAAAACAGGAATATTTCTGTAACCAATCAGCAGAAACGTAACTCATTCCTAAGGATATGACGATATGAAAAAACGCCCATGCCACTATATCTAAAAGGATAATAATTGTTAAAGGTAATTCAATAACCGGCATGTAACTTCTCCCTTCAAACCTTTATCTTTCTGCCACGCCAATTTACAGATCCAACAACGTGCGTCATGTATATCGATCTACAAAATAGCCCGGTAAAGAAAAGAAGATGTAAGGGAAAAAAGATAAATACCCAAAAACGAAAATTTCCAGTTCTTCTGGCAAACCAAAAAAATTGTAGCATGAATAAGAAGTATGTAATAACAGAGGCTACAACCCATAGAAATGGTGCCCAAATTATACTATAAGCCAGAAAGAAAAAAGATAGAAAACCTCCAGCAATCCATATACTGACAAGTGATAGCACAATAGGGTGAGTAGATTGAGAAGCTGTAGCAAAATTTTTAGTCCATCCCTCTAACAACTGCGGGAGACCCTCTGGTACATACGAAATGTAAGCAATCCTTTCCCTGAATAACAACGCACCCTATAACCAGCTTGCATAAATGCCTCACCAAGTTCTATATCATCCATGACCGCATCCTTAATTGCAGCATGACCACCTACTTCCATGTATTCTTTTTTATTACATAAAATACATGGCCCGAACGATCCTGCCGCTTCCAATTTGTTTCCAAAGGCTGTAAATACATTCATTCCAACCATTACAATAATATTGAATAATGCAGAAAGATGTTCATATGGTCGCTCAACTGTATGATATGGCTGAACTGATACAATCCCTGTTTCTTTTTTCTGCTCATATTTTTTTGCAAGCTGGTACAAAAAATCTGAATTAAATTGAGTGTCAGCATCCAGAAATAAAAGATGCTTGCCCTTTGCCTTATTTGCACCTAACCAACATGCAGCTGATTTACCTACCCAACCATCTTCCAGTTTCTCGTTTTTTATCACAGTATATCCATAGGAATGCACGAGTCGAGCAGTTTCATCCGTAGAGGCATCATCAACCACAATTACTTCAAAGGCCTGCCCCTTTTGTTTTTTCAACGACTCCAACAAAGGACCAATTCGCTTTGCTTCATTTCTTGCAGGTATAATTACAGACAGCATAGAATATGGTTTCTTTTGTCCACTTATCGGTTGAAGAGAAGGAACTTTCCAAAACATAAGCAGCCCAGCAAACATACCTATAACTATGCAAAGAGTAAAAATTAAGCCAATAAGCAATCCGCCACACCTCCTCTCTGCTTGGTTGCATCATTAAGATGACTGTTTATCTTGTTGATCGCGCGTTACTATTAGTTCACTTACTTGTTGACCACTTAATGTCACCATTGGCATTCCACCGCCTGGATTTACTGTTCCACCAACGAAATAAAGATTGTCATACTTCTCACTTTGCTTTGGATGTTTAAACCCTCTATTTAATTTTTTATCAGAAAGCGTACCATAAATGGATCCTCTATGTGACCAATACATATTTTCTATATCATGTGGTGTCCACATGTCTTCCGTAACAATATGGTGCCGAAGACCCTTTAAGCCCATTCGTTCTAATTTATCTAAGACTACATCCCTGAAATCCAAATACTCTTCTTTTGTAAAGGGTTCATCCTGGATATATGGTATGTGTGGAAGCACCTTAAGATTTTCATGTCCGGGAATAGTTTGTAGCGGATCTGTCTTATTAACGTTGACCAAATAAATGGTCGGATCATCAGGTAAACGATGCTCATGAAAAATTCGATTCATTTGCTCCTGTAAGTTCTCCGAGAAGAAAAAGTTATGGTGTGCAAGCTGAGGATAAAGCCTTTCGACACCAAGATGTAATACCAAGCCTGAACTGGAGGGCTGATACTTCTTTTCCAACTTGTGAATGTACTCTGCAGATTCACCGAGCAGCTTATCATATGCTGGGATAACCTCCATGTTGGATACAAAATAATCTGCTTCCACAGAAGTACCATCGTCCAAAATAGCTTTACTTATTTGTTTTCCATCCGTTTTCTCCAATTTTTTTACAGCTGTACCTGTAAAAATTGTACACCTTCTTTTTTTGCAAGACGTTCCAACCCGTCTGCAATGAGATCCATACCACCAGGCACATACCACACTCCTTGTGCATGCTGCATGTAGACGAGCATATTTAAAACGGCTGGTGCATCGTACGGAGAAGAACCTACATATTTAATAAAGTAGCTAAGCATGGTCCGCAGCTTTGGATTAGAGATACGTTTTTCTATTCCATGAGACATGGTAGAGAAAAGATCAAAGCCTTTAATCGAATCAACTACGCCGTGGTGTTGAATGACATCCTTCGCTGAATCCAATCCTTTTTGAAAATATCCCTCTTCCGTATATTCATATAGCCTTTTAGCGTAAGATAGAAAATCTTGATATTCTTTCATATCATTGGCATTCAGTAAATCATTTTCCGCGAGCATTTTATTAAGGTCATTATAAAGGTCTAAGATCGTATCATCTGGAAAGAAAGAACGCCATTCATGGTCCAGGCGAATCGTGGGAATAAAATCTTTCATTTTATATCCGCTTTCCGCAAACAATTTTTCAAAGATGTGTGGCATTGTTAATATAGACGGACCTAAGTCGAAACCAAATCCGTCTTGCTCCAACCTGTTTAACTTACCACCTAAGTGGTGATTTTTTTCGTATAAAGAAACTGCATAGCCTTTCTGTGCAAGTGATATTGCTGCAGATAGACCACCCAAACCTCCTCCAATTACTACAACCGTTTTTTGCCTTTTCATGTATGTTCACCCTATTTCTCTAATTTAGCAATAAGATTAATAGTTTCTTATTTCGTTAAGCTTCCAACTTATGACTCTCTGCACGTACTGTACTAGTTACTACGCTTCGATAAATACGCTGTTTTTCTATGGCAGATACATAATTACGTTGATTCAAGCAATTATAATTGTTCTTTCGCACTGCCCCCAGAATACCTCTATATATTTGAGAGGATAGTAATACTGGAAATTGACTATCTTCATCGAATGCATTTATTTTATTCTGAAAAAGGTCGTAAAGTTCTTCAGCACGTGTAGCTAACTCTTCCCAAAGTGCAATGAAACTATTATTAATTAATGAGTTTTGCAAATCTAAAATGGTATAACCTTCTTTTCGTCTTAGAGAATCAGGTAAGTAAATACGATTTTTATCCCTGTAGTCTTCTCCTACGTCGCGTAATATATTTGTTAACTGCATGGCAACACCTAAATACACCGCTTCCTCTTCTAATGACTCTCTTTCATTAGTGGCAATAATCGGCAATAACATAAGTCCTACGGATCCCGCAACCAAATAACAGTAGCGCTCTAATTCATTTATATCACGCGGGGACTGAAAGATAATATCCGTTTTTTGCCCGTTAATTTGATCATAAAAAGGCTGTATCTTCATATCATAGCGGTTGAAAACATCACGCAAGGCAATCCAGAGCAACGTGTTCGGTTCCTGTTTCATTTCGAATAGACGAAGCTGGTTTTCCAATTTAGTCAGAGCCTTCCATTGTTCTGACTTATTTCCATGTTCATCGACACTATCATCAGCAATACGACAAAAAGCATAGATGGCATATACTGCCTTTGCTTTTGGTTTAGGCAGGGTTGAAAATGCATAATAAAAGCTCTTGGAATGCCGCTTAATTATTTTTTCACAATATGCGTAAGCTTCCTCCAGTTCATTTTGAAAGTTTGTCATGAATTTCCCTCCCTTGGTTAACTGCCTCCAAACAGAATCCCTTTGTCATCATGCAGAAGCTCTTGCACTGCAATCTTTGCTGATAATAGTACTATTGGGACTCCAGCTCCAGGGTGTGTACTGCTCCCTGTGAAATACAAATTTTCACAATTGGTAGCTTTACTTTGAGGTCTTAAATGATTGCTTTGTGTGAGTGTTGGTCTTAATCCAAAGCACGCTCCATTATAAGCATTAAACTTATCTTTAAAATCCACCGGTGTCATATATGTTTCGGACACAATATCCTCTTTTACATTTTCAAAACCTTCTATTTTCTCCAAGGAATTTAAGATATTGTTACGATAGTACTGAATTGTCTCTTCATCCCACTCATACGAAGCAGTTGATAAATCGGAGACCGGCACAAGGATATAAAGGCCGTCTTTTCCTTCAGGAGCAAGAGATGGGTCCTTTTTGGAACCAATGTATACATAATAAGAAGGGTCTTCCAGCAGTTCACCTTGAAAGATACCTTCCATGTTATCTTCCAATGCATCATTGAAGACAAAATTATGAACGTTTTCAACTCCATCATATTTCTTGTCCATTCCCAGATACATCACAAAGCAAGAACAGGAGTATTTCATCTCATCAATTCGCTTGTCTGTGTATTTTCCTTTCGCAGTATCTTCTTTAATAAGGTGTTTCATGGCAAAAGGAAAATCAACATTACACATAACAAAGTCAGATTTCTCCAAGTCCCCATTCACACGAACTCCCTTTGCTTTACCATCTTCTATGACGATTTCTTCAACCGTAGTGTTATACCGAACCTCTCCTCCAAGTTCAAGAAAAAGTCGTTCCATAGAGGTGGCCATCTTATACATTCCACCTTTGATAAACCACACACCATAAAGAAATTCAATCATTGGTATCATGGTGTAGAGGGACGGTCCATCAAATGGAGAAATACCTATGTACAGTGTTTGAAAGCTAATCATTTGTTTTAAGCGCTCATTTTTAATGTATTTACTAATAAAGCTTTCCGCACTGTCCAAGGTTTTTAATTTCAGACCTTGTCGAATAGTAGATAGGTTATAAAAATCACTGGCATTTCGAAAAGGTTGTTGAATAAAGTGATTTTTCGCTACTGTAAACCTCCGATAGATTTCTTGTAAATATGCCAAGAATCCAGCTGCATCTTCATCACTAAATGCCTCCAACGTATTCATTAAATGTACCAAATCGTTAGACATTTCGTATTTAGTCCCGAGGTCATCACCAAAGTACACGGAGTACATTGGATCCAATTTTTCCATAGGGATATAATCATCAGGATTTCTCCCGGCTAATGAAAAGACCTCCCTATACAATTCCGGCATCATAACAATGGTTGGCCCAAGATCAAATTTGTATCCATCCTTTTCAATGCGATGCATCTTTCCTCCAGGCATTCCCTCTTTTTCTAGTAGTTCAACTTGATAGCCAGCATGTTGCAAACGAATCGCACTAGCCAATCCAGCAACACCTGCACCTACTACAATTACTTTTTTCTGCTTCATAATTTTCCTCCTATTTTAAACTTTGACTGCGATCAATTTCTGTATAGGGTTTTTCACAACCTTATACAACAAAAGGAGGCTTAAAGGACGTCGACTCTGTATAGTTTAAATACCCTGGTTCAAAATAAATAAACCTGGTATCCATTTTTTTTTCTAAAAGAAAAAGGTTTGCCTTGTACAACGTTAGGGTATTAACATTGTACATATAATTAATAATAAAGGATTGGATGGAAGGATATGAATACTGAAACACATTATTATATTAATCAAGTTGCTACCATCACAGGACTTTCCAAGCAAGTAATCCGCAAATGGGAGGATAGATACAATGTGGTGAGCCCAACGCGTTTAGATAATGGTTATCGCGTATATAGACAAGCGGATATAAATTGTCTTCTTCATGTAAAAGAGCTGAAAGCAGAGGGACTTACTACTGGAAAAGCGATTAATGAAGTAAAAAAGATATATAAAGCAAACAAAAATAGTGAGGTTGATTATAATAATTACACGATACAGCTTTTGGAACATGGAAAATACTATAAAGAAGTACAGATGAGCCAAGTATTAAAACAAGCATATTATTTTTACGGATTGGAATTAATGATTGAAGAGGTCATCCGCCCATTTCTAAAGGAAATAGGAAATAGATGGGAAAACGGAGAATGGAGTGAAAGCCAGGAAACTGTAAGTAGTATGGTTATCCGTGACTTTTTAATACAAGTAAGAAGAAATCTTCCTACCTTAGAAAATGCTCCCTTAGTTATTGGAGCATGCTTGCCTGAGGAACGGCATGAATTACCTTTACATATTAATTTGCTTCCCTTAACTTTAAAAGGATGCAGAACCTTATTGCTTGGCCCCTCTCCTGCTCCAGGAACAATAGAACGGTTAACAGAATCCTTGCAACCAAAAACCGTTTTACTTTCTGCAACAACTGATATTCCTTTTAAAACAGAACCTGGACTGTTGAAGCATTGGGATGAGTTTGCCAAGACACACCCACAAACTAACTTTTATTTGGGTGGGAAAGGGGCCTTAGAATATACAGATCAACATCCCCCTTCCTTTATTAAGGCAACAAATGATCTAAAAGATATTAAAGTGTAGACATTAAACCGTTATGAAATAAAATTACTATTTTACTTGAGAGTAGTTTTAGTTTAGCGAATTAATTGCTTTTTTTACCATTCTGCGCCTGCAAAGTTATTAGTTTAAAACAACGCATCTGAGATCATGAAAAGCAAATTTGTTTGTATACTTTTTAGTCTAGACACCAATCCACTTCGGTTTGTTTAGACTTTCTCAAGTATTGATTCGTTTTTGAAAATGGCTTACTGCCAAAAAAACCGCGTCTTGCAGAGAAGGGGCTTGGATGGGGAGATCTAATTATAGTGTGTTTTTCTACGTTAATTAGTTCCTCCTTCTTTTGTGCGGCCCTTCCCCAAAGAATATAGACGATTGGTGCTTCCTTTTTGTTTAAGACTTCGATTACCCGATTGGTAAAAATCTCCCATCCTTTATTTTGATGAGAGTGTGGCTGCCCCTCTCTAACTGTAAGAACAGAATTCAGAAGCAATACACCCTGTCTTGTCCATTTTGTTAAATCTCCATGATCAGGCTTTGGACATCCAATATCATTCTCTAATTCTTGAAAAATATTTTTTAAAGACGGCGGTACTTTTACACCTTTCTGCACTGAAAAACTGAGACCTTGCGCTTGATTCGGCCCATGATAAGGATCCTGCCCAAGTATAACCACTTTCACATCCTTAAATGGAGTAAGATGCAATGCATTAAAAATATCATCCATTTGTGGGTAAACGTTATGATTATTGTATTCACCTTTTAAAAACTCTCGCAACGCAATATAGTACTCTTTTTCAAACTCTTCTGCTAGTAAATCAGCCCAGTCATTTTTTAAAATTTGTTTTTGCAATTTGTACTCTCCTTCTATTTAACCTCACAATAATTTTAACGTAGAACCCGTTAGCGAAGCTACAAAAAGACAGAAGCTTATTAAAGCGTCCGTCTTTTGTTAAATTTCATCTTTGCTAAGAAGGTTAAAATTGATAGTCCCAAACCATTTTTATAGTTTAAATTCATTTACTACTTCATTTAGTTCTTCAGCGAGGTCAGCTAATGACTGCGAATTTGCGGATACTTGTTCCATAGAACTAGTCGTTTGTTGGGAAGAAGCCGATGTTTCCTCAATTCCAGCTGCTGATTCTTCTGAAATGGCAGCAATGTCTTCAATAGAGCTGCTCATTTTTTGACTGTCATTCACTATTCTAGCCAAATTATCAGAGACGCCTTTAATACTGCTGACAACATCATTAACTGCGTCTTCAATTCGGTTGAAGCGTTCACCAGTTTCTTGAATTTGGTTAGTTCCTTGTTTAACTTCTTGATAACCGCTTTCTAGAGAATCAGTAACAATACTCGATTCATTTTGAATGGATTCTACAATATTTGTAATATCGGTAACAGACGATGCAACCTGTTCAGCCAATTTTCTCACTTCATCAGCCACCACCGCAAACCCTTTTCCATGCTCACCCGCTCTTGCTGCTTCAATAGCCGCATTTAAAGCAAGTAGATTCGTTTGATCAGCAATTGCTTTTATTACAGCTACCAACTTGGATATTTCTTGCGTTTGTTCATCTAGTCCACTCACCTTTTGAACTGCTTCTTTTACAATTTGGTCAATCTTCTCCATTTGTAACATGGAAGAAACCATTAAATCATTTCCTTCTTTTGTAATCTCCATAACCGTCCCAGATGAGTTTTCAATCATTTTTCCTTTTTCATTTGCATCCTCTACTTGTTCAGTAAATGTTTGCATTGATGTAGATAATTCACTTGCACTATTGGCTTGGTTCTCAGCTCCACTTGCAAGTTCCTGCATTGTAATAGCTACTTGTTCTGACCCTTCTTTTACTTCTGTTGCTGATTGCGTTAGTTCTTCACTTTGAGAGGTCATTTTTTTTGATGCTCTAGCGACATTAGAAATAATCCCTCTCAATCTCTGTTGAAGATGGTTCATCGCATCAGCAAGCTGTCGTGTCTCATCTTTCGTCCTCACGATAACTTCTTCTCGACTCAAATCCCCATTCGACAAATAATTCATTTCTTCTGCAACCAAATTAATCGGTTTAGTAATTTTGTTAGCAAAAATCCATATCACTGTAGCACCTAAAAGTATTGCTAATACTCCTACTATAATAATCACATTTAAAATTTGCTGAGCAGATTTATTAAAATCCATCATATATGTGCTCGCTGCAACCGTCCATCCCCATGTAGGATCTGTCTTCGAATAAGCAACCTTCTTTTCAATTACATCTTCATTGTTCGGTAAGGGCCAATGAAAATAAGTTAGCCCACCACGTTCACCTTGCTTTATAATAGCTTGGGTTGACATGAAGCCATTAGGATCTGCACTATCCCAATTATTATCTCCTTCATGAGTAGGATGTGCGATCTGGGTGCCGTCTTCATCCAAGATAAAAATATAACCATGCTCTCCTAAATCAATATTTGGATTAATCGGTCTAGTTCCGTCATTTCCCTTTTCACCAAGAATCGATTTTTTAACTTTCTCTTGAGCTTCTTCCAATGACAGATCTCCCCGTTCTACTTCCTCGTTTAAAGAATGGATCGTTCCAAGTGTCATTTCAACGCTATTTTTCAAATTCGTAATTCCAAGCTCATTAAGACTTTCCTTAGACTTTGAATAGCTGATAAAACCAAGAATTGTCATTGGTATCACAAGTAATAGTATTGATACAATCACCAATTTTGGTTTTAGAGAGTGAAAATTAAACTTTTTCATTAGACGTTACCTTCTTTTATAGTTATTAACAGCCGAATGACTTCTGATATACCAATCAGTAAACTGTCACCTCTATTATCGACAAAATTTGCAGGGCTTTGAGCATGAATTAACGATTTTTATAACAATTTTTTTAATTATCAAGAGATTTCTAGGAGTTGTTTACCATTTTCCACATTCTGCATAAATAATAATGATTTTCTATGTTTAATCTGCTAAAGTAATAGTATTAATTAAACCGAATAAAAATAATTTTCAATCATTAAATAGTAAGCAGGTGAAAAAGAGTGAAAGAGTTACGCCTTCCTTCTAACTGGTTTGCAGGGATTCAATGGTTGTTCTTTATCTTTTCAAATATTATCGTTATCCCTATTACTATCGGTGCTGCATTCTCCCTATCACAGGAAGAAACCATTCCATTGATCCAGCTTTCCTTTATAGTGACTGGGATTGCTTGTATCTTACAAGCTTTTCTTGGCCATCAACGGGCCATTATGGAAGGGCAATCGGGATTATGGTGGGGGGTAATTTTAACAGTAATTACAACCGCTTCTGCACAAGGTGTCTCTATGGAAGAAGTGGGGGGCAGTTTAACAGTAGGTGTTCTCCTATCGGGAGGCTTGACTGTATTGATTGGTTTGGCAGGATGGGGGCCGAGGTTAGCTTTATTATTTAATTCTTCTGTAATGGGTGTCTTTATGTTTTTATTTGGATGCCAATTGATTGGGATTTTTATGAAAGGTATGCTTGGGATTCCTTTTGGACAGCATACCCCATCTGGCCATATTAATGTGACCATTTCGTTGTTATCAATACTAATTGCCATCTTTGTTATGATTATAACGGTAAAAGCCCCAGCTCCTATAAGTCGATATAGTTTGCTAATTGGGATCATTGTTGGTTGGATTTTATATGAAATTATATTTAAACCGAATAACGGAATAAGTTCAACACAACCAGAAAGTTATAAAATATTTCCTTTAGGTAGTCCGACATGGAATAGTGGCATTATTATCACCGCTGTTTTAACTGGTATATTAAACACAGCAAATACCTTTGGTGCGCTTAAAGGAACGGATGAATTCTATGGAAACCATACCACCAAGCAACAATATCGCGCTTCTTTTACTCTTACAGGGATTTCCACTTGTATTGCAGCTTTATTTGGGCTTGTGCCATACGCCCCATACGTTTCGTCCATTGGCTTTCTAAAACAGACGGCAATTTATAGAATTCTCCCCTTCGCTCTAGGAGGAGCCATGTTTTTAATGATGGGCGTAATCCCCATCATTGGACAATTCTTTTCCTTGCTTCCACTCAGTATTGGGAGTGCCGTGTTGTTTGTTGCTTACTTGCAATTATTGGGTTCATTATGGAATTTTTTTAAAGAAGTAGAATTCAGTACAATGAACGTTTACAGGTTAGGTATACCTATTTTTTGTGGCATCATTATCATGACAATGCCCGAATACAATTTTGAGTCACTACCAGAAACGATACAGCCACTTATTAGTAACGGTTTATTAGTCGGCATCTCACTTTCTCTAATAATGGAAAATGTGTTTAAGGAGAAAAACAATTTCCGGAAAAGTGTCTCTAATGATATGCAAGTGAAGGTCTCCGATGAGGGTAATAAAACACAAACCGGAAGATAAACTTCCGGTTTGTGTTTTAAGTAGTGGGATTCAGTTTACTATCGATATCTTCTGTTTTCGCCAGATAATGAACTCCAAAAAGCTTCTTCATTTTCTGATCAGCTCGTGCCTTAACATCATCATCAATACTTGAGATTACTCGGTAAACAGCATAAAGAATGACACTGGCATCATCTGTTAAACCTGCTACAGGAATGAAATCCGGAATGGCGTCTACTGGTAGAATTAAATAACCCAAAGCTCCAGCAATCGTTAACTTATCCTTCTTTGAAGTTGCAGGACTTTTGAACGCATAGAACAGTAATAAACTATAGTAAGATATTTTAATCCCTAGCTTTTTGGCATACTTACCTAATTTATCTTTAAACGCTTGATCCGTGAAATAAGAACTTTTGCCCTTAATCGCTTCCTCAGCGTTAAATTCCTCTAATTCTGGAGAGTGCTTTGCTTTTTTCTTCTTGAACATGATTGTCCCTCCTTCTCTTGACCAAGCTATTCCTATTATACCTGTTTTCCGGTATAAGAAAACATACCAGCTTGAAAGCAACATTGCATGTACCTAGTTCTTCATTCTTTATGTTCCCCTATACAAAAAGAATAAAATTGTTTAGTATAATAATAGGATGATATACATACTATTTTCAATAACTATGTAAGCGCATACTTGTTTTAAAATAACTGGGGGGGTTGATTATGGAACTAGGTCTTTTTCAAAAACAAACAATGAACTTAGTTATGACAACAGAGCTCAGGCAATCTATTGCCCTCTTACAATATTCCGCGTTGGAATTATCGCATTTCATTCAGGAACACGCTACGGAAAATCCATTGATTGAGCTGGAAGAGCAAACGCTTGGCTTAGACAATTATTATGGAGAAAGCTCTTCTGCTTCCAGGACAGTAAATACACAAGACAATAATTTTAATCCTTTGTCAACTATTGCAAGTAAAAACTCGAATCGATGTGAGGATTTACTTGAACAAGTAAATTACCTTTCCATTACAAAACAAGAACAAAAAATAATGAAATATATTATTCTTAATTTGGATGATCATGGCTACATACCAATGCAAGATAGAAAGATAGCTGAAGATCTTTGTATATCGACAGAAAAAGTGGCGAAGGTAATAGATAAATTGCAGCAATTGGAACCTATTGGAGTCGGCTCCCGAAACCTGAAGGAATGCCTAACTATTCAAGCCAAACATTATTATCCGGATAAACCATTGCTCACGTGTGTTATTGCAGAATACCTTGACCTCTTAGCTGATAAAAAGTGGCAGGAACTAGGTAAATTACTTAATATTTCTAAAAAGGAATTAAGTGAGTTAGCTAATTTAATTACTTCCCTTCATCCCAGGCCCTATTCCGCAAGTGTAGATTCGGAAACACAAATACTTTATCCAGATGTCTCCATAGAGAAAGTGAACGGCGAATATTCCATTACTTTTCATGATCCGTTTATGCCAAAAGTAAGGCTGAATGAAGCTTATCTTCACTTGAAGCAAACGCAATCAAATGCAGGAGCCTTTATAAGGGAGAACTACCATAAGTACAAATGGCTGATAAAAAGCATAGAACAACGCAAAACTACCATTATAAATATTACAAAAGCTATTGTGGAAAGACAGCAGCCATTTCTTGAAAAAGGGTTTACTCACTTAAAGCCAATGACCCTGAAAGAGATTGCTGACCAAATCGGAATGCATGAATCAACGATTAGCAGGGCAACAAGCAATAAGGTGATTCGAACACCAATAGGTTGCTTTGAGATGAGAAAGCTTTTCACAGGAAAGATTGCTGGCGATAATGGGACTGAGGCATCTGCAACCCAGATAAAACTCCGTTTAAAGCAATTAATACAACAAGAAAATAGAAAGAGGCCCCTTTCTGATCAAAAACTTGCAGATCATTTTAAGAAGAACGGCATAACGATTTCTCGTCGTACGATTGCTAAATATAGAGAAGAATTAAATATCCTTTCTTCATCCAAAAGAAAAACGATTGGCTGACATCCTGTCCGTTAAGCCAATCGTTTTTTAGTATTGTTTTTTAGAAATAATTATTTACGTTCTGCCAGAAGCCCAATGCAATACTACTAAACTTTCTGATTCCATTTTCGTTTCATTACTTCTTTTCTAGCATAAATCAGTAGAACAATAGCAACTAAGCCTTCTGATATTGGCAAGGCTAACCAAATTCCAGTAGTACCAAACCAAACTGGCAGGATGAGCAGTGAGGCAATTAATAGAATAAATCCTCTGAACAATGTGATCCAAATAGAAGGTCTTACATAACCGATCGATTGATAATAAGTCATATATATGAAATTTGTCCCCATAAAAAGATATCCTATAAAGAAAAGCTTTATTCCACTTATCGCGAGATCGCGTATTTCCTCTGTTGCTACGCCGAATATAGAAACAAGGAAATCCGATCCTACATAACCTATGATAATAAATAGAATGCCAAGCCCAAATCCGGTTATTTCAGCAATTTTTACTGTTTCTTTAATGGCATTGAATTTTTTCGCACCATAGTAATAACTGATCATTGGTTGAATGGAGGATCCTATTCCAATAAAGGCCAAAAACATAAAGGTATGCAGATAATTGATTACAGAAAATGCGGCGAGTCCAGTCGTACCAGCATAATATGCCATTCCAAGATTATACCCCATTACAAACACACCCGTGCCTGCCTCTGAAAGAAAGTTTGGAAATCCAAGCTTGGAGATTGGACGAATGAGCGAATTTTTAAAGCGAGCTCGAGTAAATCGTAAACCTGCATTTCTATTGAAAAAATGCAACAAATAAACAAATAAACCAGCAACTGTTGCTAGAACCGTAGCTAATGCTGCCCCTTTCACTTCCCAATCCAAAACAAATATCATCCAATAATTGAGGACAATATTTAGTATAGCTGACACAATAAGTCCAGTCATCGCCAGCTTTGGTGCTCCATCATTACGTAGGAAAATACTAATCACGTTCTCCCATGCAATGATAACAGACGATAAAAAAATTATTTGCAAATAATCCACAGCATAAGGCAATGTTTCCTCGTTTGCTCCGAATAAATTTGCTAGTTGCTCTGAAGCTAAATAACTTGCGCCTCCAATAATACTGATGCTAATAGTAACTAAGACCATGGAAGTTGTAAAGATTTGCTTAGCTTCTTCTCCTTTTCCAGCTCCAGTCGCCATAGAGTAAAGCGTTCCCCCACCAATCCCGATGAGCAAGGAGATGGATATAATAACTGACCATACAGGGACAGCCACGTTAATACTTGCCAGTGCAACAGAACCAATACCGTTTCCAACAAAGATGCCATCAATCACAATGTTGACGGACATCAGCATCATCCCCAAGATTGTAGGAATAAAATACTGAAAGAAACTTTTAACGACACCTTGAGAACCAAGTTTTTGTTCTGCAATACTCATAATAACGTCTCCCTATCACTCATAATATTGTCTATTTTAGAAGGTTTATAGAGGGAAGTCCATTTTGAGTGCCTTTCGGTAGTTCACTATTACCGTTTTGAAAGGAGAATACCTCCACTTTTAGAAGAATGAGTAAACAACATATAGCAAGATAATTTATAAAAACAATAATTTATATATTTGCACCACGTGAAAGTGAAGAAAAAAGGTGTTATCATTTATTTGGGTGCTCTTTTCCAACTATAATTTAATGAAGGTAGATAAAGAGCTAATCAATTAAAATTGGCATCAAACGGAATGATGCATGGAGGATTTGTTATGACTATTGACCATCAAGAAAGAATTAGACAACTAAAAAGCAGTTTAACTAAAAAGAATATCGACATCGCTTTAATCACAGACCCATCCAATGTTTTTTATTACACTGGTTTTAACTCAGACCCTCATGAACGTTTTATGGCATTTGTTGTGGATAATCGTAAAGATGACTTAAAACTTTTTGTACCAGCATTAGATAAAGAAATGGCAGACCAGGACTCGGTGATTAAAAATAGCATCCCTATTTCTGATGAACAAGATCCTTTTGTTGTATTAAAAGATGAACTCGGTGAGAACATCGAAAAAATTGGCGTAGAAACAAAACATGTCAGCATGTTTCGCCACCAAAAGCTACAAGCTGCTTTCCCTAAAGCTTCTTACAAAGACATCCAAGAGGATATAAATAACCAGCGCCTGAAAAAGTCGAGAGAAGAGATCAATTACCTTCAGGAGGCTGTAGATATTATCGAGAAAGTCCTTGAAGAAGGAATTAAGAAAGTTAAAATCGGTATGACGGAAGCAGTGCTTGCAGCTGAACTAGAATTTCTTATGAAAAAATTTGGTGCTTCAGGGCCTTCCTTTTCTACCATCGTATTAGCTGGTGAAAAGTCCGCCCTTCCCCATGGTGTTCCAGGGGATCGTGCATTCAAAAAGGGTGATTTCCTACTTATTGATTTTGGAGTAATTACACCAAAAGGCTATTGTTCTGATATCACAAGAACATTCGTAATTGGAGAGGCATCAGACAAACAAAAAGAAATCTATAATATTGTACTAGAATCGAATGAAGCAGGTATTGAAGCAGTAAAAGCAGGGGTACCATTAAAGAACTTTGATATCGCTGCGAGAAACGTAATTAATGAAAGCGGCTATGGAGACTATTTTCACAATCGAGTTGGACATGGTTTGGGGATTGAGGTACATGAAGAGCCTTCCATTCATAATAAAAATGAAGAAATAGCAGAAGCTGGCCTCTTTTTCACTATTGAACCAGGTATCTATCTGCCAGAACTTGGCGGTGTAAGAATTGAAGATGAAGTGTTTATTAATGAAAATGGCGAAAGAGAGGTTCTCACCTCCTTCCCGAAAGAACTAAAAGTATTATAAGAAATAAGCTGTCCCGACTCAATGGGGCAGCTTTCTATTTTTCTAGCTGGGACGTGAATCTTAAGTAATTTGGATTATAGATATACTGAGAAGTAACTTTTTTGATGAAAATTTCAGTGAAGTATTGTCGATCTTTCTGGTTTAGCAGCCCTTTCTCATGGGAAATGCTGACTAACACAATTTTTAAGGAGGGGTACTATGAAACGTTTTTTAATGATTTCCGTTCTTTTTATTACAGCACTATTTATCACTGCTTGCGGGCAGACAGAAAATGAAAATGCAGATAAAAATAATAACACAGCTGAATCTGAAGAGCAGAGTAACCAAACAGAAGAAATGGAAAACGAGGAGAATCAAGATACAGAGGGAGATAGTAATGAGCAGCAGTCTTCTATTGATGCCGATAAAGAGGATATTAACAAAAAATTAGAAGATATCGATTATAATGAATTTGAACTCGAAGTTAATTATCCGAATAACAAAGAATACGAAGCTGAAATAGAGTATGATAATAAACAGCTTACGGCCAATTTAAATAATGAATTTGAGGACAATAATTTGAACGGAAAAGCAGCATTCGATCAGCTTTACCCCAATGTTACAAAATTAACTATTAATAAAGATACAAATAAAGAGCAAGCTGTTAAAGAAATTTTAGATACGTTTGACCTTGATAAGGAGTATTTGGATTTTGAAGTCCAATTAACTCTAAAAGACGGGACCACTATCGAATATGAAGATGAGAAAACCTCATCTTAATAGATAAAGAAGTACTTATGGAGTATCGATTCATCGTTGCTCCTCTTTTTTATATTCACCATGCTATAATAACAATAAAGTTCTAATATATATGTTGAGGGTATTCAATGATTCGGAAAATAGATATACTGCGACGTAACTAAGAATATAGAGGCTGCGTAAATCACCGCTACGGGGAAATATTCCGCTTTCCGCGGGCGGCTGATGAGCCTCCTCACGCAGGAGTCTCCATATTTCCCCTTCGCTAAGGTGTATATCTCAAAGCTATTAAAGATAAGAGCTACTTATTCAATACCTCAAATTAATCAATGGCACATACCAATTGATTGGAGCGGAAGGGGGCGACTCCTGCCGGAATAGCATGAGCTGAAGACCCTGCACGAAGCGTAGCGGAGGAAGCGGCTGAAGCCATGCCGGCGGAAAGCGTCCCCCTGCAGTGGAAATCAATGGGGCAGTTCTCCTCAAATATTTCACTGAGCTTTTCATCAATAAAGTTACGTCGCAGTTTCCTCCAACTATGAAGAAGCAAAGTGCGTTTGTACCCCAACATTTGCAATGGAATCAACAATAAAAGCTCGATGAAGATGAAAGGTGGTATACACGTTGTCGAAAAAAGGCATAAAACGTCACGAGGTATTAAAGCCGCTATCTCGCCATCATATGATTGGTTTACATCTAGCATTAAAACTAAAGCGAGCCGGAACGAAAGAAAGCAGATGGACGGTGAAACAAATCCTTCAGGATGCAGAGCAATTCTGGAAGCCAGATGGACTGCGGCACTTTAGGGAAGAAGAGGAATTTCTTCTCCCTGCTTATGCAGAAGTAGGGGACATAGAGCACCCTCTCATCAAACTAATGCTTGAAGAACATAAAAAAATCCGAGCAAGCATGGATCTCCTCTTAAAGCAATCCATGGCGACATTGGAGATGAATGAACTTGGACACCTATTGGAGGATCACATCCGAAGAGAAGAGCGAGAAATTTTCCCTATGATAGAACAAGCTTTACCAGAAGATAAGCTTCAACAACTCGCGCCTTATTTACATTAAATTAATAGCTATCCTCTGGCTTTCGCCTGCAAAAAATGGATGGTTCTCTCACTTTAGTTTTTTCTCTTTCATAAGAGAAAGTGGCTCTATCAAATGATAGAGCCACTTTTACATTCGTCCAGATTTTATAATGGTATAGATCATTAATATAAACAACAATACTGCAATAACAGTACCAATTTCAATAATCGGTAAGTCCCAAAGCATTGTCGTCTGGCCAGTTATGGCTGCTCCAATAATCAGCCCTGCCATTAATATGCTAAATGACAGCAAAATAATACTAAAGGAAAGACGATTACTAATACGGTCTAGCCGATGCATTACTGATTCCAGCTGACTGACATTTATATCAAGTCTTACTTTACCTTTTTTAATAACAGACATAATTTCTTTCATGTCTTTGGGCAAGTTCGTTAAAATATCAGCGCTTTCCATTAGTTCCTTAATCGATCTCCATCAATTTTTTCGGGTGATAACGTCTGCGTATCAGTTTTTTAGCATATGGTTCAACTGCTTTCATAATACTAAAATCAGGATCTAATCGATTAATTACTCCCTCTAGAATCAAAATTACTTTGCTAAGGATTGAAATTTCAGCAGGGATAGCAACTTTATGATGATAAGCAATTGTAAATATTTCAAGAACAATTTTGCCTAGGCTATTTTTATTTGCCAAAGTCTCTTCATATTTTAACTGAAGATCATCCAAATCACGTTTCAACCGTTTTATATCTGTCTCTTCGTGCATAATCTCCATAGATGAAAATGTTTTAATAATGGCATCTGTGTTTCCAACCTGTAAATGGATGATGATGGAAGCAAAATGATAATTTAGTTCTTCACTAATTCGTCTTGCCATTCCAAAATCCAGAAAGGCTACCGTATTTCCCGGTAGAACATAAACATTTCCCGCGTGAGTCCCCATGAAAAAATCCATGATCTACAATTTGTTGGAGCATAGCATCGACAAGACGTTTTGCAATTAGTTTGCGATCATAGCCTTGCATATCTAATTCATCACATTTTGTTACTTTTATCCCTTTAATTAACTCCATCGTCAATACTTTCTCACTGGTAAGATCCCAATATATTTTCGGAATATAAACCGTTGGATTATTAGTGAACTGTTTGGCAATTCGTTCATTATTCTGCCCTTCCCTGATATAACTTAATTCATTACGCAAGGAGTCCGAAAACTCTTCAATAATGTCCAGGATTCGGTAACTCCGTGCCCAACTTGTTCTCTCTTCAAGTAATCGACCCAGTCCTTGAACTATTTCTAAGTCTGTTTCCATTCGATCTTCAATATCCGGACGTTGTACTTTAATTGCTACATCTTCCCCGTTATGTAGTTTTCCCACATGTATCTGTCCAATAGATGCTGTCGCCAGAGGCTCCTCATGTACATGCTGAAACAGCTGATTTATTGAATCTCCAAGTTCTTCCTCTACTATTTGTTGAACCTTATCAAATGAAAAAAATTGCACGTGATCCTGCAACTTTTCAAGTTCTGTAATGATTTCTTCCGGTAGTGCATCGTGGCGAGAACTTGCGATTTGACCAAGCTTAATAAATGTCGGTCCAAGCTCTTGCAGTGTATTTCGAAGTTTTCGGCCGACATGTTGCAAATTAACATTTGCTGCTGATTGAGTGTCTTTAGCTGCCCCTCGTTCCGTCAAACCAATACGAAACAACACGTGACTGAATCCATTCCGAATAAATGCATTTATAATTTCCTGATATCGCTTGGTGTGTCGAATTCTTTTTCCTAGCATTATATTTTACTCCTCCACTTTACAAGATACCATTTGTACTAATTCCCTATACATGTCCATTAAAACAAATTAAGTTATTGAGAGATTTTTCTCTGGACACAATATGCTGATTTTATATTGACAAATAGCCTACACTCATCCGTTTAAGTTACTTTTCATTTGCATTACCTAATCGGTATACCATTCCCTTACCTTTTGATCGTTTGGAAGCAAAAAGGTTAAGATTCCTAAAAGCGGAAAAAGAGAGATGGTTATCATTGTAGCGTTAAGCCAACCCAATCAATGAAAGAGCCGAGCACTACAGAACCAATTGCGCCCATACCAAAAGCTAAACCAACGATTAATCCTGACATCATACCTATTTTCCCAGGCACCAATTCCTGCGCATATACAACGGTCACAGAGAAGCTGGACATAATAATAACTCCCAATAATCCAAGCAATATAATAGAAATAATAGGACCAGCATAAGGTAAAGCAATAGCTAAAGGGGCTGCTGCAAGAAAAGACAATAATATAACATTTCTCTTCCCAAATCGATCGGCAAATGGCCCACCTAGAAAGGTTCCAACTGCGCCCATAATTAAAAAAGTAAAAATATATACTTGGGATTTTGCGATAGAAAGCCCGTAGTTTTCAATCGCGTAAAACGCATAAAAATTAGAAATAGCACTTGTATACCATGTACGAGCAAAGACCAGAAATACAAGGACAATTAGGGTATTTCGGATAGCATTGGAGGTCTTTTTAGATAAACTGCCCTCTGTCTTTCTCTTTTTGGGAGCAGAGAAAACGTGCATTTGGGACGTATACCATCTTGCAATATGTATTAACAGAAAAACAGCAATCCCGGCTATGAGGGTGAACCAAATAGCGCCGAACTGGCCCAAGGGCACAAGTACCAAGGCGGTAATGACAGGCGCCAACGCTTGTCCTGAATTTCCACCAACCTGATATATGGATTGCGCCAAGCCTCTACGTGGGCCAGCAGCAAGATAAGCAACCCTGGACCCTTCCGGATGAAAGATAGCAGATCCTAGTCCAATAAATAAGACACTGAATAAAATTAATCCAAAATTTGGTGCAAATGCCAACCCAGCCATTCCGAGCATACTACTGGCGAGACCTATTGGCAAAGCATATGGACGTGGTTGTTTATCTGCATACATGCCGATTACTGGTTGCATGACTGAGGAAACCATATTTAAAGAAAAAGCAATAAAACCTAACTGCGTAAACGTAAGTCCCATTGATTTCTCCAATATAGGGAACATCGCCGGGATGACCGCTTGGAGCGTATCATTAAGTAAATGGCATGTACCTATAATAAATAAGATTGGGTAGACTGTTTTATTCGATAGTTGATTAGCTATTGTATGCCCCATCATTTCCTCCATTCTATCAATCACTTATTTTCGTTACATTATAGCATGTGTATAAGGAAAAGAAAGTTATGTATATATAGAGAGAGTTTAAAAGTTTAGCTTAGTATAAAACGGGAATAAAATGGTTCACAGCAATATAGTTTACCAACCTTCTTTTGACAAAGAAACTGAAAAGCGCCGAGAATATGATATATAGCTTCCCATGTCGAGGACAAATAATATGATAGACATTCACGAGCATTTTCATCGCGCCAATGTCCTTCATTCAATTCATGTTAGACATTCACACTCCATTTCACCTTCCCATTGTCCGTCATCATACTCATGATAGACATTCACACTCGATTTCACCCTCCCAATGTTCGTCATTATACTCATGATAGACTTTCACACTCGATTTCACCTTCCCAATGTCCGTCATCATACTCATGATAGACAATTCGCACTCGATTTCACCCTCCCAATGTCCGTCATCATACTCATGATAGACTTTCACACTCGATTTCACTTTCCCAATGTCCGTCATCATACTCATGATAGACTTTCACACTCGATTTCACCTTCCCAATGTCCCTCACCCCCCTATACGAAACATATAAAAAAGAAAAGCGGGAGCAAATTTTTTCCGCTTTTCTTCAAACAATTAATAATATCCCTTTCCATAGCCTGGATATCCTCCATAACCAGGATATCCTCCATAATTACCTGCATAGCCATAACCTGGTCCTCCTGGATAATAAGGTCCATAACCTGGTCCATACCCACCGTAGCCAGGGGGATAACCATACCCGTAGCTCCCTGGACCATGATGAAACAACTCTCCTCCTAAATAACCGAGGCCAGCACCAATTAATCCAGCAGTAAGTGGAGTGAGACCACCAAAACCCGGTCCAATAAATCTAGGATTATAATGCTCATGAAATCTAGGTCCTCTGCTTCCATTGAAGTGCATGCTCATTCTCCTTTAAACCCGACATTGCTTTAGCCTATGTTTATAATTAAAAATTGACTAGGCAACTGTCACGATATAAATAGATTTTATGAAGAATTTACATTAAAATTTTATTTAATATTAAAAATTTTATATCAGGTAATACTAAATTTTACTCGAATAACATACTTTGTTAAGATATCACAAAAAGCCGACACTCTTAATGTCGGCTTCTGTCATCTTCCTATTTGTTCTTTCTGTACATCAAATTATTTACTCATATTGATCTGTTTTATTTCCAGTTCCTTTAAAATCACACATCTGCGAGTGAGAGTAATTTCAAAAAACCATTAAAAATTATTAATCTTCATTGTCATTTTCCTCATCATCGTCGTCTTCTTCCTCATCACCATCTTCATCTTTACCTTTTAAGTCCACACCAAATGCGGCACCATTTCTACTAGAATCTGTTACACCTTTCATCAATTCATTTTCTTCATCTATCAAAATACTATTAACATTTCCTATTGTTGTAGGAGAAGTGCCAAAGTTATGACCCATTTCGTTTAATTGATTTAAAATAGAAATAGGAATACCTTCTTCATAGCGGTAAGAGTTTAAATTATTTGTATATATTCTAGGCTCCTCAATTGCGTCCTGCAACTCCATGTCGTACTCAATCGAATTAATTATCGTTTGCAAAACAGATGTTATAATTGTCGGGCCTCCCGGCGAACCAACAGTAAGCACAGGCTCTTCATCATTAAAAACTATCGTAGGTGTCATACTGCTTAGCGGCCGTTTATTCGGTTGAACCTCGTTTGCCCCACCAGGCACAGCATCAAAGTCAGTCAATTCATTATTTAGCATAATTCCATAGTCTGGTACCATAATACCTGATCCGAACAGCTGTTCAATAGTAGTAGTATATGAAACAACATTTCCGTATTTATCTGCAACTGTAAAATGAGTTGTTTCTCCATATTGCCGATCATCAGGTTGCTTCATTTGAGTATAGTTTGGGGTACTATCTTCATATTTCCAAGGATCGCCTGCAACCGGATTTAAATTGACAGCATTCAAGTCAATCAATGCCTGTCTTTCTTTTATATAATCTGGGTGAAGTAATCCTTTTAAAGGAACGTCCACAAACTCAGGGTCCCCTGCATAAGCTGCACGGTCTGCATATGCCAAATGCATAGTTTCCGCTAATAAATGGTACTTTTCCCATGACTTAGCATTATATTGGGAGAGGTCAAAGCCATCCAGAATACCAAGCATCTGAAGTAAAAAAACGCCTCCTGAACTCGGGGGTGGCATACTTGCAATTTCATATCCTTGATATTCGCCCCATATTGGCTTATCAATAGTAATATCATATGTTGCTAAATCTTCTTCCTCCATGGATCCTCCAAAATGTTGAACAGTCTCCGCAATAGAGTCTGCAATCTCACCATTATAAAATGCACCTGTACCTTTGGAACGAATTAACTTTAATGTTTTTGCTAGATCCTTTTGGATAAGTATGTCGCCTTCCTCAAGTGCACTGCCATTAGGCAAAAATACATCACCTGCAGCGCTTCGTTGCAGTTTTTCTTTATTATTACCAATGGCGTCAGCAAGCACACTATCAATTGGAAAGCCTTTATCAGCAAGTTTAATTGCAGGTCCGATTAGTTGTTGCATTGGACGGGTCCCCCACTTCTGGTGAGCTGTTTCTAAGCCTTTCAAAGTACCCGGGACTCCTACAGACGTACCTTGCATTACACGTTCTTTAAAAGGAATTGGCTCCCCATTTTCATCTAGAAACATATCCGGCGTAGCCCCGGCTGGAGCACGTTCACGACTATTTACTATAGTTGTTTCTTCTGTTTCTTCATCGTATACCATCATGAATCCGCCACCACCAATGCCTGACATCATTGGTTCGGTTACATTTAAAGCAAATTGCATAGCGATTGCTGCGTCAACTGCATTTCCGTTACGCTTTAATATATCCGCTCCAATTTCAGATGCGAGCGGGTGTGCTGAAACGACCATTCCACCATTTGCTTCTGCTACATTATTATCAGTGCTATAATCAGGATCAAATTTCTTAGCAAATCCCACTGCAGGGAAAGTTCCTGCCATTAATAGAGCAATTAAAGATAGAATAAAAAAACGATGTAGTTTCTGCTTCATATTATTCCTCCTATCAAAATAGTCTAACTTCACTTCTAATTTCATCCTAGCTATTTCATCTTTAGAAGTATATAGTTCACATGAATTAAAAACTGATTTTTCTATTAATTAGTTGGTAAATAGACCTAAACCATTCTAACTAATTTAAACAAAATTAGAAAAAGAAATTGCAAGCGTATATACTTCCGCAAAAAATTAAAAGAAAGGTATTGTAGATTACCAAAATTAAGAGGATAAAAAAACTTTACCTTACATGATTAAACGGAAC
>NZ_BAZS01000019.1 GCF_001310895.1 Virgibacillus halodenitrificans JCM 12304 | reverse complement strand
GAATAGCATGAGGCGAAGACCCTGGACGGAGCGTAGCGGAGGAAGCGGCTGAGGCTATGCCGGCGGAAAGCGTCTGCCTGAAACGCAAATCAATGGGTGCTTCCTCTGTAAAATGAATTACTTCATTCTCCACAAATTACGTCGCAGTATATCTACTCTGCGAATTAGTATAGAGCTTATATTGAAAGCGAAAACTACTCCTCAGCTCTTGGCTAGGGAGTAGTTAGAATTTTAGACAGTATAATGTTCTTTTACTACAGTTGCACAACGGCTGCATAGAGTCGGATGTTCCGCATCATTTCCAACTGTTTCTGATGCTACCCAACAACGCTCGCACTTCTCTCCTGGATGCTTCTCTACAGCAATATCAATATACTTGTACTCTTTTGTTTCATTCGCATTATCTACAATATCAGCATCTGAGACGATGAGATACTGATGCAGATGCTCCATTGATTGTAGCACTTCTTTTGACTTTTTCTCTTTAGGTACCAGAGTTATTTTTGCTTCTAGTGATTTACCAATAACTTTTTCATTTCTTGCTTCTTCTAAGGCTTTAAGAACATCATCACGGATTTCCATAAAATGATCCCATTTCGGTACAATAGTTTCCATATCAGAGATTTTTCTTGGTTCAGGAATATCCGTTAACTGAACACTCTCTTCGTCAACGCCAGGGATATATTCCCAAAGCTCATCTGCAGTATGCGGAATGATAGGTGTAAGTAACTTAACCAAAGTTGTTAACACTTCATAATATCCTGTTTGAATACTGCGACGACGTTTATTGTCTTTTGCCTCAATGTATAATACATCTTTTGCAAAGTCCAAATAGAACGAGCTGAGATCGACAGCGCAGAAATTATGAATCTGATGGAATATTGGTGAGAATTCGTACGTATCATAATTTCCTCGAACATTTTCAACCAGGTTCTGCAAACGATAAAGCATATATTTATCTACTTCCTCAAGATTCTCTTCGGCAATACGATCTGTATTTGGATTAAAATCTGCTAAATTGGCCAATAAGAAACGAAATGTATTACGAATTTTACGATAGGCCTCTGAAATTTGCTTCAGAATGTCGTTGGAAATCCGTACGTCTGCCTGATAGTCAACAGAAGAAACCCATAATCTTAAGATGTCAGAGCCCAATTGTTTTTGAACTTTGGATGGAACCATTACATTGCCAAGTGACTTACTCATCTTTCTTCCATTCCCATCCAATACAAAGCCATGACTGATGATGGTTTTATATGGCGACTTGCCTGTCACCGCAACAGAAGTCGATAAGGATGAATTAAACCAACCGCGGTATTGGTCACTACCCTCTAAATAAATATCTGCTGGGCGCTGTAATTCCTCGCGACCTTCCAATACGCCCTGATGAGAGGAACCAGAATCAAACCACACATCCATAATATCTGTTTCTTTTGTAAAATTACCGTTTGGACTATGCTCGGAAGTATAATCAGCAGGTAGAAGGTCTTTTGCTTCCCATTCAAACCAGATATTAGAACCGTGTTCAGCAAATAGCTCAGAAACATGATTGATCGTTTCATCTGTTATGATTGGCGTGCCGTCCTCACCATAAAACGCAGGAATAGGTACTCCCCATGTGCGTTGTCTTGAGATACACCAGTCTTCTCTATCTCGCACCATATTGTAAAGACGCGTTTCTCCCCAATTTGGGTACCAGTTTACTTCCTTTATTTCTTCCAAAATATTTTGGCGAAAATCTTTTATTGAGGCAAACCATTGTGCAGTAGCACGAAAGATAGTTGGTTTCTTTGTTCTCCAATCATGTGGATAGGAATGTTTTATGAATGAAAGCTTTAATAACGCTCCCACTTCTTCCAGCTTTTCCGTAATTGGCTTGTTGGCTGTATCATAAAATAATCCTTCGAAACCTGGTGCTTCTTCTGTCATTACACCTTTTTCATCAACAGGGCATAATGCATCGATACCGTAACGTTTAGAAACATAAAAATCATCTTCACCATGTCCAGGAGCAGTATGAACACAACCTGTACCTGCTTCTGTGGTGACATGCTCACCAAGCATAATTAGCGAATCACGATCATAAAAAGGATGTCTGGCAACAATTTCCTCTGCCTCCTGACCTTTAAATGTTTGAACCACTTCAGGATTTTCCCAATCAAGCTCGTCAGTAACAGCTTCTAGTAGTGCATGAGCAATAATAAATTTATCTTCATTGACTTTAACAACTACATACTCCAAATCGGGATGTAAACTAATGCCTAAATTAGCAGGAATGGTCCAAGGTGTTGTAGTCCAAATAATGAATTTTTCTCCACCTGAAAGCAGACCTTTTCCATCACGTACTTCAAAAGAAACATAAATGGATGGGGACTTCTTATCATGATATTCAATTTCAGCTTCAGCCAAAGCAGATTCAGAAGATGGAGACCAATATACAGGCTTTAATCCTTTGTAGATATAGCCTTTCTTAGCCATTTCACCAAATACTTTAATTTGAGCTGCTTCATAATCCTTTGTTAACGTAATGTATGGATTATCCCAATCACCACGTACACCTAACTGCTTAAACTGTGTACGTTGGTTATTTAATTGACCCATAGCGTATTCAGCACATAACTTCCTGAATTCCGCTACACTTAGTTCTTTTCTCTTAATCTTTTTGTTTTTAGTCAATGCTGTTTCAATTGGCAGTCCATGTGTATCCCAACCAGGAACATATGGCGCATAATATCCAGTCATTGATTTATACCGAATGATAAAATCCTTTAAAATTTTATTTAATGCGTGCCCAATGTGGAGATCACCATTAGCGTAAGGAGGTCCATCGTGTAGCACAAATAAAGGACGTCCTTCTGTTTTTTTCTGTACTTTTTTATAAATATTCATTTCTTCCCATTGTTCTTGTCTCTTTGGTTCTTTATTAGGAAGATTTCCGCGCATTGGAAAATCTGTTTTTGGCATCAATAGAGTCTCTTTATAATCCATCTTATTTCCTCCTTAGTATTTTCTTTATTTACATAACCATAAAAAAAGCCCTCTTCATCCAGAAGGGACGAGAAGACTCGCGGTACCACCCTTATAAATTCAAAATTAGGCTAATTTTAAATTCACTCGATATTCGTAACGTGAATAACACGTCCACCATTACTATTCCTTCATGATGGAAACTCCAGAGTGATCTTCCAAAAGTATTTCTGTATCAGGCTTCCACCACCCCTGACTCGCTGACCAGTATCCACTTTTATACTCTCTCTTTCATCGTCTTCGTTTTCATTTAATTGATAAATTTCTTTGTCTATTTATTTTATGTATAAATATTAAAATCGTCAAGTTCTACGAGTCATTTTCAACTAAATCAAGTTCCTCGCCCAATTCGGTATCAAACAATTGGTCCCAATCGTCAGTTCCAATCATTTCTAATTGAGCCTCTACAAGCATTTTTAAACGTGTTCGGAAAACCTTCGCCTGCTTCTTTAGTTCCTCAACGTCCATGGAAATACGCCGTGACTTGTTCAATGCCTCATTAATGATCCTGTCTGCATTCTTTTCAGCTTCTTTTACAATTAACTTAGATTCTTTCGTAGCATTTCCTCTTAAGTCTTCAGCAGTTTCTTGGGCAACCAGTATAGATTTATTTAATGTTTCTTCAATATTGGTAAAATGACCCAGCTTTTCATCTAACTGGCTAACTTTTTCTTGTAAGTCTTTTTTCTCCCTTATAACCATCTCATAATCTTTAATGACCTGATCTAAAAATTCGTTTACCTCATCTTCATCATAGCCACGGAAGCTTCTTGTAAATTCCTTATTATGAATATCTAATGGTGTTAATGGCACAGTGGCCACCTCCTTTATTTGAAAAACTGTTTTTTATTTATTCGACATAAATCGATTAATTCCTGCTTTCCTCATAAATTATTTTAAGAGTGCAACCGTGATCTTTAATTTATCTTTTTTGGTAGAACCATTAATAGATACTACTTTACTTCTTCCCTTTCCACGGATTGAAAGCATATCCCCACTCTGCAGCCGGTACTTGGCGTCTTCTTCAATTTTAAAGTTGACCTTAACTTGTTGCTTACTAATAAATAGAGCAGCATCTTTTCGGGACAAGTTATATATTTCCTTTATAACTGTATCTAATCGTAAAGATGAAACTGTTTTATCTTGTTCTAACCAATTTACTTCCTTTTCCATAACCATCGAAAAAGGTTTTTCCTCAAGGGTTATTTTTGCCTTCTTTATAGCAGTTAAGTTAGCAGTGACATATGAAGTTATTTCATTCGCAGCTATTATTTGCACAAGCCCATCACCAATAAAAATGTCTCCTAACTTTTTCCTTTTAATACCTAGTGATAAAAAAGCTCCCATTACATCACGATGAGTTAAGGTAACGAATTTATTAGCATAGGACGCCTGAAGCAGAGACAGTTGAAATACCTCTCTTTCCTTTCTTTCATAGAAAGGAGCAATAACAGCCCGGCGCCTTTCCGCATTTAGACTCCCACCATCCAGGTAGACATTTATATCATCATTTGTTTCACCAATCAGGGACAACAAAATTTGCTGTTCTCTAGGGTCAAGAAAATCAGTTATCTTATGTTCGAATTTTTGTTCCACATCTTCTTTCCAAGACATGACTTGATCAATAAACGGCTGTTCTTCTTTTCTAAAGTGTTGATACAATTCCATGGTTGGTCACCTTAAAATAAAAACATCCGAAAAAATTCAAATAATCCAATTCTTGCTAAGTACAGAACAAATATGGCTACAATAGGTGACAGATCAATCATTCCTAAAGGAGGGATGAATTTTCTAAACTGCTCCAAGTAAGGCTCACAAATTCTTGTTAGGAGACTACCAAATGAGGATTCTCTTGCTCCTGGAAACCATGACATAAAAATATACACAATTATAGCGTAACTATAAATGGTTAATCCGATATTTAATATTCGATATAATTCAAACATAAACTACTTACCATCCCTTTTCAAATTCTTCTTCCGGAAAAGCTTCAGAAATTGACCCGGTTACGTCGACATTATCAGGTGTACATAAAAACGTCTCAGCACCAAGTTTTTGAATATCTCCTTTTACAGCGTACACTGTCCCACTTAGGAAATCAACAATTCGCTTAGCCTGATTACGGTCGACCCGTTGCAGATTTATCACGACTGCCCGCCGATTAACAATATTATCGGCAATTTCCTGAGCCTCATTGTAGTTGCGTGGTTCGCAGAGGACGACTTTTGACGTTGCCTGCTGCATGCTTGTGAGACTAACCACGTTTTTTTTACTTTGTTTGTCAGACTGTTCCTGTGTTGGATCATCAGCTTCTTCAATATAATCATATTCATACTCATCATCCATTGTAAAATAATTTTTTAGTTTATTCTTAATACTCATTTTTCCACCCCGCCAACAAGTTTGGTACCAATACGAATGTGAGTGGCACCTTCTTCAATAGCTATTTGAAAATCATTACTCATTCCCATGGACAAGTAATTGCAAGGTGCGTGACTGTATTGCTTTGTACTAATTTCATCACGTAAGCTTGCTAGCTTCCTGAAAACTTTTCTAAGCTCCTGTTCATTCTCAATATGTGGCGCCATAGTCATAAGACCCACAACATGTACATTAGGGTACTTGGATAGTTCATTAATAAATGAGTGTACCTCGTCAGGCATAATTCCATGTTTCGATTCTTCGCCACTAACATTTACTTGGACAAAACAATCCACTTTATTTAAAGCCCGTTTATTTATCTCCTTTGCTAAAGATAAACGATCTAAAGAGTGAATCATATCTACTTGGGTTATAATATCTTTTACTTTTCTAGATTGAAGCGTTCCAATAAAATGCCACTTTGCTTTATTCTTTAAGTGGCTGTATTTTTCAATAAATCCCTCGAGACGATTTTCTCCAAGATTCGATATTCCTGCTTGAATAGCTTCTTCCGTTCGTTCTATTGTAACATATTTCGTAACGGCAATTAGTGTTATTTCTTCGGAAAGGCGATTACTGTTTTCACAAGCTTGTCTAATCTCTTGTTGTATGTTGTTCAAATTTTCGGTTACATCCATTATTACCATTTCTCCTCCCCACTATAATACCTACATTAAAACAAACCAATAAAACCTAACATTCTTCCTGTTTTCCCACCATCTCGGCGATGAGAAAAAAACAAATTCTTATCTTCGAATGTACAATACTTCGTTACCTCTATATTATTACGAGGTACACCATATTGTAAAAGGATTTCTAAATTTAACTTTTTTAGATCAACTAAAAATTTACCATTATTTAAGTGTTTAGTTACTTTTGATTGATACTTATGGTTAATATTTTCAACAACTTTTATATCAACTTCAAAATTTGTTTGAGAAATGGAGGGGCCAATTGCAATAAGAAGATCTGCTGGATTACTTCCAAGCTCTCGAAATCCCTCTACCATGCTTCCAGCTATTCCTTTTACTGTACCCTTCCATCCAGCATGCGCTATTCCTACTAATTCTTTTTTCGGGTCGAAAAAAAATAATGGTACACAATCCGCAAAAAAAGCAGTACAAAGTACCTCTCTATCATTTGTAATTAAGCCATCCACATCATTTAATGATGTTTCCATTGTTTCAGCACCTTTGCCTCTATCTTTTTTACTAACCATTGCTACTTTAGCTCCGTGAACTTGTTCCCCAGCCACCCAAGTTTGGATAGGAACCGATAATTCATCTGCCAACAATTTTCTGTTTTCTAAAACGGAGCTGGGCTCATCTTTTACATGCAGCCCACAATTAAGTGTAGAATAAGGAGGTGAACTTACCCCTCCATTTTTAGTAGTAAAGCCAGCGCACAGTCTCGAAGTATGTTGTTCCCATTTTTCTAACTTGAGAAAGAGCTCATTATCTAAGACAAATGGTTCATTCATACATACACCTCCCCATTTTTAATTGTACCACATAACAGCATATTAATTACTTACATAGGTATCACCGTATAATTGTGGTTGAAGGGTATCTTTAACTAAGATAACATCAGAACCGATACGAACAATTTGTTGCCAGTGAATAATTAATTCATCTGGCTTACCGAAGAAACCTCCTTTTTTATCTTTAAGCTCCAAAACAATTGCTACGATCTTTCCTGTATTAACATCAATTTCTAAATCCATTAAGTGGCCCATTCTTCTTCCATCATCTACTGAAATAATTTCTTTAATCTGTAAATCCGATAATTTAATCATTACATTCACCACCTTACTAGAATATATGCATATTTTCATAAAAAAAGAAACAGGTTTTCACACCTGTTTCTTCTTTATTATTCAAACATTTGCTTATTCATTTGTTTAATAGCACCTTTTTCTAACCTGGAAACCTGAGCCTGTGATATTCCTATTTCTTCCGCAACCTCCATTTGTGTTTTCCCTTGAAAGAAACGTTTATTTACAATTAGTTTTTCCCGATCATTCAACCGCTGCATTCCTTCCTTCAAAGAAAGGTTATCTAACCATTTAGAATCTTTATCTTTATCATCGCTGATTTGATCCATTACAAATATCGGATCACCACCGTCATTGTAAATTGGTTCAAATAAAGATACGGGATCCTGTATAGCATCCAATGCAAAGACAATATCTGCATGAGGAATCCCCATTTCTTCTGCTATTTCCATTGGTGTTGGTTCCTTTGATGTTTTATTTATTAGTTTTTCTCTTACTTGAAGTGCCTTATAAGCGATATCTCGCAATGAACGTGATACACGTATAGGATTGTTATCCCTTAAATATCTTCTTATCTCACCAATAATCATTGGAACAGCATATGTGGAAAACCTTACATTATGTGATAAGTCAAAGTTATCAATTGACTTCATCAGACCGATACAGCCAACTTGAAATAAATCGTCAACATATTCGCCTCGATTGTTAAACCGCTGAATTACACTTAAAACCAATCGTAAATTTCCATTCACCAGTTCTTCGCGGGCTGATAAATCTCCATCCCCTTCTTGCAGTTTTTTGAATAATATTTTCATTTCTTCATTTTTAAGTACAGGTAACTTTGATGTATCAACACCACATATTTCAACCTTATGTCTTGTCATATAGTCAACCCTCCCAGATGCTGATGCTGTTCATGGACAGTATCTCCTCATGGGAGGGTTTTTATGCAATGACAAATTATGAATACAGGTGACTAAGCTGCCTTAAACTACACAGGATAAAGGCTAGACCATTTTATTAAATTCTTTTTTCAGTCGTCTTATTATTTTCTTCTCTAAACGTGAAATATAGGATTGTGAAATTCCAAGCATATCCGCAACATCTTTTTGCGTTTTTGCTTCCTCACCAACCAAACCAAAACGCAACTCCATTATTTGCTTTTCGCGAGCTTTTAGTTGGGATAAGGCGTCTTTTAATAAACTTTTGTCGACATTGTTTTCTAGATTTTTAGTAATAATATCTTCTTCTGTCCCTAAAACATCTGATAACAATAGTTCGTTTCCATCCCAATCGATATTCAATGGTTCGTCAAAAGATATTTCTGATTTAAGTTTATTATTGCGGCGCAGATACATTAGTATTTCGTTCTCGATACATCTTGACGCATATGTTGCTAGTTTAATTTTCTTCTCAGGGTTGAATGTATTAACTGCCTTAATTAACCCTATTGTCCCAATACTAATTAAGTCTTCAATATTAATTCCTGTGTTTTCAAATTTCCGAGCAATATATACGACTAACCGAAGATTTCTCTCAATTAAAATTGCTCTTGCTGATTTATCCCCTTTTGGTAACAATATTAGTAATTCCTGTTCTTCTTGCTTGGAAAGAGGTGGAGGTAAAGCTTCACTACCACCTATATAATAAATTTCTTCAGATTTAATTCCTAGCTTAATTAATAATTTGTACCACCACAACCGTAAACGTAGTTTTATAGTTTTCAATATACATCTCTCCTTAAGCAGTACTAATTGTTGCCAGTTTAATAATTTGTGGCTGCAGCAGGCAATGATAACTTTGGTCTTTTACCAGTTCAGCAAATTGGATACCAACTAAGATATTTGAAGTAATAATATGCTGATCTTCATAATGTACTGTAAGCTTATCCGGTTTTAATGCGAGTAGAAAATTACTCTTACCTTCAACTCCTTGATATGGAACAAACTGGATCACATTCGTCCAAGCTGCAGGCAACTTATCTAGATTAAAATTTTCGTGTACTTCTTTTAATAAATTCCATTCTTGTTCAGTAAACCATTGTTTCAAAAATGGTTCATCACAAATAATGACAGGTTTTTTCGTTAAAGGATCAACCAGTTGGTTTCCGCTATCAATATATCCACTTGTAGAAAATGCTTTTTCTCTAATTTGTATCGTTACAGGGCATAATTGATCATATCTGATTTTTTCAATTACATGCTTGTCCATACGCCTTTTTGTAAATAACCATATAACTGGGAACCCAATTACCACAAACAACCAGCTAATAGGATCTCCATATCCACTATTAAATGTAAGAATTCCATTTGCAGAAACTCCTATTGGATTTTTAAATAAAAAATGAATACCTAATAGACCACCTCCAATTGTAAATGTTATGAAGTAGAATAATGAAACTAACTTTGCCAACCTATTAAGGCTCCCTATTCCAAAAGTACAAATAATTATTAAGAAAGAATAAATTAATTTACCTGGCACACTAATGATAAAAGAATCTGGAAAATAGAGAGAGATAGGAACAAGTAGTGAAGCAACAAAAGCTCCGAAAAAGATTCTGATTTTTCTTGTGCTGTGCCGGGCTAATAATTGAGTTAACATTAATAACATCATGTCCAGAAAGAAGTTTAATGTCCAGACAGCATCAAGATAAATAGTCACACAGTTCTTCCTTTCCTATAAAAACACATAAAAAATTGGTGGGAGGTTGTTTATAATGAAAGTATATCGGAGATAGCGAGCAAAGTCTGTCGCTTTTTGAATGGACATTGGGGCTAATTTCCACAGGTTATTGTTAAGTTTGTCGGTCTTTGAACTTCGATCTATTTTTAGGTTCCAGGTTTAGAATAAATATATTATGATGACTGGAAGAAACTGAAAAATAGTTGTGAGAAACTATCATAGAATGTTTAAAAACACCTTAAGATACTTTACAGATGCAAGGTCCTATTGCAGATGGCCGGTAAAAACTTTTAGTGTCTTTCATAGTAGGAGGGAAATGCGAAGTAGAGCGGGGACTATCAGCAGTAAAGCGAGATAATCCACCGGAGAATGAGTTAATCAGCTGCAGAACGAAGCAATCCGCCGGAGAGAAAACTAATCGGCAGTAGAGCGAAGCAATCCGACCGGAGAGAAAATTAATCAGCAGTAGAGCGAAGCAATCCACCGGAGAGAAAATTAATCAGCAGTAGAGCGAAGCAATCCACCGGAGAGAAAATTAATCGGCCGTGGTCATTTACAAACAATCAAGTTACGTCGCAGTATATATATTTTCCGAATTATTGAATAATCCTAATATACATTGGAAGCAGAAACAAAAAAGACTGGCGAGATAGTCTCGACAGTCTAAGAATAGGAAATAGTTATTATTTGTTATAATTTAACGACGACGGTTACGATTGCGTAAGAACGTTGGAATGTCCAGCGTATCTTCTTCTTGCTTCGGTCGAGGTTGTACTGACTCTCGTTGAACCTCGTCATTAGCTCTTGTAGCCGCATGTTGGTTATGGTTAATTACTGGTCGATGCTGCTTAGGCTGTTGTTCTACTTTCTTAGCATTCTCATCAAAACCAGTGGCAATGACCGTAACTACTATTTCGTCTTTTAAATTTTCATTAATAACTGATCCAAATATAACATTTACTTCATTATCCGCTGCAGAAGTAACAAGATCAGCTGCTTCTTGAACTTCGTATAAGCTAAGATTGGTTCCTCCGGTAATATTCATCAAAATACCATGCGCACCATCTATAGACGTCTCCAACAACGGAGATGAAATTGCCTTTTTAGCAGCTTCAGTCGCTCTGGTTTCACCGGTTGCGACACCAATTCCCATTAATGCAGACCCTTTATCGAACATAATTGTTTTCACATCCGCAAAGTCCACATTAATCAGACCTGGTTTTGCAATTAAGTCGGAAATCCCTTGAACACCTTGACGGAGAACATTATCAGCTTCACGGAATGCCTCCAGCATTGGTGTATTCTTATCTACAATTTCAAGCAATCTATCATTCGGAATAACAATTAACGTATCAACACTATTTTTAAGAGCTTCTATTCCAGAAATAGCCTGTGTTGAACGTCGTCTTCCCTCAAATGAGAATGGTCTTGTCACAACACCTACAGTTAGAGCACCAAGCTCCTTTGCAATTTGTGCGATAACAGGAGCAGCCCCTGTCCCAGTGCCGCCACCCATTCCTGCAGTAACAAAAATCATGTCAGCTCCTTGAAGAACTTCCTCCAATTGCTCCTTGCTTTCTTCTGCGGCTTTTTTTCCAACTTCAGGGTTGGCCCCAGCGCCGAGTCCGCGGGTCAGTTTTCCACCGATTTGTATTTTCAACTCTGCTCTGGAAAGATTTAATGCTTGGGCATCTGTATTTACTGCAATAAATTCTACGCCTTCCACACCATGTTCAATCATGCGGTTAACTGCATTATTACCGCCACCACCTACGCCGATAACTTTAATCGTTGCTAATTCCTCCATATTTGTATCAAACTCTAACATGTCACGTTCCTCCTAAATATGCAAATTACAAGCGTTTCAGAAACTAATTTATAAGAGGATTTCTCCCTCATCTAACTCTATAAGTATAAACATTTATTTAGTCAAAGAAATACTTAAACAAATTAGCTACTTTCGAGTCTTTCTTTTTCGTTTCCGTTGAATCATTTGTTTTTTGAGGTTTTTTCACTCGTTTTGTATGTTGCTCTTGCGGTGCTACAGCAACAGCCGGGAATAACTCTTTCCCTTGTATTTTCGCATTACGATAAGCAAATTGCAAGATTCCAACTCCTGCAGTGAATTGTGGTTCTCGCACTCCAATGTAATCGGGTATTGCAATGCGCACATTTGAACGGTATAAATCTTGGGCTAGTTCTAATACACCTGACATGGCCATTGTTCCACCTGTGAGTACATATCCGCCAGGCAATTCATAATAGCCCATTTTTCTTATCTCTTTTTCTGCATATGCATAAATTTCTTCAAGTCTGGCTTCTATCATATCAGCCATTTGAAGTTGATTATACGTCTGCTTCGTGTTACTACCGATAATAGAAACTTCAAATGTCTCATCTTCTTGAGCTTCATCATAGAAAGCATGTCCATGATTCATTTTAACATCTTCTGCCTCTTCTGTTGATGTCCTAAGTCCAATTGATAAGTCCTTGGTAATGTTGTCGCCACCAAGACTGGTTACACTAGTTGATTGTAGGTGATCGTTTTCGAACACAGAAACGGTAGTACACCCTCCCCCTACATCGATCAAGGCAACTCCCAATTCCTTTTCATCCTTTGAAAGAGCTACTGAACCGGAAGCTAAGGGCTGTAAGCAAATGTCTGCTACATCTAGTCCTGCTCGCTCAACACATTTCAAAATGTTATGAAGTACGGTTTTAGAGCAGGTAATAATTGTACCTTCCATCTCTAACCGTACACCGATCATTCCTCTTGGATCAGTAATTTCATCTAGCCCATCTACAATGAATTGTTTAGGTATTACATCAATAATCTCCCGCTCAGGCGGTATTGAAATAACCTGAGCTCCATCAATAACTCTGGCGATATCTTCATTAGTTATTTCACGATTTTCACTTTGTACAGCAACTACTCCATGGCAATTCTGAAGTTGGATATGGTTACCATTTATCCCTACTACTACGCGTTCAATGTGCATACCTACCATGCGTTCAGCCTGTTCTACTGCGTTTTTAATCGATTGCACGGTTTGGTCAATATCCACAATTGCACCTTTTTTCATTCCATTGGATTTTGCTGTCCCCACACCGATAATATTTAATGAGTCATTTAATACTTCACCAATAATTACTTTTATCTTTGTAGTTCCGATATCTAAACTCACTAGTACTTCACTATTATTCAAAAAAAGGCACCCCCCTGGTTCATAAGCATCTGGGTTTTTCAGATGTTATTTTAATATAATTTCTACTCATATTTTTATATTTTATAGGAAACTCGCAGAAAAATAAAATATATATAGGTTATTCTAGATAGAATAGCAGATTCCTTTAATTTATAACGATATTTCAACACTAAAATCGTATAAATCTAGAAATTACATACTATATTCTTCGTTGCATTTCTTGATTCTCTGACTCTTATCTATGTATTCCTTCTAAATTTTATTATTCTGCTTCATCTTCTTCATTTTTTTCTTTATTAAAAGCCTCGAAATAAGCACCTACCCCTATATGAATAATACCCTTACTGTCCTTATCAAGCTGTGAAACAATGCTAGGGTACACTTCCATTTTAGACGCAAAACCTCTAATTGTTCCGTCAACTAAAAAACCATCATTCATATAAAGCAGGATCTTATCTTTATTTTCTTTTACAGGTACCCAGTGAATTTCAGATATCAATTTTAATAAGCTGTTTGGTAGTTCTTGTAGTTCACTCGTCATTTTTTGTAAATAAGTTTTTTCTTCAAAATCGACAAGCAACGGCGCATTTCCTGCAAATGTGTTTCTTTTCATAGATTTTAAAATAGATCCATTACCAAGAATGGGTAAATAGTTGTTTTCCTGTCTCAGATAACCAACAAGTTCATGTTCTTTTAATACAATTTCAATGGAGCTAGGCAGATCCCTACTGATGGCAACAGAATTAATAATTGGATTTGAAAGGAGTTTTTGCTTTATTTCCTCCTTATCGACAGACCAAATATTCGTAGTTCTGTTTAAGCCACTTTCTGCAATAATCTCTTCATTCGTTAAAAAAGTATTTCCTTTTACCTCAATAGTTTTAACATTGCTTAGAGGAGACTGTAAATAAACAATTATAGATATTAAAAAGAAAAAAACAGAAAGGTAAAATATTAATCGTCGATTTGCTTTTTTCTTACGGGCTTGTTTCAATTTTGGTATTCGATCTTCAATTGAAACAATGTTTTTTTTGCTCATCTCCATTTCTTCCTTTGTATAAAATTAACAATCAGAGCAAGTTCTACACCTATTTCTGATCAGTTACATGAATTATATCACATATTTCAATGAAATACGTAGTGTACGTTGATACATTACCAGTTTTTCTTTAATTAGTAACTAAAAATATTTTCCAGTCTCTTTATTTTTAGGCATTAGGATACGTAAACATAAGAGAGCTACCTCACCATAAATAATTCACTTCCTAAATCCTGGTATATCTGCTTATATTTAGAAGGATTCCTACTGAACATAATGTTAATGTTAAAGAGGATCCACCATAACTTAAAAAAGGTAAGGTGATCCCTGTTACCGGTATGAGACCAATTACCACACTTATATTAATCATCGCTTGAATGGATAACATAGACACAACACCTAATCCTAACAATCTGGCGAACAAATCAGGAGCTTCCAACGAAATTTTAATTCCCCTCCATAACATTAAGGTAAATAGACAAATAACAACGCTTCCCCCAATAAAACCAAGTTCTTCGCCAAGAATGGCAAAGATAAAATCCGTTTGTGGTTCAGGTAAATAAAAATATTTTTGCAAGCTCTCACCTAATCCTAATCCTAACAACCCCCCAGGACCTATTGCGTATAAAGATTGAATGATTTGAAATCCGTCTCCAAGGGGATCTTCCCATGGATTTAAAAAAGCAGTAATTCTACTAATCCGATATGGTGCTGATATTATTAAGCCAACGAAACCTATCAAACCCAATGTTGCCAGTCCAAAGAAGTGAGATAGGCGTGCCCCAGTAACAAAAACCATAATCATAGACGTTAATACAAGTACCATACCTGTACCCAAATCAGGTTGCAGCATGATTAAGCCAAAGGCGGTAAATATGAGGATAATGGAAGGAAAAAATCCTTCTTTGAAGGAAGTAATCTTTTTTTGGTTTTTGGATAAAAAAGTTGCTAGAAAAATAATTAAACCCAATTTCATAAATTCTGATGGTTGTACACTAAATGCGCCTACTCCAATCCAACTTTGGGCACCACCTCTTACCATGCCGACACCAGGTATTAACACAAGGAATAACAAGATGAAGCAAGAAAGAAGTATTACTTTCGCATATCTCATCCATGTTGAATATGGAATAAACATTACAAAAAACATAGAGAATATTCCCGCAGTAGCAAATAAGAGCTGTCTTTTTAAATAATAAAATGAATCTCCAAACTTATACTCAGACCAAATATAAGAAGAGCTATAAACCATAACAATACCAATAATAAGCAAGCTTATAATCACACCCAACAGAATATAATCAGGTTTATGGTAAGTTTTAACTGTTTTTTGCAAAGAAAAACACCCCTCAAATTTGAAATTGCAGGGGTGTTGTTTTATTTATATGATAGTTTATTTTCGTCTGTTTAAAACAAGCCCCCTATCTTAATGTATGCACGGCTTGTATAAACATGTCTCCTCTTTCTTCAAAGGTTTTGTACTGATCCCAACTTGCACACGCAGGAGATAATAAAATAGTATCTGCAGGCGCGGAAATTTCATAAGCTTCTTTTACAGCCATTTGTACGTTTTCCGTTTTTACTACAATTGGTATTTGAGCCTCTTTAGCAATTCCAGCCAATTTGTCAGCCGTTTGCCCAAACACAACCATACCCTTCACTTTTTTTAGGAATGGTAAAAGATCATGAAACTCATTGCCTCGATCTAACCCACCTGCTAGTAAAATAATAGAGTTTTTAAAAGCACCGAGCGCTTTTTGAGTGGCTAAAATATTGGTAGCTTTTGAATCATTATAGAATGTTCTATTATTTATCGTATCTACAAATTGCAAACGATGTTTTACTCCTTGAAAAGTAGTAAGTACTTGATATATTCCACTATTTGTCGCCCCATTTAATTTAGCTGCAGCAATTGCAGCCAGGATATTTTCCAAGTTATGCTCACCAACCAAAACAATATCCTTTCTACTCATTACTCGCTCATTCTTAAAGTACACATACTGTTCATCTATCCAGACACCTTCATTTAGTTGCTTCTTCCTGGAGAAGGGAATTTTTATAGAATCGGCATTATGAATTGCTTCAATAATAGTGGGATCATCCGCATTATAAACCAGATAATCATTCTTAGTTTGTGATTTAAATATGTTAAACTTTGCTGCTTTATAGTTCTCAAATGTTTTATGGTAATCAAGGTGAGCTTCATAAATATTTAATAATACTGCAATATTCGGTTTGAAGTTCTTTATACCTTGTAATTGAAAGGAAGAAAGCTCAATCACCATAGTTTCATCTTCGTCGGTTGTTTGCGCTATATCAGTTGCTACTTTGCCAATATTACCAGCAACCTTTACCGGTTTTTGACTACACTTGAGCATTTCCGTTATTAAAGTGGTTGTAGTAGTTTTTCCATTCGAACCAGTTATTCCAATTATAGGCCCTTTTGTTAGCAATCCTGCTATTTCTATTTCAGTAATAACAGGAATATTTCTTTTTTCAGCTTCAGCCACGATTGGATTATCATATGGTATCCCAGGATTCTTCACAACAATTTGTATGTCATCCAATACAGAGAACGGATGGGAACCAATAATTACTTCGGCACCCATCTCTTTTAATTCTTCTATTTGATCATTACTTTGTATTGCCTTTCCATCATTAATTCGGACATACTTATTATTTTTCAATAATACTTTGGCAGCAGCCGTTCCACTTTTGGCCAATCCCAGTACAAGAATATTTGAGTAAGGAAATGCTTCTAAAGTTTTCATTATATCCCCACCTCAATATAAATGCCTAAGCCTGCGAATATTAGTCCGATAAGCCAAAAGGTAGTAACTACTCGCCATTCTGACCATCCCAACAATTCATAGTGATGATGGAGGGGACTCATCTTAAACACCCTTTTGCCTGTAGTTTTAAATGAGATGACTTGAATAATTACTGAAAGGGTCTCAATAACAAATACCCCACCAATGATTACCAGTAGGATTTCCAGCTTCGTCATAATGGCAATTGCGGCAATTGCTCCACCTAAAGCCAGAGAGCCAGTGTCCCCCATAAATACCTTGGCTGGATGAGCATTAAACACTAAAAATCCAAGCAATGCGCCAACTACAGCTAATGAGAAAATGGTTACTCCACTTCCCGGCATTTGGTACCAGGCAAGAATCCCAAAGGCACCAAAAGCTATGGCAGCAGTACCCGCAAGCAGACCATCTAGACCGTCAGTAAGATTTACTGCATTGGAAGAGCCTACAAGCATAAATATAATTAATAACGCATATGCCCAACCCAATTCCCATTGAAGATCGGTTCCAGGGATTTGTATACTGGTTTCAAAGCCTTTACTCTCTAAAATAAAATAGAATATAAGCGCAATAATTATTTGCCCTATCATCTTCTGCTTGGAAGTAAGACCTAAATTACGTTTTAATGCTACTTTAATAAAATCATCAAGGAAACCCAAAAGGCCATACCCGAAAAGCACAAAAAGTAATAAGCCCAACTGATAGTCAATCCCGCTAGCGGAGGCTTTCCATACCATGACTAAGGAGGTAATAATAACACTGAAGATGATCATTATTCCTCCCATTGTTGGTGTACCTGTTTTTTTCATGTGTGATTGTGGTCCTTCTTCTCTAATGCTTTGCCCAAACTTTAACCTTCTTAAAAATGGAATAAATATTGGAGATAAAAGGACGGTAATTAAAAATGCAATTGCAATCGTCAGTAGTAATATTGAAAAATTCACTGTTTCTCCTCCTTGTACAATAACCGTCCACATTTTATTTTTTTGTTAATTGGTTTACAATTGTTTCAAACTTCAAACCTCTAGACGCCTTAACCAAAATTATCGTTCCAGGATTTAAGTAAGAGCTTAAATCCCCTACCAATTCTTCCTTAGAAGTAAAATGCTCTACCTTAATTGCGGAAGACATACGACTTATTTCATCAGAGATGAATTTTGCTTCTTCCCCAAAAGTATATACCACAGTAATAGGATGTATGATCTCATGCGCTATAGAACGGTGTAGTTCCTCTGAATAAGCACCTAATTCTAAAACATCTCCCAATACTAATATTCTTTCTTGATAGCCTTCCATTTGTTTCATAACTTCAATTGAAGCTATCATAGATGTAGGAGAGGCATTATAGGTATCATTTATCACAGAAACACCGTTTATCCCCTGTACTAATTGGAAGCGCATGGAAGTTTGCTCTAATGAATTTAATCCGTCCTTTATATTTGCAGTAGGAATCTTCATTTCCTTTGCCAACAGTATAGCAAAAGAAGCATTCTTGGCATGATGTTTTCCTAATAAAGGTATCGAGTAAGAATTGCCATCAGATAATTGGAAATTGGTTTGGCTATGACCAACTACACATTTTTCAATTACATTGGTGTTATGGGAATCATAGCCGCAGGTGCGTACATTTTTCTTACTATGTAGTTGTTTTAAAAGAGCTTCGTCTCCATCGATTATAGCTAAACCTTCTTTTTTTAACCCATTTAAAATTTCCATTTTTGCTTCAGAAATACCTTTACGTGAACCTAAATACTCAATATGTGATTCTCCAATATTTGTAATCACAACATAATCGGGAACTGCAATTTTAGACAATCTGTCTATTTCCCCAAAATCACTCATCCCCATTTCAAGGATAAGCACTTCAGTATCTCTCTTCATGGAAAGAATAGTCAATGGAACACCAATGTGATTATTTAAATTCCCTTTTGTCGCATGTGTTTTATAGGTAGTTTTCATAACGGAAGCTACCAAGTCTTTTGTAGTTGTCTTTCCATTAGACCCTGTAATTCCTATAACCACTGGGTTTACTTCTTTTCTGTATTCTGAAGAAATTTGTTGAAGAGCTAATAACGTATCATCCACAAAAAATATCAGCAAATCGCTAGGTAACGATTGTGGGAGTTTCTTTTCCTTTGTCCACAGAATAGCAACAGCCCCATTTTCAACTGCTTGATGAACGTATTCATGCCCATCGAAGTTCTCGCCAATCAATGGAATAAACAATGATTTATTTACTTTAATTCGACTGTCTGTCACAACTTCATTTATTATAATTTCCTCATCAAGCTGTCCTTTGAAGCTGGGCAAAAATCCTGCCAACCAATCTATAGTAAATAACATCAAACATTCTCCTTATCCTGGATTGCTTTACGAGCAACTTCCCTGTCATCAAAGTCATACTTAACCTTGCCAATTTGCTGATATGTTTCATGACCTTTACCTGCTATCAAAATAATATCATCCTCTTCCGCACACTTAACAGCGAATTGAATTGCTTCTTTTCTTTGCTCAATAACCTTATAATTTTCTTCCTCTAGGCCTGTTGTCATATCCTGCAAAATTGCTTTCGGATCTTCCGTACGCGGGTTATCAGAGGTGAAGATTGCAAGATCAGCATATTTCACAGCTATTTTCGCCATTAAAGGTCGCTTTGTCCTATCTCTGTCTCCTCCACAACCTACAACCACAAACACTTTTTGGTTTGCAAATTCCTTTGCAGTTTGTAATACATTTTCCAATGAATCCGGCGTATGTGCATAATCAACAACCACTGAATAGTTTTGCCCTTCGTTTACAGGTTCAAATCTGCCATTTACACCGGAAATAGATTCCAAGGCAATTTTAATCGTATCTAATGGAATAAGTGAAGTTATTGCAGCAGCACTTGCAGCAAGCATATTATATACATTAAACATACCAATCAGGTTACTTTGAATTGAAATAGACCCAACTGGTGTCTGTAACTCAAATGACGTACCAAACGTGTTCAGTTTAATATTCTTTGCCATAACTTGGGATTCATTTTTACAGCCATAAGTAATTACATGTTGGGCTGTACTCTTTTTAAGAAGTGTGCTAGAAGCATCGTCTTCGTTGATTACAGCATATTTCTGTGGTTGTTTAAGATATGAATTTCCTAGTTGCGAAAACAAAAGACTTTTTGCACGAAGGTAATCATCTATATTCTTATGATAGTCCAAATGATCTTGTGATAAGTTAGTAAAAATGGCTATATCAAAATCGCAACCATATACTCTTCCCTGATCAAGGGCATGCGAAGATACCTCCATAATTACCTGCTCTACGTTCTGTTTTTGCATTTCATGGAAAGTTTTTTGTAAATGTAACGCGTCTGGCGTTGTATTATTAACCGGATAACTACTATCACCAATTTTAGTTTGAATGGTGCCTATTATGCCTGTTTTTTTCTGAAACTCGTTGAATATTTTCTCTAAGACATATGACACAGTTGTTTTTCCGTTTGTACCAGTAACCCCAATTAAAGGTAATTTCCCTGTTGGGTTTCCATAGAATTTAACCGCAAGCATGGATAAAACACGTGAAGTATCAGGAACCACAATTACAGGTACAGTCGTCTTAACTTCCTTTTCAGCGATAATGGTAATTGCGCCATTTTTCACCGCTTCCTTCACATAATCATGTCCGTCTACGGTGAAACCAGAAATACAAACAAAAAGATTACCTTCTTCCACTTTTCTGGAGTCCATTTCAATGTTAGTAATCTCAATTTCTTCTACTGATTGCGTTTTTTGGTAAAAAGGTATAACATCCAGCAATTCTTTCAGTTTCATTTCTAACATCCTATCTCTTTTAATGTGCTATATATATATTCTAACTATGCGCATTTTTTAAGAGGGTGAAATCCCCTCCCATTAAAAAAATGCGTTGTATTTTGGAAACTCGCTTATCCATTATAGCAAAAATTATTCATTTTCACGATCATTTTCCGATAAATATATTCTCATCTTTGAACCTTGTTCTACTTTTGTCCCTGGTTTTGGAGCCTGATCAATAATATAGTCGCCTTTTCCACTTGATTCAATAGAAAGATTCGTCATATATTCCGTTAATTCATCTTTAGTCAAACCAATTAAGTCCGGTACTTCAATTTTGGGTTCCTGCGGCCACTGATATTCTTTTTCTAAACCACTACTCCTCGGTTTTACTTCCATTGCTCTTAAGCTATCATCTATAATTGTGCCTACAATAGGAGCTGCAACTACTCCACCAAATTGAACGGTTCCTTTTGGATTATCAACTGCTACATACACAACAATTTCAGGGTCATCTGCCGGCGCAAACCCAATAAAAGATACAATGTGATTATTTTCTAAATATCTTCCATTTGGCCCCACTTTTTGCGCTGTTCCAGTTTTCCCACCAACACGGTATCCGTCAACATACGCTGGTCGCCCAGTACCTTTAGCAACTACACTTTCCAGAGCATGCCGTATTTCTTTTGAAGTAGCAGGAGAGATGACTTTTTCTTTTAATACGGGCTCATAAGTCTCGACAGTTTTTTCCGTCCTAGGATCAATCCATTCTTGGGCAATATGCGGTTGGTACAAATTACCCCCATTAATAGCAGCTGCAACTGCCATTACTTGCTGTATCGGTGTAACAGATACCCCCTGTCCAAACGAAGTTGTAGCTAGTTCTACAGGCCCTACATTTTCAGGTTTAAATAATATACCGTTACCCTCTCCTTGTAAGTCAATCCCAGTTTTCATTCCAAAACCAAAATTTCTTATATAGCTAAACAGCTTTTCCTCTCCCAATTTTTGTCCCAAGGTGACAAAACCGGGGTTACAGGAATTCTGGACGACTTCTAAATACGTTTGGTGACCATGCCCCCCACTCTTCCAACAACGTAACTTTGCTCCTCCAACTTTTATGCTTCCACTATCATTGTATTCATCTTCTTCCAAGTCTACAATTCCTTCTTCCAATGCTGCTGCAAGCGTTATAATTTTAAAAGTGGATCCAGGTTCATATGTGCTCCATATTGGGAGGTTCCGATCAAAGATTTTCGCATCAACTTGCTGATAATTTTCAGGATTGAAATTTGGTCTAGTAGACATACCAAGAACTCCACCAGTTTTAGGGTTAACAGCGATTGCCAGGGCTCCATCCGGGTTATATTTTGCTACTGCCAAATCCAGCTCTCTTTCCATGATAGTCTGAACCTTGTTGTTAATGGTAGTTTTTAAATTCAAACCATCCTTTGGTGGATAATAAACATCAGCTAAACTATCTAACCTTCTGCCCTTTGCATCGGAATAAAATGATAGTCTCCCCTTTTCTCCGCTTAATTTTTCATCATAAAAAAGTTCAAGTCCCATTAATCCTTGATTATCAATACCTGCAAAACCAAGGACATGGGAAAGATCATCTCCATTTGGATAATGCCTTTTAGAATCCTTCGCTAAATATACCCCAGCCATATCTAACCCTCGTATAGCAATTTCCTGTTCTTCCGAAATTTTTATCCCTGCTGGACGGATAGTAACACTTGATTTGTTTTGTGTTATATTTTCATATACTTTCTTTGTTTCTACTTGTAATATCTTTGAAAGTTTTTCTGATGTTTCCTGTGGGTCTTTTATTTGTCTGGGTATCACCACAATCGACGGTGCAGAAACATTTTCTGCAAGAACTTCGCCTTCCGAATCTAAAATAAGACCCCTTTCTGATTCAAAAACAATATCCCTTGTCCAAAGATCACTCGCTTTAGCCATCAGTTCATCACCAATAACAAATTGCACATACCCTAAACGTACATTAATAATCACAAAAAAAATTAAACCAAAAAGAAAAACAGTAACTATTCGCTTTTTCACTGTAACAGTTGATACACGTTTCATTTTCCATCCCCTTTTCCATAGGTAGGCTTGTATCAACTATATGAAGTAATAAAATCGAATAGAACACTGTTTTTGATCAAAGTAGAGTTCGCATCACCAGCTAAAAGCATACAGGAGAGCTTCACAGTCACATATTGACAATGAAGTTGTGTGAACTTTATTAATTAATTTATAAAAGGGTGAGAATGAAGAAATTATAAGATTAATCTGCGCCCGAAGTTTCTTCTTGGCTCTCACCTTCTGCATTTTCTTTAGTCGGTGGCTTAAATTCTACTCCTAAATAGTCTCCTTTTTTAAGTGGGGTACCAGCTTTAATATTTTGAGTTACGGTATAGCCATTACCAAACGTTTCTATTTTCAGCTCAAGAAGTTCAGCAATTTGAATTACATCCCGTAATGACCAACCAATAATAGAAGGCATTATCGGCTTATCAGTTACTAAGATAATATGATCATTCACTAGAACTTTATCCCCTTGTTTAACGCTTGCATCCGTAATTGTACCCTTTCCTGCAACCGTCACTTGTAAACCTTTATCTGTGAGGGCCTCCTTCATTTTATCAGCCGGCTTGCCAATAAGTTCTGGAATGGTGATTTCATTAATTTGTTTTTCCGGATCCTTATCCGGATCTATATTTAAATAATGTAAACTATTCTCCATCACATTAGTAAATATAAATGATACAGGCATGGATCCCGTTTCTGTTGGTTCAAGTTCTGGTTTTTTCACAGATACATAGATCATCAGTTGAGGGTCTTCTATAGGTGCCATACCCAAAAAAGAGAATATATGATTTTCTTTTCCTCGTAAGTATGCGCCTGTGCTTGATTCAGGATTAGGTATCTGTGCGGTTCCTGTTTTTCCTCCCACCGTATAATCATCAATTTGGTACATTTTACCCGTTCCATGTTCGCCATTAACCACTGATTCCAATAGCTTCAAAACCTTATTGGAAGTTTCTTTTGAAATCGGATTACCGACAACGTTAGGAGATTTTTCTTTAATATTTTTGCCGGTTGTTGAATTTACTATTTTTTTCATAACGTAAGGCTGCATCATTTTACCATCATTCGCTATAGCTGAAGCAGCTTTTAATTGCTGAATTGGCGTCAAGGTACTCCCTTGCCCAAAAGAGGTTGTAATCTTCTCAATGGAGTAATTGTATAGAATTCTTCCAGCAACCTCATTAGGTAAGTCGATACCAGTTTCTTTATCTAAATCAAACGCCTTAAGATACTCTAAGAATTTATCTGTTCCAATTTTTTCCCAAGCCAGCTTTGCTGCGGCAACATTAGAGGATCTTTGAAAACCTTCATCGTAAGTTATGATTCCCCAACCTCTTCCCCCATTATGATCGTTAATGGATTGGATCTGTTCGTTAGGTCGATAGCTTCCGGATTTGTATGTCTCGTTTCCGTTATAGACACCTTCTTCAATTGCTGATGCCCATGTAAACATTTTAACCGTAGAACCTGCCTCTACAGGAGTAGAAACTACATCATTATACCAATTTTCAACATCTGAAGGGCTGTTGGGATTATAACTAGGACGATTTCCCATAGCAACAATTTCTCCAGTTTTAGGATCCATTACTACAGCAGTGATTCGCTCAGGATTATATTCCTCTTCTACCTGACTTAAAGAATCTTCTAATAAAGTCTGGATCTTTTGGTCTATCGTAAGATAAACATCGTCACCGTCTTCCGGCTTGGTAATAACTTCGCTGGGATCTAGTAATTTTTTATTATACTTATCACGCTGATAAGAGATATGGCCGTCTTTACCACTCAACAAATTATTCATTTCTTTTTCCATGCCAGCAATTCCGGTAATTTCCCTTTTAACACCGTTTTCAGTCTCTTTTTCAGTCTCTCTAGCAAAACCTAGTATGTGGGAAGCGAATACTCCATTAGGATAGTAACGAATCGGTTCCTTTTCAAACTTAATCCCAGGGAGGTTCAGAGCAGCAATTTCATCTCTTTTTTGTTGTGATAGCTCTTTACCCTCTTTACCAAATTCAACCTGAAACCTTTCATCTTTTATCCCATCTTCAATAGTAGAACGAATTTCTTCTTCTTCTAAATCCAATAAAGGAGCCAGCAACTCCGCAGTTTTCTCCGGATTATCTACATGCTTAGGCTCCTCTGGGTTGGATGTATATGCTTTGTCCACGATGGCATACATTCGAAATGTAGGACGATCATAGGCAAGCGTCATTCCATTCTTATCATAAATTTTCCCTCTCTCTGAATCAATGGTATAGGAAGCTGTTCTCTTTTCTTCCGCCCATTTTTCCAAAGAGACACCATCAATTTCGCCTGTTACTTGAATATATAGAAATCTCCCCGTTAGTACGAGAAAGATACCAACAAAAACAAGCATGAGAATACCCGCCATAAAGTGAGTTGTTTTGTGTTTCTTCATACTAACTTACTCCTTGATTAGTTGTTAAATGCGTGTGCTTGTTTCACTTCCGCATTTTGGATTTTTAAACCGTTTTTTTCTGCAATTTTGGTAATTCTCTCCGGCCTGCTTAGTTCCTTCATTTCATAAAGTAATCCTTCGTTCTCCACTTTTTGAGTTTGAACAGTTTTTTCTAACTTCTGAATGTCTCTGTTTAGTGCATCGGTATTTGATGAAAAGGAAACAATAAACACTCCTGCAGCTATAAGCCCAGCTCCCACAATTGAAAAAATTGCTTTTTCTCCTTTGGTTATCCATCCTTGTTTCTTTACTTTTACAGCAACCTTTTGGTCTTTTTTCGGTGTCTGTTCCGGATTAGTATGTTGCCAACTACGGGCATAATTAGCACTCATTATTTTTTCCACCCTTCCTCATACGTAAATTCTTCTTTCCATGGTTTTATTTTCTTTATTATTCGTAGCTTTGCGGAACGAGATCTTCGGTTTTCTTCCAGTTCTATCTCGTCTGCGCTAATCGGCTTTCTATTTAACAAAGTGAATGGAGCTTCATGTGATTCTGGTATTATAGGCAAGTTTTTTGGTGTTTCCTTAGCAGTACTCCATTTTTTAAAAGCTTGTTTGCATAATCTATCCTCAAGCGAATGAAATGTAATTACCACAATTCTCCCGCCTACTCCCACTACACGTGCCGCTTGATGAAGCGCATCATTAAAAGCTGTAAGCTCATCATTAACTGCAATTCGTAAAGCTTGAAAAATACGTTTTGCAGGATGACCTCCTTTTCTCCTTGCAGCTGCAGGGATTCCTTCTTTTATAAGTTCAACCAGCTGGTGGGTCGTTCGAATTTCCTTTGTCTTTCTGTATGCCTCAATTTTTCTTGCAATTTGCTTAGAAAATTTTTCTTCCCCGTATTTAAAAAAAATTGAAACTAAATCATTGTAAGACCATGAATTAACTATTTCATAGGCATTTAATTCTTTCGTTTGATCCATGCGCATATCGAGTGGCGCATCGTGCTGATAGCTAAATCCTCTATCTCCCCGGTCAAGCTGGGGTGAAGATACACCAAGATCAAATAATATCCCATCAACATGTTCAATTTGATTGTTCAATAATTCTTCTTCTAATCCTCGGAAGTTTGAATGAATAAATAGTATTCTATCCTGGTATACCTTTAATCTCTCTTTTGCCGCCTGCAACGCATCTAAATCCTGATCGAAAGCTATTAACAATCCATTTTCATTTAACTTTGAAGCGATCTGTTCAGAATGACCTCCGCCGCCAACTGTGCAATCAACATATGTACCATCCGGCTTTATGTTCAGACCATCAATTGTCTCTTTTTTTAACACACTATAATGTTCAAACACACATTCACCCACTTTTTAACAGTCCAGTTCTAATTTTTTTATATTAAATATCAAAATCCAAAAGATTCTCAGCAATCTCTGCGAAAGATTCCTCAGAATCAGAGAAATAATCCTCCCAATTTTCGCTTGCCCAAAATTCAATTCGATTAGAGACGCCAATCACAACACATTCTTTTTCCAATACTGCATAATTTCTCAATGGTTGAGGAATATTTATTCTTCCCTGCTTATCCACTTCACATTCAATAGCACCAGAAAAGAAAAATCGGGTGAATGCTCTAGCGTCCTTTTTTGTTAATGGAAGCTTTTTTAACTTTTCTTCTAATATTTTCCACTCATTCATCGGGTAGGCAAACAGACATTTATCCAGCCCACGGGTGACAACAAAACGATCGCCAAGATCATCACGAAACTTAGCAGGAACTATTATTCTTCCCTTTGTATCGATGTTGTGTTGGTATTCACCCATAAACATAGAGTCCGCCCCACCTTCTTTCCCCTATATTACCACATTGCCCCACTATCCACCACTTATTTATAAAAATTTCTCATATTAAATCTCAAAATAGATTGTTTCTGTTGTTTTGAAACAGAAAAAAATGCTGTCATATCAATGATATGACAGCATTTTTTATCTTCAATTTATTTTGGTGGAGACTTGTGGGGGATTTACTCTTCTTATAAATAAACAAAGTAATGTTCATTATCAAAAGAACAAGACATGGCAGTTAAATCTTTTATAAATTGTTGCCCATGTTTATTAAGAAACGGAAGAGGTGTCCACATTCTTTCCTGCAGACTCCCGGAGGGTTGAATAAAAAGTGTAATTAAATCCAACTCCCATAATTCTTTCTCATATTTTTCTTCCAGGGCTTTGATCATTCTTTTTTGCAGAAAATTAATATTCTCATCCAAATAAACAAGGTTCTTTTCTGAAAGTTGGCCAATATCATCACGAATCCCCCAAGCTAATTCCCGGAGACGATGATGAGCATGCTCAATAACATCCTTAACTTCTGTGGAAATATCTTCAATTTTAGGATCGCTTTTTTCTGCTAACCAATTATCTTTAAAATTTTGAAGATCTATATTTATTATTTGTTCAGCCGTTAAATTATATTTCTTTATTAATTTATCTATATTTCTTTCTATAAATGTAAAAGAAAGCCTTGGGATAACCGGTGGCATTTTTATATCTAAGGTTTTAAACGCTTCTTTTAATTCAGCCCAATAACTTATCTCTCCCGGCCCACCAACAAATGCTAGTGTTGGAAATAATAGCTCCTGCATAAGTGGACGTGTGACAACATTGTTACTAAGCTGTTCAGGGTGTTCTTTGGCAATTGATAGAAGTTCTTCTGTAGTAAAACGTACTTCATTCTGTTTTCCTACCCACTCCCCGTTGTCTGACCGGCTAAGTAAAATTCTATCTCCATGAAGATGATAGAAAAGATGAGCATCATTTAATTCTGAACCAATAGATGAAGAATAACCCATTTGTTGCAATTTTTCTGCAGCTTGGTACACCGCTTCAGAAATTACAGGTTGATATTGAATCATTTCTTTAAAATGAATAGATTCAATTCTACGAAGAAGTGAGTTTCCTGAGTCAACAAGTACAAGGCCTTCCGATCTAAACAAATGATAGACAAACCTGGCAAAGAAGTCCACATACGTTTCTGAGTCATCTAAACATCGCCTTACCCATTCATAAAGTCCCTTCGTATGAAGCGTCTCCGGCAGCTGCTCAAAAAGCTGGTCGAGCCAATTTTCAGCCCTCTCATGGTTAATTTGCTTATGGGATACTGAACTTTTAGTATAAGTATGTTCGGAAAGCGTATGTTTACTCAGCTTGGAATTTTCAGGTAAATAAACATGATTAATCTCTGCAAAATCATGATCCTCACCCGCTACCCAAAATACAGGAATCACAGGTACGTTTAATTTCCTTTCCTGTTCCTTCGCATACTGAATAACTGAAATAATTTTATTGATAGTATACATAGGCCCTGATAGCAAGCCTGCTTGCTGACCTCCTATTACCGCCATACTATTTTCTTTTTCAAGGCGGCGAATATTAGCTAAAGTTTCTTCAGGTGCCTCCCATTGCTTATTCATTGTATGCAATACTTCACTAAGCTGGACACGATCAAAATGGCGACCCTTCAAGTCTTTAACTCTCTGCTCTGTACCTTTGAAGGGGTGATAATCAAAAAAACGTAATATATCTTCATCATTTTTTCTGTATTTTTCAACAAGCTTATTTTGTTTATGTAATGTTATAGGGTCTATATGCATTGATCCCATGCTCCTTTTATTCATTATCCAATACGTATTTTACATAATTCATTCCTAAATTTCATATGATCTGCCTATACTAACATGAATTAGTAAAATATGCGTAGGATAATCCCTACCATCGATAACAGCAAATATGCAAACAAGAATAGCAGGAATGTTATTCTCCAGGTTAGGATAATGGCTTTAAAAATAACGATTTCCGTGTTATATCTCCATTGATAGAAAATAATTATACATAAAACAGATAATACGAGGACCGCTAAATACCCCAAATGAGTATGGCCAACAATAATTTTAAATAACATTGCTACTGCGATAATATATAATATGGTCGTTACATAGACGGTTATATGGACGGCCTTTATCTTTGTTTTACCAACTTTACGAGCAATTAAATATGTAACCCAGGTTGCAAGGATCGGTAAAGCAACAAAAATAGAAATAAGATATATAATGAATTCCTTCATTTATTCAGAATTCCTTTCTTCTTTTCTAAAGCTTTTAAACTATGATATATAAATGAAGTGTATGGTATTTTGGTATTTGAACATTGCTTTAACAGATAACCAGAGATCGCTTCTATTTCAGTTTTTCTTCTCTCCTTAATGTCTTTATACATGGAAGACGTGTTTTCCCCAGTGTTTTTTGCAACCCGCTGAACCTCAGACCATTGTTTATCTTCATTCAAGTTTAAAATAAAACTTGCTTCTTCACATAATTGCTTAGCCAAAAATCTAATATATTCATTTTGAATTACTTGTGAATTTTTAACTTGAAAAAGAGCTGTTAATGGATTAATTACTGCATTAAGAATCAACTTTTCTTTTAGCAATATAGACCAGTTGTCCCGATAAACCATCGGAAAATCATGTTGTTCAAGCTCAGATAAAAGCTGTTGTAATTCATTGTTAGCTACTCTACTGTATGACGCCAACTTAATAACACCTTCCCCAGTATGCTTAACGGTATAATCATTAACCTTTTCAGCTCCATGCTCTACCGCACCTATACTAATTGGTTGACTTAAATTACTAATTTTTTCTATATGTGACATCCCATTTTGTAGAAAAACCAACAAAACTTCATTACCCAGGCTAGAAAGGTGTGGCAAAATTTCTAAGAACTGAAACTGCTTGACACATACCATAATACAATCTTGATCCTTTATATTATGTATAAGTTCACATTGTACTTGCCGTCGATCAAACTTATCTGAAATCCTTACCCCGTGTAAATCTATCAGTAATTTTTGTTTTGTCCGTCTAACATATACTGTGACATTATGTTCTTCAGCTAAATAGCCACTTAATAATAACCCTATAGCTCCGCCACCAATTACGCCGATATTCATATCCACAACCCCTTAATTTATGTATGAACAGTATAGCAATAATAATTATATCCGAATATTCATTAAATCGGTAATAATTTGTAATATCATTCTTTTATTTGAATCTGTTCTTTTTTATATTATAATGAAAGAGGTATATAGTGAGGAACACTAATTATTGTTTAAATGGGAAAGAGGGGGAGAAATATCATGAATCGTATAAAAGTAGAAAAATTGCTTATTAACTTTAAAACCTTAGAAAAGTTCAAATATTTCAAAGAATATGGCAACCAGGAATTATCGATGTTGGAAGACCTTGAAAGTAATATGGTAGAAAATGATAGTGATTCACCATTTTACGGAATCTACTTTGGAGATAATTTGGTGGCGAGAATGAGCCTTTATACAGTAAAAGCAAAATACGATCAATATTTTGAGCCGCCACAGGATTATTTAACACTATGGAAGCTGGAAGTACTACCCGATTACCAAGGGAAAGGTTACGGTAAAGCATTAGTGGATTTTGCGAAGAGTTATAACTTACCAATTAAAACAAACCCTAGAATAAATTCTCATGGTTTCTGGGAGAAGATGGACTTCCAAAAAGCACATTACGACATGGAAAGAGACCTTGGAGAAAACCCACTGATATGGCTACCAGAAGGTGTAGAGGAACAGGAAAATAAATAATCCAAAAAAATCCTTGCAGAAGACATGAACGACTCTTATGTAGTGCATTCATGTCTTTTGCTATTTTAATGAATATTATATAATTGCTACGATTCCGCATTCACCCAAGTCCAGAGCTTCCCCATTTCCTCCCATGCATGTTCGTAACGCAAAAGTTTTTTCTTCAACTTCTCATTCTCTATCTTTAAGTCAGCTACTTGTTTGTCTTGATCCTCACGGAGAATTCTATCTTTCCCTTCTTCAGACAGACTTAATTTCATCTGTTCCAACAAAGATATCGCAGTTTGAATTGTTTCTTTCGAATTACCTTCAAGAATTTTACCTTGATAAATATCTTTCCTATTTTGTTGCTTTCTTTCATCTTTTGCCAACTGAATGGCATGTTGATAATGTTTTCGTATAGTCGCATTCCACCTGAAACCACATGCTGCAGATGTGCGAGACAATTGCCTGGCTACATCCTTAAACGCTTCTAGCTGTGTCTTTCCCTCTCTAATATACCTTATAACAGTTTCAGCTAAAACGATATCTTCATCTTCGGTCCAAGCATCCTGACGTGAAGCATTCATTCTATCCCTCCTTATTCGTTTGCTATAAATGTATGCAAAGAATAGTTCTGATAGAATAAATGTTTATGTTTTTACACAATTATACTCTATTAGCGGGTTAAAAATTTATTAACTGCTTGAATATGTTCTTCAGACTCCCATAAAATTGCACAATTTCTCACTTCTTCCGCCATTACAGATGATAATCCAATACTTGATAATTTCTTTTTAAATTGTTTCTTAAGTACTTTCATTTGCTCATACGATTTTGAAATATAAGGTTCTAGTAGTTTCTCGGTGTTTTTCCATTCCTCATCCGCAACAATATGTTGAATCCATCCACGTTCTTTTAAATAGGGAGCTTCAAGAACAGTTCCCTCTAATAACCACTGAAACGCAAAGCTGGGTTCTACTTTTTCATACAATAAGGTTCCTCCCCCCCAACCTGGAACGATTCCCAGTTTGGATTGAACAAAGCCAAATTTGCTGCCTTCTTTCGCGATTCGGAGATCACACGCTGTAGCGATTTCACAGCCACCTCCTAATGCTCCACCGTTCAATAAGCAAATAACCGGAACGGGAAATGTCATAATTTCAGCCAGTACTTCCTTCATAGGATAAAGATGATTGAAGGCCTCATCTGAAGATAGATTACCATGTAAACTAGTCAGATCCCCACCAGAACAAAACATCTTTTCCCCTGCACCAGTAATGACGAGAAACTTAATTGTGTCTTTCTTTGCCTCTAATATGCAGCTCATAAACTCTTCTGTCATCTGCTTTGATATTGCGTTATGTTTTTCAGGTCGATTCAAATAAATCTCTCCATAGTTCTTCTGATGAGAGGTATATGTAATATGTTTTTCCACGAATTTCTCTCCTTAATTGCGTTTTCATTTATAATATCATATAAACTGTTTACCTTATCAAACCGAGATTAACAATGCATTTTAAATAATGATTTACTGCAATGTTGGGATACAAACGTATGTTACTCATTCACAGTTGGAGGGAACTGCGGACTAGAGTAATCTCATTTTAAAGAAGTGGATGGACCCATTGATTTCCGCTACAGGGGGACGCTTACCACCGGCATGGCTTCAGCCGCTTCCTCCGCTACGCTCCGTTTAGTGTCTTCAGCTCATGCTATTCCGATACGAGTCGCGGGCCAACAGGACAAGGAAAGCTTCTAAGAGAAACATCGCACGCAGAAGAAGCGGGTTTCTTTTTCAAGGAAGTGGTTTTCTTCCGAGGAAGCTGAAGCGTTGCCTACGGAAAGCGAAGTGTATTTTCCGAAACGGCCATTAAAAAGCAACCAAGTTACTTCAGAGTTTATCTATTTCCCGAATCATTGAATAACCTTAACATATATATTAGAACCTTAAATAAACTATAAAGCAACTTGATAGTACTGTAATTTATGTCGTATTTCCTCTAATTGTAACCCCCTAGCACTTCAGGAAATAAAAAAACAGACCATCGAAATGATCTGTTTTTTAAAAAATATTAGTTGTTTACAACTTCTTTGCCATCATATTGACCACATGATTTACAAACATGGTGCGGTTTAGTTAGTTCTCCACAATTAGAGCACTCAACCATGCCAGGTACGTGTAATTTTTTATGAGTACGACGTTGATTTTTAACCTTTTTAGAAGTTCTTCTTTTAGGTACTGCCATGACTTACACCTCCTTCACATAAAAAACAAAACGAGAACAATGATTCTTATTTGTCTTTCTTATTTTTTTCTAATAATGTTTCTAACTTTTTAAATCGTGGATCTATCGTTTTTTCCTTTTTTTCCTCTGAAACAAATTCCCAATCCTGGCCTTTTTTTGGAGCGCCTTGCTGGTTATTCTCCCCATCGGAAAACACGCGAAAAGGTACCTCTAATAGAATATTTTCCTTTATTAAAGGAGTTAAGTCAAGCACTTCTCCCTTAACAGGATGAATTTCATCTTCCTCTTCTTCTTCCGTATAGTAAGAAGATGTAGTAAAAACTTCATCTGCCTTAATATCAAAAGGATACGGTACATCCACCAATGTACGTGCACATGGTAATGTCATTTCACCCTCTATATGAAGAGTGAAAAATATCTGCTCTCCATGAAGATAGCATTTACCATGGACCTTACAGGATCTATATGACGTATATCATTGTTCATCGTTTCTAATTCAGAAACATCAACCTTTTCATCAAATTGAAAAGGATCATTATAAGCATTTTTTCTAATCTGTGCTATTGCAAACTTCATTATTATCACCTCAAGGCAACAAGAGTAATTTTAAAAGAAAATTGGACTTTTGTCAACATATTTTCTTTACAGAATACAGACAGCCATTTAATACGTCTTCCAATAATATAATCGTTAACTCATCTATCGTATTAGCAGGGTTCTTCATTCTATAATGCATGCACACCTCCTTTATTTTTGTTACAATATTACCATTATATAGTAGGAGTGTTTGTTTATGGATGCCTGTGGATTAATTGTTGAATATAACCCTTTTCATAATGGTCATTTATATCATGTCCAGCAAGCGAAAAAATCCTCTAAAGCAGATTGTATTATAGCAGTTATGAGTGGTTCATTTCTACAACGAGGTGAACCGGCAATAATAGATAAGTTTCACCGCACTCAAGCTGCGTTGGCATCGGGTGTGGATTTAGTAGTAGAATTGCCTTATTCATATGCTGTCCAAAATAGTGACTTCTTTGCAAAAGGAGCCGTACACACATTGGATAAACTGAAGGTTTCCAGTATTTGTTTTGGTAGTGAGTCTGGTGATACCTCCAATTTTATAACAAGTTACAAAATGTTTAAAGAAAAAGAGGCTATCTTTCATGAGGTTGTACAACTATATTTAAAAAAAGGAATTTCCTTCCCTGAAGCAAGCAAGGCTGCCTATAAACAGATAGGCTTATCTACCAATGAACTCGATTTGACAAAGCCAAATAATATACTTGGATTTGGTTATATTAGAGCTATATTTGAAGGGAATCTTTCCATCAGCCCAATTACAATCAAACGTACAGGCAGCAATTATCACGATCAAATGATTAATAACTCTGTCGCAAGTGCCACTAGTATACGGAAGGCATTATTTCAACAGGAAAGTCTCACAGAGAAAATCCAAGGAACATTGCCAGTTTCAACTTGTGAACAGTTGATAAAATATAAAAAAATAACTGGCTACTGGCATACATGGGAAAATTACTTTCCTCTCCTTCAGTATCGTGTATTAACAATGTCATTAGATGAGATTAGAAAGATTCATGGCGTGACCGAAGGAATTGAATACAGAATTAAAAAAACGGCAAAAACGGCAACTTCTTTCTCTGGATGGATGGATGAACTAAAAACAAAACGCTACACTCGTACAAGACTACAACGCATGTTCGTCCATATTCTTACAAATACAAAAAAAGAAGATCTACTCCCTATCCTTGACGATCAATCTGTATCTTATGTCAGGCTACTGGGATTCAATGAGACAGGTCGAAAATACATAAATTTGAACAAAAAGAAGATACAAGTACCACTTGTTACAAAGTTAACTAAAAACATGGATATTTCCTTAAGCTTGGAGGAAATAGCCAGTAACGCTTATTATAGTATCCTTCCTCCGAGCATTGCAGAGACACTACGTAAACAAGAGCTGCAGCCACCAATTATTATATAAAACAGCTATTTTTCCAATGAAGGCATGTGTTCTATCCTAAAAAATATAATATTTTTTAGCAAATCTCATTTACCTTCGGAGTGCAAGATAAATGCGAGCTCGTGATTATTTCATTTTAAGGAAGTGGATAACCTCTTTGATCTCCGCTACAGCGGACGCTCTCAAAACTCCGTGCACAAGCGCGATATCTATGTATATGAGAATCAAATAAAACAGTCGAACGTTTCGGATTGTATAATATCTCGAAAAACGTTCGACTTTTCATTTACTAAGTAATTTAATTACATAATCTATTACTAATTATTTAGAAGCAGGTTTCAAGCCTTTCAAATAATCGACCGCATCCTGAAATGTATTAACAGGGACAATTTTCATCGATGTGTCTATTTCAGCTGCCTTTTCCTTTGCAACTTGGTAGTTCGAATCTTTATTACCATTTTCATTAGGAGCAAAGAAGATATCTGCACCTTCTCTGTCAGCTGCTACCACTTTTTTATCAATACCACCAATTCTTCCAACGTTGCCATTATAATCTATTTCACCTGTTCCGGCAATTTCATAACCTCGCGTGAAATCTTCCTCGGTTAATTGATCAAATATTTCAAGTGAGAACATTAATCCAGCACTCGGTCCACCGATCCTACCACTTGAAAAGTGGACTTCCGGGTCAACCGTAACACTACGGTCTGTAACCAATCGAATACCAATTCCTACTTTACCATCAAGTTCTTCGTATGCATCCAATTTTATATCTTGTGTCATTTCCTTCTCTCTCTAACAAATTTGATAGTGACAATATCTCCGGCTTTCTTACCTTCTACAAATGTGATTAAGTCTTCGGCTTCTTTAACTTGCTTGTCATTAATACCAACAATCCTATCACCCATTTCGAGGATACCGTCAGCTGGCATTCCATCTATCACCGTTACAACATAAACGCCATTAAATTCAATTTCTATGCCTTTTTCTGCAGCTTTACATGCAACTACTGTTGAAGCTTCTTGTGAGTTTTCCATCATTTGAAGTTGTGCATGCATATACTCGTCTTCGGTAACTCCTTCAGGACGAACATCCTCTAATGGCATGACCTCCTGATTTGGAAGAATCTTAGCCCAAATAAATTGTAATGGAGTAGCCTGTCCCCCGCTTATAGTCACAAGATGCATATCTCCTTTACTTTTATAACCCTCCTCAACCTCTACAATAGGATTTAGTGCATCTGCACTACCTGGTTTGTATATGTAGTAAGGAATTTTAAATGCTGCCAAAAAATAAATAAGGATAATAATAATGAACAGAAAAAATAAATGTTTCTTTGTAAATCTCATTTACATGCTCCTTCCAACTCTTAACCAATAAAAGTGTATGGCATATTTTCGCTATGTATGTGCGTATATTGATAAAGACTTGTACTACTCAAATAAAATTATTATAGAACAAGCTAGAATTATTCTACTACTATCATAGAGGGATGTACAGAGCAATGGGTCATGATATAGGAGGCAGAGGATTGAAACAAATAACGAAAACACTATTATTAGCGAGCCTGTCCACTTTTATAGCTTTTTCACTGATAAGGTTCCCAGATGAAGCTTTCAAGGCTAGTATTAGAGGATTAAATATGTGGTGGGAAGTAGTTTTCCCTTCTTTACTACCATTTTTCATTACCTCCGAATTATTACTTGCATTTGGGGTAGTTAAGTTTGTAGGTATTCTTTTTGAACCAATCATGAGACCATTGTTTAACGTGCCAGGTGTTGGGAGTTTTGGATGGGTGATGGGTATGGCAAGTGGATATCCAACTGGAGCAAAAATAGCCAGTAGATTACGTGAGGAAAAACAATTAACTCGGATTGAGGCTGAGAGACTCGTATCGTTTACAAATGCCTCAAGCCCCTTGTTCATCATTGGAGCCGTTTCGGTAGGTTTTTTTCATGATGCAAAGCTGGGCGTATTGCTAGCTGCTGCACATTATATTGGCAATGCACTAGTTGGATTCTGTATGCGATTCCATGGTTTAAAATCTTCCAGAGAAACAAAGCCAAAAACAAATGGAAATTTTTCACTTATTAAAGCGTTTCAAGAAATGCATCACACTCGCCTAAAAGACCCCCGCCCGATTGGAGAGGTGTTGGGAGACGCAGTTGTTAATTCCATAAAAACACTTGTCATGGTTGGAGGATTCATCATCTTGTTCTCCGTACTTACTAAATTACTGTTTTTAGTTGGCATTACCCCATTTTTAGCCATATTTTTTAAGGTGTTTCTGCAAATAATAGGACTTCCTATAGATATGGCTTTACCATTATTCTCCGGCTTGTTTGAAATAACGATTGGTGCTCAGAGTATTTCAGGTGTTTCAACAGACTCTATACTAGCAAAAGCGATTTTAATAAGCTTTATTTTAGGGTTTAATGGCTTTTCCGTACAAGCCCAGGTTGCAAGTATTCTCGCGAAAACAGATATCCGTTTTACTCCTTACTTTTTCGCTAGATTTCTTCATGGAATTTTTGCAAGTATTATTGTGATTATTCTTTATAAGCCTCTTTATTTAAATAAACAAGCATTCGGAACAGATGACATCCCTGTTACTCAACAAGGTCAGGCTCAATTATTCTGGTTGGATTTACTGGAACTCCTAAAACAATTTGGGCCAATTTTCACTATCCTTTCTTTGGCTATCGCTTTTATTATTCTTTATCGCCGTGGTAAACAGAGTTAGCAATGTCCTTTACACAACAAGGTTCTACTGCAATTGTTGGGGTACAAACGTATTTCTTCATTCATAGTTGGGGGAAAATGCGACGTAGTGGATATGATTTTCTAATCTCGCTACGGGAAAATATTACGCTTTCTGCGGGCGGCCTGCGAGCCTCCTCGAACTCGGGCCTGCAGGATGCTGGTTACAAAGGCGTTGTCACAGGACGTGACGAACTTAGCCTTTGTTCCTAATTAGTTACGTTCTCCGGGGTCTCGCTAGTCTCGCTTTTCCCGCTGGAGTCTACATATTTCCCCTCCGCTAGGATGAGTCAGGATTATCAAAGTTATAATATATTTGTCACAAAAAAGTTGAGCAAACTCTAAACTTAGATAAAAGTCTATACCAATTGATTGAAATGGAAGATGGCAATCTAAGAACGCCACGTCCTGTGGCAACGATTGCATGACCAACGTCCTTGAAAAAGAAATCCGCTTTTTCTGCGTGCGATGTTTCTCTTAGAAGCTTTCCTTGTCCTGTTGGCCCACGGCTCCTGCCGGAATAGCATGAGCTGAAGACCCTGCACGGAGCGTAGCGGAGGAAGCGGCTGAAGCCATGCCGGCGGAAAGCGTTCATCTGGAATGGAAATCAATGGTGATAGATGATCTGCTAAGGGTATTTAGCCCCCATAATCCTGCTACAAGTTGAATACTTTCACACCTTCGAGCACAAGAGCGAAATGTATTTTCCGAAGCGGCCGCTTAAAGTACTATCAAGTTACGTCGGAGTTTATCTATTTAACGAACCATTGAATAACCCCCACAAATATTTTAGAGCCAACAAAAAAAGATGTTGCTTTTTATCACAACATCTTCTTCTTTTATTTATACTTTGTAATTAACGCCTGCTCTACTGGTTTTGGAACCAAATCTGAAACATTTGCTTTATACTTTGCCACTTCTTTTACTATACTTGAACTTAAGAATGAATATTGATTATTTGTCATCATAAAAAAAGTTTCAATTTCTTCATCTAACTTTCTATTCATGGAAGTAATTTGCATTTCATATTCAAAATCACTGACTGCTCTAAGCCCTCTAATGATAGCCTGAGCGTTTTTTTCTTTTGCATAATCCATCAATAATCCATCAGAAGAATCCGCTATCACATTCGGCAGATCGATAGTGCATTCCTCAATTAATTTTATCCGTTCCTCAACAGAAAATAATGGGGCTTTCGATTGGTTATTGAAAACTGCTACAATAATTTGGTCAAAAATCCTTGCTCCACGCTGTATAATATCCAGATGCCCATAAGTAAGCGGATCAAAACTACCAGGGCAAATTGCTAACCTAGTCAATATAAAATACCTCCTATGCGTCATTTCTAAATATAGTTATTGTAATAGTACCACCATATTTTTGTTGCTTAATTAAAGATAGTGATTTATGTAATGGATTCAATACGGTAGAATGATCGTGTTCACAATAGATCATAGCTCCCTTATTTAGTATCTCTAAGCTGACTATTTCATTTATTAATCCTTCATAATCTCCTTTTGCGTAAGGCGGATCCAATAGTATTAAATCAAACTGAAGTCCTCGCTTGGATGCAGCGTGTAACGCACGAAATGCATCTGCCCGAAATACTTCTGTTTCTTTTTCCAAGTTAAGCGCTTTAAGATTATCATGAATGATATGTATAGCCTTCGGTGACTTATCAACCAAAATCCCCCATTCCATTCCCCTGCTCAATGCTTCAATGCCGAGTGCTCCACTGCCGGCGAACAAATCAAGAAATTTACCTCCTTCAAAATATGGACCCATTATTTGAAAAGTCGCTTCCTTAACTTTATCAGTTGTCGGTCTTGTATTTTTACCTGGAACTGCTTTTAATTGACGTCCTTTATATTGCCCAGCTATAACTCTCATAGTCACACTCCCTTTGGCACTATTCGACATTAATCCTATCATAAAAGGGAAGAGATGAAAATAATTTAAATTCGATAACAAAACATGAACTTTGATGTATAAATTTATCTTTCTTGTACATAATAAATTATTGAGACAGCTAAAGGTTAGCTTGGTTGTTTCATAACTCGAAGAAGACTTACACTTCCCCATAAGATCTTCTTCGGTTTCTCCTCTCCCTTTGCCTTTTTGTTTTCTAAAAGGAAAACAAAGGGACCTGCAGAAAATATTTCTGCAGGTTTTTCTTTTTGTTAAAAGCCTTTTGAAAAAATTGAGGTATAAAAGTAACTATATCTAGTTATACATAGTTTGGGAGGAAAGCGAATTAGCCTCCTTTATTAATTATTAGACCTCTTCACCCATTAGAGCAAAAAAATATGGACAACATATTGTCCATATTTTAAAAAACATTATATACCCATTTTATAATCATATTGTTTTGCTTTATCTGGTTTTGCATTTTCGTAGTTTGTTTCTATAAAGGGTTTATAAGAACGGTCTACTTTTGATACAAAGGCTAACTTAAGTAATTTTTGTTCGGTTTTTTCAATTTCATCCTGATTTACGTAAATTACAGCATATTTCATTCTCTTTGATACATAAATTAAATGTCCATACCTCTTTATTTGTTTAATATTTTTCAAATGTTGAAACCAGACTATTAAACTTTGGCGATCCACATTCATATCATGCCCTCACTTACAAGTTATTTGCAACTTAGTTTATCAGAGTAACCATATAAATTCAAAGATCAGGAGGCACAGCCACATCCTCCACCGCTTCCACAACCACAGCCACTATCTGTTAAAGCTGCCCCTTCCTGAGGAGCTTTCACTTGTTCACTTACACTCTGAGCTACATATCTACTAATCTCATCTAATAATTTTTGCAGGTTTCTTTCGGCAATTTTAAATTCAGCCACCTTATCGTTCATATCCATTTCTCGTTTGGCTGCTCGTACCTTTTTCATGATTTCATTATAATCAGGGTGGTATCTGCCAAATCGCTGGACATCGTCATACTGTTCTTTTATATGTTGAAAATCTCTAATTAATTTCTGAGCTTCTTTATCTTTATGAAGAGCTTTCTGGGAATTAGTATAGGCTTCCATTATGTCTGAATCCATTACCATACTCCCCAATTGCTCGGATTTATCTAATATATCTACATATTCCATAGTAGCTATCATTTATTACACCTCCACTACTATAGTATCATTTAAGACAAGTTCTGAAAATGTTTAATCCTTCATTGCTCCAGCAAATTGAATAAGCATCTCAAGCATTTGCACTTGATGATTTAATTTTTCAACCCGCTGAGGAAAAGTCTTTCCATAAAATCGTTTCGCTTCTTTATCTATATGAGTCAACATGGAAGGTTCTCTGGACAAATAGCGGTACCACATAGGATTAAGACGTACGAATCTTGCTAACTGTGGATTACTTTTTAGATACTCATAGCATTGTGGATGCATTGAATTTCCTCCTAGTCTCGATACCAATTAATAGGATTTTGGTTAGAAGTACCAGTGCTCTTCGTAGATTGGAACTGACTGATTATTTCCTGAACAGTCGTTATTGCATTGCTTAATTGATTGGCTTGTTTCTGTATTTTTTCTATATCCATATTTTCAGCCATTTTAAGAAATTGGTTGAATAACTCCTTGTTTTTTTTATCCCCATCTTCTTCTTCAGCCTCAGGCTTTTCTTCAATAAATTGATCCCAATAGGAATCTTCTTCTCCTAGCAATGCCCATTTTTCATAATACACTTGTAGTGACTTTCCACTTCGTCTAATTTCCTTTAATAACTTAGGATGCTTATTTATAAACCGTTTAAAATTAACAACTGATGGGTGCAAATCTGATTCATTCATCTTGCTCACCTCATATTAAATAGACATTTATACTATTTAATTTATGTTAAATTCTAAGAGATGTGCCTGACTTCCCACTCAGAATCCCAGACTAACAAAATACCTATAAAGGTTTAGCAAGGAAATTTTGTGTAAAATACAATCGATATACCCCTACTCCCAAATGGGTGTATTCTTCTTTTAGCAATGCTTGACGATGCCCTTCACTATTTAGCCATCCTTCTATAGCCGCTGGTGCATCCGGATATTGAGCAGCAATATTTTCACCAGCTGCAGTATAGAAGACCTCTTTTTCAGCTAAGCGCTCTTTTAATCCATTGCCATTTTGACTATAATGTGAAAAGTATTTATTTACTTCCATGTCTTTACTATGCTTTAACGCTACTTGACTAACTGATTCATCCCACTTCAGGACAGACTTGTTGTATTGATGGCGTAGAACATTTGTAATTTCGAAAATTTGCCTTTCCATACCTTCCTCTATTTTTAACCATTGTCTATTATTTAATATAGGGCGCTCAGGAATTTGGCCACGATATTCCAGTTCATAGGGACGGTGCAATAAGAGTATATCTGCAGTTAAAACTCTAATAGAGGATAACTTTTCCGTAAATGTGTCAAAATAAGCTTGCACAAATATATCATCGTCTACTTTTATTAATGGACGCATTTTAAGATCATCTTCATTTAATTTAAAAGTGTAGGATGCGAAATTTTCACTATAATTAACATGCTCTTCAAAAGGGTATTTCTTATTTATCTCATCATAGGTCTGATTAATGACAAAAGGCTTTGACCCCAATTCAGAACCAGTTGCATATATTGTTTTAACTTCTTCTCCCAAGACTCCAAATTGAATATATTGACTTGAATCATCGGTATAGACCCACCAAGTATAATCATATGCACTTGGATCTTTTCTCTTTGGCTCCCCAAACTGTTCTTGTAACTGATCAGTCCCTTTTCCCACCCATTGAAAAAGGTCCCCTTCCAACGGTATTTCTTTTTGCATATTTGGAGTTCCCTCTTTAGCTTTTAAAAGGGTAGATTTCTCTTTTGTAATCCTTACTGATTCAGTAATTAATTTTTCACCTGGAGCATCTTTTCCTTCCATTACATAAAATACAATAACTGCGAGAATGGTTAATATAACTGTAATTTGAATAAACCGCATAGAATGGTCCCCTTCTCTTCTTTTTTGTTATATATATGCACAATATACTATAAACATTCTCTTAACTCTATTATCTCTAAAGAAGATATAATCAAAAATCTTATGCGTTTTCAATTGCATGTTCACTTATTTCGTACTATTATAGTGTAGGAAGGACAATTATGTGAGGTGGATAAGATGAGATTAGAGAATACTGGTATTGAGGACGTTGTTATCGATTTAAAACCACTCGATCATTTAACAGGAAAACATGCTTTTATTCGAGCTGGGCAATGGGATTATGATCGCGTAACGTATGATTATAAAATAGAATCAAAAGAAAAAAACATTACATATTACATCCGAATTCAAGGCTACTCTATTGAAGGAGATGTAGATAGAGGCAATGCTGTAATTAAACTAATGCCTCCACTTTTAGGAAAACACTATTACCCGCATGGGGTTGAATATGGCGAGGAAGAAGGATTCCCTGCTAACCTTGTGGAACGAGCAAACAACATTATTACTAAAGTAAAAGATGAAATTCAACAATATAAAAAATAAATTCAAACTGACCAACTACTCAGATCAAATGTTAGTAGTTGGTTTTTTATTCAATTTAATATAATACAAAGAAATTTTCTGTTCAAATTGGAAATTTAATGCTATATTCTTTATAGAAATAGCTGCCATTATATTGGCTACATATGAAAGGAGACATTAATTAACGTTGATCCGCACACTTACAAAACGCCATTGGACACTAATATTTATAGCCGTACTGCTAGTACTTTTCATAATCTTTATTCTACCCGTCTCCATTCCTCTTATTGTTGCTTTTTTTACAGCACTATTGCTTAACCCTACAATTCGTTTGCTGCAAAGAAAAACGAAGATTAGCCGAAAAGCAGCGGTTTCTATAATATTTTTACTTTTTTTACTGCTGGTTGGAATCGCTGGAACCTTTATTGTTACAAAAGCTGTGACTCAAGTTGTAAATTTTGTAGAGGATGTACCTAGTCATTTTAATCAATTGAATGATATGTATGAAGAGTGGGAGAAAGATCTTCAACAATATACGAATAACCTTCCTCCAGAATTCGTAAAACAGATTTCTGATAGTATTGAGGAAAACTTAACAGCACTTAGCAATACAGCGAAAGAAAAAATAACATTAGATAACATTGCAGAGATTTTCAGTAAAGTACCCCAATATTTAATTAGTTTTATTGTTTATCTTATTGCTCTCTTTCTTTTCATGTTGGAATTGCCTTTACTTAAAGCAAAAATGTATAATTTGCTAACAAAAGAAACTGCTGAAAAAGTTTCTTTTATGAACAGACGTTTAGCTGATGTATTACTTGGATTTCTTAAAGCTCAATTTCTAGTAAGCCTTCTGATTCTAGCAGTATCATTAGTCGGATTATTTTTAATCACTCCAGAAGTTGCGATAATGATGTCGCTTATTATTTGGATCGTTGATTTAATACCCATTATCGGCTCTATCATTATACTGGGGCCATGGGCTTTATTTCTATTACTGGCAGGTGATACATCACTAGGTATTCAACTTGCTGTTCTTGCAATCATTTTACTTGCTGTTCGACGTATTGTTGAACCTAAAGTGATGGGGCAACATATTGGGCTATCTCCATTGGCCACATTGATCGCCATGTTTATTGGACTAAAATTATTAGGTTTACTAGGTTTTATATTAGGTCCATTATTATTTATAGCATTTAACTCCGCAAAAGAAGCAGGTATTATAAAATGGAATACAAAAATATAGGAGGAAGAGCAATATCGCTCTTCCTCCTTTTCATATAAAGACGGTTAATACAAAATGTAGGATGGTAGATTCCCTAACTTTATAAAGATGTTTGGAGAAATATTTGTAATACCTTTCAAGCACTCGGTAATAGAACTATACTCACTCTTATTCTTTGTTTATCAGCAGGGTTTGCTATTCCTATGTTCCCAATATCGCTTTTATCATACTTGTTGTTTCTCCGCCTTCAAAAATAATATAAAGTAATAAGTAGACCATTACTCCAGTTATTGCACTAAAAAGCCATATGATACTTGTTACAGGACCAATTTTTCTGTGCTTAGTAATCTTACGTTTAAAAGCTAACATTAGTGTAACGACGCCAAAAACTGCACCAATTGTTGCTAAAGTTATGTGAAATATAAGAAAAACAGTGTAGTAAATTTTATACTCATCAGGACCACCAAAACTTGTATTGCCGACAAATACTGTTCTTGAAACATATATAATAAAGAACAGTAATGCACTGATAGCAGCAGACACCATGACTTTTTTATGTGTTTTAGCATTTCCTTTACTAATTAATATCCATCCTATTACAACTAAAATTGCACTTAATGCGATAAAAAAGGTACTTATTGTGGGTAACAACGGCATGTCTTTCCTTCCTTTCATTCTTCGGTTATGTAGAAAACACCTTACCTCACAAAGGAAGCAAGGTGTTTAATCGATTGGGCTAACTATTCGTCTCTGCCGGAATAGGATCAACCTTAAGACTTTCTTGATTAAACCACGTAAAGAAAATACGAGCAAGTATATAGCCATATGTTATTTCTTGCATAATCTTCATAATAATTCCACCAAGTTGCTGATCTTCAAGAGTACTCATTGGTGAAAACATTTCCGGTCCAGAAATAGCATAAGATATCCCCTGCAATACATTTCCAGGCACACATAACGACATTGCCTGTATCCAAGCTCCATCTTGGCTGTAAGCAGCAAATAAAGCATGATCAGCGAATATGATTAATACACACGCAGGAGTGATCAATACTCCATTGGCAAAAATATAGCCAATTTTTAATAATGGTGACATTGTATCCCATTCTTTAATAGGAGATAAAATGGGCCACCAAACAATAAAGGCTGCAATGAGGATCACTAATGAGATCGAAGTATGTGCAATTTGTGACGATTTGGCAAAGTCAAAAACTGCTGGTACATGATATAACGAAAATAAGCTGTTAAATAATAATAAAGAAATAATCGGTTTCGTTAATACTTTTAATACTGGGTTTATAAGCGGAGCATATACCACTTTTTTCCATATCCAAACAGGTATTCCTTTAATAATTAAAATAGGAAAGATCAAATAATATATTGCCATTTGTGCCATATGTGCAGTAAGCATAATATGTGTTAAGAGATCAACTGGAGATCCTTTTACAATATAAAGCAATAATAGAGCAATATAAAAATAAACCTGTTGTTTATTAGATGGCTTTTCCACTATTCCCCACTTAGATCTAAAGGGGCCGGTAATTAAAAAATATGCCACTCCAAGACCGATAACAAATAGGAAGAAATAAGGACTCCATAAAGCACGGAAACCAAATATTTGTAATTCTAACCACATAGATAATCACTCCATTTAGGGTTTATCTCTATTATTATAACTTACATGATCATTGAATACACGTATAGAATGTGACGATTTTAAAACTTTCCTTAAATATAAAGGACTATAATAACTGACTGGAATAGGCAACCATATATTATTAAAATAAAGCGCAATAAAAATTGATTGGAGTGGAATGCGGCAATCTAAGAACGCCACGTCCTGGGACAGGGGCTGCTAACTCGTCCCAACGAAAACCCTTTGTGGCGACGATTGCATGATCAACGTCCTTGAAAAAGAAATCCGCTTTTTCTGCGTGCGATGTTTCTCTTAGAAGCTTTCCTTGTCCTGTTGGCCCGCGACTCCTGCCGAAATAGCATGAGGCGAAGACCCTGGGCGGAGCGTAGCGGAGGAAGCGGCTGAGGCCATGCCGAGCGGTAAAGAAGACACTGTGAGGTTACGAACAGATGTCACGCTTTTACCCGGAGGTTTGAAAGCGTCCGCATGCAATGGAAATCAATGGGGCTTACCTCTGCAACTATTTCAGTGAGCTTTTCAACAACACAGTTATTTCACATAATCTAAACACGAGTAGTTAGTTCGCATTTTATCTAAATTGCGATATTTTTATTTTTAACACTCCAACTTACTTCTAAAATATTTAAAAGACCAAAAGAAAAAGACCGGTATGTTTACCGGTCTCTTCTGTTTACCACCATGCAATTGTTAATAGTGTAGCAACAGTTAATACTGCCGCCCATACTCCACCATAAATCATCATAGATGGGAATTCGTGATCTTTATCTTTCATGTGCATGAAATAATAAAACTGAAATGCAACTTGAATAATTGCCAATAGTAGAATTACTGGGATAATAAACATTTTATCCATTGCTTTTGTAGCAACCAAGGTAAAGGCAATTATGGTAAATCCAATCATTAAAGCAAAGGAAATCAATTGCTTTTTCATTTCATCTTTATTTCTTTTCTTTTGAAACGAATTAACACTGTTGGTATTGGTGTTCTCTGACATAATTTAACCTACCTTTCCCATTAGATAAACTACTGTAAAGATAAATACCCATACAACATCAATAAAGTGCCAATAAAGACTGAATGTATAATATTTTGGAGCATTATATAAATTCAAGCCTCTTTTTGCATTTCTAACCATTAAAGCAATTAACCAACTAAGTCCAAATACAACGTGACCACCGTGGAAGCCAACTAATGTATAGAAGGCTGACCCAAACGCTGAAGAGCGGAATGTAAAACCGAATTCGTGAATATAATGAGCAAACTCATAAATTTCACAACCAAGGAAACCCATTCCTAGAAAAGCAGTAATAGCAAGCCATAATTGCATTTTCTTAAAGTCATTATTTTTCATATGATACATCGCATATACACTTGTTAATGAACTTGTTAATAACAGCATTGTCATAATAAATACAAGCTCTAATCCAAATAAATCAGTTGACGTAGGGCCACCCGCAGTGGAATTTCTTAATGCAAGGTAGGTCCCAAAAAAACTGGCAAACAAAACTGTCTCTCCGCCAAGGAAAAACCATAAACCAAAGAATTTATTCTTTCCTTCAAGGGTGGCTTTTTCTGGTTCTTGCGGCATTACTTCTGGACTTAAGGAATGATCGTGACTCATATTAGTCAGCCTCCCTTTCAAGATCTTCTTTCTTAATGTGATAGCCATGGTAGTCCTTCAAAGATCTGATTAACATACAAATCAATGCTGTACCAATACCAGCAAAAACTGCCAATAACCATGCACTGTGATCAACCTGGTAAATAAACCCAAAACCAGCTACAAAGAATCCTAATGACATGATGAAAGGAAGAATAGATCCATCAGGCATATGAATATCTCCAAGCGGTTCTGCAGGTGTCATTTTGCCTTTACCCTCTGTTTTCTCAATCCATAAAGGATCCAAACCACGAGTAAGTGGCGTTTGTTTAAAGTTATAGAATGGAGGTGGTGAAGGAATTGCCCATTCCAACGTACGACCATCCCATGGGTCAGCAGGAGCTTTTTCCCCTTTAACTGCAGTGTAAATAATGTTGATTAGAAGAATTATTACTGCAACCCCCATTAAAAATGCGCCAATTGTACTTATAAGGTTACCAGTATCTAGCCCTTGATCTTCAAGGAATACCCAGTAACGACGTGGCATACCCATTAATCCAAGGAAATGTTGGATAAAGAATGTCAAATTAAAACCTATTAAGAAAATCCAAAATGCAGCTTTACCCATACCTTCATGTAGAATGCGGCCAAACATTTTTGGATACCAGTAATGTATACCTGCCAGGATTCCAAATACAGAACCACCAACAATAACATAATGGAAGTGTGCAACAACAAAGTAGGTATCATGATACTGATAGTCAGCTACCGCAGAAGCTAGCATAACACCAGTCATACCACCAATTGTAAATGAAGGAATAAATCCTAGTGCCCAAAGCATTGCTGAGTTAATAGTAATGCTTCCTCCCCACATAGTTGCAAGCCAGTTAAATATCTTAATACCTGTTGGTACTGCAATAGCCATCGTTGCAATTGCAAAGATAGAGTTTGCGACCGGACCTAAACCAACCGTAAACATATGGTGAGCCCAAACCATAAATCCTAAGAAAGCGATTAAGATTGTGGCAAAAACCATCGCAGTGTAACCAAATAATCTTTTCTTTGAAAATGTAGAGAATATATCACTAAACAAACCGAAAGCAGGTAAGATCAATATATATACTTCCGGGTGGCCGAAGATCCAGAATAAATGCTGCCAGATTACGGTATTACCACCTAAAGCAACATCAAAGAAAGCTGAATCAAACATACGGTCAAACATAAGCAGGAATAATCCTACTGTTAGAGCCGGGAAAGCAAAAAGAATAAGAACACTAGTTACAAATGTAGTCCAAGTAAATAATGGCATACGCATATAAGTCATTCCAGGCGCACGCATGGTAACAATCGTTACTAAGAAGTTAATTCCACCCATTAATGTTCCCGCACCGGATATTTGCAGGCCAAGTGTGTAGAAATCTACTCCATGCCCAGGTGATTGAATGGATAGTGGCGCATAAGAAGTCCATCCTGCATCAGGAGCTCCACCTAAGAACCAACTACAGTTCAATAAAATTCCACCAAACATAAATAACCAAAAACCTAATGAATTTAAAAACGGGAATGCAACATCTCTAGCACCTATTTGCAAAGGCATGATGGCATTCATTAACCCTAAAAACAGCGGCATAGCTGCCAAGAAGATCATGGTTGTTCCATGCATTGTAATCATTTCATTATATAAACCAGCACTTAGAAAGTCATTTTCTGGTTTAATTAGTTGAATACGAATAAATAATGCTTCAATACCACCAAGCAGGAAGAAGAATCCGCCACCAAATAAATATAAATGCGCAATTTTTTTATGGTCGACTGTTGTTAAATAATCCCACAAGAAGGCTCCGAAGCCTCTTTTTTGAGTAGCTGCTATACTCAAGGTTCAAACCTCCCTTAATTTCTCTCTTAAGAATTTAAATATTACTATTTGCCTGCGCTTTCAGGAGTAATATCAGATGGTTTTAATTGCATCAGATAGGCTGAAATTTTCTTTGCTTCTTCTTCAGAAACAGCAGGATAATTACCTGTCATTTTATTTCCAGGCTTAATGGATTCAGGGTCCATTATCCATTTAACAAGATTTTCCTCGTTTGGCTCAAGGAAGCCAGCAATTTTAGATCGGTTTCCAAAGTCAGTAAGATTAGGTCCAACAGCTGCAGGTGAAGATCCTATAGCATGACAACCCATACAACTCTTTTCTTCAAATAAATCCTTACCTTCTTGCGCTACTGCGTCTTGTGGCTGTGCTTTCGGGTCGACATCTTGCATATCAGATACCCATTTGTCAAACTCTTCTGGGCTCACTGCAACTACTTTAAAGTCCATTAGTGAATGTGAAGGCCCACAAAGTTCAGCACATTTACCCCAATAAACACCTTCTTCTTTTGCCTCAATATACATTTTGTTTACGTTCTCAGGGTTAACATCCATTTTTCCTGATATACTTGGTATCCATAATGAATGGATTACATCAGAAGAAATCATATTCAGATAAACTTTTTCTCCTGTTGGAATGTACAAGTCTTGACTTGTTTGAATCTCTTCCCCTTTGTAATTGAAATGCCACCAATACTGGTTTCCAGTAACTTCAATATTTACTCCGTCACCGGACTTTGACATGTCTGCCAATTCAAATGTTGCCGCAACAGTTGGAACTGCAAGAATCAATACCAAAATAATTGGTATTACTGTCCAAATTGTCTCAAGTGTCTTATTACCTTCCACTTGTTTTGGTATGTAATTTTCCTGTCCTTTCTTTTTACGAAAGCGAACTAGGGCAATAACATATACCACAATTACAACCACAAACACAAACACCATGACAAGTGTTGATAGCAAAATCAAATTCATTGATGTTTCTGCTCCAGTCCCTTTTGGTACGAGAGCGGTTAAGTTTTCTTTACCGCAACCAGCCAAGACTATTGCTAAAAAACTTAATAGGAATAATGCTTTAGTTTTTCCCATCCCTTTCATGAATTCATACCTCTCTTTCTCCTTGTTGATTCCTTATTTATGTTAATTAATTAAGGACAATTTAGCTAAATGGTGTTTTAATTGTAACAACGACCATCATTAAAAATAATACAGTAAGATAGTTTAAAGAATAGATAAAAATTAGGTTTGCCCATTTCAGATCATTCTTCATAAAAAAACCACTTATTCCGATAAACAGCCAACCAACGTTAAGTAATGTAGCAATTACCATAAAGGTTGTACCTAGTGAAGCCAAGTAAAATGGTAGAGGTAGCAAACAGGCAATATAGATCACAATTTGTCGCTTTGTAATTTCAAATCCATGAACTACGGGGAGCATTGGAACACCTGCTGCTTTGTATTCCTTTGTCTTCTTCATCGCTAAAGCAAGGAAATGAGGCGTCTGCCAAATAAACATTATTAAAAATAACATTAATGGTACGATATGAAAATGAGGTTCAATTGCTGCCCAACCTATTAATGGAGGTGCCGCACCAGAAAAGCTGCCAATTGCAGTATTCAAGGTATACCTTCTTTTCGACCACATAGTATATAATACCACATAAACAAACCATCCCACAAAAGCAAATAGTGCTGCTTGTATTGTTGTCAATGATAGAAGAATTAAACCAAATAGTGTAGACAATAATCCAAGTAACAATGTCGTGTTTAATGATATGCTGCCAGTTACTGTTGGCCTATTCTTTGTCCTGGTCATTAAAGGGTCTATATCCACATCATACCAGTTATTCAGAATACCTCCACCGGCAATTACTAATGCACTTCCTGAAATGGTTAAAATAAATACGTCAAGATTAACCAAAAACGTGCCATTTGTGTAGTGAAGTGCTAACCAAAAACCTGCAATTACAGTAATTAAATTCGAGTTAACAATTCCTATTTTAATTAGCGCTTTAAAATCTTCTATAAAATGAGTGCTTTTCTTTTTGGAGAGTACAGTTGTACTAACCATTTGCGAAGAAGGTGTTTCTGCTTTGTTCAAAATTCTCCCCCCCTACAAACCCCTTCTATAGGCATGATAAGACCAAGCATACTGATGGAGTTACCATAATACTATTCCCCAAAAGTACCTTGGATATAAATTAATTATAATTGTATCATGGAATTGTATTACAATCTAATTAACTCACCTTGATTGCGAACGCGACGTAAGTATAGTTAATATTCAGATTTGGACATGGTAATACAAAGCATAACAAATATCCCCTACACTATTTCTAGCAAACAAATGACAACAATGCAAGGTTTTTTTAGTTTTACATAGTGAAAACAGTAGAAAAAGAGAAAGAGTATAACAATTGTGTGTCATTTATCATTTTCCAATCATATTTCATTGCATTGTGTATTGACTTAATATTATTATGAGATGTAGCTAATTTACTAATCAACATTGAAGTGAGGCTTTACTATGATAAAAACATTAAAGTGGTTATCTATTGTGTCGACTGTTGGTATGCTCTTTCTACTATTAGGCGGAGCTCTAGTAACTAAAACAGGGTCTGCCGACGGCTGTGGAGACAGTTGGCCACTGTGCGAAGGAGAGTTTCTCCCTTCCAACATAACACCAGAATTGGTGATTGAATTAAGTCATCGCCTAGTAACAGGCGTTGTTGGTTTCGCTGTAGTAGCGCTAACAATTATGGCATGGAAATATATAGGGCATATTCGTGAGGTTAAGTTTCTCACATCATTATCCGTTATCTTTTTGATAATTCAAGCATTAATCGGAGCTGCCGCCGTACTTTGGGGCCAATCAGATTTCGTACTGGCTGCACATTTCGGTATATCGTTGATTTCCTTTGCGGCAGTGTTTCTTGTCATGCTGCTCATTTTTGAGATCGACAGGAAGTTTGATGCCGCATCATTGGTTATTCAAAAGAAACACCGAGTGGAGATTTATGCTATTACCATCTACACCTATATTGTCGTATATACAGGTGCCCTTGTTCGCCACGCAGAGGCTAATTTAGTTTGTGCTGACTGGCCTTTTTGTACCAATACTTCACCTTTATCATTTCAAAGCTATAGTTTAGAACAGTGGATTCAAATGGGTCACCGTTTAGCCGCCGGCCTACTATTCATTTGGACTATAACTCTAGTTATAAGAATGGTAAAATATTATCGAACAAGCAGAATAATGTATTGGGGATGGTTAACATCATTAGCATTAATCACCCTACAAGTGTTTTTTGGCGCAATGATCATTTTCACCCTGTTAAATCTGGGAATAGCTCTAATGCATGCGTTAGTAATTTCCTGTTATTTTGGGATGTTAAGTTATTTTGTACTTTTATCTTCACGAAGTGCCAAATATGAAAAATCACTCCATGATGTCAACAGTAATTAAATTATAAAAAAGATGGCAATGTGTTTTAAACATATTGCCATCTTTTTTCTTACTTAAGTAGTATACAAAATACATGAGTTTCTAGTTTATCGTTCCCAGAAGAGGGAATGCCCAGATCTTTGCAAAGCATCCGTAACTATATTTGTTTTATTACTCAAACTCAATTAATAAATCATTAACAGCGATAGCCTCTCCATTCGCAACATAAATCTCTTTAATTACCCCCGAAAATGGCGCCTGTACTGTTGTTTCCATCTTCATAGCTTCTGTAATCAGGAGGTAGTCTCCTTTGTTAACCTGATCACCTTTTTTACAAAGAGCTTCTATAACTGTACCCGGCATCGTCGCGCCAATTTGCTTATTATTTGTCTTGTCAACCTGTGGTCGAGCTGTGATAGCTCCCTTTATACTTTCATCTTTGACAACAACTTCACGAGCCTGGCCATTTAATTCAAAATACACTACTCTTGTTCCATCTATTTGTGGCTCTGAGATAGATACCAATTTTACAATTAACGTCTTTCCTTGCTCAATTTCCACTTCAATTTCCTCACCCAATCTCATGCCATAGAAAAAACTAGGTGTATCCAGTACCGACATATCACCATATGTTTCGTAAAAACGATGGTAATCCATAAATACTTTAGGATAAAGAGCATATGCAATCATATCAAAACTAGTTACTTGTCGATCCAATGTTTTAAACAGATTTTCTTTTAATGCTGTAAAATTAACAGGATCAAGTAATTCGCCAGGACGAACTTTTATAGATTCTCTCCCTTTTAGAATTATCCGCTGCAATTCTTGTGGAAAGCCTTGGTATGGTTGGCCGATATAGCCTTGGGCAAATTCAATAACAGAATCAGGAAAATCAATAGATTCTCCTTTTTCATAAATATCATCTTCTGTCAAATCATTTTGCACCATAAATAATGCCATGTCGCCAATCACTTTTGAAGAAGGAGTTACTTTTACGATATCCCCAAACATGTCATTTACCTGTCGGAACATCGCTTTCACTTCATTCCAGCGATCACCTAAACCAACTGCCTTTGCTTGTTGTTGTAGGTTACTATATTGCCCGCCAGGCATTTCATGAAAATATACTTCCGAATGAGGTGCTTTCATTCCACTTTCAAAGTCCTGGTAATACTCTCTAATACCTTCCCAGTAATGAGAAAGTTTTTCATATGCGTTCACATTTATATTCGGTTGTCGTTCAGACCCTTGCAATGCGTGGTATAGTGATTGTGCACTAGGTTGCGATGTTAAGCCTGCCATAGAACTTGCTGCTACATCTACAGCATCTATTCCTGCATCAATGGCACGAGAATAAGTCAAAATACCGTTCCCACTTGTATCATGTGTATGAAGATGAATTGGTAGATCAATAGATTCCTTTAGAGAGGTAATTAATTGATAGGCTGCTTCTGGTTTAAGCAGACCAGCCATGTCTTTAATCCCTAAAATATGCGCACCAGCTAGCTCAAGCTCCTTAGCCAGATTTACGTAGTAAGTGAGATCATATTTCGAGCGGCCTTTATCAAGAATATCTCCTGTATAACACATGGAAGCCTCTGCGATTTTACCATTCTCTCTAACCGACTCTATTGCAAGCTTCATACCTTCGACCCAATTTAAGCTATCAAAGATTCGAAATACATCTATACCGGCTTCTGCACTTTTGCCGACAAATTCTTTAATTAAGTTATCAGGATAGTTCTTGTAGCCAACTGCATTGCTTGCCCGCAATAACATCTGAAATAATACATTTGGCATTTCCTTCCGTAAATTCAGCAATCTCTCCCAAGGATCTTCTTTTAAGAAGCGATAAGCAACATCAAAGGTAGCTCCTCCCCACATTTCCACGGAAAACAAGTTTGGCAATAATCTTGCTGTTGGTTCAGCAATCCTTGTTAAATCCTTTGTTCTAACTCTTGTAGCTAATAAAGATTGGTGTGCATCACGAAAAGTTGTATCAGTAAGCATAACTTCTTTTTGTTCTTTTAACCACTTGGCTAACCCCTCTGGTCCCTGTTCATCAAGTATTTGTTTCGTTCCTCGTGGTACAGGTTCCAAATGATTCACAGAAGGTACTTCCAACTTTGGAAAAACTGGCTTCCGTTTCTTTTCCGCACCATCCATTCCATTTACAGTTGTATTAGCAATATACGTGAGCATCTTTGTCCCTCGATCTTTCCGCTTAGGAAAAACAAATAACTCAGGAGTTTGATCAATAAAAGTGGTATCGTATTCACCCGTTAAGAAATTTTTGTGCAATATTACATTTTCCAAGAAAGGAATATTCGTTTTAATACCCCGTATTCTAAATTCTTTCAGATTTCTGACCATTTTTTGTGCAGCTTGGTCAAAAGTCAATGCCCAAGTTGAAACTTTTACCAATAATGAATCATAGTGAGGGGAAATGACCGCACCTTGGAAACCGTTACCAGCATCCAACCGTACACCAAATCCTCCGCCTGTTCGATAAGCCATAATCTTTCCAGTATCAGGCATAAAGTTATTTAACGGGTCTTCTGTAGTTACCCTTGATTGAATAGCAAATCCATTTGTTACAATTGCTTCCTGGGAAGGGATTCCTATTGAGTTATCGTGAATGTTTCTTCCTTCTGCAATCTTAACTTGTGTTTGAACGATATCCACACCAGTTATCATTTCTGTAATAGTATGCTCTACTTGTACTCTCGGATTAACTTCAATAAAAAAGAATTCGTTATTTGTTACTAAGAACTCTACAGTTCCCGCATTGATGTAACTAACATTTTTCATTAAATTAACAGCAGCATCACAAATATCCATCCGCAACTCTTCGTTCAACGATAGACTCGGTGCTACTTCCACTACTTTTTGATGACGCCGCTGTACAGAACAGTCTCTCTCATACAGATGAACAATATTTCCATCTTTGTCACCAATAATTTGTACTTCAATATGTTTTGGGTTTTCAATTAGCTTTTCTACATATATTTCGTCATTACCAAATGCGGCTTTAGCCTCTGATTTTGCACGATCATACGCATCTTCAAGACCTTTTTCGCTTCTAACAATGCGCATCCCACGTCCTCCACCACCCAGTGAAGCTTTAATAATTATAGGGTAGCCGAACTTTTGGCCGAAATCTTTCACTTCCTCCATTGAACTTACAGGGCCATCAGTACCCGGGATGACAGGAATACCTGCTTTAACCGCTTGTGACCTTGCTCTCACTTTATCGCCGAACATATGTAGATGCTCACTTGTAGGACCAATGAAGATTATTCCCTCTTCTTCACAACGTTTGGCAAAGTTTATGTTTTCGGATAAAAATCCATAACCCGGGTGTATTGCATCAACACCAACACTTTTGGCTAGTTCAATAATTCCTTCAATATCCAAGTATGCATCAATAGGTTTTTTGCCTTCACCGATTAAATAAGATTCATCGGCTTTATAGCGATGATAAGAACCTGAGTCTTCTTTTGAGTATATAGCTACTGTCCTAAGATTCAGTTCCGTACAAGCACGAAAAACTCTTATTGCTATCTCTCCACGATTTGCTACAAGTACTTTATTAATTTTATTTACTTCTGCCATGTTCTTCCTCCTCTATTTTGATATATATGTGGTTCCGTCTTTTTATGTTCAGTAACTGGTGTTCGTTCTGCTTTCTTCACTGACATGGCAATATTATTCATTATTCCCATTGAAATCATTAATACAAGAAGAGAAGAACCTCCATAACTCACAAACGGAAGTGGTACTCCGGTAATTGGTAAAACCCCGCTAATTGCACCTAAATTAATGAATGCTTGAAGTCCAATCATGGATGAAATACCTATAGCTAGTAGGGAGCCAAAACTATCTTGACATTTGCTTGATATAAATATTCCACGTAAGACAATGGTTGCTATCATACCAATTACAATCATTACACCTACAAAACCAAGTTCTTCAGCAATTATGGCCATAATAAAATCAGTATGTGCTTCCATGAGATAACCAAGCTTCTGTACACTCTGCCCCAAACCTTCTCCAGTAATTCCACCGCCACCAATTGCTAAGTATGACTGAATAAGATGATATCCCCCATCTTCTGGTGCCTGAAATGGTTGATAGGCCCCAGTAAATCTGGATATTCTGACATCCGTTACCATATTTGGAATGGCAATTGCCAAAATTACCAAGCCAATCCCTATCAATATAAATAGATGCTTGAAACGAATGCCTGCACTGAAAATTACTGAACAAGCTATTAGAAATATAATAGACGCTGTACCAATATCCGGTTGCAGCACTATTAAGGACAAAATAATCCCCGTTAAAACAAGCGGCGGGAGAACTCCTTTTGTAAATTCATTAATATACGACTGTTTTTTTGAATACACAGAAGCTAAATACATGATAAGGGCAAGTTTAGCAAGTTCTGCAGGTTGCAGACTTATTGGTCCAAATGAAAACCAAGATTTCGCATTGTTAATTGTAGTACCAAAAAGCAAAACACCTACCAATAAAAGAATCACAAATAAAATTATTATCTTCATTAATTTCTGATAATACTTATAAGGAAATATACTACAAAAGATAAATCCTGCTAAGCCAATTACAAACCATTGCAATTGTTTCATCAGATAATGAGTACTTTCATATCCCTCTACAATAGAAGTTACCATACTGGCACTATAGATCATCACCATACCAAAGGCAGCTAGAAGAATGGGTGTAATTATTAATGTAAAATCATAATCTTTTAATTTCTGTATCATCTTACTTCTCCCTACTATGTAATGATTAAGATGAAATAGAAAAATATGATAACACATTTAACAATAGTATAACACATTGTTGTATTATTTTTCTACTCTCATCTAATTTTTGAGTTTATATAAACAAAAAAACCTTGCCAAATATTATGTAGGCAAAGTTTTTGCTAATTTAACATTAACGCCTTTTTGTGTACATTAGTATGTCACAATGAGTTTTGCGCTGCTTCATGTAGTATATTAAGCTGCCTCTCAAGGTTTTCGAGAAGTGCTTTGCCTTCATCTTCGCTGATCAAGTCTAAACGAACAGCAAAATCAATTTCCCTGGATAAACCGAACATCTGCGTGTCCAACACTTCTTCATACAACGGGCACTGAGGCATTGTTAAATTTTCTATTTGAACTTCTATTAATCGTAAAATTTTGTCAGCATCAGCCTTAAGAAGGGCGTGGGCTTTTTCACGATGATTTACTGTCATCTCAGGCATCAAATAAATCCCTCCATTTAAAAAGACTTCCTTCTATATTATATTATCGTTTGCTTGAAAAAATTGCAAACAAAATATTATTTTTTAAATCCAATGAAATGAAATATTAATGTTATTCTGCTATTCTTAGTAGAGACTTAATTAATGAGGTGAAAAAATGATTGTACCAATTATTGGAAATGTGACATATTCTATCACTCTTGATCCTACTGTATGGATTTTTGACGACAGGAAAATATTGCTAGAGGAATTAACCGAAAATAAACTCTCAACAGCAGAGGAAACAGATGAAATCGAGAAGGCTTCTAAACGTTGGGAAAAGGAATTGGACCCACAATTTCATAAGCCTCCGGTAAATCGTAGCATAAAACAATTTGAGAGAGAAAAGATACTCACTAGCTCGTATGTAATGCCATTAAAGGATTTTATTAACAATGCCGAAATAAAAACCGATGTAGAAGATGTAACGCTTGTTACAGAAAATGGAGATTACAATATATCTATTGACGATCTAAAGGAAGGATACTTTCTTTTTGCCATAGATGGAAAACCATTAAAAGAAAATGGCCCGGTGCACTTTCTTTATCAAGATGGAGTTAATATCAACGATCCAATCGTAGGCATTAAAAAGATTGTTATTAACTAACAAGAAAGAAAGCTGTTCACATACATGTGGCAGCTTTTTTTATTTAGGAAATTAGGGATTTTGAACCTGTAGTTTTAATTATTGGATTAGTTCCGTCTTCTCTCTCCCTGTTAGCTCGTAAAAAAAGATACATCCAAAAATTAAAACTCAAATTCTAAACATTGTGGATTCAAACCAATGATTTATCTAATATAAATATCTCTTAAGCTAAACCCCTGTATAAATTAAACCCTTCTATCTAAAAATAACTAATATAGCAAGTGATAAGAAGGAGTGATAAATAATGCAGAAAAAGCTATATCTTGTTCAAGTGCTGATAATTATGTTTGTTATAGCCGGATGCCAACAAAATGAAGAAGAAGCCTTGGAGAGTAAAGAGAACAACCAGCAGTTCTTACAGGTTAAAAACTCAGAACCAACTGATTTACAAAACCTCTCCAATAAAGAAATAGCCGACCGTCTCGCAAATATCGCCAGCGATGTTCCGAATGTCCGAGGGGCATCTGCGGTTGTGGCAGGTCCGTATGCTGTAGTGGGTATTGACGTTGATAAAGATTTAGACAGATCTCGTGTTGGAACTTTAAAATATTCAGTTTCAGAAGCTCTTTACCATGATCCTTATGGTAAAACCGCAGTCGTAGTTGCTGATGCAGATGCAACAGAAAGAATTCGTAATATGGGAAATAAAATTAAACAAGGTCACCCTGTTCAAGGTGTTGTAGATGAACTCGCAGCCATCGTTGGTAGATATATGCCTGATTTTCCAATTCAGGATGATCAACCTGTAGACCCAGACCAAAATAAAGAAGTACTACCTGAAGAAGAGCAAAAACAATTAGACCAAATTCAAGAAGAACAATCAAACCATCAGAAGAATAAATAATAGAAAGAAGATTGCCTGATAAAGCAGGCAATCTTCTTTCTAATTTTGTTCATTTTCACTTGTATTCTCTTTCTTATATTCATTATAATATTGAACACCAAATTGTGAACCCTCAGATACCATTTTTGAGTTTTCTAATTGAGCTAAATCTTTTGATTCAGACTGATCAGGCACACCAGCATCCTCAAATGGCTCTTTTAAGTTATTATTCAGCAACTTATTTTTCATTCCTTTTGCCTTGTACATTACTTTATCACGGTTATTTTTGTCTTTCAGATACATACCAGTTGCAGCAATAGCACCAGTTGCACCTACAGCGGAAGCAATAAATCTTTTTTTCATGAAATCGTCCTTTCTATTACAATGTGGTCTTACTTATTTATTCCCCGATATGAAAGAATAAAACGTGAATCTGTATTTCTTCATTCAATGTTCTTATGTTAAAATAAAATAAAAGAACTATTTAGAGGCTTGAAATTAGAGGTGACATTATGCAAGTTAAATGCTCCATTTGTGATACAGTTGAGTCAATTGAGGATGATTCTTTACAAGCTAAACGTCTGAGAAATAGAAGAATTCATATGTATTTATGCCAAGATTGCTATGAGCGTATTGAAAAGAAAACATATGAACGACATGCCACTGGGGATTTTCAATTGTATAAAGAGAAAAAAAAGAAAAATGATTTCATATAAAAAAACGTCTTGAAAGACGTTTTTTATTTGGTAGCTGTTCGTTGCTTATGTAGTCTATATCTATAAATGCCCAACACCAAAGCGATAAGGATTAAGCTCTCCGTAATAGGAAGATTCATGATGCTAAATATCGTCAAGATGAACGTTCCAATTGCAAGCATAATATAAACAATAATGGTTTTTAAAATAGGTAACTCTCGAGCAAACCCTAACTTAAATGATATGGAACCAAATACTAAATTTAATATGTAAAAAATCCAAAATATATGATCTGTACCGAAAAAATGTATAAGTAAATCCAAAATAAGACTGTAATTCGTCTCCATCATTCTCCCCCATTAATCATTATCCATTTTAATTCTTAAAAACCTTTTACCATCATACTAAATCTTTTTGGTTCATGCTAGTTATTTCACATATATTTCACTAATTGTTCTTTTTGAATATCTTAGCATTTTGAGATATACTGTGTTTTGAAAGAAATTGAGGTGGCCTTATGAAAGGAATTAATATTTCAAAACTATTGTTAGCAATTTTAGTGATCTCTATGTTTGTTGCTGTTGGTGTTGCCATTGCTTACCGCAACGTTTGGCTTGTTTTATTATTTATCTTCCTAGGTTTTGCTATTATGGGTTATGGATTATCCAGAAGGAAAAGAAAGTGATTCATTTATGAATCACTTTCTTCCTTTTCTTAAATAATCATCAAGGATAATATGCTGGACACGTGGGTTACAAGTAAAAACCGAATTACTTTTAATCATATTTAACTTATCACCATTAATATCCGTAGTTATTCCTCCAACCTCATTCACTATAATAACTCCAGCTGCTATATCCCATGGAGATAGTCTCATCGTCAGATATCCATCCATGATACCTTCTGCAACGTATGCAAACTCTAATGCTGCTGAACCGTATGTTCGTGTTCCCCGTACTTTCCTAACCAATTGCTGCATCGTTTGTTCTCTTACTAATCTATTTTCGCATAACCAGAAATGGTTTAGCCCTAAGATCGCTTCTTCAATCTTAACTGATTCAGATAATAAAGGAAGCTTCTCTTCATTTTTATAAGCACCTTTATTTCGGATTGCACTATACAGAACATCCTCCATTACATTATAGATAAGCCCTATTTCCCCAACTCCATCTTGATAAATACCAATAGAAATAGCAAAATTTCTTTTTTGATGAACAAAATTCATTGTTCCGTCAATAGGATCAATAATCCAAACTGTGCCATTCAGTGAATCGATGTCATCGCCAAATCCTTCCTCACTTAAAATTAGATGATCAGGATAAGTGTCTTTTATTTTTTCCGCAAAAAATAATTCTGTTTCCTTATCCATTTCAGTTACTAAATCGTTTGGATTGGACTTCGTATTGATTGTTAATGGATCGTTAATTTTCGTTCTAATCGTCTCTCCTGCTTCAAGAACCCAAGACTTAGCTTGGTCAAATATTTTGTCTAATTCTACTGTGTTCATATCGCATCCCCTATCTACTGTTTATTCTATACTATCAAATTAAAAGGATTTATTCATTGTCTACGATTTTTCTTAAGAGAAATAAAATACCTTCAACATTGTATTAAACTGTTGAAGGTTTATTGGAGTTCTTTACTCATTCTCAATTTTTAGCAGCTGTTCTCTAAGCTGCTTCAATTTTTCTTTTGATTTAATAATTTGCACTTTATCTTCTGCTTTCAGGGCATCATGGAGAGTTACCAATTCATAATCAATTTCCATACGGATGACAGGTAATTTTTCCTCAGCTTCTTTTCGTCTCAGGGCCTCCATTACATATTTCACTTGATTCACAACCTTTCAGCATCCTTTTAATATGTTTATGACTGTCTTACAATTTTGTTCAATAAATTTTCTGAAAATCAGTTAGTTGACTTATCAATTCCCAAATTTCGATGTTTTTAAACATAAACCAACTCACACAAAGGATATAAGTTCACTTACTTGACGTATTGCTATAAAAATTTAATAATAATTATTATAAATAGTTCAGGAAAAAGAGAAGGGAAGATATAAATGAATTTTGATGGTTTTAACCAGCATGATTTCGATACATTTTCAATAAATGGCTTAGATGAGCGAATGGAAGCAATACAATCAAGAATCCAACCAAAGTTTCAAGAATTAGGTAGCTATATGGTTGATTATTTATCAGCGCAATTAGGAAACGAAGTATATCTGCACATTGCCAAACATGCTAGAAGGACAGTAAATCCGCCAAAAGATACCTGGCTTGCCATAGCCGATAATAAACGCGGTTATAAGAAACATCCCCATTTTCAAATTGGTCTGTTTGATGACCACGTATTTATTTGGCTTGCTCTTATTTATGAATTGGATCACAAGAAAGAAATTGCACAAACATTTCTGGATAATTACCAAACATTAGAGAAACTTCCAGATTATTACAGAATATCACTTGACCATACAAAGAAGACTTCAATTAGCCTCAAACAGCTTGAAAAGAAAGACGTGGAACGTTTCCGTGATGTAAAAAAAGCTGAATTTTTAATAGGTCAACATCTTCCTAGTACGGATTTACGTGTGAAAAATGGGGACAAATTTATCATTACTGTAAAAGATACTTTTAACAGTTTAATTCCTTTTTATCAAATGGCATTGAGAAGTAAATAAAAATGAAAGAGGGGCATACTTAAGCATGTCCCTCTTTCATTTTTATGATACCTTGCTCCGTCTCTTTTAATTTTTTTACTACTTGAAAACTGGAATAGCCTGATTGTTGCTGGAAATTTGCAAACAGTTTTTTCTCTTCACTTTTTGAAGGGACTATTTGTTTGAACTTACGATATAACAATGCTATATCCTGTCTGGCGGCTCCTTTTTCATATGCTTGTTCTATTAATGAAAAAAATTGTACAACGTCAATTATTTCTTGGGTTGTCCAACTATCATCGATTGGATAGTGATAACTCATATTGAACCTCCTGGTTAGTCTTATAATTTTTCTTTTATTTTTTCTGCTTCCAGTACCATTGTTCCGATTAACTCTTTAACTGACGGTAAATCATGTATTCTGGCTGCTCCTTGTCCACTCCAGCCAAAACCTTCCTCTGCCTTACCATCATAAATATAACGTTTATTGGCATCGCCACTAATAAAATTCTTTAAGGCTTCATATCCCCCGTCTTCCTTTTCGACATTTAGAATCTTGTCTGTCCATGGGTTCTTTAAAGCTCTAGCCGGCGTTCCTAAGGTACGCTTAATAACCACAGTGGAGTTTTCATCGGCGTCTATGATTGCTTGCTTATAAATTGGATGGGCATGAACGCATTCCTTCGTAGCAATAAAGCGAGTCCCCATCTCTATTCCTTCCGCTCCTAAAGCAAGAGCTGCCAACATTCCTCTACCATCCACTATTCCTCCAGAAGCAATAACAGGAATGGATACATTTTCAACTACTTGGGGAGTTAGTGTAAAGGTTCCCACATCACTTCGCCCAAGATGGCCACCACCATCTTGACCTACAACCATGACAGCATCTGCTCCCAATTCTTCTGCCTTTTCTGCCTGTCTTCGAGCAGCTACGAGAACTAGCTTTTTAATAGGTTGTTCTTTCACCATATCAAGTACCTTTTTAGGATTCCCACCTGTCACAGATATAACAGGCACTTTTTCTTCAATTGCAACCTCGACCATATGCTCAAAAGGTCTACCGTGCTCTCCAATGGCAAAGTTTACACCAAAAGGATTTGTCGTCATTTTTCTTAATTTGCGAATTTCATTTCTTAATTCGTCGGTGCTTGATAAACTCATAGCTGTAATCTGTCCTAATCCGCCCGCATTAGAGACGGCTGCTGCCAAATCAGCATATGCAAGATATGCTAGTCCCCCCTGAATAATCGGATATTTAATACCCAGAAGTTTCGAAATTCTAGTTTCCCATTTCATAAGGCTTACCTCCTAAAAGTTTATATTATGTGCCAGCTCATTAATTAATAACTTAAAAATCTAACCATAACTTTAATTATTACTATGTTACCATCCCTACCCATAATAAGGCTATCGAAAAATCGAAGTAGAATTATAGGATATTATTTGCTATAATACTCTAGTTATTTATACTGAAGAAATTGAGGTAAGAAAGATGATTAACCAACATAAAACACCTTTATTCACTGGACTACTGAATCATATAGAGAAGAACCCAATTGCGTTTCACATCCCAGGTCATAAACAAGGGAAAGCTGCAGAGCCTACATTCCGCAATTTTCTCGGAGACGCTGTATTCTCAATTGATTTAATTAATATAGAGCCTTTGGATGACTTGCATCATCCTCATGCAATAATTAAAGATGCACAAGAGCTTGCAGCTTACGCCTTTGGTGCTGACTATACTTATTTTTCTGTTCAAGGAACGAGTGGAGCAATAATGACTATGGTATTAAGCGTATGTAATCCGGGTGACAAAATTATTGTTCCAAGAAATGTGCATAAATCTGTTACATCAGCAATAATTTTTTCTGGTGCCATTCCAATCTTTATACAGCCAGAACTCGATGAGAAACTCGGTATTTCTCATGGTATTACCCCAAATTCAGTTAAAAAAGCAATTAAAGCTCATCCAGATACAAAAGCAGTACTAGTAATCAACCCTACTTATTTCGGTGTCGCTGCTGATTTAGAGGAAATCGTACGCATTAGTCATAAATATGATATACCAGTGTTAGTTGATGAAGCACATGGTGTGCATATACACTTTCATGAGGAGCTTCCTCTCTCAGCTATGCAAGCTGGTGCTGACCTTTCAGCTACGAGTGTTCACAAACTTGGCGGATCTCTAACGCAAAGTTCCATTTTGAACCTTCAGGGAACACGCGTATCTCACAAGAAAGTACAAACAATCATGTCGATGCTGACAACTACCTCCACATCTTACTTATTATTAGCATCCTTAGATACTGCCAGAAAGCAACTTGCTACTAATGGATTTACATTAGTAGATGAAGCACTAAGATTAGCAAATGATACAAGAAAACAGATAAACAGCTTAAATTACGTTTACTGTGCAGCACATGAAATCATTGGAACGGAAGCTGCCTACAGTTTCGATCCTACAAAACTTATTATATCTGTAAAAGATTTAGGGATTACAGGTTATGATGCAGAGGTATGGCTAAGGGAGAATTTCTCTATAGAGGTAGAGTTATCCGATCTTTATAATATTTTATGCATTATTACTCCAGCAGACACAAAGGAATCTGCAGGAAAATTAGTTCATGCACTAAAAAGGTTGGATGAAAGCAATACAGAGACAATTTGCGGTAAAGATGTACAAGTATCCATCCCTGATATACCGTTATTAGCTTTAACACCAAGAGATGCCTTTTATGCAGAGACAGAAATTATCCCTTTTTGTTCTGCAGCGGGTAGAATCAGTGCGGAATCCATTATGGTCTATCCTCCGGGGATACCGATTTTCATCCCGGGAGAAATTATTACAGAAGAAAATATAAATTATATCCACAAAAATATACGTGCTGGACTGCCTGTGCAGGGGTTACAGGATGAGACACTGGAGACTATACACGTTATTAAAGAGCATAAACCCTTTACTTAGTTATAAGAGCCACTTGATAGCTATTTGATTGAAAAAGCGATATGTTTTAAATAACATAATTCTATTAATAAAAAGGCTGCAATTTATAAATTGCAGCCTTTTTATTAATATACTTTATCTAAAATTATTTATTTTCATTACAAGTCGGACATGTTCCATAAAGGGTAGTTACTTTCTCTTCATTATAATGATCGATTACTGTCTGGCAATCTTGACAAACAATTGTGCCCATCTGGTCCACTCCTTTTCCGTAAATTATGTTAGCGTATACATATTATAATATGTCACATTTCATTTTTCAACCCCAAATTAGTATATCACATTAAATAATATGTTATCTCCATGTATCCAATAACTAAAATACCTACCTCAGTAACATCACATACTTTATACACATTTAAAAATAATTTAATTTGATAAAATACGATGACACCACTTTCAAAATATAACTTATTTCAAATATTAAAAACAACAACGGAAATTTTTTCGTCACTACTGCAACTATTGAGGAGACAAACTTATTTTGTTTCTTCGTAGTTGAAGGAAACTGCGACGTAAATTTATTGATGGAAAACTCAGTGAAATATTTGAGGAGAAGTGCCCCATTGATTTTCGTTGCATGCGGACGCTTTCACACCTCCGGGTACAAGCGCGACATCTGTTCGTTACCTCACAGTGTCTTCTTTGCCGCCCTCCACTCCAATCAATTTGTATGAGCTTTAATATTTCAAATGCGGAGTGGGCCTTTCACTTGTACTTGACGATATAAAGTGACCTTTTTACATCTAATACTAAATTCATTTATCGCTAAAAAGTAACACTTTAGCGGAGGAAAATACGGAGACTTCTGGGGGAGATGAGGCATCGGTGAGACCCCGGAATGCGATAGCATGAGGAGGCTCATCAGCCGCCCCCGAAAAGCGCAGTATTTTCCGTAGCGGTAATGCAATCAGATTCAATATTTCAGTGAGCTTTCCAACAACAAAGCTATTTTTCACACTTTAAACACCACAAGTTAAGTCGCAATATATCTATTTACCTCATTATGGAATAATCTTTGCTGTATAAAAACTTTTTTGCAAACAAAAAAACCTGCAATAGGACGATTTTCCGCTAAAAAATCTGTCCAATTGCAGGGGTACTTCACATATTTTTTGTTTTAATCAATGCAGGATCCACCATTTTATATCCTTTATCTCGGAGTCCTTTAATGATTCCAGGTAATGCAGTGTTCGTCCATTCTCTGTCATGCATTAGTAGATTCGCTCCTGGTTTAAGTAAGGAATAATCTACCCCCACTTCTGGACCTTCTCCACTGATCATTGCTTGTTCTAATTTATTAGCATCCATATATGGTTCAAAATAATCGTAACCATAGGTCCAATTCATTAATGTCATACCTTCTTCAGCAGCTAATTTCCTCGAATAATCAGTATTCGCTCCATGAGGTGCACGGAAGAATAATGGACGTTCTCCAATAATTTCCTCAACACGATCACTTACAGATAATATTTCCTCTCGCTGTTCTTCTTTTGTTATTTTTTTAAGATTTGCATGAGTTTTAGTGTGATTGCCAATAATAAAACCCATATCGTGTAATTTCTTTAGCTTCTGAGCGCCTTCCTCTGATTCAATAAAATGACCATTCACAAAAAATATAGCATTTACATTAAGTTCCTTTAGTTTATTGGCCATTTCCAATGAATACTTATCGGGTGCATCATCGATTGTAATTAACACTACTTTTTCTTCCGCACTGTCAATAGGAACAATGGATGCTTTTTCTGTTACTTCATACTTTGGTTCTTTCACTTCCTCTGATACTTCTTCTGCTTCTTTACCTTCTTCTTCCTTTTCTTCACTATCAGAATGTTGGTCTTCCTGTTGCTCAGCTTTGTCTTGATCAGTGCTTTTTTCTTGTGTACTTTCTTCAGGCGTACTGCTACATGCTGACAATAATACAATAGCGATTACGATGAAAACTAATACTCCTACTTTTTTCATCCTTCTGCCTCCCCCTAAGATGTCCTTCTACAAATTAGTATAAGCCAAAAAGAAACTAATTTGAAACATAACCTTTTTATACAACAGATATATTACTAATAAGACAGTCCAATTTCTATTATTTTACCATCTGATAACACGACTAAATTAGACATATTTTTTTGTTAAACTAAGAATATATGATAATAACTACTTTTATTTTTCCCAAAAGGGCGTGATTAGCTTGAAAATTAAGCTCATAGTTATATTAATATTCATTCTAATTCTAATACCATTTTCCGGCTGTGCAAAATCGAATAATAAAGTTATAGATGTAGTTACTTTTCAGCCACTAGATTATGATGTATCACTATTTTCTGATGCAAAAAGTGATCATAATAGAAATCTGTATATTGATGCGATAATTGAATTAAAAGCTAAGTATCCAACTGCTTTTAAAAATGTACAGACAGGAGAAATGACTAAAGAGGAAGCTGCACGGTTATCAGAAATCGAGGAAACAACATTGATTATTAGTAAAAACGGTCAAACTGTTTCTCGCCTGTCAGGTGATCAAGATAAATCAAAGATTGTGAATACATTGGAGAAATTTGTAGAAAAATAAGACCACTAAAAAGAGCATTTCGCTCCTTTTTTTATTTCATCATATGAACTGGTGTACCTAAAGCAACTTCAGCTGCTTCCATAGTAATTTCTCCAAGTGTAGGATGTGCATGAACAGTAAGCGCAATATCCTCAGCTGTCATTCCTGCTTCAATTGCTAATCCTAATTCGGCAATCATATCACTTGCATTAGGTCCAGCTATTTGAGCTCCAATTACTAACCCGTCTTCTTCACGAGTTATTAGCTTCATAAAACCATCACTATTATTTAAGGATAGAGCCCGACCATTTGCAGCAAACGGGAATTTAGAAGCCTTTACTTTGTATCCTGCATCTTTTGCATCTTTTTCTGAATAACCCACTGTAGCCAGTTCGGGATCAGAGAATACAACTGCAGGCATTCCGATATAATCAACTTCTGATTTTTCTCCACTAATTGCTTCCGCAGCAACTTTACCTTCATAGGAAGCTTTATGCGCAAGAGGCATTCCTTCAACAATATCACCAATAGCATAGATATTGTCTACAGAGGTACGACATTGCTTGTCAATTTTAATACGACCTTTATCGTCTTTATCTATACCAACCTGTTCAAGCCCTATTTCCTCTGTATTAGGACGTCGACCTACAGTAACAAGTACATAATCTGCTTCAATTGTTTCTTCTTTACCTTTAGCTTCATATGACACTTTAACACCGTCAGAAGTTTCTTCAGCACCATTGGCCATTGCTTCTGTAATTATTTTTACGCCTTTTTTCTTCAAGCGTTTTTTAACGGTTTGAGTCATTTGCTTTTCAAATCCACCGAGAATATCTTTTGTACCTTCCAGTATTGTTACCTCAGTACCGAAATTAGCGTAAGCTGTTCCAAGTTCAGTACCAATATAACCTCCACCGATAACAACCATTTTCTCAGGGATTTCATTTAGATTTAGTGCTCCTGTTGAATCAAGCACACGCTCAGAGAACTTGAATCCTGGGATTTCTATAGGTGTTGAACCTGTAGCAATAATACAGTTGTTAAATGTATAGGTCTGAGAATTTTTTTCATCCATTACTTTTGCTGTATTTTTATCAACAAAATAAACCTCACCTTTAACGATATCAACCTTATTACCTTTTAAAAGTCCTTCAACACCTGATGTTAATTTATTTACTACTTTTCCTTTCCATTCTTGAACTTTAGAAAAATCAACTGTTACGTTTTCTGATTTAATTCCTAACTCTTCGTTTCCATGAGCGTACTCTGTTAGATGTCCGGCTTGAATAAGTGCTTTTGATGGGATACACCCAACGTTAAGACATACACCACCAAGGGTACCTTTTTCTACAATGGTGACTTTTTGGCCAAGCTGTGCAGCGCGAATAGCGGCAACGTAACCGCCTGGGCCTGCTCCTACAACCATTGTATCTACTTCAATTGGAAAATCTCCTACTACCATAATTTACGCCTCCATCATAATTAATTGTGGATCGTTCAATAGTCGCTTTATTTGATTTAGAGCCAGCTGTGCGGTTGCTCCATCGACAATGCGATGATCAAAGCTTAGTGATAATGCAAGGACAGGTGCAATCACAATTTCTCCATCACGTACAATTGGCTTCTCGGCAATTCGACCAATACCCAAAATAATTGCTTCTGGATAATTAAGAACTGGTGTAAACCATTGTCCACCGGCAGAACCAATATTTGTAATTGTATTTGATGCACCCTTCATCTCTTCAGATGTTAGTTTACCACTTCGAGCCTTTTCTGCCAATTCATTAATTTCCTGTGAAATAGCAAAAATAGATTTACGATCGGCGTCTTTAACTACTGGAACAAGCAATCCTTTTTCAGTATCTGCTGCGATACCAATATTATAATAATGCTTGTGAATAATTTCGTTTGTTTCATCATCCACTGCTGCATTTAAAATAGGAAATTTCTTAGATGCAGAAACTAATGCCTTAGCTACATAAGGAAGATAAGTTAATTTAATTTCCTGTTCAGCAGCTACAGCTTTAAATTTCTTACGATGCGCCACAAGCTCAGTTACATCAACCTCATCCATTAAAGTAACATGAGGAGCTTTTGTTTTTGAATTAACCATTGCGCTTGCGATTGCTTTACGGATACCACTCATTTTTTCTCGTGATTCAGGATATTCCCCTTTAGGTGCAGAAGCTGGTTGAGATGTGCTTTCAGTGGCTTCTGCTTCACTAGGCTCTTCTTGCTCATTAGTTGTAGCTTGATCACCACTAAGATATTTATCTACATCTTCTTTCAGAACCCTGCCATTTTTCCCGGAACCAGTTACTTCATGAATATCTATTTCATGATCGCGTGCATATTTCCGTACAGATGGCATAGCAATAACACGCTCATCTGAATTTGAAGTCTCTGACTTTTCTTTTTTAGGAGAAGTGCTCTTTTCTTCTTTCTCCTCTTTCTTTTCTTCTTTTTTACTATCTTCGGAAGTTTGCTCTTCTGATTCTTTTTGTTCCTCTTCTTCTGGCTCGTCAGATTCATAACCTTCAGCATCAAATGTAATCAACGAGTCCCCAACAACTGCAACAGTACCTTCATCTACATGCAGTTTTTTAACTGTGCCGTCCACAGGAGATGGAATTTCTACGACAGCTTTATCATTTTGCACTTCACATAAAACATCATCTTCTTTAATTTCATCGCCTTCTTTGATAAACCATTTAACAATTTCACCCTCATGGATTCCTTCACCAATATCAGGCAATTTAAATACATATGCCATTATGACGACCTCCTGTTCGTTTTATTAAAAATTCAATACTTGATTTACTTTTTCTATAATATCCTTGTGATTTGGCAACCATACTTCCTCGGCAGCAGAAAAAGAATATACAGTGTCAGGTGCAGTTACACGAAGCACTGGTGCTTCTAAATGTAATATAGCTCGTTCTTGAATTTCAGCTACTACATTAGCAGCTACTCCGGCCTGACGTTGAGCTTCTTGCACTACTACTACACGGTTTGTCTTCTTAACAGATTCAACAATCGTATCAATATCAATTGGCGATACAGTTCGCAGATCAATTACTTCTGCGTTAATACCGTCTTTCTCCATTTCCTCTGCTGCTTTTAAAGAAGCGTGAACCATTGCGCCATATGCTATTAATGTTACATCTTTACCTTCTCTTTTTACATCCGCTTTACTTAAGTCAATAGTATATTCTTCTTCAGGTACTTCACCACGGAAAGAACGGTATAATTTCATGTGTTCTAAAAATAGAACAGGATCGTTATCTCGAATAGATGAAATTAAAAGTCCTTTGGCATCATAAGGCGTGGAAGGAATTACGACCTTTATACCAGGTTGCTGAGCAATTAAACCTTCTAAGGAATCTGCGTGTAGTTCTGGAGTATGAACTCCACCTCCAAATGGTGAACGAATTGTAATTGGTGAAGTATGTGTACCACCTGAACGATATCTCATTCTAGCCATTTGACCATTAATTGAGTCCATTACTTCATATACGAAGCCGAAGAATTGGATTTCCGGCACTGGTCGATAACCTTGCAACGCCAGCCCAATTGAAAGACCACCAATGCCTGATTCGGCTAGAGGCGTGTCAAATACACGTTCTTCTCCGAATTCATCTTGTAGTCCTTCTGTTGCACGGAACACGCCACCATTTTGGCCAACGTCTTCTCCAAAAACCAACACATTTTCGTCGTTTTTTAATTCTGTGCGCATTGCGTCAGTAATTGCTTGAATCATTGTCATTTGTGCCATGATTTACTTCGACTCCTTTTCTTTGTATTCTTCCATTTGCTCCTGCAAATTCACTGGAAGTTCTTCAAACATATTTCCGATAAAGTCGGTAACCTTTTGTTTCGGATACTCATCGGCTTTCTTGATTGCTTCTTAATATCGTCTTTCGCTTGTTCGATAACTTTATTTTCTTCCTCTTCAGACCATAAATCCTTACTTTCTAAGAAAGTACGGAAACGAACAAGTGGATCTTTCTTTTCCCATTCATTATCCAAGTCTTCAGTACGATAACGGGTTGGGTCGTCACCTGCCATTGTATGAGGACCATAACGATAAGTAAGTGTTTCAATAAGCATTGGACCTTCGCCGTTTATTGCACGTTCACGAGCATGCTTTGTTGCTGCATATACGGCAAGGACATCCATGCCATCTACTTGTACACCTTCAATACCCGCTGCCACTGCTTTTTGTGCAAGTGTTTTTGCGTTTGTTTGCTTTTCAACAGGCACAGATATTGCAAAATAGTTATTTTGAACAAAGAATAGAGCAGGTGCTTTGTAAGCTCCAGCAAAGTTAATTCCTTCATAAAAATCACCCTGAGATGTTCCCCCATCTCCAGTGTAAGTTACAGCTACTGATTTTTTACCACGTTTCTTCATTCCAAGAGCCACACCTGCTGTTTGTACATATTGAGCTCCAATAATAATTTGTGGACTCAATGCATTTACGCCTTCAGGCATTTGATTTCCATGGAAATGTCCTCTTGAAAATAAGAATGCTTGATATAGTGGCAAACCATGCCAAATTAATTGTGGAACATCACGATATCCAGGAAGAATAAAGTCTTCTTTTTCCAGTGCGAACTGACTTCCAAGCTGAGAAGCTTCCTGACCTGCAGTAGGAGCATAAAATCCTAAACGGCCTTGTCGATTTAAAGCAATGGACCGTTGATCCAATATACGAGTGTATACCATTCTGCGCATGAGCTCTTTTAAATCCTCATCTGATAGATCGGGCATATCATCTTTATTAATAATTTCTCCATTTTCATTAAGAATCTGGAACATTTCGAACTGACTTTCAACACTTTCCAATACGTGTTTCAAAATAGTTCACCTCTTCCTTTCCTTATAGCTTAATAATTGTAATCTTTTCTAGCCTTCCCAAAACGACAAAAAAACTGCATAACTCCTACTTATTCATGTACCCTTTCTTGATTTAACTTAATCATCTTCTAAGATAATCCAAACTGTTATATAAATCAAGAGAAAATAATTAGTACAACAAATATCTATTCCTATCCTATCTTACATATTATTTTTGGTCAAACAGTTCGGCTTCTTACTAATCTAATCAGTATAATATTTACAGAAAGCACAAAGCACTGTTACATTGGTTTGTGCACACTGTATTAATACAACAAAAAAACTGCACCTTTGTTAAGATACAGTTCCGATATTTCAGTATTATTTTTTCTCAGCTGAATCATCTCCAGCAGGATTATCTTCATAGTTTACATTCATCTCAGCTAGTTCATAAAAGTCTTTTTTGATTGCATTATACTCAACAGTATATTCGTTGAACTTTTTGTTATAGTTTAGTACTTTTTCGTAACTTTGATTAATTTTTTCTATCTTTTTAGTTAACTCTTGTTGTTCAACATCTTCTTTTTGTAGCATTTTATACATTTCTTTTTCCAGCTTTAATGACGTATTGTAAGCTTTATTAAGTTTAGAATAAACATCATATCGGTTATTCATTACTTCAACTAATTCCTGACCTTTTTTCTTTAATTTAGAATCCTCCAATTTACCAATTAGCTCTTCAGCTTTTTTAAATTCTTCTTTTGAAGATTCCATACTTTCTTTTTCAGTAGCGATTTTATCTGAGCGTTCATTAATTACACTAATAGCTTTCTCTGACAAATTTTTAATTTTATCAAAATCATCCATACTCAAATCAATAATCTGATTATATAATTCCTGTTCTTTCTTCTCTAAGTCCGTAATAGGTTCTTGTTGTTCTTCAAAAACTTCTTCCTTATTCACGGCTTCTTCCAATTGACTGTGGATTTTCTCTTCTGTACTCTTCCCACTACAAGAAGCTAATAAAATCAAGCATATAACAAGTATAAAGCCTATTGTTTGTACACGTCTCATCCCATAGTACCTCCTATAATTCCTGGTTGTTTTTTTAGTATAACATAGAATAGATAACAGCCTGTCTAATTCAAATATAGATGGTTCTATTTTTAATCTATGATTAATAAGGTCATGTTATGATAAAATAGGAAGCAAGTTCAAATGATAAGAAATGGGAGTGGCATGAAATGATAACTATGAAAGACATTGTTCGAGAAGGGCATAAATCGTTGAGAACGGTGGCTGAAAGTGTAGAAACACCGTTAAATCAAGAAAATAAAGTATTATTAAATGATATGCTTACCTTTTTAAAAAATAGTCAGGATGAAGAAATTGCTGCTAAATATGACTTACGTGCGGGAGTAGGACTTGCAGCTCCACAATTGGGGATTAACAAACGTCTGATTGCTGTTCATTTTGAAGACCCTGATGGCAAACACTACAGCTACGCTCTTGCAAACCCGAAAATAATTAGTCATTCTGTAGAAAAATCTTATCTCTCATCCGGAGAAGGTTGCTTGTCTGTAGACAGAAATGTGGAGGGTTATGTCCCTCGGAATGCCAGAATCACTGTGAAGGCAATCGACAAAGAAAATAATCCAATTAAATTAAGGCTAAAAGGTTATGCTGCCATCGTGGTACAGCATGAAATCGACCACCTTAATGGGATCATGTTTTATGATCATATAAATAAAGAGAACCCTTTTATAACTCCTGAAAATGCGAACCCAGTGGAATAATAGTAACTAAATCAGTAGTATTAGTAGTATTAGTAGTATTAATGGGTTTGAAAATTTATATACAATTACAAATATCTAGCAAAGCTAGTCAATATTGAGTAGCTTTGCTTTTGTTATGCTGTATCTTTTGAAATGAAGATTAAACAAAACTTACTTTAAATGAGACCTAAATGTTTTAATCCATTATAAATTCCATTTTCATCTACATTATCAGTTACATAATCTGCAATTTCTTTAAGAGGTAGTACGCCATTTCCCATAGAAACGCCGATGCCTACTTCCTTTATCATCTCAATATCGTTAAGCCCGTCCCCAAAAGCAAAAGAGTTCTCAAGTTTCAACCCGCTTGCTTCCACAATTTTTTTTACTCCGACTGCTTTGGAGCCTCCCCCAGGCAAAACATCACATGAGTAATCATGCCAGCGAATAAAGTGATAGGCATCATCTTTGGGTATAAATGGAACTTCTTCGTTTTCTTCACAAAATAATAATGCCTGGTATATTTTATTTTTATCCTTAAATGTAAGGTCAACCTCCGGGTAATCATGTTTTAAGCTACCAAGACTTTTACTGATAAAAGGATGTTCATTTTCAGAAGCTTTCATTTCCTTCTCATTCATAAAGACCATTGGGAAGTTTTTGGTGGATGCTTGCTCATAAAGCATAGTTAATTCTTTTTGACCCAGAGGGTTCTCATAGATAACCTTTCCTTCGAACATGACATATTGACCATTAAAACTAACGAAAGAGTCAACCCCAAGCTCTTCTCTTAGCGAAGTAAACATAAAGGGAGCCCTTCCTGTTGCAATAGCAACATAGACATCATTGTTTTTCAATTCTTCAATAGCTAGCTTTGTTGACGAGGGAATTTCTTTTTCATGATTTAAAAGCGTTCCATCTATATCAAAAAAGACAATTTTTTTCATAATATACAACACCTCTTCAATTAATGTATAAGAATCTATTCTCTGTAAAAAATAAGTATAACAATGATTTAACTAAAGTTCAGTAAAGGACGCAAAAAAAAATATTTCTATAAATAATGTATTTTTATTTCAAAATTCCTTAAATCATACTATACTATAAATAAGAGGGATTGGACGGTAGAATGTTTTGCTGCTTTTCTTAATATATGAAAGGAGCTGTATGTCCCCATGTTAAAACGCCTAAAAGAAAAGCTTAAGAAACGTTGGAAAGATTTTTTAGGCCAAGGACGAGTACCTACAACTTGTGAGAAAGACTGCCAATAAGAGTACCAATCGCTAAGGGGAAAGTTGTTAAAATGGGAGTACGGATTTAACAAACAATATTAATGACGGATAAGACGGATTAGAAAATATATGTGTTTTCATATTAAAATAGAAATGAAAAATTGATAGGAGAGATGAGATGATTTTTAAAGTTTTATATCAGGAATTACCTGGTGAAATACCTGTTCGTGAAAGAACATTAAGTACCTATGTAGAAGCCGAGTCTGTGCGGGAAGTTCGGTCTAAATTAAGTGATCGTAATTATAATATTGAGTATGTTCATGAACTGGATAAGGCACATCTGGAATATGAAAAGCAATCTGAACATTTTAAATTGGAGAATGTATAAACAATGAAGTTTGTAAAAAATGACCAAGCAGCAGTTTTTGCACTAGGTGGTCTCGGGGAAATTGGTAAAAATACGTATGGTGTCCAATTCCAGGATGAGATTATTCTTATTGATGCCGGCATCAAATTTCCCGAAGATGAACTATTGGGAATTGATTACGTCATCCCTGATTATACCTATTTGGTGCAAAACCAAGATAAAATAAAAGGATTGTTCGTAACGCACGGACACGAAGACCATATTGGGGGGATTCCATATCTTCTCCGTGAAATTAATGTGCCTATATATGCCGGTAAACTCGCGCTCGGCTTAATACGTAATAAACTTGAGGAACATGGTTTATTACGAAATGCAAAATTAAACCCATTAAAAGAAGACGATATTATTAAATTCCGAAAAACATCCGTTAGTTTCTTCAGGACAACACATAGTATTCCTGATTCATTTGGTATTGTAGTTAAAACCCCTCCTGGTAACATCGTACACACTGGTGACTTCAAATTCGACTTCACCCCTGTAGGAGAGCCAGCAAATCTTACCAAAATGGCAGAAATAGGCAAAGAAGGCGTACTTTGCTTACTTTCAGATAGTACCAACAGTGAAGTACCGGGCTTTACCATGTCCGAACGAGTTGTTGGCGATAGTATAAATGATATATTCAGTAGAGTAGATGGAAGATTGATATTTGCTACCTTTGCCTCTAATATATATCGGTTACAACAAGTAGTAGAAGCTGCTGTCAAACATAATCGAAAAGTAGCTGTCTTTGGCCGTAGCATGGAATCAGCAATCAATCTTGGACAAGAATTAGGTTATATTCAGGCTCCTAAAGATACGTTCATTGAAGCAAATCAAATTAATCGTTTTCCAGCCCAGGAAGTAACAATTTTATGTACTGGTTCTCAAGGTGAACCAATGGCTGCCCTTTCTCGAATTGCGAACGGGACGCATCGACAAATTCAGATTATACCTGGAGACACTGTTGTATTTTCCTCATCACCAATCCCTGGAAATACAGTAAGTGTTGGCAGAACAATTAATAAATTGTATCGTGCAGGAGCAGATGTTATTCATGGCAAGCTAAGCAACATTCATACATCTGGTCATGGAAGCCAAGAAGAACAAAAGCTAATGCTCAGACTAATTAAACCGAAATATTTCTTACCAATTCACGGGGAATACAGAATGCTCAAGGAACATATTAAACTTGCCGCTGCTTGTGATGTAGACCCTTCACAGTCCTTTGTTATGGACAATGGGGATGTTCTAGCACTTGGTAAGGATAGTGCAGCTATTGCAGGTAAGATCCCTTCTGGTTCCGTGTATGTAGATGGAAGCGGAATTGGCGATATAGGAAATATCGTATTACGAGATCGAAGAATTCTTTCTGAAGAAGGTCTGGTAATTGTAGTTGTAAGTATTAATATGAAAGAATTTAAAATTGCATCAGGTCCTGATATTATCTCTCGCGGCTTCGTATATATGCGAGAATCTGAGGATTTAATTAATGAAGCACAAAAACTTGTTGCTAAACATTTGAATAAAGTGATGGAAAGAAAAACGACCCAATGGTCAGAGATCAAAAATGAGATTACTGATACAATCGCTCCATTCTTATATGAAAGAACAAAACGTCGACCAATGGTATTACCAATTATTATGGAAGTATAAATATAGAAAAAGACACGAACAAATTTATGTTCGTGTCTTTTTATTTAGTTAAATATACTAGGGTTATGCAATGCTTCGGAAAATAGATAAACTACGAA
>NZ_BAZS01000018.1 GCF_001310895.1 Virgibacillus halodenitrificans JCM 12304 | reverse complement strand
CTTATTTCCCAATTAATATAAAATAGCTAAATAACACCGCTACGGAAAAATACTGCGCTTTCCGGGGGCGGCTGATGAGCCTCCTCATGCTACGCATTCCGGGGTCTCACCGATGCCTCATCTCCCCCAGGAGTCTCCGTATTTTTCCTTCGCTACTATTTACTATTATACCTAAGAAGAAAAATCGCGTCTGCATACCCCAGAATATGCTGTGTACCAATTGATTGGCGCGGAAGGGGGCGACTCCAGCCGGAATAGCAGGAAGCCACTGAAAAAGTCCGGTAAATTCTTGAGAAGGCTAGTTCCAAAAAATTACATCACCACTTTTTAGTCTATGAGTGGAATAAACTGGTTCTGGCTCTCCATTTATGCATATTAACAAAACAAAATTTTGGGATAACGTCTTTTGAAAAACTTCTATTTTAGTAGAAAATGACTTTTTCAGTGGCCTCGAATAGCATGAGGTGAAGACTGAACGGGGCGTAGCGGCTGAGGCCATGCCGGGCGGCAAAGAAGACACTGTGAGGTTACGAACAGATGTCGCGCTTGTACCCGGAGGTGTGAAAGCGTCCCCCTGCAGCGGAATTCAATGGGGCTTACCTCTTCAAATATTTCAGTGATCTTCAAGATTTTTCACACTTTAAATACCAAAAGTTACGTCGCAATATATCTTTTGAGAACTTGTAAAAACCAAAAAATACATTTTAGATTTTCCAAAAGCATATAGAACATTAAAAAAATGCCTCTATTTAATATAGAGACATTTTTGACCTTTTACCATTTAAAGGCTTGCCATAATGCTCTGTTTCGTTTCATAAACATTTCCTGCTTTTACTTTTTCAAGCGTAGTATTAATGTAGATATCATTTTCAAACCAATCTACCGATTCAATGTTATTTAGATCAAATACATAATACGCTTCTTCAGTAATAGCTTCACTATCCCGGACAACCATATATTGAAGCTTCCAATTATCCGAATTAAAGATCATATCTGTTAATGTACCAATTTTTCCATCGTCAGCATGAACTTTAAATCCATTTGTTTCGTCTTCGCTTCTTAGGTCATATCTTTTTTGTTCGTCCAGTTTCTCTTCAAAGATTTGGGGATTTTCCGTATTAGAATCTAAATCAGTTGCAGGGGTGACGTTTGGCCCCCATAACAAGTTTCCCATCCAATATCTGCTCCAGCCATAGTAACCTGCCAACGTATCTTCCATATCTTGTGTCATTGGTTGATCTTCAGGGATAGACGGACTGTTTCGAATGGTGTCTTTGTCATGTTTTACTTCCAAATGTCCCTCATTCTCATTCACAGTGATAATAGATGTAGGGGACAGGAGCACACGTCTTCCGGGCAACCATTTTCTAGTATCAATTACTGCATATCGAATCGCCCAATTGTTATCATCAAAATATAAATCTTTCACTTTACCCATTTCACCATCTGCCGCATGCACATGGTAATCTTTTAAATCTGATGTAAAAAACAACATATTAGCGCCTCCTTAAGACGTTTATGAAGTATTTACCCTAATTTCATATTGATGAAACTTTCAGCAATAGGTCTTATTTGTAGATACTTGTGGTTTCTCCCTGTTTTTCATAAAAATAATCAATAGGAATAAAGAGACCTACTTTTCCTTTTTCTTCATGGGTCATTGTCGCAAAGATCACGCCTATTACTTTTCCTTCTTTGTTAATTACAGGACTTCCACTGTTTCCACGATAAACCGGCGCATTCAACATAGTTACCTCTTGTTCCAAATCATTTAAGTTCGTGGACCCTGCTATAATGCCTTCGTTGGCAATTCCATTAAAACGTAAAGGGTTACCAATAAATTGTATCTCCTCACCAACAGAGGTGCTTACACCTTTTTCAGCAAGTGGGAGAAACGGGAGCCCTTTTTCATCTACATCAAGCACCGCAAGATCTACATCAGGGTACAACTCCTTCACTTCTGCTGAATATAATCCTTTATCCTGAAAAGCGACAGTCACTTCTTTTTCTTCACCCACTACATGGTGGTTCGTAATAATCTTACCGTTGGCTGAGATGGAAAAACCGGTTCCTTTACTGTTTTCTGTTTCGACAACTACAACTGCTTTTTTGTATTCTTGAATAGTGTCCTGTGTTGATAGCTTAGCTGAAGCTATTAAAAAATCAATTGCCGGGACGGAGAATGTTTGAGGAATTAATGCAAATAAATTAAAAACCAATGCAATAGCAATGAGCCAAAACGGCCATTTGGGAAACGGTCGTTTTGGCTTTTTCTGGTTTTCTCTTTCTTTTTCTCTTTGAATCGCCCTTTGCCTTTCCTGTTGGACAAGTTCATAAAGCTCTTCGTCATCTATTTCTTCATATAAATCTTCATCTATTATATCGTGTTGTTGGTCTTGATCTTTGGGATGCATAGGCCACCTCACTTTAGATTGCCTTCTGTTTGATACTGCCTTGTTGCATTTGATACATTTGATAATATATACCTTTTTCATTAATTAACCGTTGGTGATTTCCTTGTTCTGCTATTATACCACGATCAAGAACAAAAATCGTATCAGCTTGCTGAATCGTAGACAAGCGGTGTGCGATTACCAGTGTAGTTCTATTTTTCTTAAGAACCTCCAATGCCTCCTGAATAATTGCCTCTGTTTCAGTATCTATATTAGCAGTAGCTTCATCCAGAATTAAAATTGCCGGATCAAATGCAAGCGCTCTTGCAAAAGATAACAGTTGTCTTTCACCTAAGGAGAACGTACTGCCTCCTTCTGTTACCTCTTCATGATACTGATTAGGCAGTTTTTTAATAAACCGGTCAGCACCTACAGCTTTTAAAGCATGTATCGCCATTTCTTCAGTTATTTCAGGATCGTTCATCGTAATATTTGTAAGAATGGTACCAGTAAATAAAAACGGATCCTGTAATACAATTCCCATATGGCTTCTTACCTGCTGTCGTGACCACTCCTCTGTAGTATACCCGTCAATGGTTATCTTTCCTTTTTGCGGATCATAGAAACGGAAAAGCAAATTCATTATCGAGCTTTTTCCAGAACCAGTGTGACCGACAAAAGCAGCTGTCGTTCCCGCTTTTACTGTAAAAGATAAATCATGTAAAACATCTTCTTTCCCATCATACGAAAAAGTGACATGGTCAAACTCAATTCTTCCTCGATACCTTTCAATTGGCTGATTATCTACATCCTCACCATCCTGATCAAGCAATTCAAATACACGTCCACCAGCGACCCTTGCCTGTTCAATTAATGGCAGTTGATTCACTATATCAGTTACTGGTTCGAATAGCCGTGTCAGATAATCAACAATCGCATAAAGCATACCAATGGAAATAAGACTTCCAGGATCTAAAGACATCGAACCGAAATACCAAATAAACCCTACAAAAGTTAGATTACGAAAAACTGTAACAAGGTTATAGGAAGTTAAGGCACTTAATTTTACAAGCTTGCGCTGGAAGGTAAAATGCCGTTCATTCAATACTTCAAAGTCTTCCTTTGTTTTCTTTTCTCTACGAAAAGCCTGAATAATAGGCATTCCTTGAATTGCTTCATTAATATTGGCATTGATTTCACTAATCGTTGAGCGAATTACTTTATTGTATTTTGATCCAAAGTGCTTATATACCTTCATCCAACCGATAATTAAAGGAATAATAAATAAGCACATTATTGCCAGTTTTACATCAAGGATAAATAAGGCCACAAATATTCCCGCCATATAAATAACACTTGTTACGACAATGGACAATACCCGCTCATACAAATCCCGGATCGCTTCTGTATCATTCGTAATTCTCGCAACAATTTTACCTGCAGGTTGATCAACAAAATACGTAATAGGAATGCGTTGTGTCTGGGTAAATAGATCGTTTCGCATTTTTTTCACTATTTGATTGGATGATTTCTGTAGTAAATAGGTTTTGAAAAATTGAAAAAAACCTGCTACTAACAACAATATTATATATAAACTTAGTAAGAATATAATAGGCTTTTTCTCTGGAGTAAAAAATGGATAGACTTCTGAGAAAGTTAGTTTTTCACCATTAAATTCCGTTACTTTTTCACCTTCTGTTATTTTAATCGTGCCATTCTCCACAGTTCGTTTTCCTTTTGTAGGAACTTCAGCGTCAACGAAGTAATAAGAAGTGCCAATTTGTAATAAGGAAACGGGGGAACCGACTGTTTTGTCTTGTGCTTGCACACGATCTTCCCGTTTATAATAATCTCCTTCAAACGCTACTGAATTCTCATCCTTATCGGCAACTTGCTGCCAAGTACCTTCTACTCCAACAATATGTTCATCAATTACTTTTTTGGCAATTAATGGTCCGGCAAGCTCCAATGCTACCGCTACCATTAAGCAGGCTAAACCTATAAATATTTGTTTTTTATATTGTAGTGCATAATTAAATAATCTTCTTTCAGTTGATGGTTTACTCATTATTCCACCTCCCCATCTTCCAATTGTTGTTGAATATACTGTTCTTTATACCAGCCATTATTATTCAGCAATTGTTCGTGCGTACCTTCTTCAACAATCTTGCCATCTTCCAGTACAATAATATGATCAGCATGTGTGACAGCAGACAAACGATGTGCTGCTATAAATGTTGTTTTGCTTTTTCTTACCTGTCTTAAGTGATCAATAATTTTTGATTCTGTTTTCCCGTCCACAGCGGATAAGGAATCATCTAAAATCAAGATTTCAGGCTCCTTAATAAAGGCACGAGCTAAAGCAACACGCTGCTTTTGGCCACCCGATAAGGTAACTCCACTTTCTCCTACCTGTGTATCCAGTCCATTTGGTAGTTGTTTTATATCATTTAGAAAATGCGCGAGCTCCATTACACGGAAAATTTCTTTGTCTGTTGCATTTCCTTTACCAAACTGAATATTTTCCCTGATGGACTTGGAGAACATAATTTGATCTTGAGGGACATACCCGATCCAAGAGCGAATTTGATCCAAGCTTAATTGATGTAAATCTACATCAGAAATCTTTATTTCTCCTTTCACTCCAGGATACTGTCTGAGTAACAATTTAAATAAAGTGGTCTTACCTGCTCCAGTTTTCCCTACCACACCTATCGTCTGCCCCTGTTTCACATGTAGAGAAATATGGGATAACTGATCAATTGAGCTGGTAGGATACGCAAAAGAAACATCTTTAAACTCAATGTTACTCACTTGGTTTACGTAGAAAGGATCTCTTGCTTCACGTATATCTGCTTTGTAGTCTAATGTTTCATTTACCCTATCAAGGGACGCATTTCCCCGTTGAAGAATATTAATCAGCTCTCCTACAGCGAACATTGGCCAGATCAGCATCCCTAGATATACGTTAAAAGTAACTAAATCGCCGAGTGTCATCTGGTTTTCAAATACCAGCATTGCACCATAGCCCAGGCCTATAGTATAGGACAGACCAACTAAGATTTTCATTGTAGGCTCAAATAAAGCATCTATTTTTGCTACTTCAATATTTTTTTCATACACCTCATTAGTCATATTCTCAAAACGTTTGGCATCCTGTTTTTCCTGTACAAAAGCTCGAATCACCCGAACACCTCGTATTGATTCCAAAACATCATTATTCATTTCGCCAAAAGCTTCCTGTGCTTTAGTGAATCTGGAATGAATAGCTGCCCCATATTTATTCATTACAATTGCCATTACAGGCAAAGGGATCAGTGCAGCCAACGTAAGGTTCCAGCTAATTGTAAAACCCATCATTGCAATAATCATTAACATAAATATACTAGAATCGACTAGGGTAAGTACTCCGAAACCTGCTGTAAGACTAATTGCTTTTAAATCATTGGTTGATCTTGCCATTAGATCACCGGTACGATATTTCCCAAAAAATGTTGGGGTCATAGATAAAAAATGTGACATTAATTTGCTCCGTGTCCACCTTTCAAGAATAACCGCCCCTCCAAATAAGGTATAATCCCATAAAAATGATATGGCATAATGAACAACGATTAATATAAGATATCCTAAAATAAGCGCAATTAATAATTTAGAAGTCAGTGTATCAAATTGAATGTGATCAATTGTATACCCAGCCAGCTTTGGCGGGATCAAGCCAATAGCGCTTGCAATAATTAACGCAATGATTGCAAATAAATATCTCTTCCAATAATGTTTAAAAAACCAATCCAGTTTTTTAAATACCGCAAACATGTTATCACCTTCTCTATCTCTCTAGATTTGCATAGTGAAAATCATCGATGGAGCTTTTTCGTTACAAAATGTCCTTGCTCCAATTTAGACAATTTGCTTACCTGATTTCTGCCAACTGAACGAATGATGGCTTAGCCTTGTTCTGTAAATATTCGCTAGTATACGGGTTTATAATAAATAAAAAAAGCATGTGTTTGTGACAACACATGCTTAAAGGTTAGAAAAATTCGTAACTACCCTATATAACAACAAAAAGGCCACAAATAAATTGTGACCTTTTTAGTACAGAAACAATAAGCCATAGTTAGCTAATTATTCCATAATCCGTCCAAGGCAGGTCACAGCAAGTATGAAGTTGTTGGTTTGAATAATTACATTGTTTTCCATGGTCTGTGACCTCCTTTCTTTTTTTGTTCTCAATAATTATATTATTTATATTTTTTAAAGTCAACTACTTTTCAAATTATTTTTAATTTAGTGTGACATTAAATTATAAAACAAAAGAGAACTACTCCTTACGTGAAGTAATTCTCTTTTTAATCTATTTGAGTATTTTATTTTCATGTTTGCTGCTTAATCCTAATTTAACCATATTTTTAACCTTCTCTACATCTACATTTGTTGACGTAGATATTTCTTCAACAGAAACAAGTGGGTGCTTCCTGATGAAGCTACGAACGCGATCTCCTTCTATCAGCACGTTGGGCACATCATAAATGGACTGCTCTCCATTGGTTCTTTGCACAATCGACAATTACGTACAAACTCTCCCATACTCCCACCCCTCAACAAATTGTTACTCTCATCATAACTCACTTAATATGGACAAACAATACGTATGTTTAAATTTTCCAAAAATGAGTCTTTGGGCTTAAGAGAAAAAAGTAAATTTTGTCGAAATTAGCTTTCTACTGTACACTTACTAAAAAAAACTGCTATATTTTAATAGGAAAAACTATTTTAAAGGAGTGGAAATATGCACTTGGAAGAAATGCTGGAATATAATAAACAATTTGTAGAAGGAAAATCCTACGAACCTTACAAAACGGATAGTATCCCTAACAAACGAATGGTTATTTTCACTTGCATGGAATCTCGTTTAGTAGAACTTCTGCCACGGGCATTAAACATTCAAAACGGAGATGTAAAAATGCTCAAGAACGCTGGAGCAATTATCCGCAAGCCTTTTGACAGTATTATGAAAAGTATTCTTGTAGCAGTGTACCAACTTCAGGCTGAAGAAGTAACCGTAATTGGTCACCATGATTGCGGTATGTCACATGTTGACACCGAAGCATTAGCAGAAAAAATGGAAGCACGTGGAGTTGATAAAAAGACACTTGATACTATTACACATAGTGGAATAAATCTGCATGAGGAATTCCATGGTTTTGATACTGTTGAAGAATCTGTCATGCAAAGTGTTTCTATTATACGTAACCATCCATTACTTCCTAAAGAAGTGAAGGTTCACGGATTGGTTATTGATCCACACACTGGTAAAGTCGATGTAGTTTCAAAAGAAGATTAGTTTTTCATTATCTGCAGAGATTAATTTCTCTGCATTTTTTATGGCTTAATCATTGTTATTCCTTCCTATTTACCCCTCCATCAATACTTCATTTTCTGCCTATACTTCATCTACATAAAATACTATTTTAGCAACATACTATTATGGATTGGATAAATTCAGGAGGAAGAAAATGAAGACAAGGAATAAAAAGAAACTCCCAATGAAGGTAGATGATCTGGAATCCTTTTTAAAAGAAAAATTTGAGAAGAACCCAGATTTAGTATTTTCCAAATATGAGCAGCAAAACGGTAAAAAAGTCGGTGTATGTTTTATAGGGTATCAAGTAGACACGGACAAAGTGGAAGAATTTTTATTACAGCCACTCTTATCCATGGAAGAAAAATGGACAAATAAAGAGATTATAAATCGGACACCTTTAAACGATGTAAAAACTTCTCATTCATTAGAAGAGATACTTCAAAAATTATTAGTTGGAGAGGTATTTGTTTATGTAGAGGGAGAAAAAGAAGTACTCTCTTATCTGCTATTAAATAAGGAAAAACGTTCTCTGGAAAAAGCAGAGACCGAATCACTTGTATTGGGGCCTAAAATTGGATTCACAGAGTCGATTGTAACGAATATGAATATCGTTAGGTGGAGAATAAAATCCACCGATTTAGTGCTAGAAGATTATACCATTGGTAAGTTAAATCCACGAGATATTCGTTTAATCTATCTAAAATCTATTGCTAATGAAGAAGATGTAAATACTATGAGACAACGAATTAAAGAACTTGATGTGGATGAAGTGGAGGACAGTGCTGTTCTCTCACAGTATCTTGCTGATTCGCAATCTAATATTTTCCCTTCTTTTCAATCAACGGAATTGCCTGACAGATTCACTTATGCCATTACTAAGGGTAAAGTAGGGATTTTAATGGAAAATAGCCCTACAGGTATCATTGCCCCTGCAAACTTATTTAGTTTTATCGAATCTACGGAAGACTTGTACATGAATTGGTATGCAGGTACATTTTTAAGGCTTCTTCGCTTTATTGCAATGTTCTTTACAGTCATTGTTACACCCTTATATGTTGCTATTATTACTTATCAATATAGTATTATTCCTACACAGTTATTAATTTCTATCGGGCAGTCACGAGCAGCAGTACCCTTCCCTCCCTTAATAGAGGCTCTGATTTTGGAATTCTTAATTGAGCTTTTACGAGAGGCTGGCGCTCGTCTTCCAACGAAGGTGGGGCAGACAATGGTATTGTCGGAGGTATTGTTATTGGACAGGCAGCAGTTGCAGCTGGTTTAACTAGTAATATTCTAATTATTGTTGTAGCTATGAGTGCTTTAGCATCGTATACTTCACCAAGTTATTTATTGGGAACAACCATTCGAATAATTCGATTTCCGCTTATAATATTAGCTGGGCTTTTTGGTTTAATAGGAATTATGTTTGGATTATGCTTTCTTATCATCCATTTGCTACGTCTCACTTCATTAGGTCGGTCATACTTGATTCCACTGTATCCATTACAATTACAAGATTTTAATAAAGTTTTTTATCGCACTCCCTTTAAATTTGAATATAAGCGAGCAAAATCTTATTTACCAAAACGTCTCTACCGTTTTAGTAAAAAGGATGCAGGTCAAAAACGAGACATAGACGAGTAGGTGACATATGAAAATAACGAACGTAATTGCACCTGGAAAAAGAATACGAGCTTTTTATCTCTTTTTTATTATCTGCACTGTTCAACTTGGCGTAGGTATAATGGGGGCACCATCATACATTTTTGGTTATGCCCGTCAAGATGCATGGATATCTATTCTTATTGCAGGAGTGGCTCTAATCCTAATCCTTTCAGTTATCATCTATATTCTAAGTCAATATGAAAACTCAGATATATTTGGTATTCAAGTAGACATATTTGGATCTTTTATAGGCAAGGTATTAGGTTCTATTTATATAATTTATTTAGCAATGGCTTTGCTATCAGTTATGTTAACTTATATTGAAGTTGTTCAAGTATTTATACGTCCAACCATGCCCTCCTATGTTATAGGCGGTCTTATACTAATCCTTGTTATTTATTGTATCTGGGGCGGAGTCAAAGTAATAGTAGGAGTAGCTTTTTTATTTTTCATCCTGTCTCAGTGGTTACTTATTTTATTATATGATCCTATTTTGCGAATGGATTGGTCTCATTTACTTCCAGTTTTAGACGCTTCTCTTATCGAGCTTTTAAAAGGAGCAAAAGCAAGCAGTTATACTTTACTTGGTTTTGAAATCCTCCTTATTATTTATCCTTATATTGATAATAAAAAAGAAATTAAATTACCAGTATTTCTTGCTATTATCTATTCTGTTTCGACCCTATTAATAACTACAATAATAAGCATTGGATATTACAGTTTAGAAAACCTGCGGGATAGCGAGTGGACGGTTATCACACTATTTAAAAGCGCCTCATTTAGTTTTGCTGAAAGACTAGATTATATAGTTGTAATGGAATGGATGATGATTGTAGTTCCTAATAATATTTTTTTAGCCTGGGCTACTACTTACGGAATTAAACGATTATACAACATTCAGCAAAGAAAAAGCTTGTATATACTTTGTAGTTTGTTATTAGTGAGTATTAGCATTTTAAAATATGACTATATGATACTTCAATTTACCACTATTGTCAGCAATATGGGGTTTTGGATTAATTGTGTGTATCCTTTTATCTTGGCAACCCTTGTTTTTTTTAAAAAGAAAAGGTCTAAACATAAAGGAATGAATACTACATGAAAAGCAAACTAATTATTTATACGTTCATTATATGTTTATTCTTAACAGGATGCTTTAAAGAAAATCAAATTGAAAAAATGGGAATTATTAATGCACGCGGAATAGATAAACAAGAAGATGGTCTAGTTCAAGCTTCCCTTGTACTCTTCCAGTTTGAGGCCCAAGCCAAGGATATAACAAAATTAGTAAAAGGAACAGGTAATTCCACAAAAGGGGCTATTAACAATGCAAACTTGGAAACAAACTTCCTTTTAGATTCAGGGAAGCTACAAATTGAGTTGTACGGAAAAGAAACTGCTCAAGAAGGAATTTCACCATACTTAGACACCTTGCTAAGGGATGCCCGCGTGCCTGATACCAGTTATATGGCAATTGGAGAACCCACTGCAGAAGACATACTTACCGTTCAGGAGAGTGGTATATCTATGAATATCGGGCAGTATCTCCATGGAGTTATTGAAAACAGTGCTAGTGACAAATTATTTCCAAAGGTCTCCTTAGTTAAATTTAGCAGACTGAAGAATGATATTGGGGTGGACCCGATTTTACCTGTCTTTGAAATAAAAGAAGGTATCCCAAAAATTACTAATATTGGCGTATTCCAAGATGACAAATATGTAGGAGATATATCCATAGAAAATAAAATCCTATTTAATCTTTTAGACGAAAGCTTACTTAGTGAGTGGTTAGAAATAACTCTTCCCTTTGAACCTTTTAAAAAATATAAAAGAAACTCTTCTAGCTCAACTACAGAAAAATTACATGTTGCGCTAAACACTTTACGAAACGATTCAACGATAAGAGTAACTGATTTGGAAGACCTTACATTTAAAATAAATTTGAACATAGAAGCAAGTCTTTTAGAAATTTCTAATCAGATTAAATTAGAAGATAAGCGGGTATTGAAGTTACTTGAAAAAGAAATAGAAAAGAACATAGAAAAAAAGTACGAAGAATTATTAAAAAAACTTCAGGAGTTCAACTCTGACGCAATGGGGTTCGGATCAGTCTATCGTTATAGTAAGAAGGGGAAACCATTAACTAGAGCGGAATGGAGAAAAAAATATCCGGAAGTAAAAGCTGATTTTAATGTGAATTTAAAGATAATTCACCACGGTGAAACTTTTTAAATAGACAGATTTAGCAAGGAAATCATAGTAAAGATACATTACAGCAGTTAGTACCCTCCTCTTGATTTTCAAGAAGAGGGTACTTATTTATTTCTGCACTTCGCTAATAATTTCCATTACTCGATCACGTGATTTTTCACTTTTAAATTCCTTCATATGATCGATCATTATAGGGGCCATCTCACTTAACTGGTTAACTTCTTTAATCAGAGTTTCTTCCGTAAGGTTCTCTTCCTCCACCACTCTGGCATAACGTTTTTCCGCAAATGATTTTGCATTAATAATTTGGTCACCTCTGCTTGCTTGTCTGGATAATGGAACAAGCAGCATTGGGATTCTTAATGCAAGAAATTCAAAGATGGCATTAGAACCTGCCCTGGATAAAATATAATCTGTCGCAGCAAATATATCTTTTAATTCCTCATTAATATATTCAAACTGTGCATATCCTTCTGCTTCTATAGATGCATCAACTTTGCCCTGACCGCAAAGATGAATAATCTGAAAGTACTTTAGGAGTTCCGGTAGTGCTGCTCTTACTGTTTCGTTTATTTTTTTGGCACCACCACTACCTCCCATTATTAATAGAACTGGCTTTTTATTCGTCAGACTGGCAAATTTCAGACCCGCCTCCCTGTTTCCTTTAAATAACTCCTCACGGATCACCGCTCCTACATACTCCGCCTTTTTCTCCGGTAAGTATTGCATTGTTTCCGGAAAAGTTGCCAGTACTTTCTTGGCAAATGGAATAGCTATTTTATTTGCCAGACCAGGAGTATAATCCGATTCGTGAATAATTACCGGTACCCCTCGTAGTTTAGCTGCAAGTACTACCGGAACTGAAACAAACCCACCTTTAGAGAAGATAACCCTTGGTTTTCTTTTACCAATGAAACTGGCAGCCTGGAAAATACCTTTTATAACTTTAAAAGGATCTTTCATATTTTCTTTGGAAATATAACGTCTGAGTTTACCTGTAGATATCGGGTGATAAGTGACTCCTTCTAATTCCCCAATCAGCTTCCTCTCAATACCATCATATGACCCTATATAATCAATTTCCCATCCTTGTTCCTGATACTTTGGAATAAGTGCCAGATTCACAATAACGTGTCCGGCAGTTCCTCCACCAGTAAAAAGAATTCGTTTATTTTTCATACATGTACGTCCTTTCTTTCCTACTGCAAAATAAAACGGTATAATAGTGCTTATTATTCTCTATTATATCCTATTAGAAAAACGAAGAAAAAGGAAGTATATTATGTATGTTACCTCAAGTTTAAAAGAAAAATTAAAGCTTTTTACCATTATATTAATTCCTATCCTTATTACACAGGTTAGCATGTATATGATGAACATCTTTGACACAGTCATGTCAGGAAGGGCAAGTGCAGAGGATTTGGCTGGTGTCGCTATCGGCTCCAGTCTATGGGTACCCATTTTCACAGGAGTTAATGGAATATTATTAGCAATTACACCCATCATTGCCCATTTAACCGGGGCTCAGTCAAATAAAGAGATCTCCAATAAGGTGCAGCAGGGGATTTATTTGTCCGTAGCATTGAGCATAGTAGTATTTATTATTGGGGCATTTGCGTTAAATCCTGTTCTTGAAATCATGGATCTCGAACCCAAAGTCCGGCACATTGCAAAATATTATTTAATTGCTCTTGGTTCAGGACTAATACCACTGTTTATTTTTAATACATTGCGTTGTTTTATAGATGCCCTTGGACAAACAAGAATGTCGATGGTAATTATTTTAATTTCTTTACCGTTGAATCTTTTATTTAATTATGTATTTATATTCGGTAAGTTTGGTGTCCCTGCCTTTGGTGGTATTGGAGCAGGGATTGCTACTTCAATCACTTACTGGCTTGTTTGTATTATTGCTTTAGGGGTTGTATATCGAGTTGCACCCTTTCGCCAATTCCATGTATTTTCCAATTGGATTAAGCCATCCATTCAAGCATGGAGAGAGCAGCTTAAAATTGGTGTTCCAATTGGGGTTGCAATGTTTTTCGAAACGAGTATTTTTTCAGCAGTCACATTATTAATGAGTGTGTATAGTACGTATACAATTGCTGCACATCAGGCGGCAATTAACTTTGCTTCCTTACTTTATATGATCCCATTAAGTGTAGGTATGGCATTAACTATCGCGATTGGCTTTGAATTGGGTGGCCAACGATTGAAGGATGCTCGAATTTATGGATATATTGGAATCAGTGGCGGCCTGTTTATTGCCTTATTTGCAGGAGCGGTTTTATATGTAACAAGAGATTGGGTAGCTGAAATGTATAATTCTAACCCGGAAGTAATTGAACTAACAAAGCACTTCATTAATTACGCGATTTTCTTTCAATTAGCAGATGCTTTTGGGGCGCCTATTCAAGGAGCCTTACGAGGATATAAAGATGTAAATGTAACATTAATATTAGCCTTGATTTCTTATTGGATTATAGGGTTACCTGTCGGCTGGATTCTGGCTAACTATACATCATTGGAGCCATTTGGTTACTGGGTAGGAATTATTGTTGGCTTAAGCTGTGGGGCGATCGCGTTATTAACCAGATTGTTTCACATACAAAAACATTATACGAACAAGGTACAATCACAGACATAAAGAAACTATTCATGTTAATGATTTTAGATCATTAAAAAAAGCGAGGCTTACACCTCGCTTTTTTTATAGGTTTAACACAATTAATCTTTCTTCTGTCATTTCTTCAATGGAGAACTTAGGTCCCTCTTTTCCCCAACCACTATCTTTTACACCACCATATGGCATAAGGTCAACACGGTATTGGGAAGAATCATTAACCATAAGTCCTCCTACTTCCACATTTCGCGCAGCATAAAACGCAGTATCAAGATTCTCGGTGAAAATACCACCTTGCAACCCATATGGAGATTCATTTACCTCACTTATACAGGACTGCAGATCCGAATATGGAATTATAGTAACAACTGGTCCAAATATCTCTTTACCCACTACGTTCATGTCTTTAGTTACTTGAGATAATACAGTTGGTTCGTACATGGCGCCTTCCCGTTTTCCACCTGTTAAAATATTCGCACCTGCTTGAACGGCAGTATCCACCCAGTTTTCAACACGTTTTGCTTCTTCTTCTGAAATTAAGGGGCCAACAACAGTATCTTCATCAAATGGGTCTCCTACCTTTAGATTTTGCATCTGATCTAGTAGCTTTTCCTGGAATTCTTCCAATACATTCTGATGTACATAAATACGCTGTGGTGTGATACATGTTTGGCCTGCATATGCGAATCCTGCTACTGCAAGTGTCTCTGCTGCTTTGTCGATAGCTGCATCTTTGTCTACAATAACTGGTGAATTATTCCCCAGTTCCAGAATTAACTTGTTAAGACCTGTATTTTGTTTCAGCTTCAATCCAATTTCAGCACTTCCTGTGAAAGTGTATGTGGAAATCCGTTCATCTTCCTGCATTTGCTTTCCTACTTCAGAACCGGATCCGATAATTACCTGAAGATAACCTTTTGGCAGTCCTGCTTTTGCAAATAGCTGAGCTAGTTTTAATGAGGTAACCGGTGTTGCGCTCGCAGGCTTTAAAACCACCGAATTCCCTGCAGCCAATGCCGGACCAATTTTATGTGCAACCAAATTAAGCGGGAAATTAAATGGCGTAATTGCGCCTACCACCCCAACTGGGACTCGAATAGTGAATGCCATACGATTTTCTGATCCTGGCGCAGCTCTACTGGTACCCCTTGACCACTGATTCGTTTTGCTTCTTCTGCAGCTACTTCAAAGGTTTGGATCGCACGGTCTACTTCTGTACTTGCTTGCTTACGTGGCTTCCCAGCCTCACTTATGATAGAATTAGTGAACGATTCTTTTTCTTCCTGCAACAACTCGGATACTTTTTTAATTATTTCATAACGCTTATAAGGTGGAAGTTCTTCTTGCTTAAATGCTCGTTCTGCTCCTTCTATTGCCTTATTTACTTCTCTTTCCCCAGCTTTAGAAACCTCCGCATATGTTTCTCCACTATATTTATTCAATACCTTCAATTTGTCATTTGTTTCTATCCATTCTCCATCTATAAATAAATTCAACTGATTATTCATTATATAGCCACTCCTCTCTGCTAATTATCTTTCCTTTCATAGAAGTGTCTAAACATTGTTATCCTTATTAATTTCTGAAGCACAATCATCTTACCTTAAGATTAACTATTACTAAAAGACCATTCAATAAATGATAGTTACTGATATGCCTTAGTTACTAGTGAGAGATTAAGCCACAGTAGAAGCGGGATAACCCCATTGATTTCCGCTGCAGGGGGACGCTTTCCACCGGCATGGCTTCAGCCGCTTCCTCCGCTACGCTACGTCCAGGGTCTTCAGCTCATGCTATTCCGGTAGGAGTCGCCCCCTTTCGCTCCAATCAATTCGTATCTGCTTTAAACTGCTGAATATAGTGGTATGTCACCTAAAAACCAGATAGGCTAAGATCACACAAACTTGTACTTGAAGTATAAATTAAGTACGTTTCAGCTTCTAATAATAATCTAATATTTTTAAAAATTAACTTTGAGCGGAGGAAAATACGGAGACTTCTGGGGGAGATGAGGCATAGGTGAGACCCCGGAATGCGTAATAGGGGTTGGAAGGCTAAAGTCGCGACGTCCTGGGGCTGGGACTGCGATTACTCGTCCCATCAAAGACCGTTTGCGCATACTCGCCCCATCGAAACCCATTGTCGCAACGCCTTCATGACCAACATCGTGTTGGCCCGAGGCTCATCAGCCGCCCCCGAAAAGCGCAGTATTTTACATAGCGGTGGCGTAATCAGACTCAATATTTCAATGGGCTTTCCAGCAATAAATTTATTTTTCATACTTAGATTAAGCATCAAAAGTTATTTAATAGTTTATATATTTTGTGCTTTAGATGAAAGCTCGATACAACAAAAAAGACCACCCATAAGGGTAGCCTTCAACATTTATAAAAATAGTCCAACAATAGTGGCGGATAGAATAGAAGCTAGTGTAGCACCTACTAATAACTTAAGACCAAAACCGGATACGCTGACAGCTTTCTCACTATCAATTCCTTTAACTGTACCAGCAATAATACCGATTGAGGAGAAGTTAGCAAAACTTGTAAGGAATACGGATACAATCCCTACTGTTTTTTCAGACATATCTGCAATCATAGGTTGGAAATCAAGCATAGCTACAAATTCGTTTGTAACAATTTTTGTACCCATAACAGAACCGGCTTGTACCACTTCTCCCGGTGAAATTCCCATTAAAATTCCAATTGGTGATAAGATATACCCTAGTATTTCCTGTAACGTTATACCAGCGAATACCAATTGAATTAACCAGTTAACGAGTTCCAAGGATGCAATAAAGGCTATTAACATAGCAGCAACGATTAAAGCAATTTTACCACCTTCTAATGCCCCGTTACCCATTGCTTCAAAAATACTTTTATCATTAGTAACATCTTTAATATCAACAATATCTTTTTCTTTTGGCACACGAACAGGAGCAATAATGGATGCAACCATTAAAGCACTAAACATATTTAGTGGTAGTGCTACCAAAACATACTCTGGGGGAAGCATTTGCAGATACGCTCCAACAATGGAAGCTGATACAGATCCCATCGCGGAAGCACTTACAATATAAAGACGATTATCATTTAAATGATGGAACTGTGTCCGTATTGCAATTAGTGCTTCTGATTGACCAAAAAAGATACTGTTAACCGCATTAAAGGATTCAACTTTAGGAAGTCCGGTAATTTTTGAAATTAAACCACCCAAATACTTTATAATTGGAGGAAGGATTTTCAAATAAGTTAGTACAGATAAAATTGTTGCGAAGAAAATTATAAGTAATAGAACGTTAAAAAAGAAAACGCCTCCTTCTTCAACAACAAATCCACCAACAACAAAATTAACCCCTTCTGTCCCAAATTCAATTAATTTATTAAAACCTGCAGAGATTTTATTAATGATAAATTGACCAATCTCGGTTGTAAACATGAACCAGGTTGTTAACAATTGTAAAACTAACATTATTCCTATGCCTTTATAATTAATATTTCTTTTGTCATTAGACATTAGAAATGCTAGCCCGAGGACCACGATAATTGCTACTATTCCAAGAAGAATTGCCACGGAATGAGCCTCCCTTATTTTTTGTAAATGTTTTCATTTCTACTTTCTATGCCAATTGTACCAAGTTGTCAGACGTCTGTCAAGTGAAAGTTTTTTCTGTAAATTTCTTTAACATCTTATCAATTCCCTACTTTACGCCTTTTTAACATAGAGATTCAGTTAAATTTCATATGAATACTTACATTCTAAAATACTATAAAAACAGTACTTTTTTCAGGGGCCTTCCGATTTACTAAATGATTGATATCGAAATGCTCTCGTATTTTATCTAGACTTGCGACAACCACAAACATTATAGACAAAAAACAACCGCTATCTGCTTGTCCAGATAACGGTTGTTTTCTTTCATTATATTAGCCTTCCAATAGAAGGTCATATGGATCTTCAAGTAATTGTTTCACTCTAACTAGGAACTGTACTGCTTCCTTTCCATCAACAATGCGATGATCATAAGAAAGAGCTAAATACATCATTGGGCGTACTTCAATTGTATCATCTGGCATCACCATAGCACGCTTTTGAATATTATGCATTCCTAAAATACCAACCTGTGGCGCATTTAGTATAGGGGTAGATAGCATGGAACCAAATGTGCCACCATTTGTAATTGTAAATGAACCACCTTGTAGGTCCTCCATTGCTAACTTCTTATCCCGTGCTTTTTTACCGAGATTTCCGATTTCACGTTCTACGCCTGCAAAATCAAGACGGTCAGCGTCACGTACTACCGGAACTACTAATCCATCATCTGTGGACACAGCAATACCAATATCATAGAATTTTTTAAGAACAAGCTCATTACCTTGAATCTCAGCATTTAATAGTGGGAATTCTTTCAATGCGCCCACAACTGCTTTGGTAAAGAAGGACATAAATCCAAGCTTTACTCCATGCTTATCAATAAACTTTTCTTTTCTCTCACTACGAAGTTTCATTACATTGGTTAAGTCAACTTCGTTAAATGTAGTAAGCATAGCTGCTTCATGTTGTACTTCAACAAGACGCTTTGCAATTGTCTGACGACGACGTGACATCTTCACACGTTCTACTGGCTTATCAAATTCTGTTTTTTCCTCTGTCTTTGGTGCTTCTTTCTTAGCTGGCTTGGATTCTTTCTTCTCTGATGTATCCTTGGCAGCAGCATCTACGTCTTCCGGCCGGATCCTTCCAAGTGGATCACGGGAGCTGACTGTGCTTAAATCAATTCCAAGTTCTCTAGCTCGTTTTCTCGCTGCAGGAGAGGCAATTACGTCTCCTTTTTTGTCGTCCTTTTGATCCTTCTTTGATGCTTTTTCCGTGTTTTCAACTGTAGCTTCTTCTTTTTTCTTATCTTCTTTCGGTTCTTCTTTTACATCTTCTTGCTTCTCTTCTTTTGGCTCTTCATTGCTGGAAGTATCAGCGCCAGCTTCCCCATTTTCATCTAGCTTGGCAATAATATCTCCCACTTCAACGTCTTCACCTTCACCTTGAACAATTTCAGTGATGACACCCGCATAGTCGGAGTTCACTTCGACATTAACTTTGTCTGTTTCTAATTCAACTACTGGATCACCTTTTTCTACTTTGTCGCCTTCTTTGACTAACCACTCTGCAATAGTACCTTCAGTAATGGATTCGGCTAGCTCTGGTATTTTAATTTCTTTCACTGGAATCTCCTCCTTTAGACGGGTTAATTGCTTGTTGTACAATCTGATTTTGCTCTGTTTTATGCACATTCGGCACACCAACAGCAGGTGATGAACGATCCGGCCGTCCAATATAACGTAATGACTGGTTTTCTTGTAAAAGATCTCTTAAATAATCATCTACAAAATCCCAGCTCCCCATATTTTTTGGTTCTTCCTGTACCCAAACTATTTCTTCCAGATTAGGCAGTTCTTTTATCTCTTTTTCTAGTTCCTTTTTAGGGAATGGATAAATTTGTTCAAGTCGCAAGACGCGTAACCAATCAAACTTTTCTTCAGAATTAGCAATAGCCTCTTCAATATCGACCATTACTTTCCCACTTCCAATTAATAACCGTTTGGCATTCTTTTTACTTACCTTTAAGTTTGGCTGAGAACGTAAGGGCTGGAATTTACCATTTGTGAATTCCTCTGCAACAGAAGCTACGCGCTGGTTTCTCAATAAGCTTTTAGGTGTCATTAATATTAATGGTCTAGCTTCTTCTTTCCCTCGCATTGCTGCCTGCCTACGGATCAAATGGAAGAATTGAGCAGAAGAAGTCACATTAGCTACAATCCAGTTATTTTCTGCAGCCATCTGCAAAAATCTTTCCAAGCGAGCACTTGAATGCTCAGGTCCCTGCCCTTCATATCCGTGCGGAAGCAACATAACCATATTGGATTTTTCACCCCACTTGGCACGAGAGGCTGAAATAAACTGATCAAAGATTACCTGACCAGCGTTTGCAAAATCTCCGAATTGCGCTTCCCAAATTACTAGAGTATTCGGTGATTCAACACTATAGCCATATTCAAAGCCTAGTACGCCTGCTTCAGATAAAGGACTGTTTCGGATGTCGAACGATGCCTTCGCCTGTTCAAGACCATGCATCGGACAATATTTTTCATTTGTTTCCACATCATGAAGTACTAGATGGCGATGTGCAAATGTTCCTCGCTCTGAATCTTGACCAGTCAATCGGATTGGAATACCATCCTGAAGAATGGAAGCATAAGTTAACGCCTCTCCAGCACCCCAATCCGCTTTGTTACCTTCCTCAAGTACATTTTTGCGTCGGCTTAAAATCTTTTCCAATTTTTTAAAGCCGTTAAAGCCTTCAGGTCTATTCAATAATCCCTCATTCAGAGCTTTTAACGTATCCAAGTCCACAGCTGTTTCAAATCGATCCAATCCATTTGCCAATACTTTTGGCATGTTTGGAACTTCTACAGAGCCTGCTTCATTTTCTTTCATACTATCATAAATTCCACGAAGATGATCCTCTACATCCTCTTGTATTTTTTTGAAAGTATCTTCCCCGATAACACCTTTATCTCTTAACACTCCGGCATAAACATTCGCTACAGTAGGATGCTCATCAATCTTCTGATAAAGCGCCGGCTGTGTAGTTCGAGGTTCATCCATTTCATTGTGACCGTATCGACGATATCCTACTAAATCAATCAAGAAATCTTTATTAAATTTTTGACGATAATCATATGCAATCTTAATTGCTGAAATACAAGCAATTGGATCATCTGCATTAACGTGAATAATTGGAATTTCAAATCCTTTGGCTAAATCACTTGCATATCTGGTTGAACGGCCATCTGTTTGATTTGTCGTATAACCTACCAAGTTGTTTGCAATGATATGGAGCGTTCCTCCTGTGGAATACCCAGGTAATCCACTCAAATTCAACGTCTCTGCTACTACACCTTCTCCAATAAAGGCAGCATCGCCGTGAATAAGTACACTGAATGCCTTATTCAAATCACCTTTTGGATATCCCTTTTGAGACCGTTCATCCTGTGCAGCACGCGCAAACCCCTCCACCACAGGGTTCACGAACTCAAGATGAGATGGATTATGAGCGAGTGTTATACGTGTTTTCGTCTCATCGCCTTCTTTAACATCTCTAGTAGCTCCAAAGTGATATTTCACATCTCCAGTCCAACCGTAATTAATTCCCATAGAACCTTCAGATGGTATTAATTCTTTATCAGGTGAATGGTGAAACTCAGAGAAAATTTTATCATACGGTTTTCCCAAAACATGTGCAAGTACAGACAAACGTCCGCGATGCGCCATTCCCATCATTATATTTTCAATTTTATCTTCCGTAGCATATTTTACAATCTGATCAAGCATCGGAACCATTGATTCCAATCCTTCAATTGAAAAACGTTTCTGACCAACGAAAGTTTTTTGAAGAAAGCTTTCAAAACCTTCTACATGTGAAAGTCGTTCAAGTAGTTGCTTCTTCTCCTCATCTGATAGATCAAGACGTGCATGCCCTGCTTCAATCAAATCAAGAAGCCACTTACGCTCCTCATCATTATTCATGTGGTCATACTCAAAAGTAATTGTTCCTGAATAATATTTCTTTAATTCTTTAATAACATCCAGCCCGTTCTTAACACTACTTGGCGCTTTCTCCCATAGCCAAGCTGCTGGCATGTTTGCCAAATCATCCTCACTTAACCCATATGAATGCGGTTCAACCAAGGGTGATTTTCTGTCTTCCTGTGGACCAACTGGATAAATATCCGCCTCTAGATGACCAAAACGACGAATAGCCTCAACAAGTTTCATTGCTGAGGTAAGCTTCTTAATATCCTTAATTGAGGTCCCTTGTTGCTCTTCTTGCACACTGCTATTAGGTTGTGTTAACCATTCAGGAGCCCCGTGCCGATCGAACATTTGCTTAATAGATTGATCGACAAGATTTGGATCCTCTTTGTAAAGCTCATATTGTTCCTCAACATACCCCATGTTAGGACCATGAAATTCTGCCCAGAATCTTTCATTAGATTCTACATTCTGTGCCACGTTTTTATACCCCCATTAGAAGTTAGCGTTATCCGTTATGTAACGGTTATTCACATCCATCTACATTATAGAACTGACGAATGACTTCATCAACTAATATACCCTATTTTATTACCTTAAACAATATAATGTTACCAGTATTTTTATTGTAAGTTTTTTCAAACTACCTGTAGGGAAAAATAATGGATTTCTCTGGTTCACATAAAGCGAATATTTAGGTATAATAAGGACATAATTACATCTAATCGTTCTTTTACATACAAAGGAGGAGTTTCGCATGAAATTAGCATTACTAATGGGAGTCGTTTTAACTTTTATTATCTCAACCTTCACTTCCGGATATGAAGCAAAGCCGGCAGTCCCAAAGAAAAATCAATAATGTTTATCTAATTCCAAAAGCCGTGATGTATAGTTGCATCACGGCTTTTCATGTTATTGAAATAGTTTATCAGATTACATTTTTTCCAAACAGGAGCCTCCCTAAGAATTATAATAGTCGGTGCAGGTCATTTTTACTAAGACAAATCTGGAAAACCTTGCTGACGCAGTACCTCATATATAATAATAGCCGCCGTATTCGATAGATTTAAAGACCGTACTTTATCGTTCATATGAATACGGAGGCATTGCTCTTCTTTTCCCTCTAATAATTGAAGTGGATCCATCTGTTCCCGGCCGAAAACAAAAAACAAATCTTCCTCTTTGTTAGAAAAATCATAGTCTGTATAATGTTTGGTTCCAAAGTTTTCTATATAATAATATTCACCTTCAGGATATGTGTTGTAAAGCTCCGTTATGTTCTTATATTCCTTGATATCCACATTCTTCCAATAGTCCAATCCAGCTCGACGAAGCATTTTATCATCTGTTGAAAACCCTAGCGGATGAACTAAATGAAGTGTTGTATCTGTTGCTAAACAAGTTCTGGCAATATTTCCAGTGTTCGCTGGTATTTCTGGTTGAAATAGAACGACATGTAAACTCACTTTTCTAATCTCCTTACGTTGTTTGTACTGTTCTAGTATATCACTTACTTGTCACCAATGCGGAAAAATTTATACTTAATATCAGGTGTCCATGCTGCTGAATCCTCATAAGACCAATAGCGGTTCCGGCTATTATTTGTATGTGCATTAACCAACGGCATTCCATAAGCATCTTTAGTCACAACAATCGTGTTATGGTTCCAACTCCCATCCCCTTCGAAGTCATAACAAATAATATCACCCGGGAGCAGTTCTGAGGCATTATCTAATTCCGTGCCTTGTAGTCCTTGGGTGGAACCACTTAAATACCAGCGTAATGAATGGGCTACTGCCCAACTAAAACTCCAATTATCGTTTTGATACCACCATCCTTTTTCTCTAGAAGGCGCCCCTCTCATTGGGGCTCCCCCAGCATATAAGCATTGAGAAACATAATTTGTACAATCGACATCAAATTTTTTATATGCAGGATTATAACTATTCCACCATCTCTCTGCATAGCGGACAGCTTCGTTACGATCATAGGAAAACCTTTCTAATAAAGCATCATCTCCACGAATTTCCTCAGGCAAAATACTTGGTTTGTCAGGCTGTTCATATTGTATTGGATAATGATTAGTTACCGCTCCGCCATCATACCGAAATTCATACGGGATTAATTCCTCCTCCAGATAAAAAAACTCATCTTGCTTAATGAGGTATGATAAATGGATAAGATAGTGGTATATACGTTGGTTATCAGAGGAAAACTCTCTGTATAGCCGACCATCCCCATGAAGACGAACAATTTCAGCATTTCTTTCTTTACACAAGCTGCGTTTTTTTTGCCACCAACCGGTTGTTTGTTTTTCAGATAAGAAATAATCCAGCCATACCTTTTTAATTTTTTCCATAAAAATCCCCTCCATTAAATATATATGGAGAGGATGCTTGTCAGATTGCCTTAATTTCAATCTGTTGCTTCATGTTTCAAAAGAAATTCCTTTTTATCCAAACCGCCATTATAACCAACTAGTTTTCCGTTTGCTCCAATTACGCGATGACAAGGGACTACAATAGAAAATGGATTCTTATTAACAGCCCCTCCCACCGCTCTCACTGCTTTCGGGTTACCGATTATTTCTGCAATCTCTTTATAGGTTTTGGTCTCCTTGTATGCAATACAGTCATAGAGTGCTTGCCAAACCTTTTGTTGAAAGCTGGTCCCATAAAACTTAAAAGGAATAGAGAACGTCTGCTTCTGATGTTTAAAATAAGCCTCCAGCTCCTCTTTAGCAGAAGCAATCAATTCAGGTTGATAAACAAAATAGGGTTCCCCAATAAATCTTTTAGCCCAGGTTGTTAACTTTTCTTCTAAGTCAGCAAGTCTTCCGTACTCGATTCGAACTATTGCTTCTCCATCACTTAGCAACAGCAACGTTCCTATCGGTGACTCCATTTCGTCATAAAACAATGTGATTTTCTTCATAATAAGTCGCTCCCACCTAATTAACTTCTGCTGGCTTCTTTTTCAAAGGCAAGACCCTTTTCCATTTCATAAATAACTTGCTCATCTTTTTCTTTCTTCATCGCCTCATGTATGGCATTATAGGCTCTCTCCGTTCCGATTTTGCCAAGCGACCATGCAGCTGTTCCACGTATTACCGGCCGAGGATCAGTCTGCATCACCTCAATAACTTCTTCAACTGCTGTTATGTCTTTATAGTGGCCCAAGGCAATTAAGGCATTTCGCTGTAGTGGCTTCTTCCCTCGCCAAGAACCAGCGATGGAGCCAAATGTATTTTTAAATTCACGATTGGAAATCCGTAACATTGGTTTGAGCTTTGGCTTAGCGATTTCATGGTCCGGTTCAAATTCAGGATGGTGATGAAAATCTACTTTTTTGTTTTTTGGACAAACTACCTGACATGTATCACAACCATAAACTCTATTACCTATTTTTGTTCGAAACTCATCGGGCAAGAAATCTTTTGTTTGAGTGAGAAAAGCAATACATCGCTGTGCATTCAATTGCCCGCCTTGTACCAAAGCACCTGTTGGACACGCATCCAAGCATTTTGTGCAATCACCGCAGCTATCTTCCACAGGACTATCAGGGAGAAATGGAATATTCGTAATTAACTCTCCCAAATAGACAAAGGATCCAAATTCAGGTGTAATAATCGCTGTGTTTTTCCCACTGAACCCGATGCCTGCACGTTCAGCAACAGCACGATCAGATAACTCACCTGTATCTACCATCACCCTATTGCTTACATCAAGCACCTTTTCTTTAAGAAAATCAGCAAGCTTATCCAATTTTTCACGCATAACAACATGGTAATCTATTCCCCATGAAGCACGTGCAAAAATTCCTCTACGTTCTTCCTTTGTACTTTTTGGGGCATCCTTCATCCGAGAAGGATAGGCAAGGGCAATGGAAATTATGGATTGAGCTTCTGGCAACAAACGGGTTGGCTCCGTTCGTTCGTCCACACTTCCTTTCTCAAATCCAGACTGATAACCTAGTGTTTGCTGCCTTTTCAATCTTTCCTTCAATTCGGAGAAGACATCCGCGGAGGCAAAGCCAATTTTATCAATACCTATTTCTTTGCTGTATTCTATAACTTCCTGCTTAAGTTTGTTGATATCCATCGGCTAACCCTCCTTATAATAAAAGTGTTTAGTCTTATTCTTATTTTACCATAGCCGTACGCATTCGGTTCAACACTGCAGCAATCTCGTATCTGCGTGGTCGTGCGATATCGCCAGGATGCTGGTCTTTAAATATTGTAAAGGAAGCAAGTCCTTCTGTATCCATCTTTTTCTCCAGTTCATTCAATATAGTATGGAGCGACTTGTTTTCGAGTCTGTTACTACGATCCAAATAACTGATAATTTCAGCAATCATCCTTGTTTGTGAAGAGTCAACAAGTTGTTCCGTATGATGAAAAGTAATATCTGTTCTACCCATTAGTATCGTTGATAATCCTTTAGCCTGTGTTTTGGCTCTTTTCCCTTTTTTTGTTTGTAGGGTGGATTGCTGAAAATAACGATCTCTTACTTTTCCAAACATGTCGTCTTTAGACATGTCTCTTTCCAATGGGTTATTCTCCATAATTTGCTTTGCCTTTTTTGTTACATTATGTGGCAGATAGGATTCCATCATAATTACTGTATCTGCAACAGCAAAGTAATCACCTGAGCCACCCATTACAATAATTGTAGAAATTCCTAATTGGCTATATAGCTGACTTATTTTATCAATAAATGGCGTAATAGGTTCCTTCTCCTTTTGGACTAGTTGCTGCATTCGATGGTCTCTGATCATGAAATTAGTCGCACTTGTATCTTCATCAATAAGTAAGGTCGAGGCTCCTGCTTCCAAAGCTTCCATCACATTAGCCGCCTGTGATGTACTTCCACTTGCATTTTCCGTCATAAAAAAACTTGTATCTTTTTTATGTGGCAAATTGGAAATAAAAGGTGAAATATCGACACCTGTAACTTGTCGGCCATCTTCAGCACGAATCTTAACTGCATCAGGATCTGTAAGCACATATTCTCTACCATCCCCGTCTGTATGAGCATATACTCCTTTTTCAATCGCTTCTAGAATAGTGCTTTTCCCATGATAACCTCCACCAACAATTAGGGTAATCCCTTTAGAAATAGCCATTCCACGGATTGGTTCTTTCTGATGTGGTATAGTTATTTCTACTTCGTCTCCCTTTGGACTTTGAAAAGGAACCGCATTTTTTAATGGACGGTTACTTACACCACTTTCTCGAGGTAGTATAGCACCATTGTTAATAAATGCAATCCATCCATTTTTTTGCATAGCCTCCCGAATGGCAACCTGTTGATCGGCCAGTTGAACGGGTGCTTCTACCTCCACGTCTTTTATTGTAAATATGGAGTTTTCTATTATAGTAGGGATAGCCTCTCCAAATAGCTTCTCTGCCTCTTTACCATTAATCCGCCGACCGTTTGCAGGCAATCCAACAGATATGCAAACAGTAATAGCCTGTGAGTCTAATTGGACAGCACTTCGTTCAATAACTTCCTGTCCGGGCTGATCGAATAAAATTAGTCCACTTTTTCCTGATCCTTTTATAAAGGTCTTTTGCTTGTGAATCGCGCTTGCTACAACTCTTGCCATTTTATCTTCTGCTGCTATTTTTCTCTCATAAGAGGAAAGCCACTCCTCTTTGATTGGTCGCTGTTTAGCTGGAATAACTATCCTAATTTTAGATGGGGTGGCAAATGGATCACCCTGTACATAATCTATGAATAAATCAAACTTCGTGTAGCTATATTTCCCCTGAATGTCTTTGTAAGCCTTATACCCTTTATTATCAATTCTTTTAAGCTCGTTCATTAATCGTTTCATCGAATATCCCTCGCTCTTAAAAAGTTATTGGTTTAAGAATACTATGCAGGAAAAGCGGTTTTCAAGTGAAGTGGTAAAAGAAGAATACTGAAAAATGAAGTATGTTTAGTTCTATTTTGAAATCAAGTGTACTAAATTAATAACGATAAACCTTATTACAGAGTAGGAGGGAACTGCGAAGTAGAGGGTGGAGCACCAGCAGGAGAGCGAAGTAATCAGCAGCAGACTGAAGTAATCCGCCGGAGAACAAATTAATCAGCAGCAGACTGAAGTAATCCGCCGGAGAACAAATTAATCGGCAGCAGACTGAAAGTAATCCGCCGGAGAGCATACTAATCAGCAGCAGACTGAAGTAATCCGCCGGAGAGCAAAGTAATCGACAGCAGACTGAAATAATCCGCCGGAGACATTCGCAAACTAGCTATAATTTGTGCACTATACATTACTTTCCGAAACGGTCATTTGCAAACAAACAAGTTACTTCGCACTTTATCTATTTTGTGAATTAGTTAGAACTTTACTGTAGAACAGGAAGTTCCGTACGAAACCACCAATCTACTTTAAGTTTCTTACTAGGAATGCTAGCGTAGTTTACACATATAATAAAAGTAAAAAACGCAACACTTCGTAAAAACTTTACGAAACACTGCGTTATGACATATGTATGGAGCGGGTGAAGGGAATCGAACCTCATCATCAGCTTGGAAGGCTGAGGTTTTACCACTAAACTACACCCGCACATTACTAATTATTAAATTGTCTACGTTCAAATTATTTATGTTAATAAAATACGTGTTTTTCGAACGCATTTTTAATTATAACAAGCACATTTTAAAAAATCAATAAAAAATTTCTTTTTTCGACAGAATTTTTATAGGAGCTATCATAAATAAAAATAGCTCCTATAAAACACAGTTTTCGACGCCACAATTTTCACATAGAAGCAACTTCCTAAAATATTGAATATCTTTAATCAGGTAAAATTTGTTGTCATTGATGATTATTCCTTGCTCTTTCCACTTATTAACAACACGACTTACTGTTTCTCTTGAAATACCTATATGCTTACTAATATCTCTAACTCGAATCGGTTCTGTTATCCGGATACCTTTTTTGGTAACAATTCCATACATATTAGAATACCGAATAAATACAGAAGCTATTGCAGCTTCTGAGCCAAATGCAATATAATCCCGAATCTTAGCTTTACTTGCCTCTAATGATTCCGCTACCCACCGCGTAAAATGTAAACCAAGTGATCCGTCCTGTTTAATAAGCTCCTCTGCCTTGGCTTTTGTAATACGATAAAGAATTGCATCTTGAGTAACTATTGCGGTATTTGAATATTTCGTTCCACTAAATATACCTATTTCACCAAAACAATCATTTTCTTTTCTGGTAAAAATCGTAATTTCCTTGTCAGCACCCATGCCCTTATAAATTCGAACTGTGCCACTCTTAATAAAGTAAAGTGCTTCTGCCGGTGTTCCTTCACTAAATACAATAGTATTTTTCATGTATTCTTTGCGAAAGCTATTCATCATCAATTTTTCATAAGTAGTTTTATCCAATCTATTTAACAAAGGTTCCATGATCTCACACCTCTCTACGTATCTAAAATTATACACGGACAACCGTGAATGGTTCTGTGAGATTTCTCACTTTAATATACATTTACAAGTAGCGTGAGAAGTATTAGAATAGTCATAACTTTAGGAGGGAAAATTTCATGTCTGTTTATCCAATTATTTTAGCGCAAGACAAATTTACACATCGAGATGAATTAAATTATCCGTATGAAGAAAGAGGCCTGCAGTTTGGTGATGGTGTTTATGAAGTAATCCGCATCTATAACGGTGACTACTATTTACTGAATGAGCACGTTGATCGCCTCTTCCGTTCTGCAGAAGCTATTAAGATTAACTTATCATTAACGAAAGATGAACTCAAGAAGCTTCTATTAGAACTACTAACAAAAAATAAGATGACAGCAGATGGAAAAGTTTATTTGCAGGTATCACGAGGCTCTGCGCCTAGGGACCATGTTTTCCCTTTAAATGTTCCTGCAAATATGTATGCGTATCTACAGGATCTACCGCGTAATCTGGAAAACTTGGAAAATGGCGTATGCACAATTACTCAGCGTGATGTCCGCTGGGAAAATTGCTATATTAAGAGCTTAAATCTTCTTCCAAACGTATTGGCTAAGCAAGAAGCAAAGGAACAGGGGTGTTATGAAGCTATTCTTCATAGAGATGGATTGGTAACAGAATGTAGTTCCTCAAATGCATATTTAGTAAAAGACGGTAAAATTCACACCCATCCTGCAACGAATAATATTTTGCATGGATGTGTTCGAATGCGTGTAGAAAAATTTGCTAATGACTTAAACATTCCTTTTATAGAAGAAGGATTTTCTGTTGAGGATATTGCTATGGCTGATGAGATCTTTTTATCCAGCAGTACATCTGAGGTTATGCCTGTAATTAAAGTTGATAACAAAGCAATTAATGATGGAAAACCTGGTACAATTACAAGAAAGCTACAAGATGCATACATAGCAGATGCTAATATCACTAGTGAAGATGCCTTAAAACCTTCTGTTTAATCAGCTTCATAGGAAAGCACACAGCTGCCAAGGTAAAGATTAACTTGGCAGTTGTTTTTAGATTGTAATTTTCTAAAAATTATGCTAAGTTAATTTATCCAAATAATATATGTGATAGGTGATGCTATGAGGAAAATTGCAATTATTGGAAGTGGAGGATCCGGAAAATCTACATTAGCAGGAAAACTAGGAATTATACTGAACCTTCCTGTTTTTCATCTTGATGCTATTTTCTGGAAGCCTGGATGGAAACCAATTGAACGAGAAGCACTTATAAAAGCGAATCAATCAATTGTTGAAAAGGATGCTTGGATTATCGATGGGAACTATGGCTCCACAATGGATATGCGTCTTCAACATGCTGACACGATCATCTTTCTTCATTATAGAACCACTGTATGTCTGTACGGAATTGTAAAACGCAGAATTCAGTTCCACAATAAGACCAGGCCTGATATGGGTGAAAATTGTAAGGAAAAGCTGGATTGGGAGTTTTTCCAATGGGTACACAACTTTAATAAAACAAAAGCACCTGTCATTTATGAAAAACTCTCTAAATTAGAAGGTAAGGATATCCTTGTTTTTAAGAACCGAAAAGATTTAAACCTTTTTTTACAAAATCTGAAGCGTACCTCTTCTACTAACTGAAATGAACATAATTATATTTAGGCTCAAGGAAATTAATTTATTCAGAAGCTACTAACATAAATGAGATTTATACACATTTGATTTTATTAAAAAGTATAAAACGTTAATTAAAGGGGCTAAAATAATGAATAAAAAAAGACCACTTCAAGCAGAAGACTTGCTGGAATATGAAATTGTAAGTGAACCTAATTTCACCCCAAGTGGAAATGCCTACACCTATGTATCTACAACTATTAACAAAAAGAAAGAATACGAGTCACATCTATTTTTCCAAAACTTGGACTCCAATCATAGCCAACAATGGACATTCAGTGAAAATAAAAATAACAACATATTAATCTCACCTGATGGAAAAAAGGCTGTTTTCCAGTCCGACAGAAGTGGAACACAGCAGTTGTGGCTCCTGCCTTTGCAAGGAGGAGAGGCACAGCAGCTTACCAAGCTTAAACATGGGGCTAGCAACCCGGTTTGGGGTCCTGACAGTAATACCCTCGTTTTTAACGCACCCATAGAGCCGGAAGAAGATATTAACAATCTCACCGAAATATCGACAGAGGAAAAAGACAAAGAACAGAAAGAATTGGCTAAGCGACCACTTGTCGTAAATCGGCTCAAATATAAATCTGACTCTAACGGTTTTCATGATCGGAAACGCAGCCAGTTATTTGTTTTAGATATAAGAACAGGTAACTTGGAGCAGTTAACAAATGCACCTGCTGACCATCTACTGCAAGATGTATCATCAAACGGTAATGAAATTTTATTTATTGCCAACCTTAGAGAAGAAGAAGATTATGAACAAGTTGATGATCTCTTCGTTTTAGAACGCTCCTCCAAGAAAATCAAAAAACTTACAGATAGTAAATGTACATATCAGCGCGCAGTCTATTCCCCAGACGGCAATAAAATTGCTGCATTCGGTCATAACTTTACTTATGCCGGTGCGACACTTACTGACTTATACATTTTCAATACAGGAAGCTATGAAAAAAGCAACTTGAGTGCTGAATGGGATATCCAACTTGGTGATGCCATGATTGGAGATACTCGCTTAGGCAAATCTGAAAGTGGACCAATTTGGGCAAAGGATGGAAAAAATATCTTTTTTCTTGCAACAGATCATGGGGTGACCGGGCTTTACCAGGTAAACTTAACTGGGGAATTGGATGTACTGTACAAGGGGAGCCATCATGTGTTCAGTTTCAGTTATAATGGCCACTCCGACTCATTTATTCTTGGGATTAGTACACCAACAAACCCTTGTAATTTTTATCATTTGAAGAAAAATGGAGAGTTCAATAGATTAACAGATTTTAATTCGGCTCTTTTATCCAAGCTAACTTTAGCTGAACCGGAAACAATTACTGTTCCAACTATGGATGGCGAAGAAATTCAAGGATGGCTATTGCACCCATCAGGATATCAGGATGGGGAAAAGTATCCAATGATTTTGGAGATTCATGGCGGGCCACATGCTATGTATGGTCAAACTTATTTTCATGAATTACAACTGTTAGCAGCAAAAGGATATGTTTTAGTGTATGCAAATCCACGTGGAAGTCATGGTTATGGCCAGGAATTTGTTAATGCTTGTCGTACTGATTACGGTAACGGAGATTATACAGACTGATGGAGGTAGTGGATTATGTACTGACAAACTTCGATTTTATTGATAAAGATAGACTTGGGGTGACTGGTGGGAGTTATGGAGGATTCATGACAAATTGGATTGTAGGACATACAAACCGCTTTAAGGCTGCGGTTACCCAACGTTCTATTTCTAATTGGCTAAGCTTTTATGGCGTTAGTGATATTGGTTTCTTTTTTAATGAGTGGGAACACGGTTTAAACCTATTAGATGACCCAAAAAAGCTATGGGATATCTCTCCTCTAAAACATGCTAAAAATGTAGAAACTCCTTTGCTGATTTTGCATGGGGAAAAAGACTTTCGTTGCCCAGTGGAACAAGGTGAACAGTTATTTATAACGCTAAAGCATCTTCGAAAAGAAGTTGAATTCGTCCGCTTTCCTGATGCCAATCATGAATTAAGCAGAAGTGGTAAACCAGAGATGAGAATAGAGAGATTAAACCACATTTGCCGTTGGTTTGAGAAATTATAGAAAAACGCATATCTGTTTATGTTAATGCAGCAGCACTACATTTTGTGCTGCTGCTAATTCGTTAGTTATGCTTCCGTAAACAATGGTTTATACGTATATATTTATTTCCATGGTTACTCCTTTTACGTTTACTTTCCGGCATGTAAGATTTTATCTTTATTTAATTGATGCAAATACTCTTGCAAAGATTTCGGTTTGATAACTTGCTCTGCATTACGAAGCCAGCTATAAAGCACTTGTAGTGTATCAAGGCTAGTAAAATAAGGGGTCTGATACCGGACAGCAAGCTCACGAAGATAAAATCCTGTCTTTTCTTTTTTCCTGCCTTGGCTCGGTATATTCAGCACTAGATCAGGCGTATTTGAACGCCAAAGGCCATGTATTTCTTCCTTTGTATAAACCGTATTATATACCGGAATACCCATTTCCTCTAAATAGGCTGTTGTCCCCTTTGTAGCGGTGATTACAGCACCTTCCACTATAAGCTTTTTAAGTAAATTTATACAATTTGGCTTCTCCCTTTCCGAAATGGATACAATCACGTTTAACGGTTTTTTACTCTTAAACATCTTCTGAACATTTTCAGGCAAAGCATTAGCTAAGGCTACTTCTTTTGTTTCTCCTATACCAATAGCTTCTCCGGTCGATTTCATTTCAGGCCCAAGTACATGATCTACTCCTTTTAGCTTCCCTGCTGAAAACACAGGAGCTTTTACCATATAATATTCAGGTTCATTAGCTAGATTCAACTCCGAGCTGATATCATCCAGCGCTTCACCTAACTGCGCCCTTACTCCCCACTCAACCATCGGTATATCCATTATTTTACTGAGCATAGGTACAGTTCTGGAGGAACGTGGGTTGACTTCCAATACATAAATCGTATCTCCATCGATGACAAATTGAATATTCATCATCCCAATAATAGGTACTTGTTGACTAATAATACGCGCAATGTTGATTATTCTTTCCTTCATTTTATCAGTAAGGGAAATGGCTGGAAAGATATTCATACTGTCTCCGGAATGGACACCTGCCCTCTCTATATGTTCAACAATTCCAGGCACAATGATTTGCTGCCCGTCACTGATTACATCGATTTCGCACTCTACTCCCGGAATATATGAATCAATAAGTAGTGGCCAACAACGATCCTTTGTATCCTGCTGAATCCGTTTGACATATGCTTGCAATTCTATTTCGTTATTGCAAATAAACATCGATTGTCCGCCTATAACATAGGATGGGCGAATAAGTACCGGGAAACCCAAGTCATTTGCGGTTGTCGCAATGTTCTCATGTTCGTTTACAACAAAACCAGGCACATGATTGATGTTTAATTTATTCAACACTTCATAAAATTGCTCCCTGTCTTCCATTTGATCAATATGTTTTGGCGCAGTTCCAAAAATATGGACGCCTTCCTCCTGAAGAGAGTTTGCTAAGTTAACAGCCGTTTGGCCGCCAAATTGAATAAGAACGCCAGCGGGTTTCTCCTTTTCAATTACTGCTAACACATCTTCCAGGGCCAATGGTTCAAAATACAGTCGATCCGCAATTGTGTAATCGGTACTTACTGTTTCTGGATTGTTATTAATTACAATTGCTTCATATCCCATTTTCTTTACCGCAAGAGCAGCATGTACAGAACAATAATCAAATTCTACCCCTTGCCCAATACGTATCGGACCAGAGCCCAGGACAAGTATTTTTTCCGTTTCAGTTTCATACGCTGGCGCCTCGTGATCGTTCCCCCAGGAGGAGTAATAGCACGAAGCTATTGGTTGCATGCTGGATTGGGAGGTTTTCATTAAGTGATAAGACAAATGGAAATCCATGCTTTTATACAAGCTTCTAACTTTCTTCCCCGTTGTTTCCAGTAATTCTGCAATTCGTTCATCACTAATATTTAGCAACTTTGCTTCCTTAAGCAATTCTGATGAAACGTTAGACAGACTGTACCTTTCCACCTTCTGTTCGCAAGTAATTACTTTATTAATTTCTTCAATGAACCAGGAATTAATTTGTGTTATTTCTTGTATTTCATTTACCTCTATCCCCCTCGTTAAAGCCTCCGCAATGGCGAAAAGTCGGAGATCATTTGGTATTGCTATGGACTCCATTAAGTCTTCTTTAGAGAGAACGGACATTTCCTTCCAATTTAAGCTATTCATATGAAGTTCAAGTGAACGCACAGCCTTATTCAAGGCTCCGATAAAGGTACGGTCTATAGCCATTACTTCACCTGTTGCTTTCATTTGCGTACCTAATCTACGATCTGCTTCTGTAAATTTATCGAAAGGAAATCGTGGTGCTTTTACTACTACATAATTCAATACTGGTGCTTCGCTTGCGTATGCGTTGCCAGCAACCGGATTGACTATTTCATCTAATGTGTAGCCAATTGCACATTTAGTAGCCACTAAGGCAATTGGATATGCTGTCGCTTTAGAAGCTAGTGCAGAGGAACGGCTGACCCGGGGATTGACTTCAATAATATAATACGCATTCGTCTCTGGATGCAAAGCAAATTGAATATTACACCCGCCAATGACATGCAAAGCCCGAATAATTTTCACCGAAGCACGCTCTAGTAATTCCTTTTGTTCCGTCGTGATCGTTTGCGAGGGCGCTACGACAATGGAATCACCTGTATGCACACCAACTGGGTCTACGTTCTCCATGTCACACACAACCACACAATTATCCGCAGCATCACGAATTACTTCAAATTCAATTTCTTTCCATCCTTTTATACTTTTTTCCACCAGCACCTGATCAATGGGACTCAGGTTTAACCCATTCTCCAGGAGTTCTTTGTATTCATCTTCATTTTCTGCAAAACCGCCACCTTCTCCTCCAAGGGTGTAGGCAGGACGCAAAATGACTGGGTATCCAGTAGATTGGATAAATGATTCCCCTTCTTCCACTGACTGAATAATTGTTGATTCGCAAACAGGCTCATTTATTTCAAGCATCAGCTCACGGAATTTTTCTCTGTCCTCGCCTTGCTGTATGGAAGGGACAGATGAACCTAACAATTTAACTTGATATTTTTCTAAGATTCCTTGTTCATGAAGCTCAACGGTTAAGTTTAAGCCTGTTTGACCTCCCAATGTGCCAATTAGACCATCTGGTTTTTCTATGGATATAATGCTTTCAATTGATTCAATAGTCAATGGCTCCATATAGACATGATCTGCTATTTGTTTATCTGTCATCATAGTGGCAGGATTATTATTTACAAGTATAACTTCTATTCCTTCTTCTTTTAGCGCTATGCATGCTTGTGTTCCCGCGTAATCAAACTCAGCAGCCTGACCAATAACTATGGGACCTGAACCAATGACCATTACTTTCTTTAATTGATTAATTTTTGTCATAGCTGGTTCGCCCCTTTAGCCTGTAAAATTTCTTTAAAAACAGTAATAAATGTTGTCAATTCTTCCTGTGATACAATTAAAGGTGGCAGGATTCGCAGCACATGAGACCCTGCAAGAAGCACCAGAATTCCTTTTTCTCTAAATGCGGTAACCAAAGGAGCAGCCTCTTCTTTCATTTGTACACCAATTAATAAGCCCCTCATTTTCACTTCTTCAATAGAAGAGAATTGTTGCTTTAGGGTTGCTAATTGTTCAGCCATCCATCTACTTTTATTTTCCACTTCATTTAATATGCTATTGTTCATAATTGTTTCTATTGTTGCCAGGCCGGCAGCCATCGCTAAGGGGTTCCCTCCAAAAGTACTACCATGCGTTCCAGGCTGAAATGACTCCGCTACCGTTTTCTTTGCAAGAAGTGCACCTACAGGAAAACCTGAACCAAGCCCTTTTGCTAATGTAATGACATCTGGATCAACACCGAACTGCTCATAAGCAAACAACTCCCCGGTTCTACCCATTCCTGTCTGTATTTCATCTACCATAAAAAGGATATCATGCTCATGGCATAGATCACGAAGGTTAGTTAACCATTCTATATTTGCAGGATTAACTCCCCCTTCTCCTTGAATCAATTCCAATAGAACTGCTGTTGTTTTACCGTTGTGCACTTGCTTCAAGGCTTCGATATTGTTGTAAGGAAGATAGCGAAATCCAGGCGTCAACGGAGTGAATCCTTGATGAATTTTTTCTTGTGCGGTTGCTGCCATGGTGGAACCTGTACGGCCATGGAAGGATTGAGTAAATGTTACAATCTCTGTCCTGTCTTCCCACCCCTTATCCTTTGCATATTTCTTTGCCAATTTAATCGCGGCCTCGTTTGCTTCTGCACCACTATTACAAAAAAATACCTGATCAAGGCAGCTATATTTTACTAGCTGTTCAGCAAGCTTTTTCTGAGCCGGGATATGGTATAGATTAGAACAATGCCAAAGTTGCTCCAATTGCTCCTTTACTGCTTCTTCTACACTATCAGGTATATGACCAAGATTGCATGTTGCTATCCCAGAAGTAAAATCAAGGTAGTTAGCTCCTTCATCATCCCATACATAACTACCCTTTCCTTTTACAAGTGTGAGCGGAAATCTGTTATAAACATTCATTAAGGCAGATGAAGCTTGTTCAGTTACAGTTTCAGACATGATTGGCCTCCTTTTCTATAATTAGCTTTGTGCCCGCTTGTTTTCCATCCAAATAAGCTTCTATATCTTTGGATTCCCATCCATTTAAAATAACTGTTTCAGTTACCCCACCACTTAATGCTTTTATAGCGGATTGCACCTTTGGTATCATTCCTCCGTGAATAATTCCCGTTTTGATCATCGTTTCGGTCTGTTCCTTTGTTAAACTCGGATGAATAATTGTACGCCCAGCACGTTCTTCTTTCACGCCTGGTATATCACTAATAAAGGCAAGCTTGGCATTCATCGCCTCAGCCACCGCTGCAGCGGCCATATCTCCATTGATATTATAATGCTGCCCATCTGAACCTAGCCCTATGGGTGATATCACCGGAATGGCACCATGCTGAATGATAAGGTGGAGCCATTCCGTATCTACATTTTCCACTTCACCTACATACCCGATTTCTTCTTGTATTCCCAGAGGTTTCGACTGTAAAATCGCCGCATCTACGCCACTTAAACCAATTGCCTTGCCATCTATTGTTTGAATAGAGGTAACAATGTGTTTATTAATTGATCCACTCATCACCATTTCAGCAATTTCTAAAACATCTTTGGATGTTTTTCGAAGCCCTTTTACAAATTCATGTTCTATTTTCAAGTGATCCAGTAACTTATTAATCGCCGGTCCACCACCATGCACGATAATCGGATTACATTTGCCCGACCTTTTTAAATGTACAAGCATGTCATAAAAGGAATTGGGAAGCTCTGCAATAATACTTCCGCCTAATTTGAATACAATATTACTCAGTTCTCTCACCTCACGTCCGATAGGATGCATTTATTTTTACGTAGTCATAGGTTAAATCACAGCCCCATGCCAGAGCCTTTTCTTTACCATTTTGTAAATCCACAAATAGTTGTACCTCTTCATTTTGCAAATAGCTCGTTGCCTTTACCTCATCAAATTCGAGTGGGACTCCATTCTTAACTACATTTATGTTACCTAAACTTACATTTACTTTTTCCGGATCGAGTGGTTGTTCACTGTAGCCGACTGCACAAACAATTCTTCCCCAATTCGGATCAGAACCAAAAATCGCTGTCTTTACAAGATTAGAAGATATTACTGCCTTTGCTACCTGTCCTGCAGCACGCTCCGTTGGCGCTCCCTCTACATGTATTTCTATCAACTTGGTTGCTCCTTCTCCATCTCTTGCAATCTGCTTGGCTAAAGCCTCACAAACGAACTTGAATGCCTCCAAAAATATGGACCAGTCAGGATGATCTTCATTTAAAGGGGTATTACCTTGCTGGCCATTTGCCAAAGCCAACACCATATCATTTGTACTGCAATCCCCATCTACAGTAATCCTGTTAAAAGAACAGTCCGTCATAGATTTTAGCGCCTGTTGAAGAGCATTCTCCTCAATAGCTGCATCTGTAGTAATAAAAGCAAGCATTGTAGCCATATTGGGGCATATCATTCCAGAACCTTTCGCCGCTCCGCCGATAGTGACTGTTTTTCCTTCCACTTCTACTTGAACACCAATATGCTTCGTAACCGTATCAGTTGTTAAAATAGCCTTTTCAAAATTTTCTGCTGATGAATTGTTTGCTTCACCTATTTCTGCAATACCAACTTTAATTTTCTCCATTGGTAATGTTTTACCGATCAAACCGGTGGAAGCTACTGCCACATAATCTTTATGTATTCCCATTTTATCTGCGGCCAACCTTTGGGTTTCCAATGCATCCAGATATCCCTGGTTTCCTGTACACGCATTAGCTATTCCGGAATTAACAACAACTGTTTGAATCCGCTTTTCCTTTTCGATACTACTTTTTGTTAATTTAAGTGGAGCTGCCTGAAAAGCATTTAAGGTGTACACTCCTGCTGCAACTGCTGGAATGTTAGAGTGTATCCAACCAAAATCCAGCTTTGTTTTACGTATCCCACAATGTACTCCGCCTGCGGTATACCCTTTTGGGCTGGCTATATTTCCGTTTTCCAATACCTTTATCTGATTTATCTTGGTAGTGATCATTTCCATGCCCCTTTCCTATGGATAGATTGGTAATTGAGCTAAACCTTCTTCCTCTTTCCAGTCATTCATCAAATTTGCATTTTGGATTGCTTGACCAGCTGCTCCCTTAACTAAGTTGTCTATTGCCGAAACAATAACTAGCTGATTCGTCCTTTCATCAACATGAATACTAATATCGCAAAAATTACTTCCATATACATTTTTCGTAGTTGGTGTTTGGTCTTCTTCCAATACACGTATAAATGGATGATTTGCGTAGAAGTCCTGATATAAATGTATTATTTCTTTCGTAGTTATATTTTTAGTAAGCCTTCCATAAATAGTGCACAGCAATCCGCGTGTCATTGGTATCAGATGTGTAGTGAATGTGGCGTTAATTGATTCACCAGCTGTGATGGAAAGGTAATGCTCTATTTCGGGAATGTGCTGATGTTTCCCTATTTTATAAGGCTGAATATTTTCATTTGTCTCTGAGAAATGAGTCATTTTAGAAGGCGACCCACCTGCACCAGAAACCCCCGTTTTTCCGTCTATAATGATAGATTGTGTGTCTATAATTTTTTCTTTTATACTTGGCGTTAATCCTAGTAAACTAGCGGTGGGAAAGCAGCCTGGATTAGATACTACTTCGGCATCTTTAATTTGATTAGGAAATACCTCTGTTAAACCATAAACCGCTTTATCTAACATCTCTTGTGGAGCTCCCAACTGACCATACCACTTTTGATATAAGTCGCGATTGGGCAAGCGTAAATCCCCTGATAAATCAATACATTGAACATGGTTACCCTCTAGCTGTGGAATTAATTCTTTGGCTATGCCTGCAGGAGTAGCAAAAAAAATAATATCGACTTCATTCGCTAACACCCTGACATCCAGTGCCTCCATCTTTAAATCCATATAAGTATGCATGTGAGGATAGTGTGTTGCAATATATTCTCCATAATGAGAATGTGAAATAATTTTACTTACTTCTAAATATTTGTGGAGATGAATTAAGCGTATCAGCTCTGCCGCTCCATACCCTGTTCCTCCAATAATCGCTGCACGTTTCACCACAATTTCCCTCTCTCCATATTTTCGAATTATTCATTATTATAGTTTTATTGAAGAAATTAATCAAGTATAAATATTAATATTTATTTATAAATATACAATATAAACGTAGTTTTATGCTTTTAAATCTTATTAATATGCATTTTATTGTATATAACATCAGATAAAAAAAGATCAACTACACAAGGCAGATGATCTTTAAATAAGGAATTTATTACATATAGAAAAATTATTAGTTTATATATTTCTCCAAAAAGCTGTTCAGTTTATCTACATATTTATCTTTTTTTGTTACAAAGGCTTCGCCGTGCCCGGCATTATCAAATGATATGAAATCTTTTTCACTGCTAGTATTTTTGTACAGCTTTTCAGCCATCGAAGTAGGTACAAATGTATCAGCATTGCCATGGATATACAGAATCGGAACTTCTGCTTTTTGTACTTGTTTTAACGCGGATGCCTCTTTCAAGGAATATCCGGCTTTTATTTTTGTAACTATACTCGTTGTTGGTAACACAGGAAATGCCGGTACGTGATACATTCGACCTAATTGGTACTTAAACATATCATATACACTTGTATAAGGGCTATCAGCAACAATTGCTTTTACACTTTTCGGTAATTCTTCTTCTCCACTTGCCATTAAAACGGATGCTGCGCCCATGGATACACCATGTAAAACATACTCTGAGTCTGGTCCAAGTTTAGTAGATAGTATATGAATCCAATCTATTAAATCAAGCGATCATGCCAACCAAAACCAATATAATCGCCTTCACTTTGACCGTGACCACGGAAATCAGGCATAAAAATGTTGTATCCTAAGTTTTCATAATAATATTGGCCATATAACCCCATATCTGTGGCCCGACCTAAGTAACCGTGTGCTAAAACAATTGTTTTATCTGTAGGCTTTTTAGCTTTCAAAAAATATCCTTTTAGCTTCAAACCATCATAAGAGGTCATTTCCATTTGTTCAAATTCCTGATCTCTTACCCAGTCTCTCCAATCTCCTTCAGTAAAGACATCCATTGCCTCTGCAGACACTTCAAGGTCCGAATTGCCAACTAGAAAATCTTTTACATTACGCTCAATTGCCAAGTTATAAAAATAAACCCCAGCAATTATATCTATAATTAATAGGATAGTAATTAAACTGATCCCTACTTGTAACCAACGTTTTTTCTTTTTAGTCAATGCGACACCTCCTCTATGATCCTATATATCTATTATACAGAAAATAAGTCGGGATAAAAGAACGTTCCATTGGTAGATGTTAACAACACTATGAACTGTAATTTGTTGAACTGTATCAATAATTCGTTTTGATATTGATATACAACCGAGTTAATTCAATTTATATATACATGATGAATTATTATATGTCTCGAACAAATATTTCAGAGCTAACAAAAAGGGGCTGAGACAAAAGAAATTTTATACATTGAAAATCCGAACCGATTCGACTATTAAAGAATCATGGTTCGGATTTCTTTTTGCAACAAATTAGCGGAGGAAAAACGCGCAGACTCCTGTGGGAGGAAAAGCCTAGCTAAGACCCCGGAGTGCGTAGCACGAGGAGGCTTAGCAGCGCCCACGGAAAGCGAAGCGTTTTTCCGGAGCGGGGTCCCACACTTTAGAATGTTCGTCTTTGAAATAGCGTTATTTAGTTATGTCTCAGCCTCTTTTTTGTAGTTATATGCCTAGCTTCTTTTTCACTTCTTTTATTTGATCGGTATGTCGCATTTCATGATATGCGATAAAGGGGATCCACTGGTCCAAACTCATATCTCCAAAAACAGGATGGGGGAATGCTTTATTTTTCATTGCCATTTTATCTTCATTTTCAACTAGTTTTTCCAAATTCCCATGTGTATAAGCAAGCTTTTCTTTCAATTCGTCAAGAGTAGCGTAATCCTCGCTTGGTACAGCAAATGATGGAGCATCCACCTTTGTATCACGATTAACCGTAAGCTCTATTGGTTTTTCCTTCACCACATTTATTTCTGGGGAGGCCAACTGTTTCTGAATTGATTCAGTAATGGCGCCTTCCATTAAATAAAGATGTTCGAGTATTTCCTTAATAGACCATTCATTTTTCGAAGGTTTCTGATTCAAATGCTCTGCTGTCAGTCCATTCACTTCTGAAAGTAATTCATTTCTAGCCTGCTCATTAATTTGCAAAGTATCACTCCTTCATTACCTATACCCTATTTTACCATAATTTATCTTAATACTCTGGCAAAAAAGGTATACCCTCTGTGACTTACTTTAACTAATTTCTTTAATTATATAAACCACTAACTAAAGGGAAGCTCAAAAGTTAATCTTCGTTAGTTTCCCTTTAGATAGATCTTTAATGAAACAAACCTGCTTTTTTTGATTTCTCCATTAACTTATGTGTTTGCCTGTTAATTCTTTCTTTAAAAAGTGTACCTAAAATCAAGAACGCCAAACCAAACAGGAGAAGAAATAACAAGTCATGTATTGCTCGATCCCAGACAATACCACCAACTGCCTCTCTCATTAAGTCAATAGCATAAGTGAAAGGAAGAAAAGGATTAATTTTCTGAAAGAAGCTCGGTAGTAATACCACAGGATAAGTCCCGCCTGCACCAGCAATTTGTAGTACCAGCATTATAATCGCCATCGCTTTTCCAACATCACCAAACACAGTAACTACTGTATATACAATCGACATAAATACCAGGCTAATGATTATACCGAAAAGAATAAACCAGCCCGGTTCAGCTACATATGCATCCAATAGCAAAATATCTCCACTTGTAACAATCAGAGTTTGCAATATACCAATTGAGAAGAAAGTGAATAATTTACCATAATATCTTTCTCTTGCTGTATAGGAATTTATATCATGTACATCTGTGGCTAATAAAGAAATTAGCAGTAATGCTCCCACCCAAATAGCAAGCACCGTATAGAAAGGAGTCATACCTGATCCATAGTTTGGAATGGGGAATAACTCATTTTTATTTAATTTTACTGGCTCAGCAAAAAATCCTTTCTCGGCTTCCGGATCGTTTTGCAGTAACTGTATTATTTCGTTAATATCTGTTTCTCCTTGTATATTACGAATTTTATCTGCCAGTTCATTTATTTTTTCATTTACATAAGGATATTGGCCTTCCATGTATTCCAACATATCTTTTCCGTCAGAAAGATTTGCTTCTGTGCTGTTTAAAATTCTTTCAACTTCCGGAATTGTCTTCTTAATATCTACAAGTATTGCTCGACCATTTTTTAATGTTTCTTTAGCAGAGCTAATTTGTTTCCGAACTGTAGGTTCTATTTCTTCCTCATATTCCGTCAGAAAGTCTCCAATTCGGTTATTTGTATTTGCAGATAACTCCTGTAAATCTTTAAAAATGCTATTCACTTGATCTTTTTTTTCATTTGCAAAATTGGAAATTTCTTGAGCATTGCCCTGTACTTCTTTAAGAGCGTCCTTTAATGTACTTACATTGGTTATTGCTCTATCGATTATTTCCTGTTGCTCTTCTTTTCCGCTAGGGTTCTCGGCTTCAGAAGGTTGTTCTTCCTCTTGATTACCATTATTTTGTTCATCATTATTTAATTGTTTCAGTTGTTTTAGCGCTTCTTCACTGTTCCCAGGCTGCCTATCGCCTCGTCTACACGTTCATCCAACAGTTTATTTAATTCTTCTTGTTTAGAGAAATCAACCTCCACGTTATTCACATCTGAAAGAAAATTATTAACGTCACTTGCGACTTGTTGAGCCTTCTTTAAATCTTGCTTTATTTTGGGTGCCATCTCATTGAGCTTTTTCTCTCCTTCTGAGAGAATAGCAGTAGTATCATCAATAGTTTGGAGACCTTGGTTCGTAACGTCCTTTGCCTGTGGAAGTTTATTTTGTGCATTGTCTATAACAGTTTGCGCCTTTTTTGCATCACCTAGAGAATCCTGAATAAGCTCGTAGGATTTTGGCAATTGTTTTTCCATTTCAAATATGTAGTTCTCAAACTTTTGAATATCTGGCAAATCCTTCTCTAATTCGACTCCCAAATCATTAAACATTTCAAAAATAACTCCATTGACAGTGGAAATAAACTTACTGCTTATTTCATTAACAATAACGCTTGCTCCCTTATCGGTAATTTTAGGGGCGATGGCGTTTATCTTTTCATTCACATAATATTCCATTTCAGACTTTCTTGGCTTTCCAGACACGACTGAAGTCAACTTTTCGGAAAAGTCTTTTGGTATTACAATTACCGCATAATAATCTCCATATTCCACTTTATCCATAGCTTTATCTCTCGTCGTAAATTGCCAGTCCATGGATTTATTTTTTTTGAGTGTTTTGACGAGTTCCTTACCTACGTCAATATTTTCACCCTCCACTTCAGCACCTATATCTTCATTTACTATTCCGATAGGGATTTGGTCGGTCTGCCCATAAGGATCCCACGATGCTTTAATATTGAACCATGCATACAAAGATGGAAGCACAATTAATCCACCGATTAAAATTGCTGCCACCCAGTTTTTACTAATATTTCTCATGTCTCTACTATATATTTTCCAACTATTTTTCATAAATTCTACCTCTATTCCTAAATATCCTTAAACCTAGCGTTTATCCATAATAAAATAATATGCATTTCCAATTATATACCTTATATTAAAATTTCCTAATGAAAAACTCTCCCGTCCGAGAGAGTTTTCATTTTACCTTTTTCTTATATAATATACTGCCTATAAAGACAGCTAGCTGACTGATCAAAAAGATACCTCCACCTTTTATTTGTTCAACCACTGGATCAAAGGGTAATAAAGAAACAAAGAAGTCTTCTGGTATCGTATCCCAATCAGGTAAGCAAAGAGCTAGAGCACTCATAAAAAGATTTATGTCTGTGTAAACAGAATACAAACTGTTTTTTGCTACCATTAATACAATTATAAAAGGTAGGAATGCAAGTATATTGGTCAAGATGTATAAGCCGATTCGCTTTATTTTTCCATACAATATAGAAATCCATAACAACAGAGCAGCATTAAATAATATAAGTAAATAGACATAATTCAAAAATAAGTCAATACGCACATAATTGAAGATTACTGGTATATGGTAGAGATAAAATAGGCTATAAAACAATAGAAAGGCTACTACGGGATTTGTCGAGATGGAAATAATTTTATCCAATAATCTATATTCTCTTACCAATTTAATAATTTTAGGCTTAAAGCCTGCAATAAAAAGTGGTGGAACTACCAGTAGCAATAACACCAATTGAATCACATGACTACTGAATTTAATTCTAGCTATAACGTTTAACGGACTAGCTATCGCAAGAAACAATATGACCATACTTGCAATAAACAAGACGGCTTTTCCACGAGAAGCCTGCCCGTCATTAGGTAAAAGAAAAAAGTAAATAATCAGGCCAAATAAAATAAATAATAATATTCCACCATTCCATAACGTAGAAAAGTGAAATTCATCCAAAATAATATCAATCAATAGGAACACCTACTTCATAAGCTTCACTAATATTATAATAGATAAAAACTCTAGCTATCTGTAATATATATCACAAATACATGACAGTTTAATTTTCACTATTTAACTTTTCGATGAATTTTTTTAGAACATGAATGGTTTGAACACAATCATTTAAATCAGACCACTCAGCAGGATTATGACTGACCCCTTCTTTACTTCTGGTAAATAGCATTGCTACAGGAATTTCACTTCCAAGAATCATTGCATCATGACCTGCACCACTTGGTAAATGATAAGGCCGAATAAGCTCTTCTTCCATTGTTTCAACTAATAACGCTTGCTTACCTTCATCAATTGGGACAGGGGCTACACGCATTTTTTCATCATGTTCTACAGTTACTTTATAATCAGCAGCAATTTTATTTGCCGTTGCCAACACTCGTGTGACTAAACTATCTCTTCGCTCTTGTGTAATATCACGTATATCCACATATAAAGAAACTTCCCCAGGAATTACATTTACTCCGTTGGGCTTGACCTTCATTTTACCTATTGTAGCAACTGCAGAATCACTCACTTGCTGTGGTAAGGTATGAACTGTTTGAATGAAGGCTGCTGCTGCCACCAAAGCATCTTTACGGTCTTCCATAGGTGTGTTTCCAGCATGACCTGCCTCTCCATGAAAGGTAACCTCTAGCCAACATGGTCCTGCAATACCAGTTACAATCCCACATGGGAGATTTTCTTTTTCCAGCCGCTTCCCTTGTTCAATATGTACTTCAACAAATAATTCTATTTCCTCCATATCTCTTTTAGCCCCAGCATAGCTGTCTAAAGATAATCCAACATCCTGCAAAACTTCTGAAAAGCTTCTACCTTCTCCGTCTACAAGCTCCACCTTTTCTGCTAAGCTGCCTTTTCCGACAATTGCTTCACTGCCATTAAGCCCTCCATTAAAACGAGCACCCTCCTCGTCACTAAAAACAGCTATTTCAAAAGGCTTCTCAGGCTTATACCCTGTTTCCTTCCATGCTTCCACAACCTCTAAAGCAGCTATCACCCCAAGCGGGCCGTCAAAATGGCCACCATTTGGAACACTATCGAGATGTGAGCCGCACAGGATTGCAGGTTGTGTCACCTTATTCCCTTTGCATCTTCCGAAAACATTCCCCGCACCATCCATATAAACATCTAAACCAGCCTTATGCATCCAATCCGAAACTAAATCCTTGGCTTCCTTTTCTGCTCGGGAATATCCTGGGCGGTTTGAACCTCTATCTTCTGTAAGGCCAATCATTGCAAGCTGTCCTAACCTACTTGCTACCCTTTCACCTGACACCCCGTTATAATCATATTTTTTATCATAGCTCCTGCATAACGCTTCTTTGAGAAAGTTTTCCTTCACTTCTCACCCTCCTCCTGTTGACTATGTATAAGGTGAATTTTCCAATTAGATCCTGTACGAATATTATATGCTTGAGCAAATGAACCCTGATTAAGCGCAATTGCCAAATTATCAACAGAGTTTACATAGACAAGCGGTTCCCCTAATCTGCTATCTGCAAATGAACGACCAAAAGACATATTATTTCTATATACCTGATTACCATTATGAGTAATAGCTACTTCCAATTGATCACCGTATTGGATACCTGTATCCCGAAGAAGCTGCTTATGAATATTTGTCCATAAATTTCCAAAGCGAACATCCAATATATCAATCGTTCCATTAATTTGTTGGTTTTCCATTATTGCATCATGAATTGAAAGTCTAACCAATTCATCTACTTTAACCATTGGTCCTACATTTTCATAAGGAATTTTAGCAGATGCAAGCCTAGCACCAGTATACACATATACATCTCGCCCATGAAACGTGTATGATTCACCTGACTTTGGCAGCCGGTTAACTTCTTCATCAATGACACGCGCTTCTACAATACCTATATGATGATCAATGTGGGTTAATGTACCATTATCAGGTGTTACGATATAATGATTACTTTTTGTTCTAGCTACCACACTGAGCCTCTCTGTTCCGACTCCCGGGTCAACCACAGAGACAAATATAGTACCTTCAGGCCAATAACTGATTGTCTGATATAACCTATAAGAAGCTTCCCAAATATTAAACTGAGGTATATCATGAGTTAAATCAAAAATAGATAGATCTCGCTGTACAGATATGGCCACACCATACATAGCACTGACAGCTCCATCACTTAATCCGAAATCAGTTTGTAATACCAAGCTGTTATTCACATAATTCCCCCCAACTATATTTTACTAATGAAGCACACATTGAAAATGATGAGCCCATTTAAAAATTTTTAATTAAAAATAGTATACGGAAGTTAGCTATGCAATGCAATGAAAGGTTATAAAAAATTAGAATATTCAAGGTTCATGGTATACTATAATTAGCTTAGATACATAACCAAGGAGGCGGCCTGATATGAATTACCATTTTTTTGTGACAGGATTCCCAGGCTTTATCGCCGGAAATCTTATTAACCAACTTATTAAAGATTATAAACCAAGTATTGACAAGATTTCTTTGCTAGTTTTACCTAACCAAGAGAAAAAAGCACTACAGGAAATAAGTTATTTTTGTTTAGAAAACCGAATAGAGGAGAGTCTCTTCGAAGTTATTGTGGGAGATATTACAAAGGAAGACCTCGGTATCAACTTCGACAAAAACAATGAGCTACAGTGGAAAATAACCCATATTTTCCATTTAGCAGCTATTTATGACCTTGCGGTGGAAAAAGACCTTGCCTTCCAAGTAAATGTAAAAGGAACCGAAAATGTAACCAAATGGGCTCATACTATTAAAGCATTACAGCGATATGTTTACTTTAGTACTGCCTATGTTTCCGGTAAGAGAGAGGGTAGGATTTATGAGAAAGAGTTAATGAAAGGTCAAGCTTTTAAAAATTATTATGAACAAACAAAATACGAAGCAGAAGTAGTGGTAGAAAATGAAAAAGAAGTACTCCCTATAACCATTATCCGACCTGGAATTGTTCGAGGGCATTCAGAAACAGGGAAAACAACTAAATTTGATGGAATTTACTTCATGTTGAACTTACTCGATCACCTTCGTTTTTCGCCAACAATACCCTACATTGGCCATGGAAATGCGGAAGGCAACTTTGTTCCAGTTGATTATGTATTAAAAGCTACAAGCTACCTTTCTTTAGCCACTGTAGGAACAGGTAAAACCTATCATCTTACTGATCCAAAACCGTATACAATGAGAGAACTACAAAAAATGTTATCAGAGACTTACCTGACAAAGATTCCACGTGGTGTACTACCACTACAGCTAGCAAGATTTGGCCTTTCATTTACGATGATACGCAAATGGCTACAAGTTGAAAAAGAAGCAATGGACTACTTCACAACTTATTCCTCATATGATTGTTCACAAATACTTGCGGATCTAACATCGACTCCTATTCGTTGCCCTGATTTCAAAATGTCACTCGAATCTATGATTACCTATTATAGAAAATATAAAGATGATGCGGAAAAGCATATAAATATTAAATAATAAAAGCAAACCTGCTAACCTAAATAATTAACAAGCCACGAAGGATGGATTATATCCTTCGTGGCTTGTTAATTGATTATGTACACTTCATAGCATCAAGGTAAAACTACCTATATTTTCTGAATTTGTGAATAATGTACCATTTTCTGTAAATTAAACCTATTATTGACTTGTTTGTAGTATAATGATAATGACATGCTATGCAGGGTGAGGCTTCGGTTTCAGTTAAGCATATCTTTTACTTGGCGAAAAAACCCTAAGAAAGGGGGGACAAATATGATACCGTTTGACACAACTCTTCAGTTGATGTTCATGTTTGCCACATTGGTATTACTGATCGTAAACAGCCGAGAAAAAAAGTAAGCGCCCTGCCGACAGGAACAGGAGAATCTGGATTGATTTAACCCCTGAACCAGTCGCCACACCTTGTGGATAGCAGTCCGAGTCGCAAGATGCCGCTTGCGACTCGTTTATGGAGCGATTTTTTACAACCAATGTAAGTTTATTAATTCGCTGAGCAATTTATTCATCATTTCAGCAAATAGGAAATATAGTTCAAAATACTTACTATTTATTAAGATTACTCATAAATAACCTCTTCTGCTTCCATTGTACCATTTTTTCGACAATTAAACTAACTTATCTTTCACTACCCTTTTTATTTGCCTTCTAAAACAATTTCTAATTATCCAGGTGATCCAAAATGACTTTCCATTCCTCTACTTTACCAGCAAAAGTTTTTGTATATCTACCAGGTATTGGGCTTGTAGAAGGTAGCTTTCGAACATCTACTTTGCCAAATAATTCTTTGGAAAAATGCTTTTTAAATGTTTGATACGACTTCCCTCCATTACAAACAATCAAACCTAGAGATGGATATTTACTCACCAATTCTGTAATAGCATTCGGTTCCTCATTTACTATATTCGTGTCCAAGCTACCCTCTCGATAACAACTGCCGATGGTATCCCAAAGTGCAATCCCTTGTTTTTTTATAAAGGCTAACTTTGCTTCATAGTCTTCTAAGGTCTCTTGATGGAATAATTCAAACATAATAGGCCAAAAATGATTTCTGGGGTTCCCATAATATTGTTGCTTCTTTAAAGACATCCCCCCAGGCATTGATCCGAGTATTAGAACCTTTGGTCGCTCTGGTAAAACTGGAGCAAAGGAATATATTTTTTCACTCATATTCATCCCTTCTTTCATGATTAATTTTTCTCATATCCGGGAAACTACTATATTAAACATATGTTTTGGCAAATAAGCAGAAAAAGTTGCCAAACTACTGTAATTCATAGGAGAGAAGGTTTTAGAATGAAAGCAATTATTATAGATGAATATGGTCCTGCTGACAAATTAACTGAAAGCAATGTAGCAGTACCTACTATAAAGGATAATCAAGTTTTAGTTGAATTGCACGCGACATCAATTAACCCTATTGATTGGAAGATCAGAGCAGGTTATTTAAAGGATAATATTCCTTTTGAATTCCCTATCATCCTTGGCTGGGATGCAGCAGGCATAATAAAGGAGATTGGTAGTAATGTAACTGAATTTACTGTTGGAGACCGAGTCTTTGCACGTCCTGCTACGACCGCCAACGGTACCTATGCCGAATACGTTCCTGTAGAAGAGGATTTACTTGCAAAGCTCCCTGAAAATATTACATTCGATGAAGCTGCTGCAGTTCCACTAGCTGGTCTCACTGCATGGCAGTGCCTTGTCGATTTCTCCGAAGTGAAAGAAGGTGACAAAGTATTAATACATGCGGGAGCAGGCGGTGTTGGAAGTTTTGCTATTCAAATTGCCAAACACTTCGGCGCATATGTTGCTTCTACAGCAAGCGAAAAAAATAAAGCTTTATTAAAAGAACTAGGTGTAGATGAATTTATTAATTATAAAGAAGAAGATTTTTCAGACAAGCTATCTGATTATGATATTGTAGTAGATACAATGGGTGGAGAAATCCAGGAGAAAAGCTTTAAGGTTTTAAAAAATGGTGGTAAGCTAGTCTCCATTGTACAAGCACCAAATAAAGAATTAGCTACTGAAAAAGATATTAAAGCAGACTCAATTTGGTTAAAAGAAAATGGTAAGCAATTAAGTGAAATTGCTGAGTTAATGGAAAAAGGAGTAATTAAGCCAGTGATTGGGAATACATTTCCATTGAGTGAAGAAGGCTTAAGAAAAGCACACGAGCTTAGTGAAACCCATCATGCTAAGGGGAAAATCATTATTAAAATTAAATAGAATAAAAAGCGATCAATTATGATCGCTTTTTTCCATTTTTTACTTATTACCGTCATTCAACCTTCTAGCTTCCTCTGGGCCAGACATTTTTGTAGCACCCTTATAACGTAATCCTACATCACGATCAGATTCTACACGGCCGCTTTGTTTTAACTTTTTTTCTTGTCGATCTCTTCCCATTCATAGCACCTCCTCACTTTAATTTGAGTATTGTGAAGGGGTTTTATTCATAGGATTTAATGTTTTATGCACCGTCCTGTTTTCTGTGCAGTTATGGTGAATTTTTAATTTTTGTGGTTATCCACCCAGATAATTTAGAAATGTATTGTCCAAAGTTATCCTTTATAAAAAGCACCAACCAAGTTGTTAAATAAATATACCCTAAAATAAGCATAATAGCAGTCAGGCTGCCATCTGCCACCTCTTTCATCATATAAGAAAATTCGTTGTCATTATCCCCTCTACCAATGCTGAATAAAAAACTCACCAAAGGTAAAGCAAAAGAGAGAATAATGGTTATATAAGCAAGTGGTATTCTATCCTCTTTGAAATTACTAAATATAGCAGTCCCTAGAGTGAGCAGGATAAAGGTAGAATAAACAATCCAGAACCATATCGGCAAAGTTTCCACAAGATCACTTCCTTCTTCGTTGTTGTAACGCTGCTCATCGTATCCTATTTATATAATTCGCCACATATTTCCATCATCCTGCTTCTCTTAAAAAAACCATTGAATAAGCATTCGTTATTTTACAATTTTATTCTCCCTTTAAATAGCGATATGCTAACATAGTATGAATTAAACAGCATCTCTATGCTATTTACATTTGCGCCCTGTAAAATAACTGAAAATTTATTATTTTCTATTGACCAATTTATTAATATTCGATATATTGTATTTATTGCACAAAATTTTAAACTAACGGATTTGATGTTTCAGTTTCACAGAAGCAAAGTATGTTTAGTTTTATAAGGTAGAGCAGGCGGGATTAATCTCCCCCTGCTCATCTATTTTTATTGAGGTGAATACATCATGAAAGCAATCTTAATTGGCCTTTTGGCAGCATTATTTTTTTCGGTAACATTTGTATTAAATCGCTTAATGGAATTGGAAGGTGGACACTGGGTTTGGAGTGCTTCCCTGCGCTTTATGTTTATGTTACCTATTTTGGGAATTATCTTGGGAACAACCCGGAAAATAAAACCAGTAATTAACCATATAAAGAGGCACCCTATACCCTGGTTCTTATGGAGTACAATAGAGTTATGCTCCACTTACTTTCGCGACAATATATGGGCCTGGCTGGCTAGTCGCTGCTACATTTCAATTAACCATTATTGCAGGGTCTTTACTTGTTCCTTTTTTAAGTCAAAAAGTGAAACAACGCATCCCCATTCAAAGTGTTTTCATTTCACTGATTATCCTTGCAGGAATATTCATTATGCAAATGGAACATGCTACCACAGTTCCAATGACGAATGTATTACTATGTGTTATTCCACTCGTTATTTCTGCGTTTGCTTACCCACTTGGAAATCGCAAAATGATGCTTTTAGTTCAAGGTGAGCTAACCACTTTTCAACGTCTCCTTGGTATGACAATTGCCTCCATGCCTTTTTGGATCGTTTTGGCTGTGTACGGAATCTTCGTAGATGGTTTACCTTCCGGAGCCCAGGTGGGGCAAACATTTATTGTTGCAGTGTCCTCAGGCATTATCGCTACTGCTTTATTTTTTTATGCTGCAGAGCTTGTGCAAGATGATAATCATAAGCTTGCCGGCGTGGAGGCTACTCAATCCGGAGAGGTTATTTTCGCGTTATTTGGCGAGCTACTGTTGTTAAGTGCACCATTACCAAGTGCTTTATCATTTATCGGAATAGGACTAGTAATTTTTGGAATGCTTTTACATAGTGTTGTTTCTGTTCTTGGAAATCGAAAGAAACGGCTGATTATAAAAAAACAGCAAAGCATTTAGATTAATTTTCAAGAAAAAACGGTAGAAGAAAATGAACTTTCTTCTACCGTTCTGCGTTATTGTCTCTAACCTTCTTCTTGTTCTACTCTAGCACGATCTTCATGTGGTGTCGTTCCTTTAATGTAAAGAGCTAAGATAAGTCCAACAAACGAGAGACCTGTCGCAACATAGAACGCCACATTCACGCCATGAATCAGCTCACTCGGAGTGGCGTTTTTACCTGTATTCAATGCTGTAGCTGTCATAATTGTGATGAGGAGAGCTGTACCAATTGAAGCTGCTACCTGTCGCATTGTATTCACCATGGCCGAACCATGTGGGATTAATTTATTTGAAAGCTGATTTAACCCCGCAGTAGTTGAAGGCATCATAATCATGGAAATGCCAAACATCCTTACAGCAAACACCACCGTGATATAAGATAATGACGTATCAGGGGTGAGATTTGTATATAAAAATGATGTTATTGTTAAAATCAGCAACCCAACAATCACAAGGTATCTAGCGCCAAATCTATCAAAGATTCGTCCATTAATTGGTGACATGATTCCCATAATCAACGCCCCTGGCAAAATCATCATGCCGGAATCCAATGCGGAATAGCCTGCCATATTCTGCATGTAAATAGGCAAAATCGTTTCTGCAGCAATCAACCCAATAAACGCAATCATCCCAATTACTGTTGTTATTGTGAAAATTTTATTTTTAAATACACGAAATTCTAATATAGGTTGCGCAAGCTTAAATTGCCTGAGGATAAAGATAGTTAAACAAATAGCACCTATAGCTAATGACAGGAGAACAATCGTATTAGACCACCCACTATTTCCTGCACTACTAAACCCATAGAGAAGTCCGCCAAATCCAAGTGTCGATAATACGATGGAAATATAATCTACCTTTGGGAAAGTACGGGTAGTAATATTCTTCATAATAAAAAATGCTACAATAACATCGATAATTGCAAGCGGAAGAACAATTAGAAATAAAGATCTCCAAGGGTAATGTTCAACAAGCCAGCCAGAAATCACTGGTCCTAGAGCTGGTGCAAAGGAGATAACCAAACCAACTGTCCCCATCGCAGAGCCTCTTTTTTCAACAGGAAAAATTAATAAAAAGATAGTCATCATTAATGGCATCATAATTCCTGCTCCAGCTGCTTGAACAATTCTACCAGTCATAAGTATTCCAAAATTTGGAGACACAGCACAAATAAGTGTTCCAAATGCAAAAATAGACATTGCGGTTAAAAATAGCCTTCTAGTAGTAAAGGTTTCTATCAAAAAAGCTGTTATTGGTATCATGATACCGTTAACTAGCATGAAAATAGTAGTGACCCACTGGGCCGTATTTTCTGTTAAATGTAAATCATCCATAATATGTGGTATCGCTGTTGCCAGCAAAGTCTGATTTAGAATGGCAAGAAAAGCACCTGTTATTAGAACTGCAACAATTGGCAGTTTGTTTATATTTTGAATATCTGTTACTTCTTCATTTCTCAATCTATCAACCCCTAAGTTTAAACCGCGCTAGCATCTTCAATAAAAGACAACCAGCACACGTCACAACCGATTCTTCTAAATTTTTTTCGCTATTCACCTATCATACTATAGCTTTATAGATTGCACAAAGCAATGGAATAGGAAAAATCAGCTGCAGAGCGAATTAATCAGCAGCAGAGCTAGATAATCCGCCGGAAAGCAAATTAATCAGCAGTAGAGCGAGATAATCCGCCGGAGAGAAAATTAATCAGCTGCAGAGCGAGATAATCCGCCGGAGAGAAAATTAATCGGCTGCAGAGCGAAACTATCCGCCGAAGAGCGAATTAATCGGCTGCAGAGCAAAAATATCCGCCGGAGACATTCCCAAACTAGTTATAGTGTGTTCACCATAAGTTATTTTCCGTAACGGCCGTTTACAGTACTATCAAGTTACCTCGCATTTTATCTGAACTACGGATTGTTTTTCATCTTTATACGCAAAAAAATACAGTGATCGCACTGTATTTTTTCACTTAATTATGCTTCTTGTTCTGTTAATGCTTGTGGTACAGTTTTGTTTGCTTCTTTTTTCTTTGGTTTCATATTAAATAATATATTTAAAGTAATGGCTGTAACACTTCCTGCAACAATTCCATTGCTTGTCAGTATTTGAACACTATTTGGAAAGTGAGAGAATAACTCAGGAACTACAGTTACACCAAGACCCATTCCCACCGAACAGGCAATTATCATAGAATTCTCTGATGAGTTTGCAATGACACTGCTTAGCATTTTAATTCCTTGAGAGACTACCATACCGAACATAGCAATCATAGCACCACCGAGAACCGCAGTAGGTATGATCGTGGTAAATGCAGCGATTTTAGGAATAAAACCAAGAAGAATTAGAATTACCCCAGCTACACCTACTACTTTACGGGATTTTACACCAGTTAGCTGAATTAACCCCACGTTTTGCGAGAAAGCTGTATATTGAAATGCATTAAATATACCACCAAGCAAAATTGCTAAACCTTCTGCACGGTATCCATTAGACAGATCTTTTTCCGTTAGTTTTTTTTCTGTAATATCACTGAGTGCAAAATAGACACCAGTAGATTCAACTAGGGAAACCATTGCTACAAGACACATGGTAATAATGGCCGACCATTCAAACGTAGGCATTCCAAAGTAAAATGGTTGGACCATATGGAAATAAGATGCGTCTGTTACTGCTTGAAAATCAACTTTACCCATAACAGCAGCAATAATGGTACCTGCAAGCAAACCAATTAAAATAGAAATAGAACGGATAAATCCTGTAGAAAAACGATACATAAGAATAATAAATAGTAATGTCCCAAATGACAAAGCAATATTGGAGAGAGAACCAAAATCACTTGCTCCTTGCCCTCCTCCCATATTATTAATTGCTACAGGGATAAGAGTGATTCCAATTATAGTGACAACTGAACCAGTAACAACCGGAGGGAAGAAACGTACAAGTTTGCCAAAATATTTGCTGATTAAAACAACAAATAGTCCTGAAACTAAAATGGAGCCATAGATTGCTGATATTCCGTATTCACCACCGATTGCAATCATCGGTCCAACTGCTGTAAAGGTACAACCGAGAACGACGGGGAGGCCTATACCAAAAAAGCGATTCTTAATTACTTGAAGTAATGTAGCAACACCACACATTAAAATATCTACAGCAACTAAATATGTTAGTTGCTCAGGATTTAAGCCAATTCCTCCCCCAACGATCAGGGGAACTAAAATAGCTCCTGCGTACATTGCGAGTACATGTTGTAATCCTAATGCTGTGGTTTTCATATTGTTTCTTCCTCCTCAAAAGTAACATTACCTTTGCTTAATGAAGCAATTTTTGCTAAAGATTCCAGACGAATTCCTTGCTCTTCTATAAGACTGCCACCTTCTTGAAAAGCTTTTTCAATAACGATGCCTACTCCCGCAATTTTTGCGCCTGCTTGCTTTACTAAATCAATTAAGCCGAGCGCAGCTTGTCCATTTGCAAGAAAATCGTCAATAACCAGTACGATATCCTCACTTGTAATAAAATCTGATGAGATAGAGATTTCACTTGTTTCCTGTTTTGTAAATGAGTAAACGCTCGCGGAATAGAGGTTTTCAACTAGGGTAAGCGATTTTCGTTTTCTCGCAAATATCACTGGCACATCCAATTGTAATCCTGTCATAACTGAAGGTGCTATACCAGAAGATTCAAGTGTTAATATTTTAGTAATACCAGCATCTTGAAATAGCGTTGCAAACTCTTTACCAATTTCTTGCATTAATTGAGGATCAATCTGATGATTTAAAAATCGGTCCACCTTTAAGACGGTATCTGATAACGCCTTACCTTCGTTTACTATCTTTTGCTTTAAAAGTTCCATTTTATTTTCCTCCAAGATTACAGATAAAGTGTTTATATTCGAAATGCTGTTTAGTGAATTATAGTGGTAGCAAAATCATGAAGCTTAGAAAAATTGACACCAATATTTTCCTTCAAAACAAAAAAAGCTTGAAGAGATACTGACTGCATTCCAACTATGAGCAGAACAATATCCTTCAAGCTTTATAAAAAATGCTGAAAGAAATGAAGGAATATACTAAATATAGTATATACCAACACTGGATTATTTCTCATAGTCGGTTCATTTACGGTAAACCGGTAGAAACTTGCAGGCCATATCCCCGCGATTATATGATGTTAATATTCAATTAATGTAACTAGTATAGCATGTGAGGTGTCAGTTACAACCCCTCATAAAAATTTAATAATTTTCTAACTTTTATCCTTGTTCACTACTTACCCATTCCAAAAACTCAATTCTGTTCCCAAAGGGGTCATTTACATAGAAACGCGAAGCTCCAGGCAAACGATCATCAGTAATAACTTCTATGCCTTGATCAGTTAAATGTTTTTTCAAACTTTCTAATTGATGCACTTGAATAGCAGGATGAGCTTTTGTTGCTGGTCTAAATGGGTCCTCAATTCCAATGTGGATATGAACATCACCTGCTTGAAACCAAACACCCCCATTTTTCTTTAATAACGGTGGCTTTTCAAGCTCGGTAAACCCTAGTTTTTTAATATAAAATTCCTTTGCTTTTTCTTCTCCACCCTTTGGAGCAGCTAATTGAACATGGTCAATTTTATTGTACTGAAAATCCATTACCATCCCCCCTCCCTTAAATATATCGTGACTTGTGAGGAAAATCTAATACTGAAAACAAATCAATTTTATAAATATTTACTTATTTAAATCAGGAAGTTGATATTTGTAACTAATCCTTTTATAAGTTTCATCAAATTAGGTCGGGATTTTATATTATTTTCTAATCAATGGGTGCCATATTTATTTCAGTATCACTTTCACAAAAAAACAATTTCCAAAATATGAAAAAGCCAGCTCCCAATAAGGAAACTGGCTTTGATTATTTGTATAAGTATACAAGCCACTATTGCCGTATCTTAAATAAAAAGTTTTAAACCACCACTTCACCAAGTGGGTGTTTGCAGAAACCTTCCTGTCTTCCGTTACATAATGACGGCGCGACATTAGTGCTTCAATGTAAAACTCCCTATTATCTAATTAGAGGTTAAAACTTAATTGAATACGTACATTGCAGCTTGTAAATTTATAATACACCTATACACAAAAAAATTCAATGGAAATTATATACTTGCTACTAAAAAAGTAACTCATACACTTCAGTTAATTCTTTTACACGCTGATCATGTTCAACGCTTTTTGCGTAATAAAGTTCATTCTCAAGGACATCATTTAGGTAAGTCATTTCTTCTTCATCCAGTGCTTTTACAAACATTACTTCATTGGAATAAATCTTTTCATCGAGTTTTTGGAAGATCTGTTGACACATTTCATTTTCTGAGTAATTTGCCAAAGATTCTCTTAAATAGTTCAATGTGTAGTCGATTATTCCCACCTCTTAAATCTTTGTATTTTTCTTTTTTGCTCGCTGTTCCAGTTGAGATTTTGGCCGTTGATCTGCATCATCTTCTGTTAGGCCCTGTGGGTTAACACTGGATTGCACCTGCTTATTACTATAATTATTTCTTTTCTTACTCAATCAAACCACCTCCATCAATAGTCTTTGAAAATTCCCAAGAAACTATTCAAGCAAATGGGGTGGCTCAAAATTTTGATTAGTAGACCTTGAACAGTGAATTTTATTAGAAATACTCCCAGTTAAATAAATTAATTTCCCGAGTTTTCGTATCGATCTCTTAACGATCTTTTCAATACTTTTCCACTTGGGTTTTTTGGTAATTCATCAGCGAATTCTACATTTTTAGGAACTTTAAATGACGATAATTTCTCACGACAAAATGTAATAACTGCTTGCTTCGTTAGCTTCGCATCTTTTTTAGGTACAATAATTGCCGTCACCGCTTCAACCCAATATGCGTCAGGTATACTGATGACCGCAACCTCAGAAACACCCTCCAATTGATATATCGTTTCCTCGACTTCTCTGCTCGAAACATTGACTCCACCTGTGTTAATCATATCTTTTTTACGGTCAACGATGGTAATATACCCTTCTTCATCCATTGTTCCAAGGTCACCACTATGAAACCATCCGTTACGAAACGCTTCAGCTGTTTTTTCAGGGTCATGTAAGTAGCCCTTCATGGCGTGAGGTGTACGATGCACAATTTCTCCTACATCTCCTCTAGCAACTTCTATTCCCTTTTCATCCACAATTTTGGTTTGCACATGTAACGTCGCCACACCCGCTGAACCGAGTTTACGAAGCTGGTCTTCTGGTTGCAATGCAGTAGCAAGAGGGGCTACTTCTGTCTGCCCATAAAAATTCCAAAATTTTGCGTTTGGAAGTCTTTCTGCAAGCTCCTTCAAAATCTCTCTCGGCATTATAGCTGCACCATAATAACATTTTTCCAATGTAGATAGATTCCTTTTATCAAAATCGGGATGTCGCAGCAAAGCAATCCATACAGTTGGCGGACAAAACAGCTGTGTAGCTCCCTCTTCTTCAATAGTTTTTAAAATAACTTCTGGCGTTGCCGCGCCTAGAATTATTCCACTTGAGCCAATATAAACGCTCGGCCCTAAAAACACATGAAGCTGGGCACTATGATATAAGGGTAGTGCATGGATTGCGATATCCCTCGCCTCCATCTTTCCATCAAAAATACAACTTACATATTCGCTTATTATACTTTTATGAGTAAGCATAACTCCCTTAGGCCGAGACTCTGTTCCACTTGTGTAAAGAACCTGCGCTAAATCATCATCCTCAATCACAACATCTACAAAGTCTGAAGACTGTTGAGTACTTATTACAGATAACGGTGTCCATGCAGATAAATTATTATTATCCGGTTCCTTCATATCCATCAAATAACGATGGGCTATATTCAGCCCTTCTGCAGATTGATCAAGTACTGAAGCATACTCTTCCGAAGCAATTAATCCTGTAACCTCTGCATGTTCGAGAATGTACGTAATATCTTCTTTTGTCAGCATGTAATTAATAGGTATCATTACAGCACCAATTCTTGCTAAAGCAAAAATACTAATTACAAAATCAAGACTATTTCTGGACATAACCGTAATCATGTCCCCTTTTTTCATTCCTGCTTCTATAAAAGCTCTTGCCGTTTGATTAACACGGTTATCTAAATCTTTATATGTTAATCGGAGATTGTTGTAAGCGATTGCAAATTTATCTGGAGTACGTTCTCTTGTCCTTGCAAGCAGATCCCCTAACGTGTTCCTTCTAACCCGTTGCAGCAGCTGATCAAGTTCATTGTGAATCGTTGTATTCTTCAATACATCCACTCCTCATTATTTTTGATGCTCACACAGGCGCAATATTCTAATTTTTATAATATTTCAGTTATTAGATAAAATCAAGTATCTATACAAATTTCTACAAATGAAAGTTAACACAAAAATATAAAACTCGATTTGTCTCAGGCGCCCATATATTATTGTTAATATTCAAAACAAAAGGCAGTCTTCGCAGACTACCTTTATTTGGTCTTATTTATTATTCAATAATTACTCTTGTATTTCCAATTCTGTCATGCACTCCCTGCTTTTCAGGAGAAAATGCTACGACAATATAAAGCAAAAACGTGAAAAAGAATACACGATGCAGAAACCTTCCGACTACCTCTCTAAATAAAAGATCACTCCATAAGAGCTGTTTTTGATCCTCTCGTACGACTTTGAGACCAAAGATCATTTTTCCCAATGTTTGGTTATAAAATTTGGTCATCAACAAGAAATAAAGATAAAAAATCAGCGAACCTAAAATACCTGTCACTGTCCAAAATCCAATATCAAAGGGAGCTCCTTCAAAAAACTTGAATGGACTAAGCAGGATGCCAGTCACACTAAAAATAATGAGAAGATCTGCCAGATATGCCCAGAAACGCATCCAAAAACCAGCATATCTAACAACTGGTTGATCAGTCAAAGAGAATTCGTTTGCCTCTTCCATTACGACTGCACCTCCTTATTCCGAATATAAATACATTGCTCTTGGCCCATTGGATTGTCTTAGGAATTCCTGTATTCCGAAAAGATCTTTTTCTGTACCAAGCATATTTTGCATTGTTCCACTTAAGAGTTGGTTAAAAGGTAAACCTTTTTCATATTCAATAACAGACGCTTTACCAAGTTGATTGTCTTTTTTCATCAAAGCAATCGTGTCGTCCAATGTCCCCAAATCATCCACGAGATTAATCTCTTTCGCTTGGGATCCTGTATAAACACGACCGTCTCCAATTTCCCTTACCCTCTGTTCTTTCATTTCTCTACCTTCCACTATAACGTCAACAAAGTCACCATATAAGTCATCGATCATAGTTTGAAGAATGTCACGCTCATCGTCTGTCATTTTTCTACTGGAAGACATGATGTCCTTGTATTTCCCACTTTTAATTGTATTGAAATTAATCCCATGTTCTTCCGCAAATTCAGCAAAGTTAAAACTTTCCATAATAACACCGATAGAACCGGTTAATGTAGCAGGATGAGCGACAATCTTATCAGCAGGAGCCGAGATATAATAGCCCCCAGAAGCAGCTGTATTTCCCATTGATACATACACAGGCTTTTGATATGTATTTTGAATATCTACGATTTTATCGTGGATTTCAGCACTTTCTACAACACCACCGCCAGGGGAATTAACCCGGATAATGATTCCTTTTACGGACGAATCCTCTCCTGCTTGGTCTAGCGTATCCAGAAAGCGCTTGTGATTATATACGTTCGCATTTATTAGAGAACCTCCGGAAGCATCCTGAATCACACCTTCTAAATGCAGGACAGCTATTTTCTTATCTACTGCTCCTTCTTCTATTACTGTTTCAGATAGTTGATTATCTTCAAAATTAAACATTTGATCAAAATTGGCTGTCGCAACACTTGTAGATAACTGCACGACAATGGATATAACAAACAATCCTATCGCAATAACAAGTGCAAACCATCTTTTGTTATTCATTTATAAACCTCCTTTTATAAATATAGCCTTCTTTTTTTCTTTGATGAAATAGATTTAGGTGCAACATATCCTCTTTCGTAAATCTTCCCTTTTCTCATTTGGCATATTTTTAAGAAACTATCAAACGAATCAGCTTTTCGTTCATCAAGTGCCTTCATAAAAACTTTGGCAGCTACACGAGCGTCTTCTAGTGCGTGGTGATGTTCAAAGTTAATCTTATGATGGCTAGCTAGTGTATTCAGTTTATGATTTTGTAAGTGTGGCCAGATTTTTTTAGAAATATTCACTGTACAAAGGTATTCCATTTCTGGATATGGCAGTTGAAAATAATCTAATGTATTTCGAATTACACTCATATCAAAACTTGCATTATGTGCAATAACCAAATTGTTGGATAAGTAATTATTTAATTGTGGCCACAATTCAGCAAATGTCGGTGCTTCTTGAACATCATTTTCAGTTATCCCATGAATACCAATATTAAATCCGCTAAAAGACATCATAGGATTAATCAAACTATAAAATTCATCAATTATTTTGTGTTCATTAGCAACTACTAGACCTACTGCGCAAGGACTGTGTCGCTTCTCATTAGCTGTTTCAAAATCTATGGATACGAAATTCATATAATAGCTGTCCCCCATTATAAATATTTACACTGGTATCTGAATTATTTATTTCTGTACACTACCCTCGTGCCACAAATGACATCATGTAGAGCTTTTTTATTTTCCGTAAAACCTGCAACAATAAAGCCAAGCATAAACGGAATAGCCGAGAGAATATAAGAAAAATATCTTCCAACAGATTTCAATATACTAATTTGTGTCATATCTTTATTTAAGACTTGTATTTTACAAACCATCTTTCCAGGAGAACCACGAAACTTGCTTGCCGTAAATATTATAATGAATACTACGGAGTATAATAGACTTGATATCCCTTCCGATATGGAGTCCTCCGAGCTTCCTCCTTGGAAGAATGTCTGATCACCTATAATGACCGCGATAATTAGTGCCATTAAGGAAATAATAATTCCATCAACAAAATTTGCTAAAAACCGTATCCAAAATCCTGCTGGTTTATAATTGTCCATGTTGTGCCTCCTTGCATTTTTCATTTACTTTTCTATACGATAAGAGAAGAAAAAGGTTTCCATTTTTCTTCCACTTCAGATTTATGGAATTTCAAGAATATCAGAGGTAGTGATAATCCCTGCTAGTTTTTCTTCCTGCGATCCATTTCTAGTTATTAACAAAGCTTCAAGCCGTTTTCCCTTTGATGCATATTCCTTGTAGAGTTCAACTGCTGCATAGATGGAGGTTGAAGCTGAAATAAATAGCACATTATCTTTTTCTTCGAATGGGAGCACATCCTTCAATAAAATATCGTTGAAAGAGAAACTACCCTCTCCATTATTTTCTGCAAGCCAATTTGTAATTCCTTTCTGTGTAAGTAAACCCATAAACGTTTGATTAGCGTATACTGGAAATTTGGTATGCCCTTTCTCATGAATGATGTGTAGCATATCTGCTAAAGAATCCTGTTCATCAAAATAATGTACTTTCTTGTTGAATAAGGGAATAACTTTTTTTGGATGTGCAAGCTCTTCTTGGATTGTTTCTATTTTATCAACGATCGAATCATGTGGTTCTGCTATTGCATGGGTAAGCTCCACTTTATTATGTACAATTGCGTTTCGCAGTTCAGCAAATTCCAATAGGTCCTCGCTGTAACGTTTTACCAAAGAATTGGAATTCCTCAGTATTTTAACCATTTTAGAAAATCCTAAATCTTTTTTGTTAATCATCATGGACCTTAACTCTTTTTCAATTCGATTAAATGCTGTTAAAAATTTCTCTGAGTTTTTGAACATTCGATAATCTCCTGCTTATTAATTTAGTATTCCTAGTATTATTTTAAACTATTATGCGGGTGCATGAAAGAAACTACTATATATAATAGATTTTTGTTAATTGAATATCGTTTAGTGAAAGATATGAATTTTCAATTATCCACTTGACAATCCATTCTTGCTCCTGTATGTTATTACTTAATATCAAATTGAATAGTTAGAATTCTTATCCAGAGAGGTGGAGGGACTGGCCCTTTGAAGCCTCGGCAACAGACTTAGCAAAGTACTGTGCCAATTCCAGAAGCATATTACATGCTTGAAGATAAGAGGAGAAACAATATTTTGGTGACAACAGCCTCTTCTTATTTTTAGAAGGGGCTTTTTCTGTTCACATAATAAAAAGAGGAGGAAACAAAATGAAAAGAAGTTTAGAACAACGTCTACAAGATGGGACAGTCATTGCTGGTGAAGGTTACTTATTTGAACTGGAAAGAAGAGGGTATTTACAGGCTGGCTCTTTTGTTCCGGAAGTCGCCTTGGACCACCCAGAAGCTTTAAAACAGGCTTATCGCGACTATATGAATGCAGGTTCTGACATTGTCTTGGCATTTACATACAATGCCCACCGAGAAAAGATGCGAATTATCGGTAAGGAAGATTTACTGGAACCATTAAACAGAAATGCAATCCGTCTTGCTAAAGAAGTAGCCAAGGAGCATCCAATCGAAGAAGCGCTGGTAGGAGGAAATATCTCCAATACAAACTTATTTGACCAGAATGACCTTGAATCAAAAGAAAAGGTTCGGGAAATATTTGCAGAAATGGTTCAATGGTGCAAAGAAGAAGGTGTAGATTTCGTTAACGGGGAAACTTTCTACTATTATGAAGAAGCTCTGATTGCTTTAGAGGAAATTAAAAAGCAAGGCTTGCCTGCTGTTATTACATTCGGTTTAATGGGCGAAAACATTCTCCGTGATGGGTATACCGTAGAAGAAGCATGCCGACTTCTTTCCGAAAAAGGGGCATTGGTTGTAGGAATGAACTGTTTCCGTGGGCCACACACTATGCAACCATATATAGTTGATATCAGAAAAAATGTAGATGGCTATGTTGGAGCATTGCCAATTCCATACCGTACTTCAGAAGAACATCCAACCTTTTTTAACTTGCCAGATGGGGGCTGTAGCTGTCATTTGCCTTTAGAGACCACATTCCCAACAGCTTTAGATCCACTTTATCATAACCGTTATGAGTTGGCAGAATGGGCGAAGGAAGCAAACGATCTGGGCGTTAATTATATTGGCTTATGTTGTGGTGCATCTCCGGCAATGCTTCGAGCTGTTGCAGAAGCAGTCGGTGTTGAAACCATTAACTCCAAATACTCACCTGATATGGAAAAGCACTTTTTGTTTGGCAAAGACAAAACATTAAAGCAGCATAATTTAAGTTATCGTTTAAAAGCTTAATAAACTTTCAATTAAAGAGGTGATTGTAATGACAAATGAGTTAGTACACCAAGAAAAAAACGAATTATTGCAAGCAATTGATTTATTGAAACAAAAGCAATGGATAGACTTAACTCACACTTTCGGACCGAATTCCCCTCATTTCGCTGGGTTTGATGGTGCGGAATTTAAAACATTATTTGATCACAGCGACGGATTTTTTGCTCAACAATTTAGCTTTGCAGGTCAGTATGGAACACATATAGATGCTCCAATCCACTTCGTACCTAATTCGCGTTATGTTGATGAATTGGATTTAAAGGAACTTGTCCTACCATTAATCGTAATTAATAAATCAAAAGAAGCCCAACTAGATCCTAATTTCACTTTATGTGTTCAAGATATTCTCGACTTTGAAGCGGAGCATGGGGAAATAGAATCCGATGTATTTGTAGCTTTACGAACAGATTGGAGTAAACGTTGGCCAGATCAACTAGCTTTTGACAATAAAGGAGAAGATGGTAATAACCGCACACCTGGATGGGGACTAGATGCTCTAAAATTTTTATTTACGGAAAGAAAGATAAAAGCCATTGGACATGAGACATTCGATACTGATTCTGCTATCGATTTTAAAAAACGAGGAAAACTGGCTGGTGAATATTACGTACTTGATCAAGACACGTTCCAAGTAGAATTATTAACGAATCTCGACCAACTCCCTCCCACTGGAGCAGCAATTTTAAATTTTGTACCGAAAGTAGAAGGAGCTTCTGGATTCCCAGTACGATCTTTTGCGATTCTGCCTTAGAAATAGGTTACAAAAAAGACAAATGAAGAAAGAAGGATTAGATGATGACTGTTACATTGACGAAAGCACCATTTAAAGCCGACCATGTTGGAAGTTTATTGCGGCCAGATACATTGCACAAAGCAAGAAATGATTTCAAAGAAAGTACTATTACCGCTAGTCAGCTCCGAGAAATAGAAACAGCTGAAATTAAAAGAATAGTAGATAAACAGATTGAAATAGGTCTTGAAGTAGTAACGGATGGAGAATTCAGACGTTCCTGGTGGCACTTGGATTTCTTGGAGCATTTAGATGGAATAGAAGGATTTGTACCGGAGTCAGGCTACCATTTTCAGGGGGAAGAAACAGAACGATACAATATACGAAATACAGGCAAAATAGCTTTCAACCCAGATCATCCGTTTATTCAGGATTTTATTGAATTTAACAACATTGTAGACGGGCGTGCGACAGCAAAACAGACCATTCCAAGTCCAAACCAACTATTCCACGCTGGTATTCGTAACCCTGAGGTTTATCCTGATGTAGAAACATATGCTGATGACATTATTAAAGCATATCAAGATGCCGTGGCAGCATTCTATAAAGCTGGAGTACGGTATCTTCAATTCGATGATGTTTATATTGCTGGACTAAACGTGGATGACCTCTTCGCATATGAGCCAGATTATTCAAGAGAACAATTAATAGAATTGGCACTACGCGTTGTCAATAGTGTATTGGAAGCAAAACCTGCTGATCTTGCCATTACCACCCACCTTTGTCGGGGTAACTATAAATCGACATGGGCATTTGAAGGTAGTTATGCACAGATAGCTCCTACTTTATTTGCAAAAGAAGAAGTAAATGGCTTCTTTCTTGAATACGATGATGATCGATCTGGCAACTTTCAGCCATTAGCACATATTCCCAATGGGGGAGCACAGGTTGTAATTGGTGCAGTCACCTCCAAGTTTGGAAATCTAGAGGAAAAAGAAGCAATCAAGGCAAGAATAACGGATGCTGCTAAATACGTTCCCTTAGAACAGATTTGCTTAAGTCCACAATGTGGATTTGCTTCCACCCATCACGGTAATAAACTAACGGAAGAACAGCAATGGGAAAAATTAAAACTTATCGTTGAGGTTGCTAAAGAAATTTGGAACTAGTAAATTTTTATTCTTTTCCAAAAATAGATTCTATTTTTATGATCTCCCATGTTTTAAACCTCTTAGTGCTGGGAAGTTACTTATATAGGTAGTTTTTCTTATAAAAGGAGGTTGCATATGGGTAAGGAAGTCTTTGGTCCTTTCCAAGCAAATGATGAAGTAATCAGACTTGTAAGCAACTTAGAATTAAAAGGCTATAAATCTGAAAACATTACTGTATTCGCCAACTCTGATGACTTCGAAGAGCTAGACAAAAGAACAGATGTATCTGTTGAAAGTAGTGTGACTGATGAGGAAGAACCTACTTTCATGGACAAAGTAAAACGTGTCTTCTCAAATGATGCGGGAACACATCCGCACTTACACGACCGCCTGTTAAATTCGGCTGTAACAGATAAACAAGCCAAGGAATATGTGGATGCAATTGAAGATGGTGGCGTACTTGTAATTGCAAATAATGATTTAAAAATGGGGCATGATGCCACGAATGAACCAATGGTAAATAATACAAATATGAGTGAATCTGCTATTAAAAGAGACTATTAATGAAATGGTGAACATAAAATTGTTCACCTTTTTTATTGTTCAAAAAAGTACTTAAAGTGTAAAACCCCTTCTCCTACTACTGATTTGCCTTTCCTACAGCTTTTAAAAATCTCCCTATCTTAAAAACAAATTCTAAATTTCATATATTTTATTGACATTATATTTATTTCTGCTATGATTTTAAATATTTACACAACATAATGATTAACAAACTTTTTAAGGTTAAAAGTCTAATAATGTTCGGATTTCAAAAAGGAGTCGATAATAAGTATGCTTGCAGAACAAACAATTTTAAGAATACCAGGACCCACACCTATTCCCCCCTCTGTGAATCGGGCAATGAACCAACCAATGATTGGGCACAGGGATCAGGAAACCAAATCTCTCTTAGAAAGCATCAAGCATAGATTAAAGCCAATATTTGGTACGAAGCAAGAAATAATGGTACTTGCAGGAAGTGGAACTGCAGGTTTAGAAACAGCTGTAGTAAATACCGTACAGCCCGGGGATGAGGTATTAGTTATTATTACTGGAGCATTTGGGGAGAGGTTTGCCAAAATCTGTCAAGAGTATAATATTACTACTCATCTACACGATGTCCGTTGGGGTAATGCGGCAGAAGCTCAAGCAGTTTCTGAATTACTAAAAAAACATCCTTCCATCAAAGCAGTGTTCGCAACATATTGTGAAACCTCCACGGGAGTATTAAATCCGGTTAAAGATATAGCCGAAACAGTACATACTAATTCAGATGCGTTGTTTATTGTGGATGGTGTATCATGTGTTGGTGCAGTGGAAACCAAAATGGACGAATGGGGCATTGACGTTCTCGTAACAGGATCTCAAAAAGCAATGATGCTGCCACCCGGGCTTACATTTATTGCTGCAAGTAACAGGGCGTGGAAAGTAATAGAAAAGAATAAACAACCCCGTTTTTATTTTAACCTGCAAAAATACCGGGATAATCTAGAGAATAATTCTACACCATTTACTCCAGCAGTGTCTCTATTATTCGGTTTAGAGCAAGTGCTGCAACTATTGGAGAGTGAAACGTTAGAAAAGGTATATCAGAGACATCAAGTAATGATGAATATGACAAGAGCAGCATTTAAAGCAATGAATATTCCGCTTTTAACAAGCGACCCAGCCGCCTCCCCTACAGTTACGGCCATAAAACCAGAGGATTTCAATCCAGAGGATCTTAGAAATATAATTAAGCAGGATTTCAAAATGACTGTAGCCGGTGGCCAGCAGCATCTAAAAGGAGAAATTTTTCGCGTTGGTCATATGGGTTACTGCTCACCTGCAGACGTGCTTCAATCCATTAGTTTAATAGAAATCGGCATTAAAAAGATAGGAAAAGATATTACATTAGGTCGAGGAATTCAGGCCGCACAAGAAGTGTACATTCAACAACTATAAATTCAGGAGGTTATTTATAAATGGCACATAAAGTCTTGATCACCGATCCACTTAGCGAAGAAGGTATCCATCCACTCCTCCAGTCAGAGGATTTTACAGCAGACATTGCTACAGACCTGACACCTGAAGAGTTGAAAATCCGAATTACTGGTTATGATGCATTATTGGTAAGGAGCCAAACACAGGTCACTCGCGATTTAATTGAGAAAGCAGTAAATTTAAAAATCATTGGGCGTGCTGGAGTCGGCGTTGACAATATTGATCTGGAGGCAGCTACGGAAAATGGGATAATCGTAGTAAATGCACCAAATGGTAATACGAATTCGGCTGCTGAGCATACAATGGCGATGCTGATGGCATTGGCGAGAAATATTCCACAAGCCTATTTATCTCTCAAAAACCAACAATGGGATCGTAAAAAGTATGTTGGGACCGAATTAAAAAATAAAACGTTAGGTGTCATTGGTCTAGGTAGAATTGGCGCTGAGGTTGCTTATCGAGCCAAAGGCCAGCGAATGAATGTAATGGCATATGATCCATTTTTAACAGAGGAGAAAGCAGAAGCTATGGGGCTGGACTATGGATCTGTTCAAGATGTTCTTAAAGCTGCAGATTTCATTACTATTCACACACCATTGTTAAAAGAAACCAGGCATTTACTTAATAAAGAAGCTTTCGAAATAATGAAAGATGGTGTTCAAATCGTGAATTGTGCTCGTGGTGGGATTATAGATGAGGAAGCCTTGTATGATGCAGTTCTTTCAGGAAAAGTGGCAGGCGCAGCACTAGATGTTTTTGAAGAAGAGCCTTTTTATGATAACAAACTTCTCGATTTACCAGAAGTTATTGCTACACCACACCTTGGTGCGAGCACGGTAGAGGCACAGGAGAATGTTGCCATTGATGTATGTGCAGATGTCATGCATTTTCTTGTATCTGGCGCTGTAAACAATCCTGTAAATCTTCCATCCGTCCCAAGCGACATATTAAGTAAAATCAGGCCTTATTTTGAGCTGGCGGAAAAGCTTGGCACCTTCCTTATCTATTTAACTGATGAAGTGCCTGAGGAAATTAATGTTACCTATTCCGGGGAAGTGTCAGCAGGAGAAATAGCTCCAATCACAAGAAATGCAATTAAAGGAATACTAAAACGCCACCTTGGTGACCATGTAAATGATGTAAATGCAATGTTCCTTGCTGATAAAAAAGGAATTAATGTAAATGAAAGTAAAACATCAAAAGCGAGAGGCTTTGCTAACCTTCTGACTTTAGAAGTGAAAACGAAGTCAGGAGTACGAAGGGTTTCTGGCACACTATTAAACGGCTTAGGGCCACGTATTGTTAAGGTTGATAATTATAGTGTTGATGTCACTCCACAGGGCCATATTGTCGTAATTCATCACCAAGATCAACCAGGCGTTATTGGTAGAATGGGAAGCTTGTTGGCAGAACATCAGATTAATATCGCTACAATGCAAGTGGATCGTTCTGATATGGGTGGCGATGCCATTATGATGTTAACGGTTGATAAACATTTGGAGGATGCAGAGATCAATGCCCTAAAAAACCTTGAAGAAATAAAGGAAGTAATGGCAGTAGATTTATAGATACGAAGGACTGCTGGATTTCAGTGTTGCAAACAATAAAGCCGGACGAACCCGAAAATTAGTACTATCTTTCGAGTGCGTCCGGCTTTTACTTTATTCAATAACTTTTAGACTTTGAATCTTAGTGGGGTTCTATAGCAACTTATGAATTTCCCGTAAGCTACTTATTTCATATGTAGGAACAATCTCATTATTCTTTTCCTTCCCATTACGATTAACCCATACAGAGTCGATCCCGGCCTTTGATGCCCCTAATATATCTGTATGTAAATTATCTCCAACCATCATGACTTCCTCCTTACTTAACTTGAGAAGGTCCAGTACGTGATTAAATATACTTACATCTGGTTTCCCCCTTCCAAAAGCACCAGAAATAACAATATGTTCAAAATACGATTGCAGTTCAGGTGTAATATCCAATTTTGTAAATTGTAGTTCTGGAGAACCGTTGGTTAGTAATACAAGAGGATAATTATTTTTTAACTCATCAAGCACTTCAAACGTTTCCTCATAAACATACGGATGTCTTTTTCTCATTTCGGGGAATGTGTTAGCCAGTTCTTTACCAAATGCAACATCATTTACACCGATGTCCTTTAGACCCAACGTCCAAGCATCCTTTTTATATTGAGGCACTATTTCTCTTAATCTTTTGAAGTCCTTGCCTTCATCATTAAAATTCCCCCAAAGTCCTTCAAATGGGTTAATTCCTATCTCTTTAGTAAATGCATACGTGTCATAACCTGCATATAATTGTCTGGCTCGCTCCCTCACTTTTTCCTCTAACAGCTCAGGGTCAACACCATATCTTTCACGAACCACCTCACAGGTAGCTTTAAATGCTTCTTTTACACTCTTTGCATCCCACAATAGAGTGTCATCCAAATCAAATATAATAGCTTTTTTCATTATCTGTATTCCCCCTTTTCAATTCATAATTACGTCAAATTATACTACAATTCAGTAGACATTTTAATTAATTCTAAAAAACTGAAAATTTAGGGTTGCGTTTATATTGAATATAGCTTATTATTAGTATTAAAATTTTTAACAACAAGGGGACAGTGACATGGAAGAATGGACAGTAGAAGTAGAGCATTGTAAATCACCAAAAGAAAAGCCGAAAACCGAGGAATTGGAGTTTGGGAGGATTTTCACAGATCATATGCTAGTGATCGATTACACGGAACCGGTAGGATGGCATGATGCCCGCATTATACCTTATCAGCCATTGACCATCGATCCATCTGCCATGGTATTTCACTATGCCAGTCGGTATTTGAAGGTTTAAAAGCTTATTATACACCGGATGGCGATATCCAATTATTTCGCCCGGAAAAAAACCTGGAACGTATGAATCGTTCGAATGATCGTCTTTGTATTCCACAAATTGATGAGTCGCACGTGTTGAAAGCAATTAAGCAGCTTGTTCATATGGAAAAAGACTGGGTACCAACTGCTGAAGGAACTTCTCTTTACATTCGTCCATTCATTATATCAACAGAACCTTTTATTGGCGTAGCACCGGCACACCATTATAAACTAATCGTCATCTTATCACCTGTAGGCGCCTACTACAAGGAAGGAATAAATCCTGTAAAAATTGCAGTCGAAAACACCTTTGTCCGCGCAGTTAAAGGGGGCACCGGAGAAGCAAAGACCGGTGGGAATTACGCCTCCAGCTTAAAAGCTCAAGAATTATGTGCAAAACAGGGCTTCACCCAGGTTTTATGGTTGGATGGAGTAGAAAAAAAATATATTGAAGAAGTTGGCAGTATGAACGTTTTCTTTAAAATCGATGGCGAGATTGTAACCCCTTCGTTAAACGGAAGTATATTGGAAGGTGTTACACGAAATTCTGTCATCCAACTATTAAAGCATTGGCAATTACCTGTAACGGAAAAAAGAATCTCCATGGAAGAATTATATCAAGCTCACATGGATGGTACTTTAGAGGAAGCATTCGGCACAGGTACGGCAGCTGTTATCTCTCCTATTGGACAATTAAGCTGGGAAGGTAAGGATTTGCATATTAACAACGGTAAAACAGGCAAAGTAGCTAAGGCCCTTTATGAAACATTAACCGGCATTCAATATGGAAAAGAAAAGGATCCATTTAACTGGATCGAAAAAGTTACTGAAACAGAAACAATACCAGTGAAATAGTTTGTTATATAGGACGATCGTATTTTGCGATCGTCCTTTTGTGTTTATAAGAACAAATAGATTAGAGCAAAAACTTTCTCATTGTAATTTGTTTGATGATATACTTTTACTAAGCAAACTTCCTGGGGCATACCATGAAGAAATATACTGTAAGTAGAGGTGGGCCTCTATGTGCCTAATTAATTTGCACTTTCAGCAACACGCAAATTATAAATTAATCGTAGCTGCAAACAGAGATGAATTTTATGACAGACCGACAAAACAAGCACATTTTTGGGATGACAAACCTTTTATATTGGCAGGAAGGGATCTTCGACAAATGGGGACCTGGATGGGAATTACAAAAAATGGACGTTTTGCCGCATTAACCAATTACCGAGATCCAAGTCAAGCTGAAACCGGAAAACGATCCCGTGGAAGCATTGTTACAAATTTTCTATCTGGTAATGTCAAACCAATAGAATATCTTTCTTCCTTACAAAAAGACAAAGATAACTTTGCTGGATTTAATGTCATTCTAGGCAGTAGTGATTCTCTCTATTACTATAGCAACCAAGAAAATAAAATCAGACCCATAAATGATGGCACACATAGTTTGAGTAATCATTTGCTCAATAGCCCATGGCCAAAAGTTACGAAAGGCAGAGGTAAATTAAAAGAATATGTACAAACACATCCAGAAATGATTCACGATGACCTGCTTCAGCTTGTGGCAGATGCCGAAATGGCAGAAGATCATGCATTGCCTGATACTGGTGTAGGACTTAAATTAGAACGTTACTTATCGCCTTTATTTATTAAGGCCGATGGCTACGGTACTCGAGCTTCTACAATATTAACAATAGATATAAATAAAATGGTACATTTTACGGAGCGTACGTATGAAGGTGGAATAGCAAAAAACGAAGTAAGTTACCATTTCAAAATCAACTCATAAAGAGGGGAAGAAAAAATGTCAAAGAAACATTGGAATGATCAATTTTCAGAGGCTTATTATATTTATGGTGAAGATCCAAATGCGTTCATAAAAGAAAACAGCAATCGAATCCCCTCTCATTCTAGCATTGGGTGTTTTGCGGAGGGCGAGGGAAGGAATGCAGTATACCTTGCCGGGTTAGGACACGAAGTCACTGTATACGACCAGGCAGAAGAAGGATTAAATAAAGCGAGACGGCTTGCCGATAGAAATAATGTCACTATAGAAACAAAAGCAATAGACTTGGTACAGGAAAAAGTAGCTCAAAACCAATATGATGCAGCCATTCTTGTTTTTGGACATGTACCAAAAAATGGCCAAGAGAACTTTTTCACTAATATATTTAATTCTGTTAAACCTGGTGGTTATATTTTGTTTGAGGTTTATTCAGAAGATCAATTCCAATATAAGACTGGCGGGCCACCAACAATTGAAAACCTTTATGATCCGGCCTCTATTTTAAATTGGATAAAGGAATATAAATGTTTACATTTCTACTACGGAGAAGCAGTTAGAAACGAAGGAAGTAAACATACGGGATTATGCCATGTTATTCAAGGAATTGTTCAAAAGTAAAAAATGTATATTCAAAAAAGAGTCTGTCACTAAAATTGTTTTTTGAGACAGACTCTTTTATATACTTTAACCTAATACCTTACCTGGATTTAATATATTTTCCGGATCAAGGGCAGCTTTAATTTTACGCATAACTAATAATGCATCTCCATGTTCCTTTTCCTGATACTTTTGCTTACCAACTCCAACGCCGTGTTCACCTGTACATGTTCCTCCCCTTGCAAGTGCATAGGAAACGATATGTTCATTAACCTGATTTGCCTTCTCTATATCCTTTGGGTTATTTACATCTACCATGAGGAGGATATGATAATTTCCATCGCCAACATGACCAACGATTCCGCCAATAAGTCCGGACGCTTCAACTGCTTGTCTTGCATCCTTTACCGCTCCAGCAAGTTCAGAAATTGGTAAACAGACATCTGTCACCATTTGCTTTTTACCTGGATTCCCGTGCAAATATGCATAAGCGGCATTATGTCTTGCTTCCCATAATTGATTTCTGGCTGCGGTATCTGCTTCAAAAGCCATCTCTTCACAGTTGAAATCAGTAAGTATCTCTTTGGTAAACGAGACATCTTGGTTTAAGCCTGCCTCATTTCCATGAAACTCAAGAAAAAGTGTTGGTACTTCTTTATAATTCGTATCACTAAAAGAATTAATTTGTTTCATAGATTGCTCATCTACTAACTCTACTCTGGCTACTGGTACACCAGCTTGTAAAATTCCAATTACAGCATTAACTGCATCTGCAACTGTTTTAAAGGATGCTCTTCCAGCCATAATTTCTTCTGGAATTCCGTGAACTTTTAATGTTAATTCTGTTATACATCCTAATGTACCTTCAGAACCTACAAACAAGCTATTCAAATGATAGCCTGAAGAAGACTTAGCAGCCATATTTCCAGTATGTATTACCATTCCGTCAGCTAGAACAACTTCTAAATCTCGAACTTGATCACGCATAATACCATATTTTACTGAGGTCGTTCCACTCGCATTCGTGGCAGCCATTCCTCCCAGAGTTGCGTCTGCTCCTGGGTCAACAGTGAAAAACAAGCCATATTTCTTTAGTTCTTTTTCAAGCTGTGTCCGTGTAACTCCTGGTTGCACTTTTACTAAGAAATCATCTGCTCTTACTTCTAAAATTTTATTCATTAATGAAAAATCTATTGTTATTCCTCGTTCATACGGAATCACATTTCCTTCTAAACTTGTACCGAGTCCATAAGGTACAACTGGAATGTTGAGCTCTGCAGCCACTTGCATCACCTTACTTACTTCCTCTGCACTATTTGGAAATACTACGACATCCGGTGTTTGTGGTGTATGATAAGATTCATCGGAACTATGCTGTTCCAGTACGTTCTCGTTTATTGTTACTCTGTCTGCTGGTATAAATTCTTTTAAAGCATTAAGAAGTTCCATTGTCGTTCCCCCTTCATAAAAGCAATCTCTAAGTCATTTTATCAGACAATTACGTATTTTTGAAGAAAGAGCACACCTCAACTTCTCTATGATAGACATTCACTCTCGATTTCGCGCTCCCAATGTACGTCATCTACTCCATGATAGACATTCACTCTCGATTTCCTGCTCCCAATGTCCGTCATCTACTCCATGATAGACATTCACTCTCGATTTCCTGCTCCCAATGTCCGTCATCCTCCCCACCACATTCTCACAAAAAAAAGATTATCCCTAAAGCATTGCTTTTGATAATCTTTTACCTTGCTTTATACTATTTATTCCATGCTTGCCCACTTATATTCATACTTTGCTCCAAATGCATTATTAATTACTCCCGTCAGCTCAGGAGAAATTAATTGAGCTCTTGCTTTCTGGAATAATGGTGCAATTACTGCATCATCGAATAATACCTTTTCAGCTTCAAGAGAAGCTTCAAATCGTTCTACTGGTTTTTGTGCTAAATCTCCTACAGTACTCTGAACGAGCTGGTCATATTCTTCACTTGAATAACCAGTTTCGTTATTTCCGCCGTCCGTTAACCATAGATTCAACCAACCGTAAGGATCAAGATAATCTGCACCCCATGCAGAAATCGCAATATCGTAATCCATATTTGTAGTTAAATCAAGACGTTGTTCGAAAGGTACTTGCTTTAAAGTAACAGTGAGACCTGGCAAATTCGTTTGCAATTGGTTTGCAATATATTCATTCATTACTTTAGATGTTTCACTATCTCCACTTAAAAATTCAAGCTCAACTTTATCTTGACCTATTTCTTCGAGACCTTTTTCCCAATATTTCTTAGCTTCATCCTTGCTAAATGTCACCATATCACCATTAATATCCCGGAAGTCTTCTCCAGTTTCAGGGTGAGCAGCAAAATCCTGAGGCACTGCTCCATTGGAGACAAGTGAGCCATTATTTAAAATTTCATCCACTAACGCTTGCTTGTCAACTGCACGACTCAAAGCTTTACGGATATTCTCATTCTTAAGTGCTTCTGACTTAGTCTGGTTAAATTTAATAAAAGTCATGCTAGATTCGGTAATCGTATTAAAATCGTCTCTAGTCGAATAAAGATCTACAAGATCAGAAGAAAGATCTGCACGATCAATTTCACCTTTTTCATATAAATCAACAAGTGTTTGTGGGTTCTTAACTACATCATAAGTTATTTCCTCAAGTTGTACTGTATCTGCATCCCAATAATCAGGGTTCTTTACAAGCTTCCATTTATTAGCAGTACTTTCCCAATCTTTTAAGATAAATGGCCCATTTGATAATAACGTATCCGTAGAAGTTGCATAGTCTTTCCCTTGTTCTTCAACAAACTTCTGGTTCAGAGGTAAAAATGTACCAAACGTAGTTAAAGACTCAAAATAAGGCGTAGGTTTCTCCAAGGTAACTTCCAAAGTATAGTCATCTAGTGCTTTAATACCTAGATCATCTACTTTTTTATCTCCACTGCTTATCGCAGAAGCATTTTTAATTACACCACTCATCATGTATGGTCCATATTCAGAACCGGTGTCCGGGTTAACCGCACGTTGCCATGCATATACAAAGTCATTAGCTGTAACAGGGTCACCATTAGACCACACAGCATCTTCACGAAGATTAAATGTCCAAGTTAACGCATCTTCACTTACTTCATGATTAGTAGCAATTCCTTCTTTAATCTCTCCATTTTCCCCCAAACGGTATAAGCCATCTGTGGTACTGCTTAAGAATTGAAAGGCATACTCATCTGTAGCCATCGATGCATCCATCGTTGGAATTGTATCTCCATTTGTTAAGTGTAAGACCTGCTCGTTATTTCCTTCAGCAGAATCTCCTGCATTATCCTCATTATCATCGCCACCACACGCAGCCATTATGCTAAGCAATAGTGCTGCCACTAACAACAGTGATAATTTTCTGAATGATTTCATGTTGTATTCCCTCCTGTTTATGTAATCCCTGATGAAAAAGTCACAAAAACCATTATACTCTTTTCCTGATTAATTTGCACTAGTTTTCAAAAAATATGTCGAAATCTGTAACTTATTATTCATACTATTTTTATAGATAATGACTTATTTATTTCTTAGACAATGCTTGAACATGTTTTTTGAAGACATAAAAAATAGCCAGCCTCGTCAACTGACTATTTTCATTTATT
>NZ_BAZS01000017.1 GCF_001310895.1 Virgibacillus halodenitrificans JCM 12304 | reverse complement strand
GAACGAATTTGTTAGTCACTCATTTAAAATAGCGACCTTATTAATATATCATGTTTCAGATATCATGTCAACAACTTTTTTGTTATTTCATAAGCTGTTGTGCCGCTAATCAATTTGGCGACTTTATTAATATATCACACTTACTTGAGCTAAGTCAATAAGTAATTTATATATTTTTTTCGCTGTCTGACCAAAAATCCATTCGTTTTTTGCGACGGATTTAACTTTATCATGGTTACATTACAAAGTCAACAAAAACTTTAACAAATTATTACACATTGTGACATACAACGCAATCTAGCCCCTAAATCATTGCAATTAAGGACACTATCTATAATCAAATAGATAGAAATGGATCCTCACCTTAGACGAGAATCCATTCATCTAACTTCATTTAACTCTCTTCGTTGATCATATACTTCCGATGGTATACATCTATACCTTTAGTTTCCTGCTTAACCGTCATTATTATTTCTTTCTCAATTAAGTAAGAAATAATAGCTGTGAGATCAAGAGAAAAATCCTTAATATCAGGATGCTCAATTAATTCTCCGTAAGACCAAGGTGTGTCTTTTGTCTTCATTACAGTTAAAAGTTGTTGTGAGGAAGCAAGTGCCCTGCTGCTTAATACAAAATCCATAGCTATAATCATTAGCTGAATTCTTTTCTCTAACTCTTCGTTTCCTTCAATGAATTCTTCATATAACTTATAAACTTCAAGATCTATTTGCTTCACCTGACTCCAGACAGTTACTTCCGGATAATAGCCTTTTTCAATAACCGCCAGTCGAGCTAAATAATGCAGGGAGTACAGAATTTTACTGTTTGCATCTTTGTAATCGCCTGACTCATACAAGTCTTTTGCCTCATTAAAGCTTTTTACTAGCTTTCCAAACTCTAACATCTTACGAGAGTTTCGCTTTTCATTCGGAAAATCCCTAAGCTGGTCTTTCAAATGGTAAATGTATTCATTCCGGTCAAAAATAACCCGTCCATAAATAATCCACTCGACCGCTCTTCGGTATCCACTTTTATCAATCCATTCCATAAGTACATCTTCTTTAACTACATGCATGGCAGCAGTTTTATCATCAAATTCATAATGTTTTACATGCCAATCCTGTTTTGCTTCCTTCATTATAATAAGCAGGATGACGTCAAAGTTATCAGTAACTGGACTATTTTGTTTAGTTCTTTCCATAATTAGTATTCCCAAAGTGTCAGCATCACTGGCATGTTCTTGATATATAGGTCTCAGGAAATTTTCCATTGCAGATTTCCTCCAATTTATTTCTATTTCTATATATAATAATTCGTTACATTTACGTGAATTCCTTTTTCTTCATCAAACTTTTCTTTAAAATATGCTATACTGACTATTGTATTATTAAGGAGGATAAGCATGGCGCAATTAGTTTATTCAAGTAAAATAAATAAAATAAGATCATTTGCATTAATACTAATTTTTGCAGGGATTCTTTTAATGTATGGTGGAATTTTAACAAAGAAGATAGAGTGGTTGATGGTTACCTTTTTCATTCTGGGAGTAATAATGGTTGTGCTTAGTTGTGTTGTTTACCTTTGGATTGGCACATTATCACTAAAAGCTGTCCCTATTGTCTGTCCAAATTGCGAAAAGCCAACAAAAATGCTAGGTCGTGTAGATGCTTGCATGCATTGCAAACAGCCACTTACACTTGATAAGAATTTGGAAGGCAAAGAATTTGATGAGAAGTATAACACGAGGAAATATAAAAAAGAACTAAAGTCACAGCAAAAAAATAAGGATAATTAAACTCCGTCTTCGTGGCGGAGTTTTTTATCGGAAAGAGGACTACAATGATATTTGTTATCGACAATTACGATTCCTTCACTCATAATATCGTACAATATTTGAAACAACTCGATTTAGAGATCAGGATAAAGCGTAATGATGAAATAACTATTAAAGAAATAGAAGAAATGGAACCATCTCATATATTAATTTCTCCTGGACCTGGTTGCCCAGATCAAGCAGGGATTTGTTTAGAAGTAGTAGAACACTTTTATAAGCAACTACCTATTTTCGGAGTATGTTTGGGGCATCAGGTTATTGCCCAAGCCTTTGGAGCAAGCGTTATTAAAGCGGAACAGCCTATGCATGGAAAAGTATCATCCATTCAACATGATGGTAAGGGTATATTCCAGGGCTTAAACAACCCGCTAACTGTGACCAGATATCACTCTCTTGTTGTCGATACAACTACAGTACCTGATTGCCTCCATATAACAGCTAGGACGAATAAAGGAGAAATCATGGCATTAAGACATAGCTTGTATCCGATAGAATCCATCCAATCCCATCCAGAAGCAATTCTAACTGAACAGGGATTAGAGATTTTAAAAAACTTTTTTAAAAAGAAAGAGGTGCCAATGAATGGATCCCCTGCTCTATTTTAATTTCCGTACAAATGATAAAAATGAAGCTCCATTACTTTTTCAACATCCTGATCGTATCATTCAAGCTTCATCTATAACTGAAGTGCTTCCAGCATTAGCAGAAATTCAACACCTTGTAAATAAAGGCTATTACGCTGCAGGCTATCTTTCCTATGAAGCTGCCTCTGCCTTTGACCATGCAGCATTCACTCATTCCAACCCAAATCTCCCTTTACTGTGGTTTGGTATCTTTAATGAGCCTGAGCAAAGAGAGATTAAAAGCTATAAACCATTCCGGACTTCTAAGTGGTCACACCGTAGCTCCAAGGCTGAATATGAGAAGTACTTAAATAAGATAAAAGAGCAAATTGAAAGCGGAAATACATACCAAGTGAATTATACTGTACGGATGCATGCAGCCTTCCATGGTGATCCTTTATCGTACTATACCAGCTTGAGTAAAGCTCAATCTGCAAATTACAGTGCCTATTTTGATATTGGTGATTACTCCATTCTATCAGCGTCGCCGGAATTATTCTTCCATTTAAAAGAAGGGAAATTAACCACAAGACCAATGAAAGGGACTGTAGCACGAGCAAATACAACTTTTGAGGATACCAAAAATAAAGAATGGCTTTATCATTCCGAAAAAAATCGAGCGGAAAATGTGATGATTGTTGACTTGTTACGAAATGACTTAGGGGCAATTGCCATTCCTGGAACAGTTAAAGTACCTGAATTATTTTCTATTGAAACATACCCTACTGTCCATCAAATGACTTCAACAGTTACAGCTGAAATAGGAGCGCAACACACAATTACCGATATATTTAAAGCACTTTTTCCATGTGGTTCAATTACAGGCGCACCTAAAATTAGCACGATGAGAATCATTAATGAGCTGGAGGATGAGCCGAGAGATGTATATTGTGGAACAATGGGTTACATCACACCGAAAAATGAGGCTGTCTTTAACGTACCAATTCGAACGGTTATTTTAGACAAAGAAAAAGGAAATGTTACTTATGGAGTGGGCGGCGGGATAACTTGGGATTCAAAAACGGATGAGGAATATGAAGAGGTCATCACGAAAGCCAAGGTGTTGGATGTAAAACATGAACCATTCCAACTATTAGAATCAATCGGGTATGAGAATGGGGAATTATTCCTGTTAGAATTACATCTAGAACGCTTAAGAAAAACTGCCGACTTTTTTAATTTCCAAATAGATACGAAAAAGATCAAACAGGATTTAACTAACTACCTAGAAGATTTGAATGATGATCTTTGGAAAGTCCGTTTACTTGTAAACGAGAACGGCGACACGGAAATCGAAGCAAAAGCCGCTTCTCCCTTTACCAATATTCTGTCTGTTGGCCTTGCAACTAAACCAATTGATCGTACCAACCCATTTCTATATTATAAAACGACGAACCGTGCTATCTACAAGGAACATCTTACTTCAAATACGGATGTATTCGATGTACTCTTATGGAATGAAAATAAAGAAGTAACGGAATTTACTAACGGCAACATTGTTGTAGAAAAAAACGGAAAGCGGTATACCCCTCCAGTTGAATCAGGTCTTTTGGCAGGAACATTTCGAGAGCAACTTCTCGATAAGGGGGAAATAGAAGTAAAGGAAATATTGCTCGATGAGCTTCCTTCCTATTCTCGAATTTGGCTGATAAATAGCGTGAGGAGATGGGTTGAAGTAAAACTGGTTTGATTTCAAGAAATAACTTTGTGGATTCTTTTTATCGATCTGAACTGGTCACACCTATAGATGCCGTTGTTCATTTAGCCTCTCCCCCCTAAAACAGCAAGAAAACCCAAATGCGCATGTTACACATTTGGGTTTTTATAGATAAAAAATTTATAAAGCGAAAATAACTTGTTCAGGCTATTGCCATTTGTGGAGTATTAATGCTTTTGTGTGGCGACTTGTTGGCACGCTTCGCACGTTCCATACACTTCCATCCGGTGATGACTCACATCGAAACCAGTAACCTGCTCCGCCAATGATTCTACTTCATCCAATGGAGGGTAGTGGAAATCAACTATTTTTCCGCATGATTCACATATAGCATGATAATGCTCGGAAGTATTACAATCAAATCTGCTTGAAGCATCTCCATAGGTGAGCTCTCTTACCAACCCTATTTCTTTCAGGACACGCAGATTATTATAAACTGTTGCAACACTCATATTCGGAAATTTACCTTCCAGTGCTTTATATATTTCATCGGCTGTTGGATGAACCATGGAATTTAAAAGATATTCCAATACCGCATGGCGTTGTGGTGTGATCCGGACGCCTGATTCTTTTAGTGTATCTATTGCTTGTCGTAAACGTTTTTCAGACACCGTCATCCACCTCTCTTTCAGTATTTTGTCTAATTATAAGGATATTATCAATTTATAATCTTTATAAATAGTGTACTGCTTACCATGGCTCTCTGTCAATAAAAGTATATTATAAATTAAGAATCATTATAACTAATATTTCCACTTAGACTGCATGAACCATTTTAATAAGGTTCTTTTAATAACCCCTGCTAACATCAATTTTGTTTACAAAATCATCCTTACCTTGAAGGTATATCTTAAGATTTTCTTCAAAAATATCTAATGACCGGGTTTGGTATAGCTTGGAAATCCCTGACAAATGTGGTGTAACAGTAATATTTTCCTCATCCCAAAAAGGATGGTCATTTGGTAGAGGCTCTTCTTCAAAAACATCTAAAACAGCATGTGCTATTTCTTTATTTCTTATCGCATCTAAGATAACTTCTGTTTTCACTGCATCCCCTCGTCCCATATTTAAAAACACGGCATGCTTTGGAAGCTTTTTGAAATGTTCATATGTATAAAAATCTTTTGTCTCTTTTGTGCTGGGCAGCACAGATACAATGATATCTGTTTCTGGCAATAAGCTCTCCAGCTCAGTCGATTGATAATTTTCATCAAAGTATTCTCTCTGCTCCCCACTTCTTGAAAGACCAATTGTTTTCATTTGAAAAGCTTTTGCAAGTCGAGCTACTTCCTGGCCAATTGCTCCAGCCCCTGCCACAAGTATCGTCTTTCCATTCAATTCTTCCATTCGAACATTACGATCCCATTCATGGGCCTTTTCTTTTTCCATTAACGTGTTTGCCTGTCGGTATACTTGAAGTAGCATAGATATTGCATACTCTGCCATCGGTGTTTTATGAATGCCACGCGCATTGGTTACAAGAATTCCTTTAGCCTTAATAGCATCAAATGGCATCCGGTCCATTCCTGCAGATAAAACCATAATCCATTTTAATTGAGCGGCATGTTCGATTAATTCAGGAGTTAAATCTTCTCCATATGTTACTAATATTTCCGCTGCTTTCAAATAAGCGCTCGCTTCATCCATCGAGGAACACATAATGAACTGCTGTTCAGTAAATTCTTCTTTTAATCTGGTCTGATGTTTTTCTGATATTTTTGCCGAAAAAAGGATCAAGATGCATAACCTCCCTTAATATATACTCTATACTAAAGGATTTTATATGCATTGAAAACTAAGAAGGTTATGAATCTTAATTAGTCAATGTTTTTTTCACTGATTTCCAAGCAATTTTTATATCCAACTTAAATGAACAATATTTACAATAGAAGCGTTCTTCTTCACCATACGCTTGGCTATGTTTTTCAATTTCTTCTATTAAATTAAGTCCGGTCAAACCTGGTCTCATAGAAAGGCGGCTTGAATTCGCTAAATTATTTTTGTCTGACTCCTTTGCCAGCGGGCCAACGAAGCTCATTTCCCCTTTTAACACATTCCATAATTGGGGTAATTTATCTAGATTATACTTCTTAAGCCACCTGCCTGTTGGCGTAACAATACTGATGGATTGCTGATAATAATGAATTGGGATCGTTTTTGTTTTTGCTTCCGGAAAAGCATGAATGACACGTGATGGGTTGGTCATTGTACGAAAATAAAGCATTTGAAAGCCTCTGCCATTTTTACCAACACACGACTTCCGACTCAGAATCGGTCTTCCTTCTTTCTTTACTATTTGGTAACTAATGAATGCAAGTAACGGAGACAGTAGAAATAATAGAATGATGCTTATACAAATATCCATGGTCCGCTTTATGAAAAAATACCTCGAGAGTCCCTTTTTTCGTGAACGTACTAATACTTTTTGTTTTTCATGCATCATACAATCACCTAATTTCTAATAGAATTAAAACTCGTTCTCTATTAAAAATCTATTCTTGCGTATTCCTTTATATTACAAAAAGATCCTGTATACTTACTTCAATTCGAAATCCATATGGCGTTATTCAAGAAAAAATTGGTAGTACTCGATAGGGACCAGAAAACATAAAAAAAGCAGCCTGTTAAAGACTGCTTCACACCTTTTATTGATTTGCACGTAGATATTCAAGTGCCGCTTCCACATGCCCTTTCACGCGCACTTTTCGGTATTCTTTAATTAAGTTGCCTTCTTTATCAAGTATAAATGTTGAACGCTCAATTCCATAATATTCTTTACCAAAGTTTTTCTTTAGTTTCCATACATCAAATTCCTCTGCCAACTTATGATTCTCATCTGCAAGCAATAAAAAAGGCAAATCATGTTTATCAATAAACTTCTGATGCCGCTCAATCGGGTCTGGGCTCACACCAATAATTACTGCATCTAACTCACCAAAGCTTTCATATGCATCACGGAAATCACATGCCTCCGTGGTACAGCCTGGTGTCATGTCCTTTGGGTAAAAATAAAGAACTACATTCTTGCCTTTAAAATCAGATAGACGAACTTCATTTCCCTGCTGGTCAGGTAATGTGAAGTCTTTTACTTGTTTACCTACTTCGACAGCCATTATACCCCTCCTGAATGATAGTATGTCTACTATACCATAGTAACCTTTATCCTTCATTCATCTCTACTTCTCCCTCTTAACTCCACTACTCTTAATACAAAAGCGGCAGGCAATATATATCCAATAAGTGCTTCAGCAATTGCGATCAACCTCCCAATTCCGATTGGGGTAATATCGCCATAGCCGATGGTTAAAATGGTTACTCCACTAAAATACATCGAATGGATGAAAGAACCGAGTTTTCCTACCTCTCTTAATTCGCCATTTTCCACTAAGATAGTATTTTGTAAAGAGAGGATAAAATACACTAAACCAAATCCTATAATCACAACAATATACGTAATAAATAGAGTAAAGAATAGCTCAGAGGAAAAGCGGCTATCCTTTAACTCTATCTTGTATTTTCCAATTGGAATAAAATTAATAATGCTTTTAAGGATGATCACGCTAATTAATATTAAGCTAATAACAGGAATTGTATTCATAGGAACCCTCTCTATCCTTTTCTATATAATCAGTCTATGCTTCTTTTTCTTAAGCTTGTCATTTATTTACAAGAGGTTTACGATAATGTAGGGAAACCGTAATGTACTCTAATCGTTTATTTTGTTATATTGTTAATTGATTTGATGCTTAAAGGAGGATAATTTTTAATGGACTTTACTAATTCAGAACGATTACATAAAGAAGCATTGCAACATATTGTGGGAGGAGTTAATTCTCCATCACGTGCCTATAAAGGAGTTGGAGGTGGAACTCCTGTTTATATGGAAAGAGGACAAGGTGCTTACTTTTGGGATGTAGACGGAAATAAATATATTGACTATTTAGGAGCATATGGACCAATTATTACAGGCCATGCCCATCCGCATATAGCTAAAGCAATTGCTCATGCTGCTACAACCGGGGTACTATATGGCACCCCAACAAAATTGGAAAATCAATTTGCTAAAATGATTAAAGAAGCAATTCCTTCACTGGAAAAAGTGCGTTTTGTTAATTCCGGGACAGAAGCAGTAATGACAACTATTCGTGTAGCTAGAGCTTATACTGGTCGCAACAAAGTAATTAAATTTGCTGGTTGCTACCACGGACATTTTGACGCGGTTCTTGTACAAGCTGGTTCTGGTCCTGCTACATTAGGAACACCAGATTCTGCGGGCATTCCTAAAGCTGTTGCTCAAGACGTGATTACTGTACCATTTAATGACTTAGATGCCTTTAACGAAGCAATAACTAAATGGGGGGACGAAATTGCAGCAGTTTTGGTAGAACCAATTGTTGGAAACTTCGGTATTGTTGAACCTCATGAAGGCTTCTTAGAAGCAGTCAATGACATCACACATAGAGCTGGTGCTCTCGTAATTTATGATGAAGTTATTACAGCCTTCCGCTTCACCTATGGAAGTGCCCAGCAAGTTTATGGTATTGAACCAGACATGACAGCGATGGGTAAAATTATTGGCGGCGGACTTCCAATTGGAGCATATGGAGGCAGAATGGATATTATGGAACAGGTGGCACCACTCGGGCCTGCATACCAAGCTGGAACTATGGCAGGTAACCCCGCTCGATGGCAGCAGGAATTGCTTGTTTAGAGGTTCTTCAAGAAGAGGCGTTTACGAAAAACTTGATCAATTGGGAGAAAAATTGGAGGCAGGTATCCTTCACCAGGCGAAAAAACACGGCATCCCTGTATCTGTGAATAGATTATGCGGTGCGCTTACTTTATATTTTGGAGACCAAAAAATCACTAATTATGATCAAGCCGAGGCAAGTGATGGAGAGGCATTCGCAAAATTCTTTAAGCTAATGCTAAAGCAAGGGATTAATCTCGCCCCATCTAAATTCGAAGCATGGTTCTTAACAATAGCACATACAGAAACAGATATAGAACAAACGATTGACGCAGTTGATAAAGCATTTGCGGCTATGAGTGAATAGATATAAAAAAGCATCCTTTGAAAGGATGCTTTTTTATTAAATCGTACCATCATCCAAGTGCTGCACTTGGTATAAATTATAATATCCGCCTTGCTTACGCATTAATTCTTCATGTGAACCAACTTCTACAATTTCTCCATTTTCGATAAGCACAATTCTATCTGCATGTGTAATTGTTGCAAGTCGGTGAGCAACAATGAAAGTTGTTCTTTCCGAGGCAAGCTTTTCTAAAGCCTCTTGAATTGTATGTTCACTTTCCAAATCAAGCGCAGACGTAGCTTCATCAAAAATTAAAATTGGCGGGTTTTTTAGAAATACACGTGCGATAGCTATCCGCTGTTTTTGACCACCAGATAACTTAACTCCTCGTTCCCCAACAAATGTATCATAACCGTAAGGAAGACTTTCAATAAACTCGTGAGCATTCGCAGCTTTAGCCGCAGCAACCACTTCTTCATCCGTTGCATCAGGTTTCCCCATTCGGATATTCATAGCAATAGATTCACTAAATAACGTATTATCCTGTAACACCATGCCAATATTATTACGCAACGAACGTGCATTTACATGTTGCACATTATTTCCGTCGACTTTAATCGCTCCTTTGGTAACATCGTAAAAACGAGGGATTAAACTAATTAACGTAGATTTTCCTCCACCACTCATACCAACAAATGCAATTGTTTCTCCTGCCTTCACATGTAATGTAACGTTATTAAGAACTTCCAGCTCTTCCTCATCATACCGAAAGGATACATTTTCAATATCAACATATCCTTCTACATCCATAAGCTGTTTTGCATCTTTTTTATCTACAACATCGTATTTTTCATTAAGTAATTCAAAAACACGATCAATTGAAGCAATAGATTGCACAAGCGTAGTTGATGAATTAATTAGTCGTCGAAGTGGACTGTATACTCTTTCCATGTAACCAACGAAAGCTACCATTGTACCTAACGTCAAGTTACCATGAATGACCTGATACCCCGCGTACGCGATAACAAGTAACGGAGCAAGATCAGTAATGGTATTGGTAACAGCAAATGTTTTTGCATTCCAGCTGGTGTGTTTCAATGCTTTATCCAGGAAGTTCTCATTTCGGTAACTGAATTGCTTCTGCTCGTAATCCTCCAATGCAAAGCTTCTGGTAACCGGTACACCTTGGACGCGTTCATGCAAATGTCCTTGTACCTCGCAAGAGCCTGTGATCTTTCACGGGTAAGCTTCTTAATTTGCCATAGAAATACTTAATCGAAAACCCATAGAATGGAAATAGTATTATTGCAACGAGAGTTAAGCCTACATCCATTGTCATCATAATACCTATTGCAATAAGAATTGTTACTAAATCCAGCCATACATTCATTAATCCTGTCATTACAAAAGTTTTTGTTTGTTCGACATCATGTATTACCCGGGAAATAATTTCCCCGGTTTTTGTCTTAGAGTAATATTTCAAACTAAGTTTTTGCAGATGATCAAATAGTCTATCCCTTATGTCATAAAGGATTTTATTACCTACCCATTGCGCCAAATATTGTCGTATGTATTCTACAGGAGGACGTAGCACGAGGAATACTACAAAGGATATACCCATTAACCATAATAAGTTTGTCGTTTTCTCTGGAGAACTCAGTCCTTCTGCATTAATAATATTATCTATTACATATTTAAGTATGAGCGGCATTAATAACGGTATTCCGAATTTAATAATACCAATTAATATAGTAGCTACTATTTTCCATTTATATGGTTTTACAAATTTCATGTATTGCTTTACACTGCTCATGTTTTAAACTTCCTTTACCCGTAATTGAAAGAAAAACCTCGCTACTAAAGTAACAAGGGGAATTTTTTATCAGGTTTAACGATATGTTAAATATCTCTCATACCAGCCATCAACAAAATCTGGAGAAAAAGGACCTTTCTTTTGACGAACCCACCGGAGTAAATAATCCATATTATTATGTAGAATACGATCAAGCACCCGTGGATAATTCATCAATTTACTATGCTCTTCATATTCATCCTCATCGAGAAGATCGTATGTCATGTCTGGATAGATTTTAACATCTAAATCATAGTCAATATACTTTAATGCTTCTTCATCATATACAAAGGGAGAACTTATGTTGCAATAATAGTAAATCCCATCATCACGTAACATTCCAATGATGTTAAACCAATGTTTGGAATGAAAGTAACAAATAGCAGGCTCTCTTGTAATCCAAGTCCTGCCATCGCTTTCCACTACTTTTGTTTTATCATTGGCCAGAATAACAATAGATTCTGTTCCTTTTAAAACAAGGCTGTTTTCCCAAACACGATGAAGTTGTCCATTATGTTTATAGCTTTGTATCTTTATTTTGGTACCTGGCCTCGGCGCAACCATCCTATCTCCCTTTCTCCTAGTTTGTAATCCGTATCTAATCTTGACTACATTATACGGGCTTCAATAGGAAATATAAAGTATAACGCCCACTATAAGAGCAAACAAGGTAGGTTTATCCTCGCAAATTAGCGGGCTAAATGTTTATCGATGTACTTGCTCGCCAACGACAGTTCGATTCTTTTAATTTATAAATAAATTATTATGGAAAAATTAAAAAGAGTCCCTCTGTCACAATCCAACTGCAACAGAGAAACTCTTTTCATATCGGGGGAAGATACTATTTTTTATTTTGTTGTGATTTTTGATTTTGCTTTTTAACTTCCTGAGCGTTTGTTTCAGAAGCAAATTCAGTACCGTATTGCCCTTGTCCTTGAGCAGCTTTTTGGTTTTGTTGCTTTACATGCTGAACGTTTGTACCTGAAGTAGTTTGGTTAGGTTTTTTAGCCATCATTATCACCTCCGCAATAATTAATCTGTCCACCTTCAAATGTTATTATGCTTATCAAATATTGGTAAAATATCCCTTAACGGAATAAATATTTTGGTTAAGTAAATTATAATAATGTACTACTCATTATGGAGGGAATAGGATGGACACAAGCAGAAGAGATTTCACAGAGCTTTCCATGATGTCGAAGACAAAATGGCATGATGATGAACTTTACTATTTTCAACATGCATTATCCCAACTATTACCGTATGTAAACCCTGAAGGGCTATCCATACTACATGAAATAAATAAAGAAATGCAAAGTAGAGATTAAGAAAAACGTCTTGGTTACCCCCTGACAAACTTAATCAAGACTTCGTAGTAGCGATCTCCAAGGTCCAGCACCGATCTGGATATGACCGTGTGTTCTTCTTAAGGCAAATATTTTAAAGTATGGAAACCCGCTCCAGAAAATGTTTCGCTAATTTCAAAAATAAATCCGAACCATGATTCATTAGTAATACAAATCGGGTTCGGATTTTCAATGTATAAAATTTTATCCCAGCCTCTTATAAGTAATCCATCATTTTTTGATGAGAGACGGGGAATGGGTATGCGGACATCTCTTCCTTGGAAACAAAGCGAATATCGTTTCCTAAGAGTCTTTCAACAGTTGTGGATGCTTCATAAATATCCAGTTCCCATATAATATGAGAAAAAACATGTTTCAAATTACCAACTTTACGGTCTAATTCAATCGATATTCCATATTCATTGTAAAACCAATTTCCCAGGTTATCCACTTCTTCTTTCGGGACCATAGGAAATTGCCATAGATTTGCTAACAAACCTTGATCCGGCCGCTTTTCAATCAGATATTGATCGCTAGTATTCTTTATTAAAGGAACAATATATGGAAGTGTCTTTTGTTTTTTTGCTTTTTTCTTTATCGGCAATTCTTCCTGAATACCTTCAGCAAAAGCACTGCATTGTTCTTGAACAGGACAAAATAGACATGCTGGCGCTTTAGGTGTACAAATGAGAGCCCCTAGTTCCATCACGGCTTGGTTAAAAGAGGAAGGATCATCTTTATCAATCATCTCTTTTACATAGATTTCAAAAAGCTTCTTGGTCCGTTGCAGCGTTATATCCTCTTCTATTCGAAGCACACGAGAAAAAACCCGCATCACATTTCCATCGACTGCAGGCTCAGCTTGATTGAATGCAATAGATAGAATAGCCCCTTTTGTATAAGGGCCCACTCCTTTTAATGCCCCAAGATCTTTTGGATCAGAAGGAACTTCTCCCCCATATTCTGCTACTACTTCACGGACGGCGTTTTGCAGGTTCCGTGCTCGGGAATAGTATCCTAAACCCTCCCATGCTTTCAGGACTTCCTGTTCGTCCGCAGCAGCTAAATCTTCCAGCGCGGGGAACTTTTCCATGAAGCGATGGAAATAGGGAATAACTGTGTCTACTTTTGTTTGCTGAAGCATAATTTCAGAAACCCAAACACGGTAAGGATCTTGATTCATTCTCCAGGGCAAATCCCGTTGATTGATCTTATACCAATTAACTAAATTTCTTTGAAAACGCGTAATGTCAATGTTTTGTAAGCTTTTATTAATCATAAAATCACTTCCTATATGGTACAATAAAAATATATATTTTCTACTTGTACTTAATACTGTCTAACTTTCTAAGAAAACAATTTTGAACAAATTTTAAATATTAACCCTACCACTGGAGGAGGACCTTTTTAATGGATACTGGCACACATATCGTAATGGGTGTAGCACTTGGCGGCATTGCTACATTAGATCCTGCCGTTCAAAGTGATCCAGCATTATTTAATGCAGTTCTCGTGGGAACAATTGTAGGTTCTCATGCACCTGATTTTGATACCGTTTTAAAATTAAAAAATAACGCCACTTATATACGTCATCACCGGGGAGTAACTCATTCTCTGCCTGCTGTTATTATGTGGGGCATCCTTATTTCAAGTATTATACATTTGTTTGTGCCACAAGTAGAGTTTTTCAACTTATGGTTATGGACCGCCTTAGCAGTAATACTCCATGTATTCGTAGATATATTCAATGCATATGGGACACAAGCATATCGGCCGTTTACAAATAAATGGGTAGCCCATGGTTTTATTAACACATTTGATCCATATATATTTATCCTGCATATAGCAGGGATTTGCGTATGGGCACTTGGGGCGAACCCTGGATATACGTGGTTAATTATCTACTCGGTAATTTTCCTTTATTATATTAAAAGATATCTAGATAAAAGGGAAATTGTTAAAAAAGTTAAAAGCTATTTTCCTGAAACAGAAAAAATTGCAACCTCGCCAACAATAAAGCAGAACTACTGGCGTGTAGCGATAACGACAAAATCGAAGTTCTATGTTGGTGCAGTAGAAAACGGCCATATCGAAATTGTAGATGAGTTTATTAAGAAACCCCTTCCGGAAACAGAAATAATGAATAAGGCATTAACAGATAAAAACATTTCAGCATTTTTATCCTTTTCCCCTGTTTACCGTTGGGAGATCAACGATTATGATGATTTTACCGAGGTTCGATTTATTGATTTGCGTTACCGTTCTAAAGGCTATTACCCTTTCGTTGCGGTAGTACAAATTAGTGATAATATGAACATCATCAGCTCCTACACAGGATGGATTTTCTCTGAAAAGAAACTACAGAGCAAATTATATGTAGAAGAATCTCCGGTATAAATATAAAAACAGACGCGCCTGTTTAACAACATACAAACTGCGACTCAATAAGCAAGGCGAACCAGGGTTGTCCCACATAGCGATCTTGATTGATCTCCTTTTCACAACTTGATAAAGAAAATCTTAAATATGAAACAGCAGGCAAGCCACCTGCTGTTTTGTTATTTTCAGCTCTAAATTGATTATAACTTACCGGCAACAAGCTTCCACTTCGTAAATCCCTACTTGGATGTATCGTCACCTCAATAATTGAGATCTTCTATTTCGCTTCTTCCAATAAAGAAATAGGAATCGCTTCTTCTTCTTTGAATTCTTCTTGGAGGAGATTCCTTCTATGCCCCCATGCAAAGACTCCATTCACATAATTTATTTTAAATGTATAACCTGGATCATTCTTCAGCCCATAAACTTCTCCCGGGATAAACTCCTCCGGATTTAAAGTGTAGGCTAAGGCAACCTGCATCTTTCGTTCATTTATTGCGACTTCTGAAACATTGCCAAGCTGCTCCGCTTTCTGTGCCTTCTCCTTTAACTTGCCGATCTCTGCTCTTAATTGTTCTATTGTATAATCACTATATCTATAATTATTTGCCATCATTAACACCCCTCTCTACCTATCATTTTACATTTTACCAATTGTTTAAGACAATGGGAATAATGTTTTCTAAATAAGAACTGGTATTTCTATACTACAGGAGGGATATAATGCCAAATGCAGCTATTACAGGTGCAGGTACAGGGTTAGGAAGAGCCTTGGCAATTGAATATGCCGCGAAAGGGTATAAACTATTTTTACTCGGCAGAACAGATACAAAACTACAAATCGTGAAAGAAAAAATAATGCAAGCTGGTGGTCAAGCAGAAGTTATTCTTTGTGATGTTAGAGAACAGGCTTCTGTGAGTGTTGCCTTCCAACAAATTGGTCGGCTTGACCTGTTTATCAATAATGCAGGAACAGGTATTTTTGGCCCTCTAAATAATTATACATTAGAAGAAATTGAGAACATTCTTGATACAAACGTAAAGGGAACGATTTTTACCGTTCAGTCAGCTGCTCCACTTATTAAAGAAAGTAAAGGAAGAATATTGACAGTCATATCTACTGCAGGGTTACGTGGTAAAAAGAATGAATCATTATATTGCGCAAGTAAATTTGCAATTCGGGGATTTACGGAAAGCCTCCAGAAAGAGTGGGAACATGAGGAACATACAATCACATCTGTTTATATGGGCGGAATGAATACACCTTTTTGGAAGGATTCGACCCATGTGAAGGATGCTTCCGGTCTGCAAAGTCCTCAATCTGTAGCGAAAAAAATCATTGAGCAGGATGACGGCAGGAAGGAAATAATTATCGACAAATAGGAATTGCAGTTAAGGATGTACAAAGTCGTGCATCCTTTTTCTTTTAGCAAACTTTCATTCTCCCTCCGCCTTTTCATCCAAAAAGCGATTGATTAATTCCAGGGAAAAGCCTTTGCGGTATAAGCCTTCTTTTACTTTGTTGCGAAGATAATACCCTTCTTCTTTTCTGGAGTGCTTGTGCCACAATTTTTCTCCTTGGTATAAAACAGCCTCCCATTCAGCATCTCCATCTTTAGTCTCTTCCATGTTCGCTATTGCCTCTTGGATCACTTCCTGTGTAAATCCTTTTTGAACCAGGTTAGCCTGTGCTTGCTGTAATTGTTTGCGATAAGAATCCTTTTTCTTTTGATTCATTCTTTTGTTAATCCATTTAAGGACTTTTTCATATTGCTTCTCAAAAGAATAACTTTCTGTCGCTTGGCCAGCAATATCAGCTGCCACTCCCTTTTCTATCAGTTCTTTTTTTATGAGCATGGGACCTTTAGAAGATGTATTGATTCGAGATCGTACAAACATGTCAGCAAATTGACGATCATCAATCAAATTCTCTTTTTCCAGTTTTTCCATAATAACAGGTATGTGTTCCTCATTGACTTCCTTCTTTAACAAATAATCTCGGATTTCTTTTTTTGTACGCATACGGTAGCTTAAAAAGTTGATCGTTTGGGTATATGATTTATGTATCGTATCTTTTTGGACAAGCATCTCAATCATAGAAGCATCCAGCTCCATATTTTTACGTAGCTGATACTCAACTAAGATGGCTTCATCCACACTAAATCCATACGTTTCTTTTTGACCATCATCCAAAAAGATATTATACCGATTCTTATTTTTCTTTTGTGTAGTGATTCGGGAAATCTTCATAAACACCTCACCCCCTTTCCCTATAGTAACATGTATAGATTATCCGAACACTACAATAAGAATCGAAAAATAGCATATAATAGAACGAAGATTTAGTATTAATAGTATAGGGCAGGTGACAAAAAATGAACATATTAATAACCGGAGGAACAGGATTTGTTGGAAAGCACCTTACTGCATCACTGCATAAAAAGGATCACCATACGTACATACTTACCAGATCTCCTGAAAATAAAGAGAACACAAATCTCACCACATTCATTGGCTATGATTATCCTGCGGAGAAGCTCCCTGTTATACATGCGGTAGTGAACTTGGCAGGAGAATCCTTATTCGGATATTGGTCAAAAAAGAAGAAGGATGCCATTCTATCCAGTCGCATTAACACAACTAATCACGTTATAGATTTGCTTCAGAAAATGAAAACAAAGCCGGATGTTCTTATTAGCGGTTCAGCAGTCGGTTATTATGGGACTTCAGAGGACCTCATATTTACTGAAGCTACGAAACAATCGGGTAATGACTTTCTGGCCCATGTTACTACTCAGTGGGAAAAGGCTGCAAAAAAAGCTGAGGACTTTGATATTCGCACTGTCTTTACCAGATTTGGGGTAATATTAGGTGAGGAAGGCTCCCTCCCTTATATGCAGCTCCCCGTAAAACTGTTTGCGGGAGGAAAAATCGGCAATGGAGAGCAGTGGCTTTCATGGGTTCATATCGAGGATGTTGTTAGACTAATTGAGTTTTGTATTTTCAATAAAGAAATGAAAGGACCAATTAATGTCACCTCTCCTCACCCTAAAAGAAATAAAGACTTCATGCGTTCACTTGCCAGTGTTTTGCATCGTCCCTACTGGTTGCCAGTACCTTCACCACTCATCAGGCTTGTTGTTGGAGAAATGGCGATTTTAGTCAATAAAGGACAATATGTATTGCCTCAAAAGGCACTCGATAACCAATTCGAATTTAGCTTTCCTTATCTTAAAGAAGCCTTACAACATATTAAGCAAAGACACCAAGACTTTAATAAATAACTTGATAATTATTCATTTATTTTTCCACAAAAAAATATTCATTTTGACAAAAAAAGTTATTCCCTTTTTCAATAATAATGTGTAAAATAAAAGTACCAAATTTAATGCTTAAAGCATAAATTACGAAAGAGATGAAATTTATAAAACATAAAACGTGTAAATTAAATAGGGAAGGCAAATGGTGCGCCACCAGCTTCTGCTGGTTCTAGTGGGTTCGATTCCCACCCCGAATTTTTGTTGAACGTTAACTAAAAATTCGAGGGTGGGCGCTGACTAGATTTCCTTAAAGGATATGTAGCATACCCACCTGGATGTAGGAGGGTATTTTTTATGTTAAAAAAGCGTGATTTGCATGAAGTGCCAGTATTATACCAGTTGATGTCTCACCCGGACGTCTTTCCCTATGTAAGACATAAAGCAGCTTCAAGCGATGAGTTTTATTTCGTTACGAAACAAACAATGGAAGCCGAAGAAAATGGTGAGCTTATTTCCCGGACCATTACTGATGAAAACTATCATCCTATTGGCACAATCAATTTATTCGACATACAAAATAATCATGGATTTTTAGCAACATGGATTGGTCAGCCCTATTTCGGAAAGGGTTATAACAAAGTGGCAAAGGAACAATTTTTTGATGAATTATTTTATGTTCACGACATTGAAGGTATCTTTATGAAAGTACGTAAAACGAATAAGCGATCCTTAGGGGCAGTACTTAAATTACCTTATGCTGCACTTGCAAACGCAACTTATCCACATGTGTATAATCAGATTAATAAACAAGCTGATGTGTATGATTTATTTATTATTACTAAAGATCACTATCTTGCATATCAACAATTTGCCAACTCAGAAAGTAACCTAACAGAAGAAGATGCAATGTAATAGTATATTTTTCTTTATATCTACCCATCCTATATAAGAAAGCGCAAGTGGCCTCACCAAAACATGTTAAAGACTTTGCATAGTCAGACATTGGTGCTGGACATTGACCGAACTTTTTATTTTAAAAAGATAGGGTGATTGTATGAAACAAAGTTCAAAGGGAAACCAAAGAGAACGTTTTCTCTCCAAAACCCAAGAAGTGCTTTACCAAAAGGAATTTAAGCAAGCTGACCAAGTATATAGACAGTTATCTAAAAAAGGAAGCCGTGGATAAAAACCAGCTTCCTTTTTTATCCACGTTTATACACAGGCTGTGTATAAACGCTAAGAAAGCCTACTGTAATAAGTATAAGTTATCAACATTATTTCATCGCAGAGTTGTGTATATCTGTGGATAATGGGGATAACTTTTATGAATAACTAAGGAGAATTAACTTTGAAGCTGTTATGCCTGTGGATAAACAATCTTTGTTGTTTTCTGTAGAGAAACATTTGCTGCTGCATATGCTTCGTAAATATTCGAACCAAATCCATAACCAACAGAAAGCTGTGAGGAAATAAACTGTAGTACTGTTTGCCAAATAACTGTTTTCTTGACGTTCCATAAATAAATATGTAACGTTTCTTTATCCTGTATTTCAATTTCAAAATCTTCTTCGTAAAAAATAAGTCGCAAAACCTTACATATAGCTAAGCTAGTAATATCCTCATGCTTAATGATTATACAACCGGTCAATTATATCCCCTCCTTAGTTCTTATTTAGTACATTTTACTATATGTTATTATTTAGAACAAATATTTAACAGTGCTCACCCTTTTACATGATACGATTAAAATGAACTACGAGCATATAAACTTTTAAAATAACTGAGTGTGATAACATGAGTGTTGATCAAATATCGTATAATATAAGGTTTTTTAGGGACCAACAGAATTGGACACAAAAGGAATTAGCTGAAAAGTTATCAACCTCCCGTTCTGTCGTTGCTAAGTGGGAGAGTAATACTGTTACTCCAGACGTGAATGCACTTATTAAGCTGAGCAATTTATTTAGTGTATCACTTGATCATCTTACTGGTAATCATACTTTTCGAGACGATTTATTAAAGGATTTCAAACGAATCTATAGTTCACCCTCAAAGAGTTTTGATGAAGACGTAGTAGAACTTGTTGAATATCTGATGACACATCCTAAGCTAAAAAAAGATATTTATCGTTTAAAAGAATTATCAAATAGAAAACAACAATCCATACATAATCTTCTAAGTGAACTCATTGATCAAATAGAGCAAATTTAAAAGATCGAGCTGAAAAAAATTTCAGCTCGATCTTTTTTTTGGTATATATGTTGGAATTACCCAATGATTGGTAAAATAGAAAAACTGAACTGACTTGGAAGACCATAAACAATTACTAAAAAAAATGTATGGCAGATTATCTTGCCCTCCTGCTGATTTATTTCTCCTCCGGCGGATACTTTTGCTCTCCTGCCGATTGTCTCCTTCACTACTTCGCATTATCCAATACCGCCTCCCACCCTCAGGCATGCCTATAAATACAACCTTTTTATAGAGAATAAATTCCCTTGACACTCTGTGTTATCTGTTATACATTAAATATAACAGATAACACAACGTAAAGGGTGTGGCATAAGTTGCTTATACAATTGGATTTTGAATCCAAGGAACCAATATATTTACAATTAATCCATCAAATAATTGAAGGGATTGCCAAAGGCCAGTTGAAACCTGGCGAAGACTTACCATCTGTGCGTTCTCTCGCTTCAGATATTGGGGTAAATCTTCATACAGTTAATAAATCGTATCAACAGTTGAAACAGGAAGGATTTATTTTAATTCACCGGCAAAAGGGTGTCGTAGTAAACCCTGAGGGTGTACCTTCAGCAACTACTGCTTATATAAAGCAGCTTTCACATAAGCTTCGTCCTCTAATCTCTGAATCAATCTGCAGAGAAATGGATGAGCAAGCCTTTTTAAATGTTTGTAGTGATTTATATAAAGAATTTATGACAGAAAGGCAGGGAAATTAAATGGAAGTGATACCAATCCTTCTTTTGCTAGTTATCCAGATTCCTGTTTATATTTCGATTATTTTTATCCCGTACTGGACCAGAAAGACTGAAAGTTTTGGGGTGTCCATCCCGGAAGAAGTATATTTTAACAATGAGCTAAAGAAAATGCGCAAAAGTTATGCCTGGTGGACTGGGCTTCTGAGTATAGTGGTAACAATCGTATTCATTTTATCAGCTACTACTCTCGACACAGAAAAGAAAATCAGCTTATTTTTTAGTGGCCTACTTATCTTGTACATTATTAGTAGTTTTTTCATTTATATTCACTTTCACAAACAAATGAAGCAACTAAAAGAGCAAAATAATTGGGTGAAAATTAGAACCCAGCAAGTCACAATTAATACAGAATTTCGCCGGCAAAAACTAACCTATTCCAATCTATGGTTTATTGTAGCGTATGTATTAGCTTTTATAATGATTTTAATCACTTTTCAACTTTATGATCGTATACCAGAGCGAATACCTACCAAATATAATTTTTCTGGAGAGGTAACTAACTGGTCAACAAAATCGTATCGATCTGTACTTATGATGCCTATTATGCAAATTTATTTAACATCACTTTTCTTATTCATTAATGTAATGATTGCAAAGGCGAAGCAACAAATTAGTACAACAAACCCAGAGGACTCCATCAGACGAAATATCATTTTCCGACGAAGATGGTCTCTCTATACCGTTATTTCCGGAATAGCTATGAGTATTTTATTTTCTGCGATTCAAGTATCCTTCATTTTTCCGATTAACCAGAAATGGTTGGTATTACTATCCATCATTATTTCTATTATGTTGACACTTGGTGCCATTTTGCTCGCGATTACCACTGGGCAAGGAGGAAGTCGTTTAAGTAAACCATCAGAAGGCCAACAATTATCCATAGACAGGATGATGATAAGTATTGGAAGCTAGGTCAGATTTATTTTAATAAAGATGATCCTACCTTGTTTTTAGAAAAAAGATTTGGTATCGGCTGGACGGCAAACATGGCAAGACCAATGTCTTGGGTTATATTGCTGGCTATTATTCTTTTAGCAATAGGGATACCTTTGTTATTAAATTTATAAATATTAACCTTTTATCGGCTTCGAAGAATGGAAGATAGAACAGAAATTACTATAAAATACCGATTGGAGTGGTAATATGCAAGAAATCTGGAGTTCCATAAACTGGGCAGTCATCGCCCCATTGATTGTTATTCAAGGTATATTATTAATTATTGCACTAATTGACTTGGCAAAAACAGCACAAACTAACGGCCCTAAGTGGTTGTGGTTCCTTATAATTGTTTTCATTAATATCATTGGTCCAATCCTTTATTTCCTGTTTGGCAGGAGGCAAGGATAAATGAATTTGTTAACCGTAAAAAACTTATCAAAAAAATATCGGGATACCTATGCTGTGAAAGATGTTGAATTCGCGTTTCCTAGTCAAACTTGTATTGCTTTACTCGGTCCTAATGGTGCTGGAAAAACAACTATTCTTCGTATACTAGCAGGGCTTTTGAAACCCACTTCCGGTGAGATTATATTTAATGAACATGAGCAGAGGAAGGACTTCCGTTCCGATATTGGTTATTTACCACAACACCCTGTCTTCCATGAGTGGATGACAGGAAACGAATTTCTCATTCACAGTGGAAGGCTTGCTTTATTATCTAAAGAAGAAGCAGCTAAGCGAGCAAATCAGTTATTAGATAAAGTCGGGATTGCTGAGGCTAAGAACCGGCAAATCGCAGGATATTCCGGCGGTATGAAACAACGCCTTGGTATTGCTCAAGCCATTATTCACAAACCAAAATTATTGCTTCTAGATGAACCGGTGTCATCTTTAGACCCGATCGGCAGAAGAGAAATATTAAATTTAATGCAACAATTGAAGAAAGAAATGTGTCTTCTTTTTTCCACTCATATTCTGACAGATGCTGAAGAGATTAGTGATGAACTACTTTTATTAAACAGAGGTAAGCTATTTGAATCAGGTAAACTGAGTGATTTACGGCAAAAATATCAAACTGCTACTATTGACATAGAATTTAAAGACAATTCAACTGCTTACCTTGAAAAGCTTCTTCGTATACCCTCGATCATTAACGGCTACAAGGAGCAAAATACTATCCGTCTCACGGCGGAAGACATTTCTAAGGCACGGAAGGATATTTTAATAAAGGCTGTACATGAAGAATGGCCCTTGGAATATTTTTCAATCAATAAAGCTTCCTTGGAAGAATTGTTTATAAAGGTGGTGAATGGATAATGCAATGGTCAGCTCTTTTTAAAAAAGAAATGCTGGAAAACTGGCGGAATAAAAAATGGCTCTGGTTTCCACTAGTAATGATTTTGATAGCTATCATGGATCCTATCTCCAATTATTATTTACCACAAATTATTAAATCGGTAGGCGGGCTACCAGAAGGGGCTGTCCTTGAATTACCTGAATTTACGCCGGTAGAGGCTATCATGATGAGCTTAGGCCAGCTAAGCAGCTTGGGAGTTTTGATAATTGTGCTAATATCCATGGGTTCAATCGCTTCCGAGAAAAAAAGTGGGGTTATTGAATTAATTCTTGTGAAGCCTGTTTCCTACGCAAATTACATTACAGCAAAATGGGCATCCCTGTTCGTGTTAATATGGACAGCACTCTTCCTTTCTTTAGTTTGCAGTTGGTACTATATTAATATTTTATTTGGATCGTTTTCCTTGCTTCAGTTAATACAAGTTACTTTTTTCTATGGAATTTGGCTTACATTAGTAATAACTATCTCTATATTCTATAATTCATTATTTCACACTCCTGGCCTGGTAGCCTTTCTATCCGCTGGAACGGTTATAGCTATGAGCGTACTCACAAAAGTATTTCATCATATTTTGACATGGAGTCCAAATAAAATCTCGGAATATATTCATACAATGCTTCTTACTGGTGAAATTCCTTCCGAGCTTATTGCTACCTCCTCCGTTACAGCTGGATGCATTGGGTTGTTGCTGTTTTTTTCAACAATTATCATACAAAAAAAAGAACTGGGCTCCCGTTAGCCCAGTTCTACTTGACTTTCCATATAGTTATTCTGCGTATAAAAATATAGGTCAATAGATAAATAACAAATGCAATTCCTATTAGCTGAAGGAAATAGGTGATATCAATTGTTGCATATATCTCTTTAAAGAAATCAAAAACCCATCCTTTGGCTATTCCTAGCAATAGCATAACCATAAGAATTCCAAGTACACTCCCTCCACCAGCTAACCCATACTTATAAAATAAGAGACCAATCATAAACATGACGGAAAACAGGAAGAACATGATGGATGTATCAATAACAATTCTACTGTACCATGTATCCTCTAAAAAATATGCCAGATGTAAAAAATGAAAATTATCCATCCCAACAATACCATTTATATAACTTACTGCCTCTTGAAGTATACTTGCAATTGTGGAAAACAATAATGAAAGAGAAAGAAAAAAGATACCGAAACTTATAAACAAATTCCTTCTTGTTGCTCCCATTTTGATGGAAAAAGGGATCGCTTCTTTTACAGATAGATAACCTAAAATTGCACAATAGATATAAATAGGAGCTGTAAGGGAAAAAGCCATCATCCCATTTTCTATAGATAATAAAAAATAGGCTACTGCCATTGTCAAAACTAAGATGCTTAATAAGATCGTCCAAAAGATGGCCATAGAATAACGAAAGTCTGATACATAGAAATATAATAAGCCCTTAAGTTGTTTTTTCATCGTTAAGCTCCCTTCCTTTTATCTGTTAAATACACCATCAAATCCTGGATAGGTATACTTTCGGCCTGTAATCCTATTTCCGCAGCTTCTTCCCTGTTTCCATAAATATAGGCTGTCATCATACCAGCAATTTGTTTCTTTTCAAGTATTCGCTTATTTTGTATAAAGCTTTCCACTTGTTCTGCATTTCCAGTCACGGCACAAGTATGCTCACGCAGTACATCGGTTTCCTCTTTAACAATTAAATTCCCTTCCTCCAAAATTAAAATCTCTTCAAACATGAGACTGACCTCGTCAATCAGATGTGTGGAAAAAATGATCATTCGTTTCTCTTCCTCATACTCCCTTAATAACAGTTCATAAAATTTCTTTCTTGCTACGGCATCAAGGCCAATATACGGTTCATCAAAAATGGTGATAGCTGCCTTGCTGGCCAGACCTACAATAATTCCCAATGATGATTCCATGCCTTTAGACAATGTCTTTATTTTTGCGTTTACATTTAACTTATACTCACGTACCAAATCATCAGCTAATTGCTGATCCCATTTTGGATAAAAATAAGAGAAAATTTTTAGTACATTTTTGACTTTCAAATCTCGTTTAAAATTATTTCCTTCTTTTATTAAACAAATATCTTCATTTAACCGTTGATTATCAAATGGATCTTCACCATCAATACGAATTTTTCCTTCTGTTGCCAGGATATTCCCAGCGAGTATATCCATAAAAGTAGTTTTCCCAGCTCCATTTCTTCCAAGCAATCCATAAATTTTAGGTTCATCTAACGTGAAGGAAACTCCTTTCAAAGCAATGTTGTCCTTGTAGCGCTTCGTTAAGTTACTCACTTCAATTTTCATCATCAGGTTCCTCTCTCTTCATTAATTCTATTAATTGATCTGGAGAAATCTTTAATTTCTTCGCTTCACTTTTTAATGGGCGGATAAAATTCTTATAAAAAGTTTCTTTACGCTTTTCAATTAAAATAATTTGCGCATCTTTAGTAACAAACATCCCCACACCTCTCCGTTTATAAAGAATTGATTCAGCAACAAGTTCATTAATTCCTTTAGCAGCTGTAGCCGGGTTAATTTGATAGTAAGCTGCAAATTCATTCGTCGATGGGACTCTTTCTTCAGGCTTCATCGTTCCATTAATAATGGAGTCTTCTATTTGCTCTTTAATCTGAAGAAAAATTGGTTTATTTTCATCTAAAGTATTTTTCATTCGCTCACCTTCGTTGTTTGGTTCATTACTTATGTAACTAACCATATAACTTCTTAAGTTAATTGTCAAGTTATTTTCAGAAATTAATGAAAAATAATTGTTAGTTTATAACCATTTATATTTTATTAGGTTCTACTGCAAATGTTGGGGAAACGTATTTAGTAATTTCATAGTTGGAGGAAACTGCGACGTAACTTTATTAATGAAAAGCTCAGTGAAATATTTTGGAGAAGTGCCCCATTGATTTGCGTTTCAGGCGGACGCTTTCACACCTCCGGGTACAAGCGCGACATCTGCTCGTTACCTCACAGTGGCTTCTTTGCCGCCCGGCATGGCTTCAGCCGCTTCCTCCGCTACGCTCCGTGCAGGGTCTTCAGGCTCATGCTTTTCCGGCAGGAGCCGCGGGCCAAAAGGACGTTGGTCATGCAATCGTTGCCACAAATGTTTTCGGTGGGACGAGTTAGCGCAGTCCCAGGACGTGACGTTCTTAGATTGCCGCCCTCCACTCCAATAAATTCTTACACAGCACATTCTGGGTGTTTCCGAACGCAATTTTAGCGAAGGGGAAATATGAAGACTCCTGTGGGAGGAGAGGCCTCGATGAGATCCCGGAACGCGCAGCGTGAGGAAGCTCATCAGCCGCCCACGGAAAGCGGAATATTTCCCCGTAGCGGTGATTTACGCAGCCTCTATATTCTTAGTTAGTTCGGAGTTTATCTATTTTCCGAATTATTGAATAACCCTAACATATTTATTAGAACCATATTTTAAAACAGCAAAAAAGTATCCCCTACGTATAAGAGGATACTAACTAACTTCTTCGATCATTTTTTGTACTGGATGTTGCTCTGGCTCAACTAAATAATTTATGCCATCTGTACGTATTACTATATTACCAAATGCTGCAGTGGAATAAATAAAAGAATTGACTTTGGTTAAATTTCTAATTACCCTATCAACAGGGTGACCATAATCATTCTGCTTGCTATACGTTAATATAGCGACTTGAGGACTTACCTCTTTTAAAAAACCTAACGAAGTACTTGTATTCGATCCATGGTGGGCAACTTTTAGAATTTCCGCCTGTAAATTATGTTTTTTAATAAATTCCTTTTCTTGCTCTATCTCCACATCACTCATAAGTAGAAAATCCATTTTATTATAAGTTAACTTTAAAACAATGGAAGATTGATTATTTGTTTTCATTTTCTCAAATGCATTTAGAATCTGTATTTTCAGCTCGCTGTCCACTTTCAGTTGGTCATCAATTTTGGCTATTTGTACAGGGATTTCTTGCTTACGAATCTGACGAACATATTTACCATATGTTCGGGTAGTGTGAAGCTTGCCCGAATCCACTATCTTTTTTATGGGTATCTGACCCATAACATGTGGAAGCCCCCCGATATGATCAACATCGGGATGTGTTACTACAAGCAGATCTATACTCTTGATGCCCTCCTTTTTTAAATATGAAACGATTCTCTCACCAGCATCTGGGGGGCCACCATCAATTAAAATGTTTTTATTCTGAGGGGTTTGGATTAATATACTATCACCCTGGCCTACATCTATAAAATGAACCTCCATATCCATTTGTCTTTCTTTAGAATAAGAAGAAGCCGGAAAAAGAGTAATTACTGTGAAGAAAACGATAAATAGGAAAAAGGTGTTTTTCACCATATCATTCCATCCTTCATAATAGGTTAGCTATAGTTTCACACAATGCTATCCATATTATGAGTAGAAGAGATTTATTTCATTCCTGTAATTGAATTGAATCCTTATTATAAATGATCCAACTTTCTTAGGTATTCAAACCATAGCTATAGTTAATCTGCAGTAAAACCACAGATATGTTACCTAGCAGTATAATTCTACTTTGCGAAACATTGATTAACCCAAACAAATATTTTGACCAGAAATAAAAAAACGCCACATGAGGATGGATTTTCCTCATATGGCGCTTTAACTTACCGATTAAGCTTTTTTTACAATAATATCTTCTTCAATAAAGTCTACATGAACATTTTTTACAGTTTCTTCTTCCAGAATTAAATCAGTTAACTGATCTTCAATCTTATCTTGGATTACTCTTCGTAAAGGTCTTGCGCCAAAGCGGCGGTCGTAGCCAATTCGTACAAGCTCATGCTTTGCTTCCGGTGTAATGGTAATGGAAATATTACTTTCTTCCATATTTTTCTGTAAATCCTCAAGCATAAGATCGACAATTTCCATTAAGTTTTCTTCTGTTAGTTCATTGAAGTTAATAATGGCATCAAATCGGTTTAGAAATTCCGGCTTAAAATAAGCTCCCAAATTCTCTAGAGTAGATACTGATTCGTGTGCTGCTTTATTAAAGCCGACACTAATTTCTTTCACCCCAGTACCTGCATTACTAGTCATTATAATGACAGTTTCTTTAAAGCTGACTGTTCTACCTTGTGAGTCTGTTAGATGTCCGTCTTCCATAATTTGCAGGAACATATTCTGTACATCGGGATGCGCCTTTTCAATTTCATCTAATAATAAGATAGAGTATGGGTTACGACGTACTTTCTCTGTTAATTGGCCTGCTTCCTCATGACCTACATAGCCTGGAGGTGAACCAATAATTTTAGATACTGCATGTTTTTCCATATATTCACTCATATCAAGGCGAATCAAGGCGTCCCTCGTGCCAAATAGTTCTTCTGCTAGTGCTTTTGTCAATTCAGTTTTACCTACACCAGTCGGTCCTACAAATAAGAAGGAACCAATTGGACGATATTTGGACTTCAGTCCTGCACGACTACGTCTAATAGCTTTCGCTACTTTTTCCACCGCATCTTCTTGTCCGATTACTTTAGCACCTAAATTTGCTGATATATTGTTAAGCTTTTCTCGATTTTCTGCTTGTAGCTTAGTTACAGGTATTCCCGTTTTCTCTTCAATAATCAATTCAATATCAGAAATATCTACATCAATAACCTGTGCTTCGTCTTTTGCTTTTTCATACTGCTTTTGTAGTTGGATCTCCTGATAGCGAAGATTTGCTGCACGTTCGTAATCCTCTTTTTCTGCAGCCTGTTCTTTTTCCTTAATGATCTCATTTAATCGATGTTCAATGGAATCAGAATCTTTTTCTGCATTTTTCAGATTCAGCCGAGATCCTACTTCATCCATTAAATCAATCGCTTTGTCTGGTAGGAACCGGTCTTGTATATAGCGTTGCGATAATGTTACGAACGACTGTATAGCCTCGTCTGAATAGCGCACTTCATGGAAGCTTTCATAACGATCTTTTATTCCGTTTAGTATTTGTACTGCTTCTTCCACGGAAGGTTCTTTTACAATAATTGGTTGGAAACGACGTTCTAATGCAGCATCTTTTTCAATTTGACGATACTCTTTTAATGTAGTTGCCCCAATTAATTGCAATTCTCCTCTTGCTAACGCAGGCTTTAAAATATTCCCGGCGTCCATTTGAGAACTTTCAGCAGTCCCGGCACCTACTAATAGATGAATCTCATCCACGAAAAGGATGATGTCCTGTCGAGATTGCAGCTCCTGAATTAGTTGCTTCATCCGCTCTTCGAATTGCCCACGTACTCCTGTATTCGCAACCAAGGAAGCTACATCCAATAAATATATTTCCTTGTTCATTAGTTTAGCAGGAACATTGCCTTCAGAAATTTTTAAAGCCAATCCTTCCGCAATAGCTGTTTTACCTACACCTGGTTCACCAATAAGAACAGGGTTGTTTTTATTTCTTCTATTCAATGTTTCAATGACACGTTTTACTTCAATGTCTCGACCGATAACAGGATCAATAAGCCCTGCATTGGCCGCACGGGAAAGATTTTTTCCTAATTGGTCAATAAGACCATTATTATTACCTTGTTTTTGTTTCGTTGTTGTTCCCATTTTTGAAGAACCGTTACCTTGGAAAAATTGATTAGAAAATGCATCGTGTGCATTTCCACTAAATGATGAATCAGAGAGGTTCATCATTTTACCTTGGATCTCCCGGAAACAAGTATTACATACATGCATTTGCATCTGCTCGCTATTAATTTGCATTGTAACATTAATGCTTGCTGGATTTATTCCACATTGTTGACATTGCATTTTCCATTCCTCCTATTAGTTATAATTCATTTATCTAAAATTGTTGTTAAGCATGTTTACTAAGGTCAATAAAATAAGTTTGACTTTGACTATATTTGACCTTTGATTCATATTATACTCTGACCTTTTTTGACTTTCAAGTACTTTGATCAAAATTCTTTTTGGGTTTTTAAAAAATTTTATTAGGTTTGTTCCCACTACTATCTATTCCACAATTTCCTAAATAAAAAACAGGTGAATCTATTTAGATCCGACCTGTTTTCTGCTCTATTAATTTTTCACTTTTTCTTTATTACGCAATTCGACTCTTCTTATTTTACCGGAAGTAGTTTTAGGTAATTCCCTCAAAAACTCAATCTTTCTTGGATACTTATATGGAGCAGTCCATTCCTTCACATGATTTTGCAGTTCTTTGACTAAAGCTGAATCCTCCTGCACGCCTTCTCGTACAACTACAAACGCTTTAACAACACTACCTCGGATCTTATCAGGGCTTGCTACAACAGCACATTCTTGAACAGAGGGGTGTTTTACAAGCGCATCTTCTACCTCGAATGGCCCGATTGTATATCCAGAGCTAATGATAATATCATCACTTCTTCCCTCAAACCAGAAGTAACCATCCTTATCCTTGGAAGCCTGATCTCCAGTTAAATAGTAATCACCACGACGGGACATTTTCGTTTTCTCATCATCCTTATAATATTCTTTGAATAATGCTGGACAGTTGAGCTTAACTGCAATATCTCCAACTTCGCCAATTTCAGCCGGCTCCCCCTTCTCATTAATAATCTCAACCTCATTTCCTGGAGTAGGTTTTCCCATTGAGCCAGGTCTTACTTCCATATCTTTCATAATACCAAGTAATAATGTATTTTCTGTTTGTCCATAACCATCCCGTACGGTAATATTAAAATACTTTCTGAAGATATCAATAACCTCTACATTTAATGGTTCACCTGCAGATACTGCACTATGAAGAGCCGGTAATTGGTATTCATCCAGGTTTTCCACTTTTGCCATTATACGATATTCCGTAGGTGTACAGCACAGTACATTAATCTCTTTATCCTGCAATAGCTGTAAATATTTTTTTGCATCAAATTTTCCGTTATACACAAATCCGGTCGCACCAGAACCAAGGACAGATAAAAACGGACTCCATATCCATTTTTGCCAGCCAGGGCCCGCTGTTGCCCATACTTTATCTCCTTCATTAATACATAACCAATTTTCTGCTGCTGTTTTGAAGTGAGCATACCCCCAACCGTGTGTATGTACGACGCCTTTTGGGTTGCCGGTAGTCCCTGATGTATATGGAAGAAAAGCAATATCATCTCTTGTGGTTGCTGCGATATCTAATTCGTCAGATGCTTCTTCTTTTAACACATCCAAATTCAACCAACCATCTTGGTCATTCCCAACGACGAACTTCTTCAATTGTTCATATTCATTAATCCCATTATATTGATTCACAAACGGATAATAGCTTACAACACCACTCACTTCTCCATGTCTTACTCTATACTGTAAATCCTTTGTTTTAAGCATTTCTGAACTCGGGATAATTATAATTCCAGTTTTTAATGCTGCCAAATAAACTTCGTATGCCTCTATTAACCTTGGTATCATAACAAGTATTTTATCACCTTTACTTAATCCTGAATTAAGGAAAGCGTTACCAATTTTGTTCGTATTTTTAATTAATTGCGTGTAAGTGATAGATTTTTCATTTCCAAGCTCATCTTCCCATAGTAGTGCTGTCTTACTTGGATCCTTTGCGTATTTTTCCATTTCCATCACAATATTATAATCTTTTGGTGCGATTAGCTCTTCTCTGTTCACTATGACTCATCTCCCCAACAAAGTTTCTATATAATTATATCAAAACTTTCGAAAATTTTAAACAGATGAACTTTTTAACGCTAGCATTTCTTTCTATATTTAAAGTTAAAACAATTCGATATAAATGTTACAATTGAACTATTGATGAAGGAGGCTCTATACATGAGATATAGAAGAAATGCACCCTTTCGATATGCATTTGAACACCCACTTACTGCACATTTTTATATTTCAAAGGTTAATAATGAAATAGTAAAGTCTTCTAATGGCGAAGCTACCATCATTGATATAAGCTCGGATGGAGCTCGGCTAAATACTTCTCTGCATTTACATCCTTCAGCTGACAATTTGATCCAGCTTATTCTTACCTTTAAGTTAAACAATCAAGAATTTGATATTAGAACCGAGGTCATATGGGAAAAACCAAAAGCGAAATCATATGACTATGGAGTTCAATTTATAACGGATGATGTGACCAAAAAACAACTCACAGAGCAGTTAAAAATATATGCAAGGAACCATGTGACAGATAGTATTTGATAGGAGGCGGCCAAATGAGACTAGAATCAATAAAACACGATCAACAAATGATTATGAATGGTATTCAAGATATGGTATTTATTATAGATGTAAAACCAGGCCCCTCCTTTCATTATAGTTTTCTTAACATTGCTGCTATGAAAGGTACTGGTTTATCTGAAATAATAATAGGAAAATCTTTTCATGAGGTGAATGCAGAATCAAAAGCAAATCTGCTCGAAAAAAAATATAGTCTTACCTGCAGAGAGAAAAAAGTTACTACCTATGAGGATTCTTTTCTTTCTGCTAGTAATGAGACATTATACTCCAAGACTACATTAACCCCTCTTTTCAGCAAGAATAATGAATGCACTACGATAGTTGCTGTTGTAAAAGATATAACAACGGAAAAAAAAGCAAAGCAAGAAGCAGATAAATCCAGAAAAAAATTGCTTGAAAGCAATCAGCGATACCAATCTCTTTATGCCTATAATTTGGATGCAATTGTGTCTGTTGATTTTGATGGTAAAATTTTAAACGGTAATGCAGCTGCAAGTTCCATCACGGGTTATGATATTGAAGAGATACAGGGAAAGAGCTATTATGAATTTGTTATCCAAGAAGATATCCCTAAAGTGGAGGAACATTTTAATGAAGCTCTTAATGGGAACTTCCAGGAACTCCATTTAGCAATAAAGAGTAAATCCGGGAAAGAAATAAAGCTTATGTTGAAGTTTAATCCAATTATTATAAACACAGAGGTAACTGGTGTTTACAGTATCTTTAAAGACATTACGGAACAGGAGCAAACATTGGATAAATTAAGACAAAGCGATGAGCGTTTTCGTATTATATCGGAACATGGACATATACTGATTACGTTATTAGATAAAAACGGAATAATTAAATATGTATCTCCTTCCTATCAAGACATTTTAGGATATAATTTTGAAGAATATAAAGAGAAGCTGTTTTTGCATAATACCCATCCTGAAGATCGCCCGAAGCTAAATGAACAAATTTTGCAATCCATTAAACAAGGAAAGTCATGTACATTAAAATTTAGACAACAGCATCGTACAAGAGGATGGATCTGGACAGAGATATCTGCTGATCCTATCTTTAATGATGAAGGAAGTTTTGTTCAAATGATGGTTTTAACAAGAGACATTACGATGCAGCGAGAATATGAAAAGCGACTGGAATATTTAGCAATGTATGATTCTCTAACAGAGCTTCCAAATCGGCGCTACTTCAATGAGCATTTAGAAAAAATGGTGAAGGATTTCAATCAAGGTGAGTCATCCGCAATGATCAGTCTCTTTGTGTTGGATATTGACCGTTTTAAAGACATTAACGATAACCTTGGCCATGATACAGGTGATGCAATCATTAAAAAATTTGCTCAAAAGGTTCATGCTTGTCTTAAACAAGATCAAGTGATTACTCGGCTTGGTGGAGATGAATTTGCAATTATAATATCTGATTGCAAAGAAAGGAATGAAGTGGTTATGCTAGCAAAGCGAATTGTAGAAGCACTTCAAGAACCTTTGGAGATATTTGATACATCTCTTCGGGTAACGACTAGTATCGGAATTGCCACAGCAAAAACCCCTACTATTACGGAGTATTGCTTATATAAACAAGCCGACTTAGCATTATATGAGGCTAAAAAGGACGGAAAAAACACATTTAAACTAAAGGAAATCACTGAAATAAAAGAAGGTTGACACTGTTCCCAGCGTCAACCTTTTCCTTTTATTCGAGCCCATAAATTACTTTAGGTATGTGGTCCTTCATCACTAATTCATCTAGACTTTTAAAGCTGTATCCTTGCTTTTTTAATTCTGTAATCATATGCTGCAATGCTTCCGCATTATCAGAAGAAACAGTATGCAAAAGTACGATCGCACCCGGGTGAATTTGATCCATTACCTGTTCATACGCATACTTCCAGCCTTTTTGCTTCTTGGTATGCCAATCAATAAATGCCAAGGACCAAAAAATATGTGTATAGCCCAAATCATATGTCCATTTTAACGTGTTTTCGCTAAAGGTACCTCTTGGTGGCCTGACATATCTCAAGCTTTTTTGGTCAGACACTTCTGCTACAGCCTTCTCTAATGTCTGTAATTCTTTTTTAATTTTGTCTTTATCCATAATAGTAAAGTCAGGGTGATGATAGGAATGGTTTCCAATAATATGCCCTTCATCCACCATTCGTTTAACCAATTCAGGCTGATCTTTTACATAATGGCCTGTAACGAAAAATGTAGCTGGTACCTTTTCCTTTTTTAATACATCAAGAATATTATCCGTATAACCTTCTTCATACCCGTTATCAAACGTTAAATAAATATTTTTTTCACCTGAGAAATCAGCATAATATGCTCCGTACTTATCAAGCATGTCTTTATATTTGCCTACATCAGGTATTTCATGATTATTATTTTTCTTGTATCCCCAACCATATCCTCCTGCTAAGGCAGTATGAGGTAAAGAAATTGAAAGGAAAAGCAAGATTGAGATTAGGATTTTCACTTGGTTTCGCATAACAACCCACCTGTTTTTATCTTACCTTTTCCATTTCTATATTTATTTATACAATTATAAAACGATGGAAGCAATCCAACCAAATAAGAATAAAGGAATATTATAATGAATAAACGTTGGAACTACTGTGTCCCATATATGATGGTGCTTTCCGTCTGCATTCAATCCAGAAGTTGGCCCAAGTGTACTGTCTGAAGCTGGTGAACCTGCATCACCAAGTGCCCCTGCTGTACCGATAAGTGCAGCAGTAGCTAATGGAGAAAATCCTGCTGCTATACATATTGGTACATAGAGTGCAGCTATAATCGGTATCGTTCCAAATGAAGAACCAATGCCTATCGTAACAAGTAGGCCAACAAGTAACAGTACAAACGATATTACGACTTTGTTATCACCTAAAAAACCAGATGATACTTCAACTAAAGCATTAACTGCACCTGTTTCTTTTAGCACGTTACCGAAACCGGATGCAACTAACATAACAAACGCGATGAATCCCATCATTTTGATGCCGTCTGAAACAATTTTATCTCCCAATTTAAAAGGTACGACAAGAAATAGGAACATAAGAAATAATCCAGTTAGTGCTCCAAAAATTAAATTCTCAAATATGATTTGGATAATTAATGCACCAATGATTGCTAAGATTGTTAGTGCATGAGTTTTGTTGAAGGAAACCTTCTCCACATCAGTTGTAATAGTGGCGTCTGTTCCACCTGCCCCCTCAATCGCAACACGATCTTTACGATAAGAAATAAATACAGCAAACAACAAGCCGACAATCATTCCTGAACCGGGAATAAGCATTGATAATGCTACTTCGCTCATAGATATGGTTGCACCGTTTTGATTCATCCCATCTGCAATTGTTTGGTGAAATATAAGACCAAATCCGGCTGGGATCATAATATAAGGTGCTTTTAATCCAAACGTTAGTGCAGTTGCCACTGCACGACGATCAAGACGCATTTGATCAAAGAGCTTTAGTAATGGTGGTATTAAAATTGGAATAAAAGCAATGTGCACTGGCACTAAGTTCTGTGATAAAGATGCTACACTTGCTATTGCCAAGACCATCATAGTTTTCTTTCCTGACAGCACTCTAATAAGATAATTTACAAGTATGGACGTTATCCCTGTATAACTAATCGCTACTGCAAAAGCACCGAGCAATATATAACTAAGTGCGGTATTTGCTTGACCACCCATGCCATTTACGAGCATATCAATGGAGTCTACAATTGATAAGCCGGACATTAATCCTGCTACAAGCCCTGCTGTGATAATAGCGATAATAACATTTACTCTCAATAAACTAAGTATTGTCATAACAAGTACAGATACTACAACAACCCATTCCATTATTCTTCCCCCTACATTCATTCCAGTAAAATTTATAAGTTATTTTATACTTCACTATGATAAAGCATTAAAGTGTTAAAAGCAACCCTTTTTCTCAAATGGATGTATTTGTAAATTTTAAATGTGTGCGTATTTTGAGTTTCTGTTCATGAGAGAAATGCGAAGTAACTTGTGGTGTACGCAGTATTTCATTTTACAGAGGAAGCACCCATTGATTTGCGTTTCAGGCGGACGCTTTCCGCCGGCATGGCCTTAGCCGCTTCCTCCGCTACGCTCCGTCCAGGGTCTTCGGCTCATGCTATTACGGCAGGAGTCGCCGCCCTACACTCCAATCAATTCGTACACAGCATATTCTGGATCTATGGGAACGCAATTTTTCTTCGTAGAATTAATAGGAAATAGTAGCGAAGGGGAAATATGGAGACTCCTCGAAAATGAAAATACACATTTTCTTCGTGCGATGCCTTGCTTACGAAGCTTTCCTTGTCCTGCGGGAGGAGAGGCCTAGATGAGACCCCGAAACGCGTAGCGTGAGGAGGCTCATCAGCCGCCCGCGGAAAGCGGAATATTTCCCCGTAGCGGTGATTTACGCAGCCTCTATATTCTTAGTTACTGCGCAGTATATCTATATTGCGAAATATTATTATTTAAGAACTTAATCTATATCTAGCAACAAAAAACCCCAGGGAGTCCTGGGGATTTATTTGAGACTATAGGAAAATGAGACGTGATCCTGAATGGGAATCCATGCACCGATTCCTTGTTTTGTTACATTTTTAATAACAAGTGCTTTTTTGGAGCCTTTTAATTCCAAATAGACCTCACCAAAAGTTACTTGTCCTTTTTCGTTAACAGCTGGTGCAAAACTCTCCAATTTACCAAGCTTTTTTACTGGTACATTATAGGAATTGCTCTTTTTTGTGTTCTTCCCAATAATGGTTTCATACGAAAGTGGAAGCTTCGTTTTGTCTTTAGATGTAAGTAACATCATTTTTTTTACATCATCAGGGTTAGCAATTTTATTAGTCAACGCACCTTTTATTTCTTTCTGCTCTTGTTGTACGTAGTTTAATGTTTGGTTTGTATCCCCGCCAAGATTGTTTAACTCGTTCTCATTTATTGGCTGATACTCCCAATTTATTGTTGTTTCTGAAGAATGATAGTTCAAAGGCCAGCGACCAAGATAAATCATACCTCGATAACCAATTGCAATTGGTGAAGGCTTAAGCGCACTTTCGTTAAGCATTTTAATCAAGTCTGGATTTTTTATTGGTACCTTTACGTTATCCATTAATTCCTTAGCCAATTCACTCGGCTCAATAACTTCTTGATCTTCCGTGGAATTGGGAAAGGTATTCTCTTTTGAAATATTTAATACGTGACTGGGAATTTCAAATTCTTCTTTTGACTTTTCCTTCTTTTCAGCAGCAAATGCGGATACAGGGAAAAGCAATGTAAGAGTTAACAAAAGCAAGACTAGTTTATTATTCCATTTCATATGTCCATGTCCCTTCCTTTTTCCTATAGTTTTTTCGGACATATGAATTTTATACGTTTAAATACAACTTAATTGCTTAATTCGATTGTTTCTATCTTTTCTTCAATTTGAATACTTCCTTCTACTGAACGAACCATTGAGCAATTTTTACGGGAGATTTCCAGGTTTTTTTGCAATTTTGCTGGATCTAAATTCTTCCCCTGGACCTTAAAGTTCAATGTAATCTTCTCAATACGATTTGCTTCTTCTGGATTTCTTTCCACTTCAGCGGTTATTTGCATGTCATCTATTTCGGTGCGTTGTTTTTCTAAAATTTTACGAAAAACAGAACCACTGCAACCAGCTATGGAAGCAACCATTAGCTGATATGGGCGAAATCCATATTCCTCATTCCCGGATATGTCTAACACACCATACTCTAATTCCGTTCTCAATCCATTTTCCTTCATTACTAATTTCATATTTTACACCCTCCTATGGTAAATCTTATCTTATATATTCTTTGTACCATAATAACCTATTATTTTACGAATTACTTGTTTGGTAATTGACTTGCTGAAAAAAACCAATTAGATTAGAGGACAGACAAAGGTGGGGAACATAAACATGGTATCTGCAAAAACACGATTTTGGATATTAATAGCACTTGTTACAATTTCCGGTTTCTCTCAAGGAATGCTTCTGCCTCTTCTAGCTATTATTCTTGAACATGGTGGAATATCATCTTCTGTAAATGGATTGCATGCTACCGGCTTGTATATTGGTGTCATTCTGGCTTCCCCTTTCATGGAAAAGCCAATGAGAAGATTGGGTTTTAAACCAATCATCCTTATTGGCGGTATGCTTGTATTTTTATCTTTAGCTCTTTTTCCATTATGGGAAGCCTTATGGTTTTGGTTTATATTACGCATGCTGATCGGTGTTGGAGACCAGATGCTTCACTTTGGAACTCAAACCTGGATTACTACTACAGCTACGAAGGAAACACGAGGCAGAAGTATTGCTTATTATGGGCTTTTCTTCGGTCTTGGTTTTGCTTTGGGTCCATTAATGACAAGGATGTTATCTGTAAATGAAGCATTACCTTTCCTAGCTTCAGCTGTACTAAGTTTGCTGGTTTGGTCTATGATGTTTTTCGTAAAAAACATGTGGCCGGAGAATGACTTAGAAACAGCTACTACTACAAGTTCTGTCGGAAGGTTTATTCAGACAGGGAAAATCGCCTGGATTGCTTTATTACCGGGATTTGGGTATGGTTTCCTGGAAGCATCTTTACATGGAATCTTTCCTATATATGGATTACGAATTGGCCATGATGTAAACATGCTTTCTTTAATTATTCCCTGTTTTGCTTTTGGAAGTCTTATCACACAACTTCCTTTAGGTATACTTAGTGACCGACTAGGGAGAAAACCTGTTTTATTATTCGTTTTAGCCGGGGGAGTTATTACTTTTGGTTTAGCAGCTTTATTAGAATCATCTGTGGTAGGACTGTTCATATTATTTACCTTGTCAGGAATGTTTGTTGGCTCGTTGTTCTCCTTAGGAATTTCCTATATGACAGATTTACTTCCAGGAGAATTACTTCCCGCTGGCAACCTAATGGTAGGTGTAACCTTTAGTCTTGGAAGTATCAGTGGGCCATTCTTGGGAGGATTATATGTTGAACTTTTTCCTGACCTATCCTTCTTCTATTTAATTATGACCATCTTGCTTCTGATTATGGGAGCCATTCATTTTAAAAAGACAAATTTATCTACACCAGATGATCAAACCGGTTAGGCATTGCGCTAACCGGTTTTTTGATGTTCGAAACTTTTCCACATCCTCCCTTGCTATTTATTTTTAAAAAAGGCCATTTCTATCTTGACTTTTTACCTTCTCATGATAATATAATAATAAATATTAATTTATAATAATTATAAATAATAATCATTCTCAACGTAATTATCATACAAATATTAAAATGGAGGTGCTGAAATGGCTACAGAGGTAGATTCGATTTACAAATTAAAACGAAACCAGCTTAAAAGAAATATATTGAATAGAAAATCTTTGATAAAGATGAAGGAACATAAAGAGTTGATCGCCGCACTAATCAGCGGGATCACGATTCTTTTTGCTTGGATGTTTGAGTCTCATTTAACCAGTACTGCTTTCGTATTTCTTCACCTACTTGCTTTTATTATTGGTGGTTATGCCAAGGCAAAGGAAGGCATAACAGAAACAATCACTAATAAAGAACTAAATGTTGAAATGTTAATGATTTTTGCAGCAATTGGCTCCGCCATTATTGGCTATTGGACAGAGGGAGCTATCCTTATTTTTATATTTGCATTATCTGGTGCGTTAGAAACTTATACGCTTAACAAAAGCAACAAAGAAATCTCCTCTCTTATGAATTTACAACCAGAGGAAGCAATTATCGTAAAGAATGGAGTAGAAAAGAAAGTTCCTGTTGACCACATTACAGGTTAAGGACACTGTTCTTATACGTGCGGGAGAGCGCATACCTGCTGACGGAAAAATAAGCAAAGGAACAACTTCCGTAGATGAAAGTGCCATTACCGGTGAATCGCTGCCTGTTGAAAAAACACATAGTGAAGAAGTATACGCAGGCACAGTTGCACTTAATGGAACAATTACAATAGAGATTACAAAGCCTGCAAACGAAACGTTATTCCAAAAAATAATTGAGCTTGTACAACAGGCAAAGGACGAAAAGTCACCTTCTCAGCTATTTATTGAAAGATTTGAAGGAACATATGTGAAAATTGTATTAGCTGTTGTTTTTCTTATGATGTTCTTACCTTATCTATTATTTAATTGGACATTATCGGAAAGCATATATAGAGCAATGATTCTGCTCGTTGTAGCATCTCCGTGTGCATTAGTTGCTTCTATTATGCCGGCAACACTTTCAGCAATCTCTTCTAGTGCAAAAAATGGTGTTTTATTTAAGGGCGGGGTGCATGTTGAAAATTTGAGTCATATAAAAGCAGTGGCATTTGACAAAACGGGGACTTTGACAAACGGGAAGCCCGTTGTCACAGAAGCTTTTTATAAAGAAAAGGATAATCAAAACCAGACATTAAAAATTGTTGCTGCAATTGAAAAATATTCTACCCATCCATTAGCACAGTCCATCGTACAATTCACGAAAGAAAAAGGCCTAGATGAGTTAGCTTCTGAAGTCTTGGATATGAAAACAATCAGCGGAAATGGAATATCTGCGGTAGTAGACGGTGATCATTGGAAGATTGGCAAGGCAGATTTTGTCGGAAAGGAAGATGCAATGAGCTTCCTTCATGGAGTAGCAAATAATCTGGCGAAAGAAGGTAAGACTATTGTATTTGCTAAGAAAAACAATGAAATTACCGCCGTTTTTGCATTAAAGGATACGATAAGAAAGGATGCAAAAAATGCGATAGCTTTATTAAAAAAGCATGGTATTACTACTGTGATGCTAACTGGTGACAATGAACTTACAGCAAAAATAATTGCTAAAGAAGCTGGTATAGATAGTTATATAGCTAACTGTCTACCTGAAGAAAAAGTCACTCACGTAAAGCAACTACGAGAGAAATATAAAAATGTCTCTATGGTGGGAGACGGGATTAACGACGCTCCAGCCTTAGCAAGCGCAAACGTCGGTATTGCAATGGGAGAAGGAACTGACGTTGCAATGGAGACTGCTGATGTTGTACTAATGAAAAATGATCTTACGAAGATTACAGAAGCAATGGCTATTTCTACTAAGATGAATAAAATTATTAAGCAAAACGTCTTTTTCTCCCTGAGCATAATTCTAATATTAATTCTCTCTAACTTTTTTCAATTACTCGACCTGCCACTGGGCGTAATTGGTCATGAAGGTAGTACTATTTTGGTTATATTGAATGGATTACGTTTATTAAAATAGTTGCCTGCTTACGGCAGCTATTTTAATTTTTCTGTTCTCAATACAGCATTAATTACTCCGCCCATCATGAGGATAATCCCCGAGAGATAGAACCAGATCATTAGAACAATTACTGTACCAAGACTTCCATATGTAGCAGAATAATTACCAATACTGCTGACATAGTAAGAAAAACCAAGTGAAGTCAGTTGCCAGAATACAGTAGCAAAGATAGCTCCCCAAATGGCATTTTTGAAATAAATTCGCGTGTTAGGAGCCAACTTATATAGTGCTAGAAAAACGATGAAGAATACAACAGAGGATACTATCCAACGCATAGCTTGCCAAACAGTAATGAACCCATCCGACATACCAATAAATGAGAAAAGATATACACCTATCATTTTTCCAAAGATAGGCAGTAAAAATGCGGTAAGTATGATAACCACCATGGCAACAGTGAGGATAATTGCAATTATTCTTGATATAATAAATGAGCGATCTTCATCCACTTCATATGCTCGGTTAAAACCACGCATAATAGCATTAACACCATTCGATGCGGACCATAACGTACCAATAATACTGAAAGACAACAGGCTGCCATTTCGTTCGTTTACAAGCTGGGTAATATTTGTATTAATTAATTCATTAATTTGAGGAGGGGCATATGTCCCAACAAATTCAATAATGGATATTTCACCTATAGGAAGATAACCCACAAGTGTGAGGACAAATAAAAGGAAAGGGAAGAGTGAAAGTAAGAAAAAATAGGCCAATTGTGCAGCTAGTCCAAAGACATCCGTTTCTTCCATCTTTGAATATAATTGCTTTCCAAATGTTACTACTTCATTCATTTCTATCACACTCCCAGCATCTCACTCCTTCTATTCTATTCGTGAGGACTCCTCTTTATTTGTATATTTTTCTAAAGTTGATTCTACTTGTTCCAATGCATTTATTGCGCTCTCTGAACTACTGGAAATTTTTGTATTAAATTCATCAAATGCTACACGGACTTTATGTACAGCATCTGAAGGGTTTTTAATAAGATAACTGGATCCTGCTTTTACATTTTTAAGCTTTCCTTTTGTATACTCTCTCGTTTCTCTATCGAATAATGCTGCTAAACCACCTGCTACTGCTCCCACTAACATTCCAGTAAATAATCTGCGTTTTGCCATCCTTTTTCTCTCCTTTATGTATGTATAAAATTATAAAACGTTAACTTACTTTCTACCTCTATTATAATCATCTACTTACAAGATAAGCAAAAGATTTCGTCCTGTTTTTCAGTATGCGCCCCTTTTTCAACAATACTCAACTATCTCGGATTAATTTTTAAACTTTTTTTCAAAATCACTTGACATTTGAACTAAATTTTCGGAATATTTACTATAGATACAAAAAATTAAATGAAAGCAAAGGGGGAAGAAAACATGAATGAAATTCTTGATGCAATCAGTGGCTTTGTCTGGGGCCCGCCTACGTTAATTTTGATTGTGGGAACGGGCTTATATTTAACCTTTCGATTGGGCTTTTTGCAATTCAGAGTATTGCCTTATGCACTTAAGCTCGCTTTCAGTCCTTCCAAACAGGACAAAAAGTCAAAAGGAGACATCAGTCACTATCAGGCATTAACAACCGCAATGGCCGCAACGATAGGTACCGGTAATATTGTTGGTGTGGCGACAGCTGTTGTTTTAGGGGGGCCTGGGGCCGTATTTTGGATGTGGCTTTCTGCTTTATTTGGGATGGCAACAAAGTATGCAGAAGCAATTTTAGCTGTTAAATACAGAGTGACAAACAGTAAAGGTGAAATGTCTGGTGGTCCTATGTATTACTTGGAAAGAGGCTTGAAAGCTAAGTGGCTTGGCGTATTATTTGCTATATTTGGTGCATGTGCTGCCTTCGGTATAGGAAATATGGTTCAATCAAATTCCGTGTCTGATGCTTTAGAACGGTCTTTTAATATACCTGGATGGGCAACTGGTATTATTCTTACTGTCTTAGTTGGTTTGGTTATTCTTGGTGGTATTAAAAGTATCGGACGTGTAACAGCCTTCTTCGTGCCAATTATGGCTGCATTATACGTGCTTGGCGGATTAATTATTATCATTATGAATTTGGATATTGTACCAGCAGCGATTGGTTTAATCTTTTCTGATGCATTTACAGGTAGTGCACTTGGTGGCGGGATCTTAGGTACAGTTATTCGTTACGGGGTTGCACGTGGTGTATTCTCCAATGAAGCTGGTTTAGGATCTGCTCCAATTGCCGCGGCTGCCGCAAAAACGGACTATCCTGGACGTCAGGCACTTGTTTCCATGACTCAGGTATTTATTGATACAATCATCGTTTGCTCTATTACTGGTATTACCATTGTTATGGCAAACATGTACGGTGGGGATCTTTCCGGCGGGGATTTAACTGCTGCCTCATTCGGTAAATTCCTCGGTGATTTCGGTGGCATGATTGTAACAATTGGAATTGTATTATTCGCATTCTCTACATTAGTTGGTTGGTCTTATTATGGAGAGAAATGCTTCGGTTACCTATTTAGCGAAAAAGCTATTCCTTATTATCGAATTGTATTTGTTGCAGCTGTATTCTACGGTGCAGTCGAAAAGCTAAGCGTGGTATGGGCAATCTCCGATATTATGAATGCGCTCATGGCCGCACCAAACTTAATTGGTCTACTTGGTCTTTCCGGTGTCGTTGTATACGAAACAAAGAAGTTCTTGAAAGTAGCCAAAGAAGAAAAAGAACAAGAGAAGGCGCAAAAAGCTGGAAGAAGTGCCTAGTTTTACTAAGAGATAAAGTACTGAAGTGTACTGGGGCTTTTCCCAGATCATAATAAAGCCACAAATTTCATATGTACTGACATTAAAAAAGTTGACCTGTTTTCATCTGGGTCAACTTTTTTATAAAAGTGGTTCAATACATACCGCATCATTATTTTTTGCTGAGTTAACGTGTGTTCCAACATCATATGCCGTAAGCTTCTCTGTAGACAGTGAAGCTAGAAATTGATGCGCCTCCGTCGGTGACTGCTTTTCAGGTTTTATCCATAAATCTTCTTTATCTTTTGGTAAAATAATTGGCATTCGATCATGAATATCCCTCATAAAATTGTCGGCATCCTTTGTTAAGATTGTACATGTATAAACCTCTTTATCTTGTGATTCCCATTTATCCCATAATCCTGCAAAAGAAAACAGCTGTCGATTGCTTGTACGAATGCGCTTAGGTTGTTTTTCCCCATTTGCCTTTTTCCATTCATAAAAACTGTCTGCAATAATCAAACATCTTTTTCTAGACATTAATCTTTTAAAGCTTGGTTTCTGATGTGCCGTCTCACTTCTTGCATTTATCATTTTATAACCAATTTTTTCATCCTCTGCCCAGGATGGAATAAGACCCCAACGAAGATAACCTGCCCGCTTTCTTCTCCCATCATGGATAATTGCCAGCACTTGTTGGCCTGGGGCAATATTATAGCTGGATTGATAGGATTCTATCCTGTCTTGCTCCAATTGGTATTCATTTAGTATTTGTACTTCCTCTGCAAGTAATGTGTAGCGACCACACATGGCAAACTCTCCTTAAATGAATTTTAAAAAATACTCAAATCCCATTGTTTGGCAATGTGACGTAATAGCTTTATGCCTGCATAGCTATTTCCTTTATCATCAAGAGCAGGGCCGTATACTCCAATGCCACAGCCATTTATAAACGGCAAATCTTCATCACGTACCCTTGGTGGTGCAAGGGCAACGATCCCCCCTGACACCCCACTTTTTGCTGGTATACCAACATATGCAGCAAATTTCCCTGAGGCATCATACATCCCACAAGTTAACATTAATGCCTTTGCCAGACGTGTTATTTTTCTTGGGATAAGTTCTTCACCAGTTTTCGGATCCTCTCCGTCATTCGCAAGCACCACGCCTATTTTAGCCAGATCATCTACCGTCACTTCAATAGAGCATTGTTTGAAATACGTTTCCAGAGTAATATTAAGATCCGATTCAAGAAACCCCGTTTCAAGCAAATAATAGCCTATTGCACGGTTCCGCATAGATGAATCTCTTTCTGATTCATACACCTCTACATTAAGGGCAGGTCTATAACCAAGGATTGTTTCCATTAAATCCAGAATAGGTTTTAATTTTTCATCTGATGTATTTCCCTCTAAAGTAGATGTCACTGTAATAGCTCCTGCATTAATTAAAGGATTAAATGGTTTTTGAACCTTCCTCATTTCAAGGTGCATAATAGAGTTAAATGCCTCTCCAGTAGGTTCTACATCAACTCGATCCAACATATAGGCAAGTCCCTTTTCCATACATGCGACAATAAAACTTAGTACTTTCGAGATACTTTGAATTGTAAAAGGAATTTCAGTATCTCCGGAGCGTACTTTCATTCCATCCTTACCAATAATAGATATTCCAAGATGATCCGGATTTGCTTCCTGCAAAATTGGTATATACGAAGCAACTTCTCCTTCGTCTGTTTGCTTACGGTAAAATGAAACCCAATCATCTACATAATTTTGCAACCATTCCTGGGTTTGTTCTGTATTCCAATTTGCTGCACCTTGCACCATTTAATCACCCCTTTATTATTATGTATGATCTCCATGAAACCTTTTTTGATTAGGAATAATGCTATTTGTCCTCTTCTATACAGTATTCAAATAAGAGGATGATTGTCAAACAACTCAGGCTGAGCAGTACTGTACTTTTCTTTTTATCCCTGTGCTTTGAAATATTTCCCTAAAATAGTCTACTTTAGTCCTTCGTCTTAGATATTCCCATTTCATTGTCTTATTTTATGCCAAAGATTATAACAAAACCTCTTTATAAAAAAGGTTCTACCGCAAATGTTGGGGTACAAACGTATTTTGTTCATTCATATTTGGAGGAAAATGCGAACTAAAGTAGTCACATTTTAAGGAAGTGGATGGACCCATTGATTTCTGCTGCAGGGGGACGCTTTCACACCTCCGGGTACAAGTGCGACATCTGTTCGTAACCTCACAGTGTCTTCTTTGCCGCCCGGCATGGATTCAGCCGCCCGCGGAAAGCGGAATATTTCCCCGTAGCGGTGATTTACGCAGCCTCTATATTCTTAGTTACGTCGCAGTTTATCTATTTTCCGAATCATTGAATAACCCCAATATATATTAGAACCATAAAAAAGAAGACTAGCAATTCCATGCCAGCCTTCTTTCTCAATTATTATTTACCAATAAATTGTTGTGTCCAGTGATTTCCTTGTTCTACATAACCGATACCAATGTGAGTATATTTGCTGCTTAGAATATTCGCACGGTGTCCTTCACTGTTCATCCAAGCATTTACAACTTCCTCAGGGGTACGTTGTCCTTTAGCAATATTCTCACCTGCTGCACGGTACGTAATACCGAATTGTTTCATCATATCAAATGGAGAACCATAGGTTGGGCTATTATGAGAAAAGTAGTTGTTTGCTGCCATGTCACGAGACTTTTCACGCGCTACCTTACTCAATTCAACATCCACTTTTAGTGGTGCCAAACCATTTTTTTCTCTTTCTTGATTTGTTAATTCAAATACTTCTTGCTCAAACTGACTCAATTGCTGTGATTGCGTTTGATTCGTTTGTTCTTCCTTCTTATCTGGTTGTGCTGGTTGTTTTACAGGCGCTTCTGGTTGCTTTGCTGGTTTTTCTTCTTTTTGAACTGGCTTGTCCTCTTTTACAGGAGCTTGTTCCTGCTTGGCAGGCTTTTCTTCTTTAACTGTATCTTCTTTATTTGATTCTTCTTTATTTGGTTTGTCTTCTTTTTGTACCGGTTTTTCCTCTTTCACTGGTTTTTCAGTGTTTCCTTCTGTTTCTGGTGCCTTTTCTTCTTTGTTTCCATTCATATTCCAATCAAAGTTCAACAAATTAATATTATAATTTTTAAGATACTTATCTAGAATACTATTCACTTGGTCTTTTGACATATTGTCCAAATTACCATTTATAGAATAGTAGATTTTATATGATGGAATCTGTGTTTGCTGCTCATTTGCTGAAGCATCCACAGTTTGTTGAAATGTCCCTCCGAATAATAATGCAGTAGATAATGCTGTTACTACGCCAAGTTTCTTAAACATGAAATGCACTCTCCTTTTGAGTTGTTTTGTTTGACAAAAACATCATACCATGCATTTTTTGTAATATTTGTGGTAGCTTTTCCCACAATCATTGTTTTGGGTCACTAGATTGAAAGATAACTAGCATAATCCTTGTAAAATAAGAAAGTAACCAAGAAATACAATTTGGTGATTGAGGAAGATTCTATGTAACCTGCCAAATATTTCAGCAAAAAGAATATTGACAGGCCTCTAAACAGACCTGTTATATTACAATAGGAAGGTTTTTGTAAACAAAATGTCACTTGATTTTTGGGGTAATATTAATATACGTTTATCTGTAATACTATTATTTTCATAAGTAATTACTAAACTATGACACTTCTGTTTCCACCCCCAAAAATTGAAATGATTTGTAGAATCATTATAGAAGAAAATTGTCAGCAATGGAGGACTTTATTATGTTATCAACTGCAGAAATAGGAATTGACCTTGGTACTGCTAATATACTTATATATTCAAAAACAAAAGGAATCGTTTTAAATGAGCCATCTGTAGTAGCTATTGATGTAAACACAAAACAAGTTGTGGCTGTAGGAGCAGAAGCAAAGGAAATGGTCGGCAAAACTCCTAAGAACATCATCCCAATACGTCCACTAAAAGATGGGGTAATAGCTGATTATGATGTAACTGCTCAAATGTTAAAAGAATTTTTGAAAAAAGTCAGCAAGAAAATGGGTATGTCTATGAGAAAACCTACCGTAGTTGTATGTACACCTTCTGGCAGTACTACTGTGGAACGTCGTGCTATTCATAATGCTGTATCAAGCTATGGCGCCAAACAGGTACACCTTATTGAGGAACCGGTCGCTGCTGCAATTGGGGCAGATTTACCTGTTGATGAACCAATCGCAAATGTAATCGTTGATATTGGGGGAGGTACTTCCGAAGTAGGGATTATATCTTTCGGTGGTGTCGTCTCTTGTAACTCTGTTCGAACCGGTGGAGATAAAATGGATGAAGAAATTATTCACCACATTCGAAAAAATTACAATATATTAATCGGCGAGCGTACTGCCGAAAATATAAAAATGGAAATCGGCCATGCCCATCCTAATCACCAAGAGGAAACAATGGAGATTCGCGGACGAGATATGGTTTCAGGACTTCCAAAAACAGTGACAATTACCTCGACAGAAATCTATACTGCATTAAAAGAATCATTGGAACAAATTTTGGAGACAGTACGTGCGACGTTGGAAAACTGTCCTCCTGAGCTAAGCGGAGATATTGTAGACCATGGGATCGTACTCACTGGAGGCGGATCCTTGTTAAATGGCATGCAGGAATGGCTTGCGAACGAAATAATCGTCCCTGTACATTTAGCACCTAACCCACTTGAATCCGTGGCGATCGGAACCGGCAGAGCACTCAAAATGATTACTAAACTGCAAAAAGCAACAAAATAGTAAAACCAGTAAAACCCCCTATCCTTTAGTGATAGGGGTTTTACTTATGGCTCATTGAGTTCTTTCAATGGATCCCCAAAATAGATAATTTCTGTCTATTCAAACGTCGCTATGGCAATTTTATATATAATCGAGCATTAAGATTATCTCGCTCCGCTAAAAATACTTTACAGAGTTTGGAAAAAATGTTTATTTTTTAATTTTTCATTTACATATTATTCAGAATAAAGTATAATATATTTAAATCATGCCCCATAACGATTTACTCGTTTAAATCGCATGATACCATGACTTCTATTAACATTCTACTGCCTAATCTGTTCACAGTTCTACCCCAGAACTGCATCAACAGATAAAAGCCAGTTCAAATTGATTTACAGGTAAAACTGTAGTCTATTTGGATTGGCTTTTTTATTTTTCAAGGAAAGGAGTGAAAGTATGGCTGGCGCATTAAAACATATAAAGATTCTTGATTTATCTCGTGTCCTTGCAGGTCCCTATTGCACCATGATCCTCGGAGACATGGGAGCTGACGTTATAAAAGTAGAGGCTCCTGGCGGAAGTGATGAGACACGTAAATGGGGGCCTCCCTTCAAGAGTAATGTAAGCGCTTATTACTTATGTGCCAATCGAAATAAAAAGAGTATTACGTTGAATTTAAAAACTGAAGAAGGGGTTGCTGCTATTAAGGAACTAATAAAAGAGAGCGATGTAGTAATTAACAATTTTAAAACTGGTACTATGAAGCGATTAGGGCTTGACTATGACACACTTGCCAAAGTTAACCCGGCTATCGTATTTTGCTCCATAACTGGCTTTGGTGAAACAGGACCTTATAAAGATATGCCTGGCTATGATTTCATTATTCAAGCGATGAGCGGATTAATGAGTATAACTGGAGATAAGGAATCAGGTCCGCAAAAAATGGGGATAGCCATTACAGATATATTAACAGGCTTATATGCTTGTATTGGTATTCAAGGCGCCCTACTTGAAAGAACTGTATCTGGAAAAGGGCAAAAGCTCGATATCTCTCTTTACGATTCCGCTGTTAGCTCATTGGTAAATATCGGTAGTAATTATTTGATGTCCGAAGAAGTTCCTCAACCTTTAGGAAATCACCACGCAAACATTGTTCCATACCAAACGTTTAAAACATTGGACGGCGAAATGGTAATTGCTATTGGAAATGATACTCAATTTAAAGCATTCTGTTCTATTCTAAAAAAAGACGAATACAGTATGGATGACCGATTTCAAACAAACCCGGATCGCGTTGCCAATCGCGAGGTCCTAGTACCTTTACTACAGGAGGTACTCTTAACAAATACAACAGCACACTGGAAGCAGGAATGCCAGAAAAACAATATTCCATGTGGTCCTATCCAAAATTTAAAGGAAGTGGTAAAAGATCCACAACTCCAAGCAAGAAATATGTTCATAGATTGTAACCATCCCACCGCAGGGAAAGTCAAGATGATTGGAAGTCCGCTGAAATTCTCCAGGACTCCTGTATCAGTTAGGCATTATCCGCCAGATGCAGGCGAACATAATGAAGCTATTGTCGATAATCTTAAAGCCAAAACCAATAAAAAGTAAGGAGAGATTTACATGGATTTTAATTTTTCCGAAGAACAAGTGATGTTAAGAAAAACAGTGAGAGATTTTACAGATAAAGAAATTATGCCATATATTGGCCATTGGGACAGGGAAGGTAAATTTGATCCTGCCATATTAACAAAGCTAGCCAACCTTGGTTTAATGGGTGTTTGTATTCCAGAAGAATATGGCGGCAGTGGAATGGATTATAATTCCCTGGCTATTGTTTGTGAGGAGTTGGAACGAGGAGATACCGCTTTTCGTACCGCCGTCTCTGTACACACTGGTTTAAACAGCATGACTTTATTGCAATGGGGCACGGAGGAACAGAAGCAAAAATATCTCGTTTCACAAGCAAAAGGCGAGAAAATTGGTGCATTTGGTTTAACAGAACCAGCTGCTGGATCAGACGTTTCGGCATTACAATCAACAGCACAAAAGCAAGGAGATTATTATATTTTAAATGGACAAAAAACCTGGATCTCTCTTTGTGATACCGCAGATCATTTTTTAGTTTTTGCCTATACCGGAGATCGAACAGAGAAGCATAAAGCGATTTCTGCATTTATTGTTGAACGTACATGGGATGGATTTTCCTCCAAAGCAACTAAAGGTAAATTGGGCATCCGAGCCGGAAATACAGGAGAATTATTTTTTGAAAATGTAAGAGTCCCTAAAGAAAATCTCCTTGGTAAAGAAGGAGAAGGTTTTAAAATAGCAATGGCCGCTCTTGATAACGGTCGTTTCACAGTAGCAGCCGGCGCTGTCGGACAAATCATGCATGTTTGGAAGCCAGTGTGAAGTATTGCCAAGAAAGAGAGACTTTTGGAAAATCAATTGGAAAACACCAATTGGTCCAACAAATGATTGCTAATATGGAAGCAGGTCTGCAAATGAGCAGACTACTTGTTTATCGAGCAGGAGAACTCAAGAATGACGGAAAGCGAAATACGAGAGAGACTTCACTAGCAAAGTGGCAGGCATGTGATTTCGCCAATAAAGCTGCAGATGATGCTGTTCAGATTCATGGAGCTTACGGGTTTTCTGATGAATACCCTGTGGAACGATATTTGCGTAATTCCAAGGCCCCTGTTATTTATGAAGGGACACGAGAAATTCATACTGTAATGCAAGCAGAGTATGTGTTAGGTTATCGAAAAGATAAAGAGCTTAATCGAATGCTTCCTGCATGGGACCAATCCCAATTAATCAAATAAAAATTGTGCGTGCGACTAGTTTCTTAAAAGGGAGGCAGATTCATGATTACTAATTTCACAAAAAGTATTTTTATTAATGGAGAGTGGAGAGAAACAGGTTCTAAGGGAACAAATGAGATTTACAATCCAGCCACAATCGAACGCCTGACAGAGGTTGCAAATGGGGGAAAAGCTGAAACGGTAGAAGCAATCACATCCGCTTCCGAAGCGTTTCCTGACTGGAGTGAAAGAACAGGACGCGAGAGATCCCGGATACTCTATAAAGCATACCAGCTCATGATGGAGGATGCTGATCGTTTGGGGGAAATTTTAACACGTGAACAAGGAAAACCATTAAATGAGGCTGTAGGAGAAGTAAAAGGTGCTGCTAACTTTCTATTATGGTATGCGGAAGAAGCAAGCCGGGGATACGGTGAATGGATCCCCTCTTCTTCAAAAGAAAAACGATTGCTTGTCATTCCCCAGGCAGTTGGCGTGGTAGGTGCTATTACTCCATGGAATTTCCCATCTTCAATGATAACAAGAAAACTTGCACCTGCATTGGCTGCGGGTTGCACGGTAGTCCTGAAGCCCGCCCCGGAAACACCATTATCCGCTATCGAGATAATAAAAATATTCGAACGAGCAGGAATGCCTCCGGGTGTTGTTAATCTCGTGACTGGAGATGCAGAAGAAATCGGCAATGCATTACTTGTTGATAAGCGTGTCCGATTAATTACTTTCACAGGTTCTACAGAAATAGGTAAATATTTAATGAGAGAAAGTGCAGCAAATGTGAAGAAACTGTCCTTAGAGCTTGGCGGCCATGCTCCAAGCATTGTATTTGAAGACGCAGATATTGATAAAGCAACCACCCTTGTACTTGGGAGCAAATTCAGAAATAACGGGCAAACCTGTATTTGTACAAATCGATTATATGTCCATGAGTCGATTAAAACGTCTTTCACCAATTTGTTGAAGGAAAAAGCTTTAAAAATGAAAATTGGCTACGGAATGGAAAACGGGGTAGAACTGGGTCCACTAATTAATAGGGCAGCATTAGAGAAAGTAGGTTCACATGTGGAGGACGCTATTTTAAAAGGCAGTGAGATTATATGTGGGGGTAAGGCGTGGAATAGCAATTTAAATGGGCATTTCTATGAACCTACCATTCTTTCTAACGTGGAAGATGACATGAAAGTGATGAATGAAGAAACTTTTGGTCCAGTCATTCCTATTCAGTTCTTTACAGATGAGGCAGAAGTTCTTCAGAAGGCGAATAACACCGATTACGGCTTAGCTGCCTACATTTTCACAGAAAACACAAACCGTGCTATCCGGGTTTCCGAGAAATTAGACTATGGCATCGTTGGTGTAAATGACGTATTTCCTGCAGTCCCAGAAGCTCCATTTGGTGGGATAAAGCAATCTGGAATTGGCAAAGAAGGCGGGCACCATGGCATGGATGAATTTTTGGAGAAAAAATTTATCTCAATTGGAATGTCTTAAATAGAAAAAGCACAAGTGTCTGTTTAGCAAACTTACTAAATTTTAGCAGCGCCCCTATAATGGGTGTGCTGCTATTTTAAAAAATTATACCTGGCTTTCTTATTTGATATGTGGTGTCTCTCATTTGAATGGCCGTGTCTCTCATTTGGGACGCGGTTCTCTCATTTGAATGGCTGTGTCTCTCATACGGGACGCGGTTCTCTCATTTGAATGGCTGTGTCTCTCATATGGAACGCGGTTCTCTCATTTGAATGGCTGTGTCTCTCATTTGGGACGTGGTTCTCTCATTTGGATGGCTCTGGCTCTCATACGGGACGCGGTTCTCTCATTTGGCTAGCTCTGTCTCTCATATAGAAATTCACTCGTCGATCTGCTTATAGCTTTTATATTGCTTATACAAATCCTTTAAAGCGGAAGCTAATGCATTTCCAGCTTTTCCAAGGTAGCGAGCTTTAATTTCATCAACAGGCTTCTCGATTCCATCCTGTAGACTATATCCTCTGAGCAGGTGTTGAATAAAGTTTTTTCCATGTTCTGTTGCGAGTGTACAGTTTGCAGCTACAATTACTCCATATTTTTGATCTATTTCTGCTGTAATTGTCAGTGTTTCATAAATGCTTTTGGCTGCCATTCCTGATGGCAGGCGGGCATGCCCTGCAATAAAAACTGTATTCATATCCGCTCCTCCTTATCCTTTCCGGTAACCCAATTCCTCTGATATATATACAGCTGTTTGCGATGCTTTTTCTTTTAATTTATTTAAATTCTCACCTTCAAAATGGCTGGATAATCCACTAACCGCTAATGCGGCAATTACCTTATTGCTATAATCATAAATAGGATAGGAAATTCCAGTCGTATCTGCATCCTGTTCACCAATGCTATAAGAATAGCCCGTGTTCCTTATTGTTCTCAATTCTTCTCTAAGTTTTTCTACTGAAATTGGTTTATTTGTAATTGAACCAAGCTCTGATTTGCTTAGAATTTCGTCTTGTTTCTCTTTAGGTAAAAACGCCAATAAAAGCTTCGGACCAGATCCAGTATGTAATGGTGAACTTTTTCCAATCCGTGTGTATAATCGAAGTGCTCGGGTGCTTTCCACCTTTTCAATATAGGTAGCTTCCGAGCCATTTACAATAACTAAATGGATTACCTCATTAATTTCTTCAGCAAGCTGTTTCATAAATGGGAGAGCAATTCCTCTAACCTCTAAATTGTCAGAAACGAGTTGTCCTAATTCCAACAACTTCAAGCCTAAACGATATTTACTATCATGTTCTGTTTCCTTTGTCTTGTAGAGAAATCCGCTCACTTCCAATGCTGTTAACATTCGATAGGCAGTTGGTTTAGGTAATCGTGAGCGATCAGCTATGTCCTTTAATGTTAATTCCGGGTTTTCCTCTGTAAACAAGTCCAATAGTTTTAGTGCTTTGATTACACTTTGATTCATTATTAATCTCCTTGCTGTCATAATTAAATCGTAGAATAAAAGAAAAGGTCCCCCTACCTTTCGTAGTAGAGGGTTAACTATTTAATATATAATTATAAAATAATTTTTCTTTACATGCTAACTCTCGTCTTTTCCAGTTGTTCTGTTTCTATAATATTTACGCCCCGTTTAGCCATTTCTTTAATATATACTGCACCCGGCACGCATTTTTCCGGAGGGAAGACACCTTTTTTTGCGATCGTTCCATTTCCTATCATCTGTGCCACAACTGAAATCGTATTGGCAGTTGCGCGAGCCATTGCTGTAACCTGTGTATTACGATCTTTATATGTTGTCATTTCATATTGATATGTTGCCGGCATGCCCGTCTTTTCTCCTGAAATAACAGTGCGAAGCAATACAGCGTCATCTTTCTCGCCAAGTTCCACAATCGGATCAAGTACTTTTAATAATACTTCCCGTGGGTTTACCCTCTGACCTTTTACATCTACTTCATAATCCATACGAGTCAGATTCAAGTCGACAAGGAGCTTAAATTTCTGTGCATGGCCGGGATAGCGTATCGTTTTATATTCCAATGTTTCCAACTCCGGATAAGATATAGAAAGTGTTGATGTACCGCCGGAAGTATGAAAGGCTTCAAGAGGTCCAAACTTTTCAAAATGGATGGCCTCCACTTCACTCAATGAAGGTATTTCCTGTTTTATCCCATTTCGAATAATAAGAGAGGGATCTGTATAATGGTCAAACACACCTTCCATGGAGAATACATGATTATACTCTAATGGGGGTTCCGGGCGAACGGGAATACCTCCCACAAATAACTTAATGGAATCCAATTTTTCCAGTTTGCTTGCCCCATATCCTGATAAAATATTTATCATACCAGGCGCAACTCCGAGATCTGGGATTAAAGTTACCCCTGCTGTCTCAGCATCTTCCTTCATTGCAAGCACTTTGTCTGTCATATGACCAATATGCCCCCCAGATCCACAGAGTTAACACCTACCTGTATAGCTGTCCGTGCAACAATTTCATTAAATGAATAAAACAGTGCATTGATAATCACGTCAAACTGACGCATATAATTGGCTAGCTCCTGCTCACTACTCGCATTCACTTGATATGCAGTTAACTTAGAAGAATTCAGTTGGTCACATACTTGTTGGGCCCTTGATAAATCAATATCTGCCAGACCTACTGCTGCCACACCTTCACTTGCTGCTAGATCCCGTGCTGCTTCCTTTCCCATTAAACCAGATCCTAATACACCTATTTTCATCCAACCACTCCCTGCAAAGAATAATATTTATAGAAATATATCTTTCAACAGCTTTTTTAACTCGTCGCCTCGTTATTATTCCACGTCAATTTGAGCACGTTGCAGCTTTCCACTGTAATCGACATAGACTGCTTTCCATTCCGTGAACACATCCAGCGCCTGTACTCCAGAATCACGATGTCCATTTCCAGTACCTTTTGTGCCACCAAATGGAAGGTGAATTTCCGCTCCAGTTGTTCCCGCATTAACGTAAACAATTCCCGTATCTAAATCACGTTGTGCTTTAAACACTCTATTTACATCCCCTGTGAAAATAGAACTGGATAGACCGTACGTAACCCCATTATTCACTTCTATTGCTTCTTCAAAGCTTTTAACCGGAATAAGAGATACGACAGGACCAAAGATCTCCTCTTGTGCTATTCTCATATCTGCGGTAGCATCCGTAAATAACGTAGGAGCAAAATAATTCCCTGCACGTTGCTCACCGTCGGTTATTTCATAGCCACCTGCCAACAATTTGGCCCCTTCATTCTTACCGATTTCAATATAGCTTTTTATCTTATCCAAGCCAGCTTTATTAATAATCGGGCCAACCTTATTGGATTCATCTAAGCCATTCCCAATAGTTAATTTTTCCATGGAAGCAAGCAATCGTTCTTCCAACGTTTCTTTTACTTTTTCATGTACGATAACTCGGCTGCATGCTGTACAACGTTGGCCACTTGTGCCAAATGCGCTCCATAGAATTCCTTCTACAGCCAAATCGATATCAGCGTCGTCCATTACAATTACCGCGTTTTTTCCACCCATTTCAAGAGATACCTTCTTTAACTGCTTCCCACATTCACCTGCTATATTACGACCTGTATCATTTGACCCTGTGAAGGATATAACACGTATGTCGTCATGATGCACCATTGCATCTCCTACGGTCGACCCTTTGCCAAAGACAACGTTAATAATACCTTTAGGTAGCCCAGCCTCTTCAAAAATCTTAGCCAATTCATATGCCATAATCGGAGTCTCCGTTGCAGGCTTCCAAACTACTGCATTCCCCGCAACAATTGCCGGGAATGACTTCCATGTAGCAATCGCAATTGGAAAATTCCATGGGGTGATAATACCTACAACACCTACTGGACAACGCTGGCTCATCGCAAATTTATCTTTTAACTCTGCTGGTGTTGTTTGACCGAATAAGCGGCGTCCTTCTCCTGCCATGTAAAAAGCCATATCGATTCCCTCTTGAACTTCGCCACGTGCTTCTTCGATTACTTTTCCATTTTCCATCGTTAAAAGCTGGGAAAGTCTTTCTTTACGCTCCTTCATAATATATCCAACCTGGTAAAGTACCTCTGCTCGCTGTGGTGCCGGAACCAATGCCCATTCCTTCTGCGCTTTTTTCGCTGCAGCTACTGCTTGTTCCACACTATCAGCTTCGGAAAGAGGAACCTGAACAACTTCTTCTCCTGTTGCCGGATTGATAACAGAAGTAGATTCATTTACTTCCACCCATTCACCATTAATGTAATTTGCTAGTTTTTCTGTTTGTAGTGATACTGTCTCCATGCTTATACCTCCTATAAATACTATTAAATTTAACTATTTCATTGCACGTTTACGTAGTTCAGTAATCGTGGATGAAACAGATATTTGCTCTTTTTCTGTTACAATTTCTATAAGTACCGGATTGAATCCTTGTAAAGCTTGCTCAAAAGCTGTTTCAAATTCTTCCAGCGTTGTTACTTTGAAGCCGCTCACACCCAAACTTTGAGCAAAGTCTACAAAGGAAACTTCCCCTAAATCTGTTGCCATTACCTTTCCCGGATAATGCATTTCCTGATGCATACGGATCGTACCATACATTTTATTATTAAATACGAGACATATGACAGGTATCTTGTATCTGACTGCTGTTTCCAGCTCCTGGCCAGTCATCATAAAACCTCCATCTCCAGACAGAGAAACAACCGTTTTCTCCGGGAAAGCAAGCTGTGCTCCAAGAGCTGCTGGCATCCCATAACCCATGGCTCCGGAGGTCGGACCTACATACGTATGTGCCTTTCGAAAAGGATAAAAGGCATGCAACCAGCCTGCAAAATTCCCTGCATCATTTGTCAATAATGCATCTTCAGGCAGTTTTTCTTTTAGTACGGCGATTATATTTTTATTAAGCACTTCTTCGGGTTTTTTTTCTAAATAACTAACTTCTTGGAATGCATTTCTTCGATGTTCCGCCCACTTTTTCCATTTCGTTTTGATCTCTATTATCATAAGTGCTTGTAATGCCTCATTAAGATCCGCCACCACCCCTATTTCCGGTGGATACACTTTTCCGAGAGTTTGAAAATCTATATCTATGTGTATAAGCTTTTTCTCGCTAGTTATAATGGAATAATCTTGGGTAGTTACTTCGGACAGCCTTGTTCCCAAAGCAATAATGACGTCAGCTTCAGCCACTGTATCAATTACTTCTTTTCCTGTACCCAGTCCCAGGTGACCTACATACAGGCTATGGTCATTTGGAAATACATCCTGCCTGCGAAAAGCAGCAATGACAGGTAGGGAGTATTTCTCAGCAAATTCTATTAATTTATTTTCCGCACGCGCCCCCTTTACTCCCCCTCCTGCGATAATAATTGGTTTCTCTGCAGCTTGTAATTCGCTCTCTATTTGTTTTATTTCAATCTGGGACGGAGCTGGCTTTGGAACTGGAGCAACTGGGCCAAATTGCATTTCAGCTTCTTTAACTAATACGTCTTCAGGCAGGGAAACGATCACCGGCCCGGGTCTTCCTGAATGAGCTATTCGAAATGCACGCTGGATAATTTCAGGAGTTCTTTCTGCATCAGTCAATTCTACCGACCACTTAGCAATCTCTTGAAAGTAGTTTTCCAGATTAACCTCCTGAAAACCTTCCCTCCCCCTGAATTTACTATGCACCTGCCCAAGAAAAACAACCATTGGTGTTGAGTCTTGGTATGCTGTGTGCACTCCAATAGATAGATTTGCTGCACCGACTCCTCTTGTGGCAAAGACAACTCCAGCCTTTAGTTTGGATTTAGCATACCCCTCTGCCATAAAGGAAGCTCCCCCCTCATGCCTTGCAGAGATAACTTGAATGGAAGGTTGGTCATACAATGCATCAAGCACAGGTAAATAACTTTCTCCTGGGACACAAAACACATTTTCTACCTCATGTCTTTTCAGGCATTCTACAATTGCTTGTGCTGCATTCATTCTCTTTATTTCTTTCAAGCCTTGCTCGCCCCCTTTTCCTTCCATTCCTTTAACCGAAGAATAACCTCTTCCAACCTTGATTCATCCACAGTTAAAGCAATTCGCACAAATCCTTCTCCTGATGGGCCAAAGGCCGTACCAGGTGTCAGGATAATCCCCAATTCTTCCAGCATTTGATCTGCAAACTTCATAGAAGTGTAGCCTTCGGGTACTTGCGCCCAAAGAAAGATCGTACCCTTAGGCTTTTCTGTATGAAGTCCTAATTCATTTAAGACAGGTTGCAGTTTTTCCATCCTTTTCTCATACACATTGTTATTAGCAGCAACAGTAGAAAAGTCACTTCGTAAAGCTTCTACTGCTGCCTTTTGAATGGGGATAAATTGGCATGTATCAATATTGCTCTTTAACGTGGCAAGCGCCTGAATAACTTCCTTATTCCCAACCACATAGCCAATCCTCCAACCAGTCATATTGAAGCTTTTGGAGAGAGAGCCAAATTCCACGGCAAAATTTTTCGCATTTGGAGCTTGCAGGATGCTGGGCGAACGGTAATTACCAAATGTAATGAGATCATAGGCGGCATCATTGACTACTAATAGGTTATACTTTTCAGCAAATGTAATCGCTTCCAAAAATACCGATGGATTTGCTGTAGCAGTTGTCGGATTACTTGGGTAATTTAAGAAAAGCAGTTTAGATTTTTCCGCGTCCTTTGATGATATTTTTTCAAACTGAGGTAAAAATCCATTTTCTTTTTTCAAAGGAAAGTGGATAACTTCTCCCCCTGCCAAATGAACAGCGTTACGATAGACCGGGTAACCAGGATCGGGAATTAGTACAGAGTCTCCAGGATTTATAACAGCTTGAACCAAATTAGCAATCCCTTCCTTTGACCCTATTAGCGCAAGCACTTCCGTTTCGGGATTTAGCCTCACATTGTATTGTTTTTTATAAAATGAGGCAACCGCTTCTTTAAATTCATCACATCCACTATAAGTGGAGTACCTATGGTTTGCGGGATATTTTGCTTCCTCAATTAACTTTTCATAAACAAATGGTGGTGCAGCTAAGTCAGGTGCTCCTATTCCAAGATCAATTACGTCCATACCTTCTTCTTGAAGCTTTTTCTTTTTTGCCTGAAACTCTGAGAACAAGTACGGAGGTAAACTCATTACCTTCTCTGAAACAAAGCTCATTTCCCATCCCCCTGCATTTCATTTATTAAAACGTTGTTTCATATATTTAACATTAGTATAGCTTATTATTTAAAAATTTACAATATACTGATCTAAACTCGTGCAAATGGCCTAGTTATTTTGCTATTGGCTCTTCTGCTATCTCATCTTTAATCACAGGTTTCTTTAAAGTAACAAAGAAGATTGTCAGGCCAGCCAGCACTGTAATTAAACCTACAACTACACTTCCAGTAAATCCAAGCGCCAGATATCCAGCCCCCGTAATTACTGCTGCAACAATTGCGTAAGGCATTTGTGTAGTAACATGGTCAATGTGATGACAACTGGAACCTGTAGAAGAAAGAATTGTTGTATCAGAAATCGGTGAACAATGGTCTCCAAATACCGCACCAGCAAGAACCGCAGCCATCATTGGCATAATTAATGCAGGGTCTGTTACAGCGGCAATTTGTCCAGCAATCGGTAATAATATTCCAAATGCTCCCCAGGAAGTACCTGTTGAGAATGCAATGAATCCTGCCATAACAAAAACAATTAAGGGAAGCAGAGCCAAATTAAGATTAGCCTCTTCAACAATGCCTGCCAAGTAAGTCCCTGTGCCGAGCTGATCAATTAAAGCAACAATTGCCCACGCAAAAATTAAAATAGTAAAGCCTGGGAGCATTGACTTTGCGCCTTCTTTTACACCTTCACCGAATTGCTTTCCTGTCAGCTTCTTTGCACGATAGTGACGACTAAACAATAGAAAAGTAGCTGCTAGACCTATAAGCCCACCGTAAAAGAGGGCAACAGACACATCCGCACTTCCAAAAATGTTGATAAGGGTCGCTTCACCCTCAACCGCACCAAGGCCATTTATATATATGGAACCAAGTGTTGCTACAAATAAAATTGCAATTGGTAATAATAAGTCGCTAACTCTTCCTATCTCACTTTCAGGTAGTTTAGATTCAGCATCCAACTTTTCTTTATTTGATGGATCGAGTACTTCACCTGTCTCCATAGCACGTTGCTCATGAATTTTCATTGGTCCGAAATCTGCTTGTTTCAAGGCGATTACCAGCACGACACCCAAAGCTGCCCATACATAAAAATTCATTGGAATCATTTGTAGGAAAGCGCCAAAAGCTGTATGCTCTGTAATCTGTTGTGTTGTAAAAATGGTACCAATAATGCCAATAATATATGCTCCCCAGCTTGAAATTGGGGCAACAACACAAATTGGTGCTGCAGTAGAATCTACAATATACGCAAGCTTCGCACGAGAAACGCGATGTTTATCCGTCACCGGCTTAGCTATTTGTCCTACTGTTAAGCTGTTGAAATAATCATCCACAAATATAATAATTCCCAACACCATTGTCATAATTTGCGCACCAGCGCGTGTCTTTACCCGTGAAATCATCCAATTCGCAAAAGCCTGTGTTCCACCCATCATACTTACAAAGGCAGTAAGTATTCCAAGCATTAGTACGAATAGTAAAATATAAATGTTCCATGTGTTTAGAGCTCCGTCTGCGATAAATACCCCTTTAAATGACTCCCATACAAGCAATAGTGATTCCATAATATTAAAACTTCCTATAAAGAAAGCTGCAGCAACTATACCTACTCCAAGTGACAGTAAAACTCTTTTTGTGAGTAAAACCATGACAATTGCCAATAACGGGGGTACCAAGGACCATATAGTGTTTTCCATAAAAAAACCCTCCTTTACAATTTATCAATCCTTACTAAATTGCTAAGCTACTGTGTTTCAGTTATAACGAATGATGTTCCAAGTTTACCGGAAAAAAATCACCCCCCTTTATTTGTAATCGCTTTCATAATCGGATTATTTATACTATTCTACTTTATTTCAAAAAAACCTTTTTTATACGAAAATATACGTAAACGCGCTCGTAAATAACTGATTTATTTACCAGAAACACAATACAGCATAAACGTGATATACTAGAAAGAAATTTTCATCACTAGATATACTTGGAGAGGAAGACGCATTATGCAAGAGAAGAAACAAGATCAATGGGCTTCTAAGCTGGGCTTTATTCTATCTTCAGCTGGAGCTGCTATCGGACTTGGAGCAATTTGGAAATTCCCATACATGACAGGGATGAATGGTGGCGGAGCATTTTTCCTTTTATTTATTGCTTTTACAGTTATCATTGGTCTTCCCATTTTAATCGCCGAATTCATTATCGGCCGTGGTGCACAAAAGGAAGCTGTCACTGCATACAAAGTACTGTCACCGAAGTCAAACTGGAGCTTTATCGGGAAGTGGGGAGTTGCAGGAGCGTTTCTGCTCATGTCCTTTTACTGTGTTGTAGGTGGTTGGGTGCTCACCTATAGCGTTTTATCCATCCCAGGATTAATTATTAAAGAAGGGGCAGATTATCCAGCCTTATTTGAAACAATTACTGGCAGTCCATTAATAACTCTTATTGGGTTTGCATTGTTTTTACTTATTAACGTTGTAGTGGTATCTTTCGGTATCAAAGACGGGATTGAAAAATCGAGTAAAATTCTCATGCCGTTACTATTTATCTTTTTTATCATTTTGGTTATCCGTTCACTAACGTTCGAAGGTGCAATGGAAGGCTTACGTTTCTTCCTTCAGCCTGATTTTTCCAAGCTAAATGCTTCTAACGTACTTTATGCATTGGGGCAGTCCTTCTTTTCATTGGCAGTAGGTATTTCCGTTATGGTAACTTACAGCTCTTATTTACGAAAAGATGTTAGTTTACCTATGTCTGCAGCTTCGGTATCGGTAATGAATATTTTTGTATCCCTACTTGCAGGGTTGGCCATCTTTCCCGTTGTTTTTGCCTTCGGTTTAGAACCTGCTGAAGGGCCTGGTCTACTATTCATTGTGTTACCGGAAGCATTTGCACAAATGCCCTTTGGGGAAGTGTTTTTAAGTTTATTTCTATTGTTATTTTTATTCGCTGTACTAACTTCTTCCTTTAGCATGCTTGAGATTATCACTTCAGCGTTTACCGAAAATAAAAATCGATCTCGAAAAAAGGTAGCTGCATTTGCAGGAATACTCGTATTTATCGCAGGTATCCCTGCAGCTTTATCATCCAGCAATTTAGCTGATTTTAAAATTTTCGGTCTTACTGTTTTTGACGCTTCTGATTTCCTTGTCAGTAACATCATGTTGCCTGGAGGATGCTTATTTATTGCTATTTTTATTGGATACAAAATGGAGCATGCTGTCATGCAAAAAGAGTTCTCCTATGGAAACCACTTATCTCCATCGGTATATAAAGTTTGGTTTCAATTAATGCGCTGGTTAGTACCTGTTACAATTATTGTCGTATTTCTTGGGTCACTTGGGCTTTTTTAGGGAAGTCTAAAAGTAAATAGTGTTGGAGGTGTTTGTTTGACCAGAAAAATTGTTATTATTGGCGGAGTTGGCGGGGGCGCTACCGTCGCCGCCCAGCTTCGCAGAGAGGATGCAGAATCAGAGATTATCGTACTCGACAAAGGAAGTCACATTGCTTTTTCCAACTGCGGAATGCCTTACCATATCGGTGGTCTGGTGAAAAATCGGGATGACATTCTCTACTCAACAGAACAGTTCCGTAAAAAATACAAAGTTACCGTACATACGAATACAGAAGTTAAAGCTATTAATCGAAGTACACAGCGTATTTATTATCAAGCCGCTTTGGATGCTGGTGAGTTAGGCTTTGATAAACTTATTTTGGCTCCAGGAGCTTCTGCAATCATTCCTAATATAGAGGGATTAAATCCGCAGCGCACCTTTCCGTTACACACTATATCCGATATGGATAACATTTCTGATTTTATAGAAACAAAAAAACCTCAATCTGTTGCAATTGTCGGAGCCGGGTTCGTAGGATTAGAAATGGTGGAAAATCTACGTGAACGAGGTTTGAAATGTACGATTATTGACCGGTCTTCGCAAGCCATAAAAATTATTGATGAGGATCTTGCTGCAATCGTAGAAAATCATTTAAATGATAAAGGAGTTCAAATCTTACTTGATGATGGCCTTGCTTCTTGTTCCAATGACGGTAAAACATTGCATCTAAACAGCGGCAGAAAAGTGGAAGCAGATCTCATCATAATGGCAGTGGGAATTAAACCAAACACTGAATTGGCAATTGACGCTGATCTAAAAATAGGTACCACGGGTGCTATAGCAGTGAATGAATATATGCAGACATCTGACCCAAACATATATGCTTTAGGAGATGTGGTTGAAGCTCCTGATACAGTAACAGGTACCCCTAGACATGTCGCATTAGCATGGCCTGCACACAGACAGGCATATATTATCGCCAGGCATTTGACCGGTGCAACTGCTTCATTTAACGGTACACAAGGCTCCGCTATTCTAAAGGTATTTGATTTAACGGTTGGAGCAACAGGCTTAATAGCCATAAACTAAAAGAACTTGGTATGGATTTTCAAACCGCTTCATTGGAGACAATGTCTAATGCTAGCTATTATCCTGGTGCTGAAAAATTATGGATTAAAGTATTATTTGATGAAGCGCATGGACGTATTTACGGGGCTCAAGCGGTAGGTTATGCAGGTGTAGATAAACGACTTGCCGTGTTGGCAACTGCACTAAAAGCAGGTCTAACCGTAGCTGATCTACCAGAATTGGAGCTTGCTTATGCTCCCCCTTACTCAAGCCCAAAGGACCCGATTAATATACTGGGATATAAAGCAGCAGCGATGTTAAAAAGCCTTTAATACCCAAATTAAAACACACCTCCACTAGTTTAGTCGTAAGTTAAACTAATAGAGGTGTGTTTTACAGTAGATATATACTATAAAGAGGATTTTACTGTGCCGTTATCAAATAATGATTCTGCAGGGGATTATTTCGCTCTACTGCTGATTAATTTCACCTGCAGCAGGTACATAATTAATATAATGCTATCTTTCTAAAAGGACTATTTTCTACTATTAGTTGCTGTTTGAAGCCATGCTTTTATTCTTGAAATTTCTTCTTTAAAATAGGCTGTCTCTTCTTCTGTTGCATATTTATTTCCATATCTGACATTTTGATAGATTTTTAATTGGGAGGTGTTAAGTTCAAGACGCTCCAGCCATTCTTCAATTGTTTCATACTTCAACCTTCCATAACCTTTTTCAAATGCTAGTTCTTCCAGTTCCATTACTTGCTTACGTATTTCGTTATCAACTCCATCCTTTTTTGGAATCACTTCGGGTCATTCTGTTTTTGGTCTCCCTCTTTTCTACAGGAGATTGGCTAACAGAACCTTCTGCTTCTACTACTTCCAGCTTTTTTGACATATGCTTCTTTTTTAAAAAGAAAAAAAGCAGAATAAGTAAGCTTGCAACAAACACGCTTAACAACCACCAACTAGAGAAAGAATCGGTTATCGCTTGGTCAACCTTATCCTCGTTATCTGATCTTGGGATTTCATCAGGCATTTCCATTTTTACATTATTGGTATTATTAGAAGTGATCATCTCTCTTATTCCTTCTATTTCCAGTGGGCTTACATCAATTAAATAAGCAATACCTTTAGCAAAAATCATTAATAATTGAGCCACACTACTCCAGAGGAAGCCCGTTGCCGGTTGAATCACATCATATAAGAGATAAAGTAATATACCACCAATAAGCATGCTTGCTATCGTAAAGCCAATAAATTTCAATTGATGGTAACCGTTCCTGCCATGAGAAATATTACTGACCATATACCCTGCAATCAAGACAACGAGAAACGTGAGAGCTATCCAAATCAATTGTTCATCATACATCCAATAAATATCAAAAATAAAGATAGAGAGCATAACAACTATCAATACTTTTTGATTTTTTGCATCAGCTTCTTCATCATGCACAATCTGCCGCCAAACGAGAAATATAGTTAGTAGAATCACCAAAAATGTTGATATCCCGTAGACCAACAAAAATATAATAAGTAGGGAAATAAACATGATTGCATATAAACTGAAATTTCTAACCCATCTTTGAACCACAGCATGCAAGAGCAAGGAGTTAATAATGATAGATATATATAAACCCCATAGGGAATGGAGGTATTTGTCACAATAAGAATAGGGTGAAGGAAAAAGTAAAAAAGCAAATACTCTGAAATCAATTGATAATACAGTACTATAAGTTCATTTTGCTTTATCATATTTCTCTCCACCTTTTTGTAAAGGCCCGATATGAGCCCCAGCCTTTCCATTATTCACATGAAATACTTGCTTTTGACCTTTTGCCCATTTCTCGTAAAAATAATTAGTGTATTCTTCTGCTTCCCCAATTAATATAAGCAGGCGAGATCCACTGGTTTGTGAATCCAATATACGATAAATTCTGTTCATCGTTAATAGTGGCCCATTATCCTCAAATCTTGCTAAAAATTCCAGAATGCTTTTTAAATGCTCTCGTCCTTCGCCCAATGGTAAATGATATGGACGATGGTTCAAAACTGCAGAATTAATATAGATCTCCACGGGAAATCCCTGTTGAATAAGGTAACGACTAATGTACGCAGCTTGAGATAGAAAACGCTCTAATTGTTCATTATTATATAAATTACCTAATGGACTTATTTTTGCTATATTAATTATAATCGACCAGGAGAGGTTTTTGACCGGCTCTAACTCCTTTGTCTGCAGTTCTTGTTTTCTTGCTGTAGCTTTCCAGTGAATCTTATTAAACGGATCTGAAGAAATATAATCCCTTGTTCCCCTTGTTAAAACCATATCTTCAAATGGCGAAAAACGGCTTTGCTGCTCCCCAAGTATGGAAGAAGAAATTTCTTTTAATCCGACTACTGTTTCCAATTTCGGATATACAATAATTTCAGTTTGGTATCTCTCACAGTATTTTAAATAGATTAATCTGAAATCAAATATGTGGGGAAATCTAACCTGTATATTTTCCAATCGCGCTACCCCGCGTTGCACGGTGTGAAATGAAAAAATGAACTTCTTTTCTTTTTTCCCTCCTAGAGAAAATGAATACTTATACTGATTTTTCCCCAGCTGCTTACGAAATAAATTTTTATTGTTTCTAATATTTTCGTCTGAAGCGAATGTAAGTTGGCTATTAAAATATGGAATAAAAAAGTGATTAGTAAATTTAATCTCCAGTTCTGCTTCTTCTCCTTCGAATAGCCGAATCGTGTGTTTTTGGTTTGTAAGCTCCAGACCTTGACCAATCCGCTTAGAATATTGCCATAATAATATAATATATATACCTATAAACCCTGCAAGAATAAATGTTAAGGGGTTACCCCAAATCATACCGCCAATCATTATTGCTATCATTAAAGTGAATAAAATTTCAACTGTATTAGTAGATTCTCCCGTATTCTCTATCTTCCATTTCATAAATTTGCCCCTTTACAAGCTGTTATTTTCCATTATCAGTCAATTTCATTGTAGTTTCAATTGTTTTATTAATATTTTGCGTTTATCCTATGTGAGCTTTTGTAGAGCAGGGAAGGAGAGATACTAATTTATCGACAGGAGAGCAAATCTATCCGCCGGAAACATTCGCAAACTAGCTATAGTTTGTTCAACATGCGTTATTTTCCGAATAGCGATTTCATACAACCAAGTTAGATCGGAGTTTATATATTTTCCGAACATGGTATCACCCCAATATATATTAGCACCTTTATTTTAAAAGCAAAAATACCACAGCAACGGTCACTGTGGTATTTTCTAAAAGAAATCTTTATAATAGTTCTCCTTCAAACTGGTAAATAAGCTTGAAGTTACTTTCATCGAGAAGCTCTGCAACATGGACACGAACACCATGCCCAAATACAACTTCATCCTCTGTCATAGCAACAATCATTGCTTTCGTATTATTTTTCACATCCATATAGATATCCCCAACAACTGGTTGAAGAGAATCATCTGACTCTGCTAAATAACTGATGGATTCATCCTCAATTTGTTGAGCTTCGGGAACCAGACTTTTGTCATAATATGCAATTTCTTGGCTCGCATCATTTTTCCCTGGAACAAGGACTACATATTCACTATGTTTTACACCATTGTCCCTTGTTGTTACAACATTACCATCCTCAACGCTTTCTACTTTTTCGATCTCGTTTAGAGAATAATGATCGAGAAAATCCGGTGCTGGCTTAACAATTAAAATATAATCACCAGGCTCAGGTCGTTTATCTTTATCAATGGTATATCGTTTTCCATAAAAAATAAACGTGTCATTATGTTGTGGTCTATACAGATCAATCTCACTTGCACTAGTAAGTATTTGCTGCATGTCCTTTAACCGATATAAATGAACTGACTTTTTAAACATTGGCTTAACCGAATAAACTTTATGCAATTCATTTTTATAAAAAACGAATTGTCCTTTTCTAACCTGAAAGAGCTTCATCACGTTACCTCCTATAATGCATTTGTGTCTATTATAACTACAATTTCAAAAAAAGAAACCTATAGTATTAGTTTCCCTTTCTAACTTTTCTTTTAAACCTAAATTAATTGATTAACGAACTTGATCCTCCATATGAACAAATGGGAGTTCTGTATTGACCTCACCTAGAATCCGCTTAATCCCTATTTCCTTACCCTGTAACCAATCCTGAAAATTAATAACAACTGGCTCTCGGTCACCACCAAGTGCAAACCATGCTTTCATTTCTTTGGGGAAATATGCCGAAGTATGAATGGTACCAGACCAATTTTTATATTGATCAGAAAACACACCTTTATCTGTATCATTCAGCATACGGAAGGCTTTATAAGCATCTGTAACCTGCCCCTTCTGTTCTTCGATAGCTGCCATTCTTTTATAGGAGTCATTCAAATGGTAGCGGTTTTCATCTTTCAATATTTCAAAATGGTTTGTACACACATTTGAGGTACGTACTTCAACGCCACGAGGGGTTGCTTCAACCACAAATGTTTCCCCTTCTCGATCAAGTAGAATATAGCTGAAAGAGTGTCGATGGGGGATTTCCTTTATAAACCGAATAGCTTCTCCGACGTCTGCACAAGTTTCCAATGCCATTCTGCCAATCATATTACAAATAAAACCTTCTCCCGGTTTTTTCCGGTGCATAAAATTATAACCAAGCGCCAGGCCTTTTTCATTCATACCATCCATTCTTCCTGTGATCCGCTGGGACGGCCCAATTACTGCGTAGCCTTGATCAGTTGGCTGATACAATGTATAACGACCTTCGTATGTCTTCGGATGGTAATCATAGTTTCGAATCATATAGTTTGTATCCGTAAAAATAGAACATCCACTTTTTACGTAGTCAAGTCGATAACCGCCAAATTCCATCAATACTTTATTCATATTCCATCCAAGCGCGTCCCTTAATCCCGTTAATTCATCCCATACACCTGGTGCCCATGGCATAATAGCAGCCTTAACCTCTGCCTCAGATATAGAAAAACGCGGCCTTCTAATCTTCCATTGTTTATCTCTATTCTTTAAAGTAAAAGAGTCTTTTAATAAAAGGCCCTGATGGTATCCGAATTCATAATGACTTCCTCGGAACTGAAAAATATCACTATATATTCTTTTCACCGTACATCCCTCATTTATTTGAAAACTATTTATTTTCCAGTTCTTCAACGAGTAAGGATAGTTCTTCCCAGCGTTCCATCTTTGTCTCCAGCTCTTCCTCTACAGCCTGCTGCTCTGCAAACAGCCGTTGTACTTTTTCAGAGTCACTACCAGCCGTGGTGATTTCTTCCTTTAATAATTCTATCTTACTCTCCAAATCAGAAATTATATCTTCAATTTCATTCCACTCTTTTTGTTCCATATAGGAAAGCTTTTTCTTTTGCTTTTTTGGCTGCTCCTTCAATAGCTTTGGTTTTGATTTAGTAGAATCTAGTACGTGTTGATCTAAGTATTCACTGTAGTTTCCATAATAGAGCTCAACTTTACCGTTTCCTCTGAAAATTAGCAAGCGATCAACAACCCGGTCAAGGAAATAGCGATCATGGGAAACGGTAATAACAACTCCAGGGAAATGTTCTAAATAATCCTCCAGAACGCCCAAGGTTTGTGTATCCAAATCATTTGTTGGCTCATCAAGAAAGAGAACGTTTGGCTCCGTCATAAGAACCTTCAACAAATAGAGGCGACGTTTCTCCCCACCGGATAGCTTACGGATATATGTCCATTGCTCAGCTCTTGAAAATAAAAATCTTTCAAGCATTTGTTCTGCAGTAATCTCATCTCCATCTTTTGTATAAATAACTTCGGCTATATCTTTAATATAATCGATGATACGGACACTGCCATCCAGTTCTTCATCACCTTGTGTATAATAACCAATTTTGACTGTTTCACCAATATCAAGGCTGCCGCTGTCAGGAGAAATTCGGTTAGCCATTATATTTAATAACGTCGTTTTTCCTGTACCATTTGGTCCGATAATCCCCATTCTTTCTCCAGGCACCATAATGTGACTAAAATTATCGATTAATTTTTTATCGCCATATGACTTATGGATGTTTTCAAGCTCAATTACTTTTTTCCCAAGTCGGGCAGACCCTACTTGGAATTCCGCTTCCTGCTTTTTGGTATCAAAGGTTTTATGCTTCATTTCCTCGACACGTTCTATTCTGGCCTTTTGCTTGGTAGAACGCGCTTTTGCTCCACGACGAAGCCATGCAAGCTCTCTAGTAAGAGTATTTTTATGTTTCGCTTCCAGACTTTTTTCTAAAGCTTCACGCTCTGCCTTCTTCTCAAGAAAAAGCTCATAATTACCTTCATATACATATAAATTCCCTTTATCCAACTCAAATATGCGGTTGGTCACACGGTTAAGAAAATATCTGTCATGTGTTACGAGCAATAATGCACCTTTATATGTCTGTAAATATTTCTCAAGCCATTCAACAGAATCATTATCAAGATGGTTTGTAGGCTCATCCAAAATAAGTAAATCTGCGGGTTGGATGAGAGACTTCGCTATAGCAACACGCTTTTTTTGGCCGCCAGATAATGTGGTAATCTTTTCATTAAAAGAAGTAATACCTAATTTTGTTAGAATCGTTTTCGCGGTAGTATTGGCCTCCCAAGCATCTTCCTCATCCATTTTTTGTTGACAATAAAGAAGGTTTTCCTGTGCTTTTTGACTGGAAGGTTTAAGCTGCAGCTCTAATAATGCTTGCTCATATGCCCGCATCACTCTCATGATGGTGGAGTCCCCGTAATAGATTTGTTCAATTACCGTCAGGTCAGGATTGAGCTCAGGCTCCTGGGCAGCATATTCAATATGATACTCTTTAGGGTGTTTAATAACTCCTTTTTCAGGTGACTCTATTCCGGCAATTGTCTTTAAAAAGGTGGACTTCCCTGTTCCGTTCACCCCAATAAGTCCTATTCTTTCACGCTCTGTTATGGTGATGGAAATATCATCAAACAAGACCTTCTCACCAAATGATTTATATAAATGTTCAATAGTTAGCATAACAAGAAACCTTCCCTTGACTTGTAGTCATTCATTTGCTCTTTCTTTTCCCAAGTAATGTTCTTAAAATAATTACGATCAAAAATAGTAACCAGGATGTAACAAGATAGAAAATAGCTTTGCTTTGTGCATTCATGTCTGAAAAGAAGAAAGCCATTCCCGTCCAAATCACCGCTGTGATAAGAAGCTGTGTCACTAAAAGTTTAATGATAATCTCCCCCGATAATGTTTCATACTATATGCTAGTTTACCACAAAAAGACCAAGGAAATCAGCATTAACAATCGCTGTACCTTGGTCGTAGGGTAAGGTTTCATTATTTCATTTTTTCAAACTCACTTACCATTTGTTCATAGGTCATAGCTCCATATGCCTTAAATCTAATTCTACCTTGGGAATCGATCATATAGGTAGTCGGGATTGGTTGAATGCGATATTTATTGCTTACGTCAGAAGCCTCATCCAACAGGACGGGAAAGGTTACACGATGTTTTCCCATAAAATCTACTACATCTTGCTTTTTGGCTTCCGTTTGGGTCAAGTTAACCGCAAGAATAACGATTTCTTTTTCATCATAGAAGTTTTGCATATCTGGTATTTCTTCTCTGCACGGCGGACACCATGTAGCCAGAAATTTAGCATCACTTTTTTACCGCGATAATCAGATAACTTTACTTTTTCTTCATTTGTTGAGACCAATTCAAAATCTGGAGCTGTATCGCCAATTTCGGTACCTTCCAATGCTTTCTCTCTCTGTGATGTTTGCACCATGAAAGTTTTCTTATTTTCCTGTATGGTCTCAGAAGATTTTGGAGCTGCATTTATAATTCCATAACTGTAGTATCCGACCCAGAAGAGGCCTGATAACACGACTACCCAAAACACTTTTTTCATGTCCATCCTCCTGCTTCTTCATTACATTTAACGATAGCCTTCCACAAAAAAGAACATAACATACTTTTTTACCAGGGATATGGAATTATTTTTGACAATTTTAACGTTAATTTATAAACCTCTTGTAAAATTTTGTAATACCTTTTTACTAGATTGCTTGGTTATAGCCTTCCTGGATTGCCTTCCATCAGTCTCTTCTTCTAAAAATATACCTTTTCTACCATTTAGTTCTCCTTTCTTTTCAACTATGATAATAGTAAGACTAGTCTTATTATTAATTGAAGGAGGAGAAGGATGAGAAAAAAGCTCTGGATTATCGCCACGATTTTTGTATTGGCAATTGGAAGCTTGTTAGCTATGAACGGGGAAGCAACTGTTGCTAAAAAAGGAAAAGATAACAATGCGTCGCCAAATAACGGTAAAGTAAAGAATGTGATCGTTATGATTGGTGATGGAATGGGACCATCCTATCCAACAGCCTATCGTTACATGAAAGATGACCCTTCAACACCACAGATGGAAAAAACGGTATTTGACAACCATTTAGTAGGAATGGCAACAACTTATGCAGACGACCCAGAAGAAAATATTACTGATTCGGCAGCTGCAGCGACCTCCATGTCAGCAGGTATAAAAACATATAATGGAGCAATAGCAGTTGATACAGAAAGAGACGAAGTGGAAACCGTACTTGAGGCTGCCAAGAAAAAAGGCAAATCTACAGGTCTTGTTGCCACATCACAAATTAACCATGCCACTCCAGCAGCTTTTGGAGCACATGATGAATCCAGAAGGAATTATAATGAAATTGCTGATGATTACTTCGATGAAATGATTAATGGAGAACATAAAGTAGATATTATGCTCGGCGGGGGTACAGACTATTTCGACCGAGAAGATAGAGATTTAATAGAAGAATTTGAAGAAGATGGCTATAATTATGTAGATGATAAAGAGGAAATGCTTGAAAACAAGAATGATAAATTACTAGGTTTATTTGCTCCAGTCGGTCTTCCGAAAGCAATTGATCGGGAGGATAGTCCGTCCCTTGAAGAAATGACGACGACAGCTCTTGAGCAGCTAAGCAAGAATAAAGATGGGTTCTTCCTTATGGTAGAAGGAAGTCAAATAGACTGGGCTGGGCATGCAAATGATTCTGTCAGTGCCATGAGTGAGATGGAGGATTTTGCTAAGGCATTTGAAACCGTTATTGAATTTGCTAAGAAGGATAAACATACACAGGTTGTTTTAACAGCAGACCATTCTACAGGCGGTTTTTCCATTGGCCGTGATGGTGAGTACAACATGTATCCGGAAGTGATCAAAGCAGCTGAACGTACACCTGAGTTTATGGCAGAAGAGATAATGGATGGTGAAGAAGTTGAAGAGGTTTTAGAGGAATACGCTGACCTGGACTTTAATGAAGAAGAAATTTCAGCTATCCAGCAAGCAGCAGAAACTGAAGATTTTGATACGGTGTATGCAGCGGTTTCTGAAGTATTCAATGTTCGAGCAGGCATCGGATTTACCACAAGCGGACATACAGGAGTAGATGTTCCCGTCTACGCATATGGTCCAAAGAGTGAGGTCTTCTCCGGATTAGTTGATAACACAGACATCGCCAATGAAGTATTTAACTTTCTTAAATAAGCATTAAAGGTTGGAACAAAATACTTTTATATATTGAAAATCCGAACCGATTCACACTTTTACTGAATCATAGTTCGGATTTATTTTTGTAATAAATTAGCGGAGGAAAAACGCGCAGACTCCTGGGACTGCGATTACTCGTCCCACCGAAAACCATTGTGGGAGGAAAAGCCTAGCTAAGACCCCGGAGTGCGTGGCACGAGGAGGCTTAGCAGCGCCCACGGAAAGCGAAGCGTTTTTCCGGAGCGGGATTCCCACACTTTAGAATGTTCATCTTTAGAATAGCGTTATTTAGTTATGTCTCAGCCACTTTTGTTATTACAAGATAAATAAATCCCTGAAAACCATATGTTGGAGAAGAGACTTTTTATGGCAGGATTTGTGCGCTTTTTGTTGAATGAGAAAATATATAGTTTAATTTTTGTTATAATTCTTATAATAAATATAAATTGGAAGGTAGTGGATTTTTTGCATTTACAAAAAGGGAAAGCAAACTGCATTACAGATGTACCTGGCGTAAAAGTCGGTCATACCACATTATATGAAAAGCTAACCGAGGAAAAAACAATCTGTACAGGAGTAACAGCGATATTACCACATGAAGGGAATCTCTTTCGTAAAAAAGTTAGAACTGGAAGTGCTGTCATTAATGGCTATGGCAAAACAACCGGCCTCGTACAAATAGAAGAACTGGGATTATTGGAATCTCCAATTATGCTGACAAATACATTTAGTGTCGGAGCTGTTTGGCAAGGGACATTAAAATATATGCTCGATCGCACGCAAGAAATTGGTGATACAACCAGCTCAATTAATATTGTAGTCGGCGAATGTAATGATAGCTATCTAAATTCGATCCGCGAACAAGCAATCAAACCTACACATGCAATCAGCGCATTAGAAAATGCTACGAATCATCCAGTGGAGGAAGGAGATGTCGGAGCAGGTAAGGGAATGGTTTGCTTTGGTTATAAAGGTGGTATAGGAACAGCTTCACGAACAATTACAGATAATTTAAATACATACACTGTCGGTTGTCTTGTTGTAAGTAACTTTGGTAGAAGAGAACATGCATTATTTGCAAATCTGGAAACCACGCAAATACCTACACCGGATGGCTCTATCATGATGATTATTGCAACTGATGCCCCCTTATATGACAGGCAGCTAAAAAGACTCGCCAAGCGTTGTGCAGCGGGACTTGGGAGAACAGGAAGCCGCATTGATAATGGCAGCGGGGATATTGCCATTGCTTTTTCAACTGCCAATGTATACGATCATAAAAGTGATTCCGCTAAAGAAACAGCTTCATTTCTTCGTGATGATCACCCTGTTATGAATGATTTGTTCCAAGCAGTTATCGAAACAACAGAGGAAGCAGTAATTCGTTCCTTAATGCAAGCAAAAACGACAGAAGGAAGAAATGGCAGGGTAGTAGAAAAAGCTCCTATTTAAATACATTATCAGAAGTAGAGGTATTCTACTGGATAAGTTAATTATAAGTAGAACATTTTGTAATATAGAAACTCCAGCACATAATATATAGCAATAACAAAAGCCAGATCAGTTCATCTCACTGTCTGGCTTTTGTTTCTTATTTTGATTTTGCATAAAAAGACTTTGGTACCTCGGCTTTAAACAGTAATAGTTGCCCAGTACTCGGATGGTTAAAAGAAAGGATCCTCGCATGTAGCCCTAGTCTTCTAATCACATTTTGCTTAGATCCGTATTTTTTATCCCCTACAACGGGGTGCCCCAGGTCTTGCATGTGCACGCGGATTTGATTTTTCCGCCCCGTTTCCAATTGAACCTCTAATAAAGAAAAATCATTATTAGACTGGACGACCTTATAATGTGTTATTGCATGCTGTCCGTCATTTTTTACAGGACTGGAATACATCATATGGGTTTTGCTCTCTTTTAACCAGGAAGAAATATATCCTTTTTGCTTCTCTACCTTCCCCTCTACAAGCGCAGCATAGGTGCGTTCCTTTACGCTTTTTTTCCACGTATCTTGAAGCTTTCTCTTCGCAGCTTCATTTTTAGCGAAGAGCATGACTCCAGAAGTATCTTTATCTAAACGATGAACGACAAAAACCCGGTTTAATGGATCTTCTTTCCGGACATGCTCCATAAGCTGATGATGAGCGGTCTGTTTTTTTTCTTTCTGTGTCGCAATGGACAACAAACCCGCCTCTTTATTTACCACTATTATATCCTCATCCTCGTATAGAATCGTCATACCAATCAATGCACTTTCCTTAACTGCTGCTTTGTTTTTTAAAATTTTAATCGTTTGACCACTATATAAAGGATAATTATGCTTCGTTTCAATATGATCATCTACGGTCACCTGGCCACGTGTCAGTATGGATTTTACTGAATTCCGGCTACGATTGGGCATAGCTTCTAATAAAAAAGGGAGCAGCTCCATTTGCTTTTCCACGGTAAAATGTAAATTATTCTTATCTCTTGATGGCTGTTTTTTCGGCAATAGTAAAACTCCTTTATCTTTAAAGAACATATTTCTTATTATAAGAGTAATCTTTCTTTGATCGTTACGCAAATCCCAGCGTCTCCTATATCCTTATCGCTGACTTCGAGATAACCATAGAAGCACAAAATTTCCTATATCTGAACTTTCCACGTATTATCTTTTATCAGGAGGGGAATTTTATGACAAATCAAACATCTACAATTAAAGAGAGAGTGATGGAGCATACCAATTTCGCCATGCCACCAAAATGTACGATGCAAACAAAAAAATAGCGGATAACGACTTTAAATTTATTTTGGAAGCAGGAAGATTATCGCCCAGTTCATTAGGATCTGAGCCTTGGAAGTTTTTAGTAGTCCAAAGCCCGGAATTACGAAATAAGTTAATGGAGGTAGCACCTGGCGCTGTAGAAAAATTAAAGTCAGCAAGCCATTTTGTTATTCTTTTAGCAAGGAAAAATGTTCGGTATGACTCGGATTATCTGTTCAGCCAAATGAAAGACGTACAACAAATGCCTGAAACAGTGGTTACAGAGGTCTCCGGTCATTATAAACGCTTCCAAGAACAAAAACAGATATTAGATAATGAGCGAACTCTTTTTGATTGGGCATCAAAGCAAACATATATTGCCTTAGGAAATATGCTGACTGCTGCAGCACTCCTGGGAATTGACTCCACTCCAATGGAGGGATTCAACCAAGAAAAACTTGATGCATTACTTGAAGAAGAAGGGCTACTGGAAAATGGCCAATTCGGCGCATCTGTACTCGCCGCATTCGGCTATAGAAAAGAAGACCCAAAACGAGGAAAAACACGAAGAAATATTGAAGAAGTAGCACAGTGGGTTTAATGTTGAAACATAGGGAAGCCTGATAAGCTGATATTTATATTAATCTCATAGTTAATTTCAACCTTAAAAGAAGCCTACTCCTGGGCTTCTTTTATTTTATTAACTTTGAATACATTGCTTAGATGAAAAGCCTGATGTAGACCTTGACTTACAAGGAAAAGACACTTCCATCTCAGACGTACTGACCATGGCCTGCCCCCATTTCCTATCATTTTTTTATAAACAGATTTTACCATTCTAGTAGATTTGATCTTATTATTATTACTATACTTTTTTAACCAGATTAACTGAATCTTTTAAATCTGAAAAACCATTTTTATGATAGAATCCATATGCCGGAACATTCTTTTCTGTAGTTAATGTTATATGCTTAATCTCCTTTTCGTTTAATATTTCATTCATTAGTTGAAGAAAAGAACTACCTAGTCCTTGATTTTGCCTTTTTCTAGAAATAAAAAACTCTCTAATAAAGTATTCCCGACCTTCCCACCAATTAAAAATATATCCTAATGCACAGCCGATAAGTTCACCCTCCTCACTATATAGAGCTAAAGTTAGTGAATTATTATTTTCGGTTAGTTCTGTTAAATATGCATGTAATTGTTCTTCGTTGTTCCATTTATCAAACCAAGGTTCATTAGTAAATACATCCAAAAATAGATCCTTCATTTTCTCAAAATCATTTTTCTTTAATATGCTAACCTTCATCTCGTTCTGCCTCCTGCTATATAATTTATAAAAATTACACCAATAACACTTTTTCTTCCGATGTTCAATCTATATAATAATATATTTTTAATAATAAAAACGAGTAAAAATCCATTTGGGTTTTCTACTCGTTTTTCTAGAGATTTTTTGTGGATTTGCTTTTAGATAATAGTAATTAACTGTGCTTTAGCGGTTCTATTAATCTTCATCCTTTACGTCAATATCTTCAGGAATCGGTTCATTTAAGTATTCCTGAATCTTCTGTCTATATTTCTCTACATCTTCAAAGTGTGTTTTAAATTGGGCTTGATTTATTAAGTATTGGTTACCATCATGAATGGCACGAATTCTTCCTTCCAATACGAGTGCTCTCACTTTTGCTATGTCCATTGATAAATACTCAGCAGTCTCCTGTATGGTTTTGTACATATCCTTGGTCCTTTCCCGAATAGCCCAGACTGTTCCTATCTAATACATAGTTTATCTCATCAAAATTTTCCAGATACGTATCAATTAAATCCTCTAACAAATTCACAGTGACCATCTCACTTTCCTAGTACATCCTGATATTCCGGTGTGTTTTCAAGCTTCTTTTGTGCATAAGAGCATTGAGGGATGATTTTCAATCCTTCCTCTCTGGCATACTGTACCAGTCTATCTACTAACTTTCCTGCAACACCTTGCCCTTGCAACTCAGCTGATACGACTGTATGATCTACAATAATCGAGTTTCTCTCACCTGGAATAAATGATATCTCTGCTAATGGTTCGTCTTGATTTTCACCGATAAAAAAAGAATGATTTCCTTGCTTAATGTCCACAAAAATTCCTCCTTATTTATTGAAATGCTGGCAGAGTTACTACAACAGCAAGAACAAAAATAATCGTAATATAATTAACGGAATATAAGAATATCCAATGTGCCCATTTTTGATCGTCTTTCGTAAAAAATCCTCTTAAGGCAATAATCAACCAACCAACGTTCAAAATTGTTGCAACTGTAATAAAAAAGGTCCCTAATTGTATCAAGTAAAAAGGTAACGGTAACAGACAGGCAATATAAATTACTATTTGGCGTTTTGTAATCGAAAACCCATGCACTACTGGTAGCATTGCTACATCTGCCGCCTTGTATTCTTCATATTTTTTAATAGCAATTGCAAAAGTATGCGGCATTTGAAAGATAAATAAAATAGCAAAAAGCATAATTGGGACAATATGAAAAGCAGATTCTATTGCGGCCCAGCCAATTAAAGGAGAAACTGCACCCGATATACTACCGATCACCGTATTTAAAGTGTATTTTCGCTTTGTCCACATTGTATAAAGAACCACATAGGTAAACCAGCCGATGAAGGCATATAATGTGGCTTCCCATGTCGTAAACCATAACAAGATGAAACCTGCCAGTGATAAGACAATCCCTGTCCATAACACAATCTTGAGTGATATCTTCCCCGTTACAGTAGGTCGATTCTGCGTCCTGGCCATAATCTCATCGATATCCACATCATACCAATTATTAATTACTAATGCTCCAGCCATAACCAGTGTACTTCCGAGCATGATAAGTATAAGGAGTGGCCATTGTTCTGTTATTAAGGATCCAGAAAAATAAAGGGCGAGCCAAAAACCTGAGAAAACAGGTAATACATTTGCAATTAAAACTGGTCCTTTTATAAGTGATTTTATATCCGAAAACGTCGCTCGTTTCGAATCGTTTTGTATAGTTGGTGATGCACTTCCCATTCCCATATCATATATCCTCCCTGATTCGGGCAATTTTAAACTTTGTTTATACTTTTATCATATCACGGAATGTCATGAGAGACTATTACTCTAGATTACTACAGAATTTTCACTATACAGCATGAAAGCTTTTGACGGAGGAGGTAAGTAGCTATTCCAGCTTTACAATTTGATGTTGGTGAACTATTAATTTTAGAGAAAAATTTGACTGGAGCGTGCTATAGAATAGTAATTTCTAGTATGATAGACATTCGGGGTTGTTTTTTCGTACTCAATGTCCGTCAATCAATCCATGATAGACATTACGACCCGATTTCTCATTCCCAATGTCCGTCATTCACTCTAT
>NZ_BAZS01000016.1 GCF_001310895.1 Virgibacillus halodenitrificans JCM 12304 | reverse complement strand
CTATTTACCGAATCATTGGTTAACTCTTTGAGACATTTTTATATTTCTTTAACCAATCAAAAAGCAGTATTACGTTTTATGCGTAATACTGCTGCTTGCTTCTGAAAAATAAGCTACCTTGGTTCAATAATAAGCTTAATAGCCGTTCTTTCTTCATTATCAATCATGATGTCAGTAAAAGCTGGTATACAAATAAGATCTACTCCACTTGGTGCAACAAATCCCCGGGAGATAGCTACTGCCTTAACTGCTTGATTTAAAGCACCCGCACCAATAGCCTGAATTTCTGCTGATCCACGTTCACGCAAGACATTTGCAAGTGCACCTGCTACTGAATTTGGATTTGATTTTGCTGAAACCTTTAATACGTCCATTACTAGTACCTCCTTGATTTCCTATTATAGTTCTATTTCTACTATATTCCTGGAGATGTTAGCTTATTACATTATTATGAACCAAAAATTTAAAACATTCAATGAATCATCCAAAAAACGGATGGTCTTCGTTTATTAGAATTCTTTCTACATGCGTAGCTTTTCCGTTAGACTTATCTATTGTAACCAGAATTCCGTTTAATTGTGTTCTTCCCTCTTTTGTAATTTCAAAACGTACCGGCATAGAAGTAAGGAATCTCTTAATTACGGCATCTCTTTCAACCCCTAATATTCCATCATAAGGACCAGTCATTCCAACATCTGATATATATGCCGTTCCATTTGGTAAAATGCGCTCATCTGCAGTTTGTGTATGTGTGTGAGTCCCCACAACTGCACTTACTCTTCCATCAAGATACCAACCCATAGCTTGCTTTTCACTAGTTGCTTCCCCATGGAAATCCAGAAAAATTATATTCGTCCGCTGTTTTGCTTCTGTAACTAATTCATCAATCTTTACAAAGGGATCATCGCTTGGTGGAAGAAATGCCCTACCCTGTAAGTTAATAACGGCAACTTCCTGACCATTGAGGTTAATGTAGACAATTCCCTTACCAGGATTGTTTTCCGGGAAGTTAGCCGGTCTTATAAGGTTCTTCGCATCATCTATAAAATCAAATATTTCCTTTTTATCCCATGTATGATTTCCCATCGTAACTACATTTGCTCCATCTTCAAGGAACTTTTTATATATTTTCTCTGTTATTCCCTTACCAGAAGCTGCATTTTCTCCATTAACAATAGTAAGGTGTGGGCGATACTTTTCCTTTAACTTCGGTAGGTATTCATGTACCATGTCTCTCCCTGGTGAACCTACAACATCACCAATAAACAATATTTTCATGTTTATATCCATCTCCTTATACTAGTTTCCCAAAAGTTCTTCCGTATGTAACTCATATAACGATTATAAGCTATAACATATATCTAATTGTTTCTTAAGCAAAAATAAAAGCGGCCATATGACCGCTTTTATTTTGCATACTCTACTGATCTCGTTTCTCGAATAACAGTAACTTTTATATGACCGGGATAATCAAGCTCTCCCTCGATTCGCTTTCGTATATCTCGGGCAATTCGAACAGATTCAATGTCATCAATTTCATCAGGTTTAACCATAATTCGGATTTCTCTACCTGCTTGAATTGCGAATGATTTCTCAACCCCGGCAAATGATTCAGAAATTTCTTCCAGTTTCTCTAAACGTTTGATATAGTTTTCTAATGTTTCACTTCGTGCACCTGGTCTTGCTGCAGATAATGCATCAGCAGCAGCAACTAGTACAGAGATAATGGAAGTAGGTTCCTCGTCCCCATGGTGAGAAGCAATTGAATTAATGACTACTTCGTGCTCCTTATATTTCATTGCAAGCTCTTTACCGATCTCCACATGACTACCTTCCACTTCATGATCAATTGCTTTACCAATATCATGTAGTAATCCAGCTCTTCTTGCTAAGGTAACATCTTCACCTAATTCAGCAGCAAGCAGCCCAGCAAGATATGCAACCTCTGTAGAGTGCTTCAATACATTTTGTCCATAGCTAGTCCGATATTTTAGACGACCGAGAATTTTTATTAGATCCGGATGCAGACCGTGTACTCCTACTTCAAAAGTTGTCTCTTCCCCTATTTCACGTATATACTCATCCACTTCACGACGTGCTTTATCTACCATCTCCTCAATACGAGCAGGATGGATTCTGCCGTCTTGAACAAGTTTCTCTAAAGCCATACGAGCTGTTTCTCTTCGAATAGGATCAAAACCGGATAAAATCACTGCCTCTGGTGTATCATCGATGATTAAATCAATACCTGTCAGTGTTTCCAAGGTTCGTATATTTCTTCCTTCACGGCCAATAATACGTCCTTTCATTTCATCATTTGGCAAGTTAACAACTGAAACAGTTGTTTCTGCAACATGATCTGCAGCACAACGTTGGAGTGCCAACGAAAGAATATTTTTAGCCTTTTTATCAGCTTCTTCTTTTGCACGGTTTTCTGCTTCTTTAATCATTAAAGCCGATTCATGAGCTACTTCTTTTTCAATCCGCTCTAAAATAACTTGTCTAGCCTGGTCAGTTGTATATCCTGAAATGCGCTCAAGCTCCGTTTGCTGCTCTTGTAATGTAGTTTCCACTTTGCTTTCCATTTCTTCAATTTGTTGTTGTTTTTCTGTTAGTGATTGTTCTTTCTTCTCTAACAAGAGCTCACGCTTGTCCAGTGTTTCACTTTTTCTGTCCAGATTTTCTTCTTTTTGCATCAGACGATTTTCTTGCTTTTGAACTTCGTTTCGGCGGTCACGCAATTCCTCTTCTGTCTGCTGACGAAGTCTGTGATTTTCATCCTTCGCCTCAAGAAGTGCCTCTTTTTTAGCGGCATCTGCATTTCGGTGTGCCTCATCTACTATTTGTTTAGCTAACGTCTCTGCACTAGAAATTTTAGCTTCCGCAATAGATTTACGAATCAGATAACCAACAACAATACCGACGATTAGGAATAGAGCAAGCAAAATGGAGATGATTAAAGGATTGTCCATAATTTCACCTCCTGTTGCTATAAAATTTTACAATTCATTATTGTCGGCATGTACCATTTTTCAATGCAAAATTAATAATAAATCATAGAATATAAATTATAAATTTATACATTATTAATTTTAATTGTCTGTCACATGAATGTCAAGGAAACGTCATAAGTTGTTGGGTGAATATGGGAAAATATTTTTATTGAATAAAGTTATTTACTAACAAATAATCTTTGGTTAAAAACGTCTCTATACCCCCGAATCCAGAGATAATGTTCAAATCAAGCTGGAAATGCTATTTAATAATCTCTTTTTAATAAAAAAAGCCCCTTCTTCTATTGTGTAGAGGAAGGGAACTTCTCATCTATTAAACATCTAAACTTCCTTGACCTATTTCTTCTTCTGTTTCTTCTTTTGTTTCATCTAATTGATAGTGATCGCGTATAGCGCGGTGAATTTCCGCCATCATATCTGTATTTTCTTTTAAAAACTGCTTTGCATTTTCTCTACCTTGGCCTAGGCGTTCTTCATTGTAGGAATACCATGCACCGCTTTTCAGAACAATATCAAGATCTGAACCAATATCAAGAATTTCTCCTTCTTTAGAAATACCTTCACCATACATGATATCAACTTCTGCCTGTTTAAATGGAGGGGCAACCTTATTTTTTACTACTTTTATACGCGCTTTATTCCCCATTATATCGTTACCTTGTTTCAATGTCTCAGCACGACGTACTTCTAATCGTACTGAAGAGTAAAACTTAAGCGCACGTCCCCCAGGTGTGGTCTCTGGATTACCAAACATAACTCCAACTTTTTCACGAATTTGGTTAATAAAAATTGCTGTCGTATGTGATTTATTAATAGCACCTGAAAGTTTTCGCAGAGCCTGCGACATTAATCGTGCTTGTAAACCAACATGAGAGTCACCCATTTCACCCTCAATTTCTGCTTTTGGTACAAGAGCAGCTACAGAATCCACTACAATAATATCTACTGCACCACTTCGCACAAGAGCTTCAGCGATCTCCAATGCCTGTTCTCCAGTATCTGGCTGGGATAGTAATAACTCTTCAATATTAACTCCTAAGGCACGTGCATAGTTAGGATCCAGTGCATGCTCTGCATCTATAAATGCCGCTTGTCCACCTTGTTTCTGTGCTTCTGCAATAGCATGAAGTGCAACAGTAGTTTTACCAGAAGATTCCGGTCCATATATTTCTACTACTCTACCTCTTGGGTAGCCGCCTATTCCTAATGCTACATCCAAAGCTAAAGATCCACTAGGTATGGTGGCTATTTTTTGTAGTTCCTGTTCACCTAATTTCATAATGGACCCTTTACCAAATTGCTTCTCTATTTGTCTTAACGCCATATCTAACGCTTGTTTTCTATCGCTCAAAGTATTTCCTCCTTTAATCTACTATTTACATCATACTATGTTTTTTGATATTTGCCAAGAAAAACACGAATAAATGTTCTGCTTTTTTCTTAAGTAAAAGAGCAGTAGATATTGATTTTCTGACAATATTTTTTATTAAATAAGCTAAATTCTTGTATTACATGGGAAAGAATTATGATTTTATATAATTAAAAAGAATTTCAAATCCTTTTAGGACTGCTTTACTTCGAATAGCTGTTCGGTCTCCTTGAAAAGAATATTCTTGAACTACATGCTTCCCTTCAAGATCACTAACCGCAATAAACACGGTACCAACAGGCTTATTCTCCATCTGGCCTGGACCCGCTACTCCTGTAAATCCAATCCCAAAATCTGAATCTGTTCGCTTCCACGCATTTTCAGCCATTTCCAAAGCGCATTCTTTACTCACTGTACCAAATGATCGAATAACTTCATCAGAGACCCCTAACAGATCAGATTTCATTTTAGCATCATAACATATTATACCACCGCGGCAAACCTGTGAAGCACCTTCAACAGACACTAGTCTTTCAGTAAATTTACCTCCCGTTAAGCTCTCGGCAGCAGCTATTTTCTTACCAGCTTGTTTTAGTAACCTAATCAATTCTTCCTCAACAGTTTGTTCATCAGTACCATAATGGTATCTTCCTATCTTGCCCAATATTTTTTGTTTCGTTAAATCAAGTAGTTTATCAGCTTCTTCATCTGCTTTCGCCTTGACAGTTAACCGAATAACTACACCATCATTTTGAGCTAAAGGTGCTATAGTTGGGTTACTTTGATTTTTTATTAAATCATAAAGTTCATATTCCAAGCGTGACTCACCAATCCCGATAAATTTTAGTACGGTAGATTTAATAATATCGGACTGGCCGGTCATTTCCTGCAAATACGGGAAGACCTCATTCTCCGCAAGGTATTTCATTTCGCGTGGTACTCCTGGAAGGAAAATCCACGTCTTTTTTTCGAAGCTTACAATCATTCCGGGTGCCATTCCCATTTTGTTATCCAATACATGTGCGCCTTCAAAAATCCGCGCTTGTTTACGATTATTAGGTGTCATTTCAGTATTTTGCTTTTTAAAATAGGAGATGATCTTTTCCATAGCTGGATGATCCTCAACAATCCGAAGATTACTTATACGCTGGAAACCTTCCCTCGTTAAATCATCGTCTGTTGGGCCAAGACCGCCTGTCACAATAATAATATCAGAGCGTTCGTGTGCTGATCTAAAGGTTTCCTCTACTCTCGTAAGGTTATCCCCAACCACACCATGATAATAGACGTTTAATCCATACTTCGCCAGCTGTTGGGACAACCATTGGGCGTTTGTATTTGCAATTTGACCAAGCAATAATTCAGTGCCTACTGCAATAATTTCTGTTTTAATCTGTTTTGTCACTTAGAATCCCTCATAACATGCCAATTTTTAATAAAGTAATCCACACCTGAAACAATTGTAAAGAACAAAGCTACATAAAGCATTAATGTTCCAAAAGGAAACCCGATATAAGAAAAAGGAAAGTTGTGAAGTAAGAGAGCTGCAATAGCAATCATCTGGGTTGCTGTTTTTAATTTGCCCATACTCCCTGCTGCAAGGACAAAACCTTCACCTGCCGCAACAAGGCGAAGACCAGTGACAGCAAACTCTCTGCTTATGATAATTATGACAACCCATGCAGGAGCAAATCCCATTTCAACTAATAGAATTAAGGCTGCTGAAACAAGTAATTTATCTGCAAGCGGATCTAAAAACTTCCCTAAATTCGTCACTAAATTATATTTACGGGCATAAAAACCATCTACCCAATCAGTAACGGATGCGAAAATAAATAATATTGCTGCCGCAAAATCGGCTATTGGTAATGTACTTTCACCAATCTGCCAGTTTCCCCAATTTAAAGGAAGGCTTAACAAGAGAATAAAGATGGGGATTAATAAAATACGTGATATGGTAATTCTATTTGGTATATTCATTAGTACGATTTCCTCCTAGGCTAACAAAAATAAGGTATAAAACCCTTCCTGTTAAATGGAAGGGTGTACACGGGTATAATAATTATTCAGATTGCTCTTGCAGATTTACCCATATCTTCTGCACTACATTTTCATTTGGGTCAACAGGATAATTTAACTCCACCCCATTTATGTTGATTGTTAAGGCAGAAGCGTTTCCAATGTTAAAATAAAGTTGTTCTGCCTTGGAGGCTTCCAACTCCATAGGTGTGTCCTCACTTGTTAACATCCCACTATAAAGTGATTCATTCTTTTCATCATTCACATCTAACCATGTTTCTCCAGACGCTTCCAAAGTCACTGTTACTTCATCTGTAGCATTCAGTAAATTAAAAGTTGACTTTGTACCACTGGACGCTTCTTCATCCAAACGAAGCTCCGGTTGTTTAGCCTTTTCTTGTTCTTGCTGATCTTTTGACTGATCGCCTTCTCCTTCTTTTGATTCGTCCTCATTTTTTTGCTCATCATTATCTGTGTTGTCTTGTTTATTATCTTCTGGGTTATTAATTATTATTTCATTTTCGTCCTGTTTTTGTGGAGAAGTCGAATTAGAATCTTCCATGGATTGTTTAATTAAAAACCATGCAACGAAAAAGATACCGATAATTAATAACACAACAATTATTGTAGGGATAACAGAAAACACCTTCGAGTTTTTATCCTGGTTGTTATCTTTTCTAGTCCGTTGTATTCTGCTGTATTGGACCTCTTCATCATTTTCTGTTTTAGGTATTTCTTCTTTATACTCTTGTAATAACTCAGCTGGGTCTATTCCAACAGCATTAGCGTATTCTTTAATAAAAGCTCTGGCATAAAACTTACCAGGTAAAATATGCAGGTTGCCGTCCTCAATAGCTTTCAAATATCTCTTTTGAATTTTTGTAGTTTCCTGCAAGCTATCCAATGACAGCCCTTTTGCTTCTCTAGCTTCCTTAAGCCTTGAACCTACTTCCATAACTAACACCATCCATTTTAAAAATCGAACATAGAAAATCCGCTTTCCTGATTAAATTGCTGGTCTTCAAGCGGCTCGTATGTAATTTTTTCATCTTCATGACTGCGTAATTCAATAATATAATCAAAATCATCTATATTATATTCTGTAGATTGAACAAAGATATCAGGGTGTTCGACTACTTTTATAGCAGGCAGCTGCATAACCTCTCTAATTAATTGCCAATGTTGTTCATTTGCTCGTCGTTTAGAAACAACTCCGTCTATAATATAGATATTATCTGTGTTGTACTCTCCTTCTATCAATTTACTTCGTACTGTTTGCTTTAATAAGGTGCTGGAAACAAATAACCACCTTTTATTTGCACAAACACTTGCAGCGACCACTGATTCTGTTTTACCAACTCGTGGCATTCCTCGTAAACCAATTAATTTATGACCTTCTTCTTTATATAATTCTGCCATAAAATCAACTAATATTCCAAGTTCATCACGAACAAATCGAATAGTTTTACGATCGTCCACATCTCTATGGATATATTTCCCATGGCGGACAGCTAATTTATCACGTAGCTTAGGTTTTCTAAGTTTTGTAACAATTATTGTATCCATTGTTTCCAAGATTAGTTTTAGCCTCTTTATATTTTCATCATACTGAGATAGGAGCAGCATTCCTCTTCGCTGATTTTCCACGCCATTTATTGTAATAATATTTATGGAAAGCATTCCTAACAAAGAGGAAATATCACCAAGTAAACCAGGACGGTTTACTTGAATCTCATATTCAAAATACCATTCCGTTTTTTCCATGAGTAGTCTCCTTCTGTTTCCATAATAATACAAGATTAATATAAGTCTATCATAAATGATTTTTGGCTGGGTGAAAAGTAATTATCTTTACAAAATATAAAAACAATAAAAAGCTGCAGGTAATTATTCTGCAGCTTTTTATAACGTTACTTATTTGCCTTTATTTTGTACTAATTTTACCATTGTGTTGGCAATTGCTTGTTGTTCTTGTTCTGATGCCGCATTCCACAGTTCACGAAGTACAGCCTCTTCATTATTTTTAGCATCAACGCTTTGTGCAAGATAATCTCCAACCTCATGTGCAACGTTTTGAATCGTATCCTCACTCATACCTTGCTGCTTCGCTTGATCTAATTTATTGGCCAAAAAACCTTTCCATGATTCAAAGTTATCAAGAACTGACATATATATGCCTCCTTCAGTTTTTTTACATGTATAGTATTTGAGTATCTTATTTGTTTATACATGCTTACTGAAGAAATTTAATTACCATCCACCAGTAATATTAATTACTTCACCTTGAATATAAGCTGAGCGGCTATCCATTAGAAAACTTACTACATGAGCAACTTCATCAGGATGTCCTGCCCGGTTTATTGGTATGTCTTCTATTATTACTTTTTTTTCCTCTTCTAGAAAATGGCCATTCATTTTAGTATCAATATATCCTGGACTTATTGCATTCACTGAAACACCTGAACGAGCAACTTCTTTTGCAAGAGCTTTAACAAAACTGTTTTGCGAGCCCTTAACTGAAGAATAAAGAACTTCATTACTTGCGCCTTGCTCCGCCCAAATAGACGTAATAAAAATAATATTGCCGTTTTGGCGTTGGACCATGTAAGGCAATAAATGCTTTATAATCATCCATGGCGATTTAACATGTAATGCAAGCATTTCATCCATTAGTGATTCTGTAGCATCCTGGAAAACACCAAAAGATGTCTTACCACTCGCAAATATGAGATGATCTACAGGAAAAACCAATTGTTTCAGAAAATTTTTCAGCTCGTTGGAAGAAGTTAAATCAGCCTGAATCATTTGTAATACGGATTCACTACCCAAATCTTTAATGTGATAATCCAAAATTTCTTTGTTTTTATTGTAATGGAGAATTAGCTTATATCCATCTTGAGCCAATCTTTTTGAGATCGCCATACCAATATCACCACTTGCTCCAACTATTAATACATTATTCCCCATATCTTCAACCTATTTAGCTGAAATCGTACAAACAGCTATTCTTTCTTCAGTAATCCACTGTCGGAGGAATTGAGTTGCATCTTCAAGGCTAAGTTTCTGTATAGCAGGAATGACCTCAAAAAAGTCAATGTCCAGCATGTGGTATTGAGTATATTGGTTGGCAATGAATTCTAAGGAGTTCATTTGTCTCAACAATTGACCAATTTTTTTCTTTTTCATACGCTCAAATTCTTCTTCTGTAAGTTGGATACGATTGGTTGATAATAGTTGTTCTTTTACTTTAGCAGCAAACTTTTCCGGCTCTGCAGAATTACTGCCTATCAAAGTATAACCAAAGTTCTTTTCTAAATTCGTTTCAAAATAAAAACTATCATCAATTAAATTTTGTTCATATAATTCCTGATAAAATGTTCCGCTTTTTGAAAAGTAATGGCTGAGTAGCATATTTTGCAATAGATCCTTGTGTAAGTAGTCCTTACCAAAAAGTTCACGAACAGATTCCTTAATACCAACCGTACACTTTGGTATAGATACAGGCATATTTAAGTAAGTTTCTTTTTTGGCTACGTGTTCTGGCTCGTCTGGGAACTCCCTTAAAATATCATCCATTTTTGCAAATTGCTTAGATTCCTGATTTTCTTTAATGAGAGACATCATTTTTCCGGCTTCAAAATTCCCCGCCAAGAATAGAGTCATGTTTTCTGGATGATAAAACGTGTTATAACACATATATAAATCATCTTTCGTGATAGAATGTATTGACTCAACCGTACCAGCTATATCAATGTTCACGGGATGCTTTTTAAACATGCTTTTTATAGTCCCCATAAAAGCTTGCCAATCAGGTTGATCATCATACATTTTAATTTCTTGAGCGATTATGCCTTTTTCCTTTTCTACCGATTGCTCAGAAAAGTATGGATCTTGTACAAAGTCAATCAATGTTAGTACGTTCTTTTCAATATGATCTGTAGCGGAAAATAAATAAGCAGTCTTCGTAAAAGAAGTAAAAGCATTCGGAGATGCCCCTTGTTTTCCGAAGTCGGCAAATACGTCCCTATCCTCTTTTTCAAATAGCTTATGTTCGAGGAAATGCGCAACCCCTTCAGGAACAGTGACCTTATTCTTCTCTCCAATAGGTACAAACGTCTGATCAATCGATCCATAATTTGTTGTAAAAAGACCATATGTTTTTGCCATTTCTTTTTTTGGTAATAAGAGGACAGTTAATCCATTGGCCAGTTTCTCTGAATAGATAGTCTCTTCTATATGTGAATAATTTTTGCTATTCATCAGAAGCATCCCCCTTTGTTGTTAATAAATATAATGTATCTTCCTCCAGTTTCTTTGCTACTTGGACTACATCTTCTTTTGTGACTTTATTTATATTATCAATAAGTTGTTTTGGAGGTAAAATCCAATCAGATAATACTTGTTGATATAATAATTCGATCAAACCTTGGGGATGATCCATTGTTTCCAGTAGTTGATTTGTTATCAATTCTTTTATCTGTTGCATATCCTCAAGAGAGAAATCCCCATTTTTCATTGCTTCAACTTGAAGTCTAATAATATCACGCGCTTTTTCGTAATCCTCTGGGGCAATCCCGCTAAATACAAGTAACAAACCTTTTTGACTTTCCATACGGGAGGCAGCATAATACGCAAGACTGTTTTTTTCTCTTACATTGATGAACAATTTAGAGCTTGGAAAACCACCAAATAACCCATTAAATACATGTAAAGCAGAATAGTCGTCATCCCGGAAAGTAACATTCGTTCGATATCCAATATGAAGCTTAGCCTGTTGAAGTTGTTGCTTTTCAATTATTTCTTTCGGTTGTTTTACTTCTTTTTTAGTTTGTTTTTGTTTAGAAGACTTTTCTGTTAGCACATTACTTTTTTTATCTTCCAATTGCTTATGAAGCATCGGAGAAAGAATGTCATTAATGTGTTCTTCATCATAATCTCCCTGAATATATATATCAATCTGATCTTCCATTAACATTTTCTTATAATAGTTGTATAAATTAGTGCTATCTATTTCGGCTAGATCTTCTTCGTACCCATGGACGTGTAAACGATAGTTTTCATTTTCACACATTTCCTCAATCAACCTTATATTTGCATAAGCCATTTTATCATCTTGTACAGACTGAATTTTTCTTAGCAAGGTATCTTTTTCTCGTAGTATAACTGCATTGTCAAAGGAGCCGTTCACTTTTCTCGGATTAAACAGCAGTTCAATCAATAAAGCAATCCCTTCCTCTGTAATACTGGAAGCATCAGGCACAAATTTTTCATTTGCAAGTTCTAACCTGAGACTTAAAATATGACTCTCTCCCTTTTTTCCTCCATCAATGGATAATGTTGCACCATATAGATCAGCAAGTTTCTTTTGTAAATCCTGCTTGGTTGCATAGTTTTCAGTCCCTTGCTGCAAAATATAAGGAAGGAGTGCTCTTTTCGTAATTGTTTCTCTTTCTAAGTTGCCTTTTATTTTAACAACAATTGATAATGTCTTATATTTCTTTGTTTTAATAAAATGTAGGTTAAATCCTTTTTCATTTTTAATTCTTTCAGTAAATCCGAGCATTCTATAACCTCCAGTAAATGTCGTATACCCATAGGCTTACTTATCTTATTCTGCACATATCTTCCATTTATAATCCATTATAAAACAAAAAAAACTGACTTGCTATAATTACATAGCAAGTCAGTAAGAAATCATTATCTGCTTCCTTTAATATATGGTTCTCCATTCGCTCGGGGTGCTTCTGCTCGCCCTATAAAACCTGCTAAAGCAAGTATTGTAAGTACATAAGGTGCTATTAACAAGAACACCTGAGGAACATCCTGCAATACAGGAATCCCTCCACTTACTACACTCAGGCTTTGTGCTAAACCAAAGAAAAGAGCAGCACCCATAGCACCGAGTGGATGCCATTTTCCGAATATTACAGCCGCAAGTGCCATGAATCCTTGCCCCACTATAGTCGAATGAGAAAAGTTAGACACAATGGTTAACGCAAATACAGATCCACCTAAGCCACCTAATGCTCCAGAAAGAATAACAGCAATATACCTCATACGATATACATTAATACCATTTGTATCCGCAGCCATCGGATGTTCACCAACCGCTCGAAGTCTTAAACCAAATGGAGTACGATATAATACATACCATGCTATAAAAGCAAAAATAATAGCGATGTATGATGTTACATATATTCCCTGGAAGAAGATAGGCCCGATAATTGGAATGTCTGCGAGAATAGGAATGTCCGTTCTAAAGAACGGTTCAGATACCATATCTGTCTGCCCTTTACCATACCATTGTTTTGTTAAGTAAACTCCAATACCCAAAGCTAACATGTTGATTGCTACACCACTTACAACCTGATTAGCTCTAAACGATACGGAAGCTACCGCATGAATAATAGAAAATATGGCGCCGATGAATGTAGCAACAATAATGGATACCCATGGGTCCATGATCCAAAAACATCCGCAAAGGTTAGGTTAAAAACAATTCCTACAAAAGCTCCCATAACCATTAACCCTTCCAAGCCTATATTAACAACACCGGATCGTTCACTAAATACTCCGCCTAATGCTGTAAAAATTAATGGAGCTGAAAAGAATAAAACTGTCGGGATCAGTGATTGTAAAATATCAATCATTTATTTCCCCTCCTTTTTAAAGCGAAGTAAGAACCAGCGAATTATATAGCTAGATGCGACAAAGAAAATAATTAGTGCGATTATAATGTCAACTAATTCAGTAGGAACACCAGCACTAGTTGGCATTTGACCGGCCCCTTCCTTAAGAACCCCAAAGAGAATTGCCGCCAAAACAACACCTAAAGCATTATTTGATCCAAGTAACGCAACAGCAATCCCGTCAAACCCAAGATTTGTAAAACCAGACATAACAGATATCGTGCCATACGTACCTACACCTTCCATCGCTCCCGCAAGCCCAGCAAAAGCGCCTGAAATTACCATTGATAGAATAATATTCTTACTAACATTCATACCTGCATATCTAGAAGCATGTTGATTAAAACCAACCGCTTTCAGTTCATAACCAATCGTTGTACGTTGAACAATAAACCACATAATTATTGCAGCAAACAAAGCTACAAGAATTCCATAGTGCATCCTTGAGAAAAACGTCAATGTCTGCAACCATTCTGAAGCTAAAGAAGCTGTTGCTGGTATGGCTTCTGTTGTTGTTTCTTGCTCAGTTAGAACATTACGAATAATTTCGTTCGTTATAAATAAAGCAATATAGTTCATCATAATTGTTACAATAACTTCATGAACTCCTAATTTAGCTTTTAGTAGCCCTGGAACGAAACCCCAAAGAGCTCCAGCAAGCATTGCAACAATTAAAACAAGAGGTAAATGTAAAATCATAGGCGCATCTACTGCTAATCCTACCCATACAGCGGCAAGCCAGCCAACAATTACCTGTCCTTCGGCACCTATGTTAAATAACCCGGACCGGAAGGCAAACGCAACAGCCAACCCAGTTAAAATTAATGGAGTAATTCTTCTGATCGTTTCCCCGATCGTAAATGCATCACCAAAAGCGCCATTCCATAAAGCTGCATACCCTTCAATGGGGCTATAGCCTGAGACTAGCATAATAATTGCACCCGCAAGTAATCCAAGTAATACGGAAATTACTGGAACCAAGATTCCAAATAGTCTATTATTCTGAGTCATTATGCACACCCGCCTCACTTAGTTGACTACCTGCCATTAAGAGACCCAATTGCTGCTCATTTGTGTTTTCCGGAGTAACATTCGCAACAATTTTTCCATCGAACATAACAGCAATACGATCACTAACATCCATAATTTCATCCAATTCAAAAGATACGAGTAAAATTGCTTTTCCTTTATCCCGTTCTTCAATCAGCTTTTTGTGGATAAATTCAATTGCACCTACATCCAAGCCTCTGGTAGGCTGTGCAGCTATTAATAAATCAGGTGATCGATCTACTTCTCTTCCAATAATAGCTTTTTGCTGATTACCACCAGAAAGCGCGCGAGCAAGAGTGGATGCACTCGGAGTTCTCACATCATATTCTTTAATTAAACTTTCAGCCTTATCATATACTTCTTTAAAATTAAGAACAGTAGCTTTGGAGTAAGGCTTCTTATAATAGGTTTGTAGTACCATATTTTCTGCAACGGGATAATCTAAGACTAACCCATATTTATGTCGATCCTGGGGTATGTGACCAAGCCCACTTTCAGTAACTTTTCGTGGATTAAGGTTGGTAATGGATTTATTATTTAACTTAATTGATCCAGAATTCGCCTTTCTTAGTCCGGTAATTGCCTCAATCAACTCAGATTGACCATTCCCGTCTACCCCAGCAATACCTACAATCTCACCTGCTTTTACCTCGAGATTTAAACCTTTAACCAAATCTACTTTTCTAGCATCCTTAACAAATAAATTCTCTATTTCCAGAATGGTTTGACCTGGTACTGCTTTCTTTTTCTCTGTATGGAAGCTTACTTCCCGACCAACCATAAGAGATGCCAGCTCATTTGTAGTGGTGTCTTTAATATTTACTGTACCAATACCTTTTCCTTTACGGATAACTGTACAACGATCGCAAACCTCCATAATTTCTTTTAATTTATGGGTAATTAAAATGATTGACTTCCCTTCCTTGATTAAAGAACGCATAATTTCGATCAATTCATTTATTTCCTGTGGAGTAAGAACTGCTGTAGGTTCGTCAAAAATAAGCACCTCTGCTCCTCTATACAGTGTTTTAAGAATTTCAACCCGTTGTTGCATCCCCACGGAAATATCACTAATTTTAGCGGTTGGATCAACTTTTAATCCATAGCGATCTGATAATTCCTGAATTTCGCGTTCCGCTTTTTTAATATTTATTTTCCCTGATTTGGTAGTCGGTTCGCTGCCCAATATAATATTTTGAGTAACAGTAAATGGTTCAACTAACATAAAGTGTTGATGCACCATTCCGATTCCAAAATCATTGGCAATATTTGGGTTCGTGATATTCACTTTTTGACCTTTAACACGAATCTCACCTTGCTCAGGTTGATATAAACCGAATAACACATTCATTAAAGTAGATTTCCCAGCACCATTTTCACCTAATAAGGCATGAATTTCACCTTGCTTCACTTGAACAGTTATATTGTCATTTGCTACTATACCCGGAAACTCTTTACGTATATTTAGCATTTCTATTACATAATCCATAATTACTCCCCCCTCTTAACACATTCATTTTATTTGTCTTTTTTGCACTATTTAAGTATTTACTAAAATCACCAAATGAAAAGAACAACAAGCAATTATTCTCTTCAGTTGAAAATTTAGTTAGAAAAGGATGGAAAGGCTGGTATTCCCAGCCTTCCACATTTTTACATAATAGATGTAAAAGATTACTATTTTTACTACCTAACTATTACAGTGAATCAATAAAGCCTTTTAATTCTTCATGTGTTTGAGGAACTTCCACATCACCGTTTAGAATTTTCTCTTTCCACTCATTTACGGAATCAACTATTTCCTTAGTCATGGCATCCTCATTTGTTGTTGCAACATTAATTGCGTCTTCTTCCAGACCGAATTCAAGCTTTTCTCCACCTGGGAATTCTCCGTTCATTGCCTGTTCAGTAACATTTTTAACTGCAACGTCCACACGTTTAACCATTGATGTAAGAGTTACATTATGGTCACCGATTTGTCCTTCTTCATGCTGGTCACGGTCTACACCGATTACCCAAATTTTGCGTTCAGGATCATTTTGCTTAATGTCTTTAGCTTCATTAAATACCCCGTTTCCAGTTCCACCAGAAGCATGATAGATAATATCAATTCCATTGTTATACATATTTGAAGCAATTATCTTACCTTTTGCAGGATCACCAAATGACTCAGCATACTCTACTTCCACTTCAATGTCTGGATTTACAGATTTTGCTCCTGCAATAAACCCTGATTCGAATTTGTTAATTAATGGAGAATCTACTCCACCTACAAATCCTAATTTATTTGTTTCTGTTTTTTGGGCAGCTGCAACACCGACTAGAAATGAGCCAATATGTTCTTTAAAAGTGATACTTACTGCATTATCTGCTTCTATTGTGTCATCCACTAGTGCAAAATGTGTATCTGGATATTGTTTAGCAACTTTTTGTAAGTCTTCTTTCAATTCAAAACCGATACCAAAAATTAAATCATATTCATCACGGATTAAACGGTTAAGGTTTGGAATATAGTCAGCTTTTTCATTTGATTGAGCATAGTCAAAACCATTACCTTTCTCAAGACCGTTTTCTTTTCCCCACTCTTGCAAACCTTCCCAAGCAGATTGGTTAAATGATTTATCATCCACCCACCAATATCTGTTACCATAGCTGCACTAAAGTCTTCATTTGCAGCTTCTTTCGAAGATCCGCTGTCTCCACCACTTTCTTTTTCTTCCTTATCGGAACCGCTTCCACAAGCAGCAAGAACCATAGATAGTCCAAGCAATAATGCAAATAATAAAATAAATTTACGATTTTTCATTTTCTAACCCCCATTATAAATGTTTTGTAATAAAATTAATTCCTTGTAAATCGCTTTATGCGTTGGTCATCACCTCCCAAAATATATGAAAACCTTTTCATTATCGCCCTGAAAAGAACTAAGTTCTTTTTCTCAATACATGAAAACTAAAATAGTCAGGTCTGAAATAATTGGCTGAATACAATACAGGTTCATCTTCGTTTGTGTAATGCATTTGTTTTAGCAGCAGTAAAGATTGCTCCGGATCACAATTTAAAATATCATAAATTCGATCATGATACCCAATTGGTTCTATATAAGTAACGGCATAGGCAATTCGCTTCCCTGCGTATTCTTCCATTAATTGAAATAGTGAATCCTCTTTATGTACTCTATCTAATGGAATCAAGTGTTCAGGGACTTTATCAATACAGAATACAACCGGTGTATTATCAGCTGTACGCACCCTTTCTATTTTCGCAAGCGTTTCTACTTTTTTCGGATGGAATTTTTCGCGTTCTTCTTCTGTAGGACTCACAAACTCAGTTGTTAGGTATTGAGACCCAGCATGTTTTCCTGATTGTTCAATCATATATGTAACGCTATTCAATTGTTCAATTCCTGAGGAGAATATTGGCTTAGGATTAACAAAGGTACCAACACCATGTCTTCTAGTTACAATATTGTCTTCCTCCATAATTCGCAATGCCTCACGTAAAGTTGCACGAGACACCCCTAGTAGCTTAGACAGCTGGAATTCAGAAGGAAGCTTTTCTTTTTCCTTATATTTACCATTTTCAATATCTCGTTTTACTTGATCGATCACTTGTAAGTATAAGTGCCGTGAATCCATCTTAATTGACATAAAATCCCCCCTTTTTTCTCTAGTTAATTTACCAGACATCTGACTTCTGACGTTCGACTGTTTGTCTGTCATAAATATATCATTATTATAAAAATAAATAAATAGCTATAGGACATTTTCCTCAAAAATATTTGGACAAATTCCGAATTTTTTATGAAAAACAGGCAAAAAGCATGATTTTCTTCCTTCATTCATAAGAAAAAACCGAACCAGCATGCTTTAAAAACATGAATCGGTTCGATTTTTTGTAGATAAAATTGTTCAGTTATTCATATTCAATATTCATAAAATCTTTATTATTTAAATGCCAGGAACAAAGCTGAGGGTATAAACTTGTTCTTATTCTATTAGGATGTTTGTTCTTCTGTTGCCTGAGTAACCAGAACTGTTCTAGGTTTACTGCCTTCATATGGACCGACAATCCCTCTATCCTCCATTGCATCTATTAATCTTGCAGCCCTCGTATAGCCTACACGAAAGCGTCTTTGCAACATAGATACACTAGCGCTTTGCATTTCAGTTACGAGCTGAACTGCTTCCTCATATAATTCATCATCCACTTCTTCTTTTACTTCACTAGTTTCTTCTGGAATCATTTCCTCCTGATATGAAGCTTTCTGTTGATCGATACAATGATCAACTATTCGTTCTACTTCCTCATCAGATAAGAATGCACCTTGAACTCGTACTGGCTTTGAGGCACCAACAGGCATAAACAGCATGTCTCCTCTTCCTAAAAGTTTTTCCGCCCCACCTGAATCCAGTATTGTGCGTGAATCCGTTTGTGAAGAGACACTAAACGCTATTCTGGAAGGAATATTTGCCTTAATAACGCCAGTAATAACGTCTACTGAAGGACGTTGTGTCGCTATAATAAGATGAATCCCCGCCGCACGGGCCATTTGTGCCAATCTGGTAATGGCATCTTCAACGTCATTGGATGCAACCATCATCAAGTCTGCTAATTCATCTACTAGTACGACAATATAAGGAAGATTTGGTTGTTCTTCGTCTGTAGTCTGATTATATTTACGGATATACTCATTATATCCTTCAATATTACGTGTGCCAGTGTCAGAGAATAATTCATATCTCCTTTCCATCTCGGAAACAACCTTTTTTAAAGCTCTTGAAGCTTTTTTCGGATCAGTTACTACAGGAGCCAAAAGATGTGGAATTCCGTTGTAAACATTTAGTTCCACTTTTTTCGGATCAATCATCATCATTTTTACCTCATGCGGTTTAGTGCGCATAAGTATGGTGGTTATTATTCCATTTACACAAACACTTTTACCACTACCTGTTGCTCCAGCTATTAATAGATGTGGCATTTTATTAAGTTCGGCCACAATTGCTTCTCCAGAAATATCTCTTCCTAATGCAAATAATAGTTTTGATTTAAGATTGTTCATTGAATTATCAAGTACTTCTCGTAAAGATACCATAGCAATTTCTTGATTTGGGACTTCAATTCCTACAGCTGATTTCCCCGGTATAGGCGCCTCAATACGTATATCCTTAGCTGCTAAAGCTAAAGCGAGATCGTCATGCAAGCTGACAATTTTACTTACTTTCACACCTGCTTCCGGATATATTTCATATTTGGTAACTGCAGGACCTACATTTACTTTAGTTACACGAGCCTTCACACCAAAACTTTGAAATGTTTTCTCCAGCTTCTTTACAGTGGCCTGAATTTGAGACTTCTCATTTTGCTGTGAATTATGTGATGGCTCAGCTAACAATTTAGGAGAAGGCAACTCATATTCGTAGTTTTCCACTTCAGTCATAGGCAAATGTTCGATTGGATCTTCCTTCGCTAAGTCCTCTGTCTTGTTAACTGAAACTTGTTCCTTTTCTTGTTTTGCTGGCATTTCTTTTTCAATCTCTTGATAAGAATATGCTGTATCTGTAAAATCCTGAATAACAGGCTCTTCTTTTTCATCATATGTGCTTTCCATACCCATTTTCTCATTTTCAGTTTTCGTTTTCTTTGTCTCTCTATTTGCTATCTTTCTTTCTTTCCAGCCATTACGAATAGCAGAGAGTTTAGATGAGAACTTTTTAAGTAATTTTGAAGAAAAATCACCTAAAGAAAATTCCGTCATATATATTATACCGATAATAATAGAAAATGAAGCAACAATCTTCGCTCCTACAAGGGAGAAGAGATAATAACTAAACATAAACAGAATAGCGCCAATCATTCCACCACCTAAGGCTGCGGCATTACCTTCTCCATTAATAAATGCTATAAAGTGCTCCCAAGTCATTGCTAAAATTGATACATTTTCATTAACTAACAATCTATCAAATGTTTGAATATGAGTCATTAATAAAATACCAATAAATAAAATATAGAAACCGATAAGTTTTTTGTTAAAAAAGTCAGGATATTTTCTTTTAATTACTAAAAGCAAACCCGTAATCATCAGAAATATCGATGCTACAAAATACCATATACCAAGAAAGAATCTAAAAAAATATTCCAGTCCACCTGGTATTGCTCCGTCACTAATTGCGCTTGCTCCACTACCGAATATTGCCAAAAAAATAAAAAGCAGCCCAAGTAATTCTAGCTTTAGCTGTTTTTTTATTTTATTGCTCTTTTTCTTGCGTCTTTTTTTCGCCATTCTTTCTCACCTCTGTTAACAAACTTTGCTAAAGCCGGAAACCCTTGCCGTGTAAGGCAAGGGTTATTAAATCCATTTTAATTATATCATAAATAAAGTGTACAACTAGATTATATAGGTATTTAAGGTAAAATTCTCCCAGGTGTGAATTTATCATCTAGAAAATCCTGTGGGTCTGTAGATAATAACTGTACCAGTTGATATCGTCCTTCTGCAGTTTTATCCACACAGATTGATCTGCCTTCATAGGTAATATATTCTCTATTTGTATTTTCTTCCTCTGGAAAAATTTCTTCTTGTGTTAAAGGTGTATATAAGATCATTATTGAATCACCTGTTTTCCAGTTTCGTTCGTCTGTCCTATTAATTCATTTAGCTTGGCCATCGCTTCTTTCACACCGCCAACACCGTCAATTAATCCATAATCTACTGCATCTGCACCAACAACATTTGTACCAATATCTCTCGTTAAATTACCTTTTGCGAACATCAAATCTTTAAACTTTTCTTCCTTAATATTTGAATGATTAATAACAAAATTAATTACTCTGTCTTGCATTTTATCCAAATACTCAAATGTTTGCGGTACGCCAATTACTAATCCTGTAAGCCTAACTGGGTGAATGGTCATCGTTGCTGTAGGAGCTATAAAAGAATGATCTGTTGCCACAGCTATAGGTACTCCAATCGAATGGCCTCCTCCAAGTACAATAGATACGGTCGGTTTAGAGATGGAAGCAATCATCTCAGCCAGGGCTAAACCCGCCTCGACATCGCCCCCTACTGTATTTAGTAGTATAATCATTCCTTCAATTTTTGGGTTTTGCTCAATCGCAATCAATTGAGGTAGCAAATGCTCATACTTCGTTGTTTTATTTTGTGGTGGTAGTTGTATATGTCCTTCTACCTGTCCAATAATCGATAGTACATGGATATTGGAATCCGGGGCAGCAGGAATGTTAGATTGTCCCAGCTGCTGAATTTTTTGCACAATAGAGGAAGAGTTTGCTTGCTGATCTTGGTTTTGGTCTTCCTTTTTTTCATCTTCTTTATTCATTAGTATGCACATCCTTTATTGAGTCTCTAGCCATAGTATGAGCATATTTAGGGAGGTACATGCATAAGAATAGCGGAAGCAGCTAAAACAGAAGAGAGAAACTCAGGATAAGTAATGCAATCATGCAGAACTACTATTTATATGGGATTACTTTTCCATTACAGTCTTGATTTCCCACGTATAATCTTGTGCAATAAATTATGAACTTTGAGAGTGAGTTTCTAAACTTATCTAAATTGGATATTTACATTACAATCAAGGTTATTGGAAGTTTATCTATTTGTTGAATCATTGGCAGCTCCAGCATATATTAGAAGCGTTAAAAAACCGACTAAAATAGCCGGTTTTTTTGTTATCACTTTTTGTATTAACTAAAATAGCTTTGCAACTTCTCCTCTTCTTCCTTTGAAAGTTCAGTTAAAGGCAATCTAACCCTTCCAGTCTCTATTCCTTTCAAACGTAAAGCAGATTTAACCGGAGCGGGAGAAGGAGCCATAAACATTGCTTTCATGGTTGGAAGGAGTTTCCGATGAATGGATGCTGCTTCTTTTATATTTCCTTGATGAAACTGAGATGCCATTTCTTGCATTTTCTCTCCTGCCACATGAGATACAACAGAGACCACTCCGATGGCTCCCAGAGATAGTAATGGAAGTGTCATACTATCTTCTCCACTATAAAAACTGAAATCATCTTCTGTTTTTTCAATAACGGTTGCAGCTAGTTCCATATCCCCTGTTGCATCTTTAATGGAGACTATCCCTGGGACTTTGCTTAATTGAACAATTGTATCGGCAGTCATTTTAACAACGGATCTGCCAGGAATATTATATAGCATGATTGGCAAATCTGTTATTTTAGCAATTGCAGAAAAGTGTTCAACCATCCCTTGCTGACTCGGTTTGTTATAGTAAGGTGCTACAAGCATAATCCCATCTACTCCACATGCTTCAGCTTCTTTTGTTAATGCAATTGATGTTGCAGTACTATTACTTCCTGTTCCAGCAATAACAGGGATACGCTTGTTTACAACTTTTACTACATGTTTAAATAAATCAATTTTTTCGGCTGATGTTAGTGTTGGTGATTCTCCCGTCGTTCCAGCAATTACCAAACCATCTGTTCCGTGTTCAATTAAATACTCAATTAGTTTCGTGGTTTGGTCATAGTCTACTTCACCACGAGGGTTAAATGGTGTTACCATGGCTGTTAAAACACGACCAAAATTCATTCGCTATCACCTTTCTTTAATTAAGAAGCTTGATACACATTAATGCATATTTCCCAATTCAAACACTTCATGTAAAGCATTTACAGCCACCTTTAGATCTTTGTTGTGCACAAGCACCCAAATTGTTGTATGACTATCAGCAGATTGAAGTATTTGAACATTCGAATCTGTTAAAGATTGAACTATTTTTGAAGCAACCCCTGGCACCCCAGTCATACCCGCTCCCACAGCAGAAACTTTAGCACAATTTGCAGTAGTTTCCGGCTGGAAGCCTAATGTCTCTAAGATTCGAACAGCTTTTTCTGCATACATATCTGCAACGGTATAAATTACCCCTGTGGGTGATATATTTATAAAATCAACAGAAATTCCTGCCTCCGCCATTGCTTTAAACACATCCGACTGAAGACGAAATCCATTTTCTTTTGAATGTACACGAATTTGAGTGAGCGATGAAATATGAGCAATTCCTGTAATCAGCCGTTCAGAAACGTCCGTTCCCTTATCAAGCACTCTGGAAGAAGTTACCAAGGTCCCGTTCTCTTCGGAATAAGTTGATCTTACCCTCATCGGTATCTTTGCTTGCATAGCGATCTCCACTGCTCTTGGGTGAACTACCTTTGCACCTTGATATGCTAAATTGCATATTTCGGTATAGGTGACTACATCAATAGGTCTTGCTGACTCAACAACCCTTGGGTCAGCTGTCATAATTCCGTTAACGTCAGTAAAAATTTCTATACGTTCTGCAGCCAATGTAGCACCTAAGGCAGCTGCAGTAGTATCACTACCCCCTCTGCCTATAGTAGTAATTTCTCCTGATCTAGTTTGACCTTGAAAACCAGCAACCACTACAACGTCTTTGGTTTCCAATTCAGTTGCAACCCGTGACGGGTCAACTTCAATTATTTTAGCTTGATTATAATCTTCTGTTGTAATGAAACCGGCTTGAGCCCCTGTTAATGCTGTAGCTGCGACATGATTTTTCTGAAGTTCATTAGATAAAACCACAGAAGAAATCACCTCTCCGCAGGAAAGTAATAAATCAATTTCCCTGTTGGAATTATAATTCGCAGGAAAATCAACTAGACTCAGTAATGTGTCTGTAGCATATGGATCTGGTTTTCTGCCCAATGCAGAGACAACCACTACTACTTTATATCCTTCGACTAATGCATCCTTAATATGCCTAATTACATGTTCCCTGTTCTCCTCAGACTGAACAGAAGTTCCACCAAATTTTTGAACTACTACCTGCATAATAAAACACCTCTATTATTTTAACCAGTTATTCTTAATCAATGTTTCTGCGATTTGTACTGTATTTAATGCAGCACCTTTCATCAAATTATCAGATACGACCCAGAGATGGAAGCCTCGGTCATTATCCAGATCTTTTCTAACACGCCCGACAAATACTTCCTCCCTTTCTGCTGCACTTAACGGGGTAGGATATGTTTGGGTAGCAGGATCATCCTCTAATAATACACCTTCTGCATTTCTTAATTCATTCCATAAGTCCGCCACATGCACACCGTCTTTAGCCAACTCTATATATACACTTTCTGCATGGGAAGTAAAGAACGGAAGTCGAACACACGTTGCAGCAACCGATAGATCAGTCTGGTGTAAAATCTTTTTAGTTTCATTGATCATTTTCATTTCTTCAAAAGTATAGCCATTTTCTTGAAATACATCAATTTGCGGAAGTGCGTTGAAAGCAATTGGATAATGCTTCTTATCACCTTTAACAGGCAGAATCTCCGCTTCCATTGTACCCTTTTCAAAAAAGTCTTTTGATTGTTTTTCTAATTCTTTATTTGCTTGTGCCCCTGCACCTGATACAGCCTGATAAGTTGATACGATAATTCGTTCTATTCCATAAGCTTTTTGGATTGGCTTTAATGCTGCTACCATTTGAATGGTTGAACAATTTGGATTTGCTATAATTCCCTGATGCTCTTTCAAGTCTTCCTTGTTTACTTCTGGAACTACTAGAGGCACATTTTCATCCATTCGAAAAGCACTTGTATTATCTATTACTACCGCACCATGTTTCACAGCTTCGGGAGCAAGTTTTTTGGATATAGATCCACCTGCTGAAAATAATGCGATATCAATATCTTTAAAACTGTCAGGAGTAGCTTCCTCTACGGTTACATTTTCCCCATTAAATATCATTTGCTTTCCAGCTGAACGCTTTGAGGATAATAGTTTTAGTTGTTTTACCGGAAATTCCTTTTCTTCTAATAAGCGCATAATTTTTTGACCTACTGCACCCGTTGCTCCCAATATTGCTACATTGTATAATTCTTTTTGTGACATCCTCGGTTCTCCCTTCTATTCTCCTTTATATAAAATTGCTTCTAATTTTTAATTTTATCATAGTTTAATCATGATGAGGAACAATAACTGGTTGAAGTTGTTTAAATTGAAGGGCAGACTCTACTGTTTCACTTAATAAATCCATTTTAGCTACAAGGGAGTTAGGCTTTTTATGTGGATCATCTTGCCCGTAAGGTATAAAATAAATAAATTTACTTGCCATTAATCGCATTAAATTAACCCCATTTAACCCTAAGGCATCATTGGTAGAGATACCCAAAACGACAGGGCTTTGATTTCGCATCGTGGCTTTTGCAGCCATGAGCACAGGAGAATCTGTCAGGGCATTTGCCATCTTACTGAGTGAATTTCCTGTTAATGGCGCTATAACCATACAATCAAGCGGATACTTCGGACCAAGTGGTTCAGCTTCCTGCATTGTTGAAATTACAGACTTTCCTGTAATCTTTTCTATCTTGTCAATATGATCTTCAGCATTACCGAATTTAGTATCTGTCGATCTTACCGTATACGTAACAATTGGTACAACCTCTGCTTTTTGCTCCATTAACCTCTCTAATTGAGGAAAAACTTGATCATAGGTACAATGAGACCCAGTGAAACCGAAACCAATACGTTTTCCTTCCAGACTCATACTATATCCCCTCTCTTCTCATTTCTAAACTTACTGATTACTCAATACTTAATATGAACTGTTTAATAACATCTGCCAGGATTTTACCGGCTGTTTTTGGGGCTACCATACCTGGTAAGCTCGGTGAAAGGATAGCCTTAATACCCCGCTGCTCTGCATAATTGAAATCTGTGCCCCCTGGTTTGGAAGCTAAATCAATTATCAAGGCATTGGAAGGCAGCTGTTGAATGCATTGCTTCCCCACTACAGGTGCTGGTATAGTATTAATAATTAAATCACATGAAGCTGTACTATTAGGTAATTCTTCTAATGGAATGGGGTTTAATCCCATCTCATCAATCCTTGCTAGATCCTTTATACTACTTGCACTTACAGAAACTTTTGCTCCCAGTGCTGAGAATTTATTAGCCACTGTATGACCAACTCTTCCAAAACCAACTACAATAACACGTGAGGAATGAATCGTATAATCAGTATGTTCAATTGCCATCATAATTGTTCCTTCTGCAGTTGGAATTGAATTATATATTGCTACATCATCCCGGTTCAATAAAGCTTCTAAATGGATGTTTGCACTTTTTGTTGCTTCCTTCAGATAGTCATTAGCTATCCCTGTAAAAACCAGGCATGAGCTTTTTAATTTTTTAAACCATTGCTTATTCAAATTTATTTTTTCATCTGAAAAAACTGTATCAACATTTCCCTCCATATCGGTTCCTGTAATTGGTAAAATAACAGTATCCAATTTGGAAGGTACTATATCATTAAATTCAATTTGCTGTGAACCTGTGAATCCTTGCGCTAATTTATCAAAACCTACAAGGAAGATGGTTGTTTCATTTAGAGTCTGCAGCTGACGAATTAATTCTAAATATCGTGCATCTCCACCTATTACTGCAATCTGTCTTCGCTCCATTTATATAAACACCCTCCAAACTTTGTGCTTCTGAATTAACTTCTTTATAGCTTATGTGGGTTCGTAATGTTAGTGATTCACATAGTAAAATTCCAACAAAAAAGGCTGATACCCTGTAGAATAATCAGCCTATTTGACAGTTTAATTTAGTTTGTTTTACTTACTTGTTTTAAAAAAGATCGTGTATTTCCCGAGAATTTCAGAATAGTTTTGTTTGACTAATAACCTTAAGAAATTAACCTGTGATAAAAATACTTATCTAATCTTGTCTGGATCAATAATGATCATGTCATCCCCTATTTTCCTTATTGAATCCCAGCGTATCCTTGTTTCCTCGCCCTCTTTTTTTAGACCGAACCACTTGTAATTAGGAATAATAAAAGATTCAATTTGTCCAGTTTTTTCGTTGATTTCCATATCAGTTTGTCCTAAAATACCCAACCTCGCTCCTTGATTAACATCAACTATTTCTTTCCCACTTATTTCTTTATACCGCATGAAAGATCCACCTCCTTCTTGCCCTTATTTATTTATATATATGCAATAACAATAATACTATTTCAAATGATTCACTGTACCTGTCAATTAACAAAAGAGAGCTTGCTTACCATACATGTTTTCCAAACCGGTAGTTTAGAGTATTACTAAGTTAGGTTAATACGGCGTTTATCTATTTTGCGAACCTTTGAATATTCCTCACGTATGTTTTAGAAACTAAAAAATCCGAACTGATCATATTAATTTATGAATCAGTTCGGATTCTTTCTTAAAAGTTTATTTAGTTATGCCCCAACATTATTGTGGAGCTTCGGGAGCAATAAGTGCTGAAGATGGTGATTGGCTAAAAATCATGTCAATGACCTTTTTAACGGAAAAATGATCTACAGCATCAATTTCCTTGATCATCTCATCAAGTGTTCGATGACGTTGTAAAATTAACTCATTTTTACCGTTTCTGCTCATACGGCTATTTGTACTCTCTAAGCTAAGCACCAAATTTCCTTTGAGTTGCTCTTTGCTATTGATTAACTCCTTATCTGTCAAACCTTGATCCGCAAACTGTTTAATTGCATTATCTATGGTTTCTTCCAGTAATGGCAGCTGTTCCTTCCCCGTTCCTGCATAAATAGTCAATAATCCATTATCCAAAAATGAGGAGTGATAAGAGAATACAGAATATGCAAGCCCCTTCTTTTCCCGCACTTCTTGAAATAAGCGGGAACTCATGCTACCACCCAGTACATTATTCATAATAATTAAACTATAAATATCATTATGGCCAACATCCAGACCATCATAGCCAATACATAGATGGGCTTGTTCTGTATCCTTATGTCTTTTAATTTGCCCATTTACAAAAGACGGCTTGGATATTGAATATGTTTGTTTGTCATACGTATAATTACCAAAGTGACTTTCAATTTGTTTAATGAAAGAATCATCCACATTACCAGCTACAGATACAACAACATTCTCAGGTATATAATGTTTTCGAATATAATCTCTTAATGTATCAGGAGCAAATGTTTTAAGCTGCTTTTCTGTCCCTAATATAGGATAACCAAGTGGATGTTCACCATATGAAGCTCGTGCCAACAGATCATGGATGATATCATCTGGAGTGTCTTCATACATTTTTATTTCTTCATAGACTACTTTCTTTTCTCGTTCCATCTCTTCTTCATCAAATTGCGAGTTGAAGAACATATCAGAAAGTATTTCCAATGCATATTCTTTGTGAGTATCTAATACTTTTGCATAGAAGCAAGTATATTCTTTTGAAGTAAATGCGTTTACTTGACCTCCTATAGAATCAAAAGCCTCTGCAATATCTTGAGCAGTTCTAGTCGCTGTTCCTTTGAAAAACATATGCTCCAAGAAATGTGAGATCCCATTATTGGCTTCCACTTCATTTCTGGATCCTGTTAATACCCAAATACCAATAGTGACGGAACGCACGGAAGGCATAGATTCAGAAACAATTCTTAATCCATTTTTAGCTGTGTGTTTTTCTATCAAAGTGAGTTTCCTCCCAATTTTGTAAGTATACTAATTATCTTTCCTCATTAAGAAGCTTTTCAATCGTACCCAGTTTAAAACCTTTTTGTTTAACTTGTCTTATAAGAGGGCCTATCCCCTCTGCAATTGATTCTGTTGGATGCATAAGAATCGTCGCACCTGGGTGCAATTTATCGTTTACTCGGTTTATCATAACAGATACTGTCGGATTCTTCCAATCAATCGTATCAACTGTCCACAAAATCGTATGCATATTCAAATTATGAGCAGCATCTACCACATGTTGATTATAACTGCCACTTGGAGGAGCAAACCACTTAGGTTCTTCATCTATTATTGCTTTAATAATTTCGTTGGTGCTGGAAATTTGCTCTATATTCTTTTGATTGGAAAGACGAACCATATCTGGATGATTATACGCATGATTTCCTATTACATGTCCTTGTTCACTAATCATCTTAACTAATTCAGCATTTTCTTTTGCCCATTTTCCCTCAATGAAAAAGGTAGCTTTCACCTTCTCTTTTTTTAGTTCTTTCAATATGTCAGGTATATATTCAGCACCCCAGGAAACATTGATGAGAAAAGCAACCATTTCCTTTTCCGGGTGGCCCCGATAAATTGGAGCTGAAGGTAAATCCTCAAGGGATATTTTAGGTGAGGTTTGTTCAAGGCTTAATAAGTTTTCGTCAAATTCACCTGATTCTTTCATATTCCTATAAGATTTTTCGAGGTTCACTTGTAATCCATTTCTCCCTGGAGTTTTTTTCCATACTTTATCAATATACGCATCCTGAGCTTCCTCAGCATAATCACTGCTCTTCTGTAAAATCTCCTGATACAAAGGATCTCTCTTAGCAGTAGTTTGTATCAATTGTTCCCCTTCTCGTTCAGAAAAAGGATTATAATCTAAATTAAAAGAAATTCCAACTACTAATAGAAATAAACAAAATGTAATAAATTGTCTTAAACGGTACACCCCAATCCCCTCCCATATTATATATGTGAGCAATGGACAAGGTATGTATTATAAATTGATATATTAGAACCAATTTTCTTTAATTAAAAAGCAAAAAAGAAACTGGTTAACCAGCTTCCTTTTAAAAAGATGTTATGAATTTTCTTTTTCTTTTCTTTCTCTTTCTTCTTTTAATACAGCTTTACGGGATAAATTAACTCTACCCTGATTATCAACTTCTTTAACTTTAACAAGAATCTCATCTCCAATAGAGACTACATCCTCTACTTTATTCGTTCTTTCTTCTGCTAATTCAGAAATATGAACTAGACCATCTTTTCCTTTAAACAACTCTACGAATGCTCCAAATTTCTCAATTCGTTTTACTTTCCCAAGATACATTTGGCCAGCTTCTACTTCTCTTACTATATCTTCAATGATTTTCTTTGCTTGATCATTCATAGAGGAATCTGTTGAAGAAATAAACACTTTGCCGTCTTGTTCGATATCGATCTTAACTCCAGTTTCTTCAATAATCTTATTAATCTGCTTACCACTTGGTCCTATAACATCTCTAATCTTATCTGGGTTAATATTCATTGTTAAAATTTTAGGAGCATATGCTGATAGTTCTTTGTTTGGCTCTTTGATGGTTTCAAGCATAGAATCTAAAATCTGCATACGACCTTTTTTAGCTTGGCTCAGAGCTTCCTTAAGAATTTCCTTAGATAGTCCATCAATTTTTATATCCATCTGTAAGGCAGTAACCCCTTTAGCCGTACCCGCAACCTTAAAGTCCATATCGCCAAGAGCATCTTCCATTCCTTGAATATCTGTCAAAATTGAATAATCTTCACCTGATTTAACTAGCCCCATTGCAATACCAGCAACTGGCGCTTTAATTGGAACCCCTGCTGCCATCATAGCCAAAGTGCTTGCGCAAATACTTGCCTGTGAAGTAGAACCATTGGACTCCAAAACCTCTGACACAAGTCGGATGGTATAAGGAAAATCTTTATCTGATGGCACAACTTTCTCCAACGCACGTTCACCTAATGCTCCGTGGCCAATTTCTCTTCGTCCAGGCCCTCTAATAGGTCCTGTTTCACCAACACTGTATTGTGGGAAATTATAGTGGTGCATAAATCGCTTTGATTCTTCCAAATCTAAACCATCTAGAATTTGAACATCTCCTAAAGCTCCAAGTGTACAAACACTCAATGCTTGAGTTTGTCCCCGGGTGAACAAACCGGATCCATGTGTGCGTGGCAGAATATTAATTCTAGAGGAAAGTGGACGTATTTCATCAATCTTACGACCATCTGGACGAATCTTTTCTTTTGTAATCAGACGACGTACTTCTTCCTTAACCATCTTATCAAGGATTGACTTAACTTGTTTAATTACGCCTTCCTCTTCTTCTTCATAATTCTCAACAACTTCTTTTTTTACATTGCTGATAGCTTCTTCTCTTGCGTGTTTTTCTTTTACTTGTATAGCTGAAACAAGCTTGTCCTTAGCTTCTGCTTCAATTTTAGCTGTCAGTTCTTCATCTAACTCAAAAAGGGTCACTTCAGATTTTGCCAATCCTACCGCACGAACAATCTCCTCCTGGAATTCAACCAAACGGATAATTTCCTTATGACCAAACATAATTGCTTCCAGCATCACTTCTTCTGGGACTTCGTTAGCTCCTGCTTCTACCATATTGATTGCATCTTTGGTGCCAGCGACTGTTAAATCAATATCACTTTTTTCCTCTTGTTCTATGGTTGGATTAATAACAAATTCTCCATCAACCCTTCCCACATGCACACCGGCAATTGGTTCTTCGAAAGGAATGTCTGAAATACTAAGTGCGATGGATGAGCCTATCATTGCAGCAATTTCTGATGAGCAATCTTGATCTACACTCATAACCGTGCTGATAACTTGTACTTCATTTCTGAATCCATCCGGAAATAAGGGACGGATCGGTCTATCAATTAACCTGGAAGAAAGAATTGCTTTTTCACTTGGGCGTCCTTCACGTTTAATAAACCCCCCTGGAATCTTTCCTACTGCATAAAGACGTTCCTCATAATTAACGGTTAAAGGAAAGAAAGGCAAATCTTTTGGTTCCTTAGATGCTGTGGCTACTGATAGAACAGCTGTCTCACCATAGTGGATCATACATGCTCCATTAGCTTGCTTTGCTAACTCTCCTACTTCGACAGTAAATTTATTACCGGCAATTTCAGTTGAAAATTGTTTTTTCTCGTCTGCCATTTAAAATAGTGCTCCTTTCAATAAACATTCTATTTTTATTTTATAGTTTTTAAACCAGAATGTAAATTTTATGTAGTAAAATCAATTATAAACGTATAAAAAAAGCAGGATTCCTCCTGCTTTTGCGATTATCGGCGTAAGCAAGTCTCTTAATAAGTTCACGATAACGAGTAACGTCTTTATTACGTAGGTAATTAAGTAAGTTACGACGTTTACCAACCATTTTTAACAATCCACGACGTGAATGATGGTCTTTTTTATGAATACGTAAATGTTCGTTTAATGTAGTAATTTCTTCTGTAAGTACAGCAATTTGTACTTCCGGAGAACCTGTGTCATTCTCATGAACCTTGTATTCATTAATAATTTCATTCTTACGTTCCTGTGTGATAGCCATTCGGCCCACCTCCTATATTATAAGTTAGCCCCATTCCCCTAGCAAACGTCGGAGTTACGATCTGCCAAGCGAAGGTTTTACGTTGTCTATCGTACATGTTTTTTCGATTAAATGCAAGAAAAAAATAAATAACTTTCAATTATATCTCAAAATAGTTCCGAATTTCTTTTTCATCCTTAGCAATTTGCTTAACTAAAGCTTCTACATTACTAAATTTAATTTCATCCCTCACAAAACGATACCATTTAATAAGTATAGATTCGTCATAGATGTCTTTATGGAAATCAAAAATATTCACTTCAACAGAAGGTTTAACCTCTTCTGGAGTAAAAGTTGGTTTTACTCCAAGATTAGCCATACCATAGTATTGCGATTCACCAATTGTGACTTTAACTGCATATACTCCATTTTTCGGTAAAATTGTATCAGAATCCACCTTCATATTTGCAGTAGGATATCCAATCGTTCTCCCTCTTTGATCTCCTTTTATAACAGGGCCTTCAGCAGCTAAAGGCCTACCAAGCAAGTTGCTCGCTTCTTCAACATCCCCAGTTTGCAATAGTTTCCTAATTCTTGTTGAACTTACCTTTTCTTCATCCATTTCCACTTTAGTAATTTTGGTAACAGCAAATTCATTTTCCGCGTGGGCACGAATGGTATCCATATTTCCTTCACCTTTATGTCCATAGGAAAAGTCAAACCCAGCTACCAAATGTTTTACATTCAGTCCTTTTATAAAATGGTCTATAAAGGTCTGAGGAGCTAATGCGGCCAAATCTTTATTAAACTTAATAATATACAGAATATCAACGCCTAAATCCTTCAAAATTTTCTTTTTTTGTTGTAAAGGTGTAATGTATTTAACATGCTGTACCTTCTTGTTTAAAACAACGGATGGATGAGGATGAAAAGTGATAACTGCACTGTCTATTTTTTCATTTTCAGCTATAGAAACAGCAGTATTAATTACTTTTTGATGTCCTTTATGAATCCCATCAAAAAAGCCAATTGCACTAACTGATGCTGGTTGTTGGTTCCCTATTAATGTATGAGGATACGTTAATTCAATTACTTTCATCGTTTTCTCACCTGCACTTCTTTATCCTTGAAAAACCCGTACTGGTTTAAGTTGACCAGGTTTCTCTGGATGTTTTTGATAAATAGCTAATAATTCCTCTTCAAAAAGAACAGCGAAAGGATCTGTCTTCATGCTTTGCTCAAATGGAAGCTTTTGTCCATTTTTTACCTTGTTTTTTGTTTCCTCGTCCACTTTCATCACATCGAGATGCTGTATACCACATATAATCGGTTTTAGTAACGTATGTTGTGTTTGATCGTCTATCGCCTTTTCTATCATAGCAAAAGTTACACTATTTTTCTTTGAAAAAGCTCCAGTTCTCAGTCTGGTTAAGTCAGCCATGTGCGCAGGGAATCCTAATTTCCTTCCTATATCCACACTTAGTGTACGTATATATGTGCCCTTTGAACATTCAACTTCTATTTTAAATGTTTTGCTTTCTGGATTTGAACCTAAGTATTGTATTCCATATATATATACTTTTCTACTGGGACGTTCAACTTCAATGCCCTCTCGAGCATATTCATATAATTTTTTTCCATTTACTTTCACTGCAGAATACATTGGTGGCACTTGGGTTATGCACCCTTCAAAACCTTGTAGTACAAGATTTATCTCTTCATCTGAAGGTATTTGATTGACCACCATTTTCTCTAGTGGATACCCATGTGAGTCCTCTGTATCTGTAGACATACCAAGACTAATATCTGCAACATACGTTTTTTTCGTGTCGGTCAAAAATGGAACAATTTTTGTGGCTTCACCTATACAAATAGGTAATACTCCTTCTACTTCTGGATCAAGTGTACCTGTATGTCCAACCTTTTTTGTCTTAAATAACTTCCTTATTTTAACAACACAATCATGAGAAGTTAGACCTTTTGGTTTCCATAATGGCAAAATACCGTTCATGCATGCTCATCCTCCACTATTTAAAAGTTTGGATGGAAAAAAATCTGACTCAATAAAAGTCAGATTTTCCGGTCAGACTATTTGTTTAAATCTCGAAGTATTGTCTCAATCCGATTTCCATATTCAAATGCTTCATCAAATTCAAATATAGCTCAGGTGTTTTTCTTAAGCGAATTCGCTGCCCAATTTCAGAGCGCATAAAACCTTTCGCTTTTGCAAGTCCCAATAATGTATCTTGCTTTTGCTTTTCGTCACCTAAAACAGAAATAAAAACCTTTGCTTGTTGTAAATCCCCGGTGACCTCCACATCAGTTACTGTAACAAATCCAATCCTTGGATCTTTTATCTTACGGGTCAGTATTTCGCCCAATTCTTTTTTCATTTGCTCGGCAACTCTATTTGCTCGCATGTCAGCCATTATGTCTTCACCTCGATTAATAACAAAAGATTACGATTCTAACAATCAACCTGGTTAAATACGTTCCGTATTTGTTATGGTCCGCTCCAGTTCAGGATAATCATCAATTATGCGTAATGCTTCCTGAATCACCTTTTCCGAATGAGTTAAGTCATTCGATATTGTCACGATACCTAATTTGGTACGTTGCCAAAGATCATGGTAATCCAACTCCGTTACTGCTACATTGAGATCTTTTTGGAGTCTTGCCATAAGACGTTTGAGTACGGATCTTTTTTGCTTCAATGAATGTCCTTCATACATTATACATTCGATCTCTGCAAACAAAATCATTTACGCTCAATTTCCTCCATAATGAATGCTTCTATTACATCGCCTTCTTTAATGTCATTAAAGTTTTTAATAGTTATTCCACACTCATAATTTTGCGCAACTTCTTTCACATCATCTTTAAAACGTTTTAAGGTATCAATTTCACCTTCAAATTGAACTACTCCATCACGAATTACTCTAACTCCTGAGGATCTGGTCAATTTCCCATCGGTTACATAGCTTCCAGCAATAGTACCGATCTTGGAGACTTTGAAGGTCTCACGAACTTCTGCTTGCCCAATAATTTTTTCTTCAAATTCCGGATCAAGCATACCTTTCATCGCTGCTTCAATTTCCTCTATTGCTTTGTAAATAACACGATGTAAGCGTACATCTACTTTTTCTGATTCTGCTGCTTTTTTCGCATTTACGTCTGGACGAACATTAAACCCTATAACAATTGCATTAGATGCGGATGCAAGAATAATATCAGATTCCGTAATTGCCCCTACACCAGTGTGGATGATTTTAATGTTGACACCTTCCACATCAATTTTTTGCAGGGATGAAGCAAGTGCTTCAGCAGAACCTTGAACATCTGCTTTTATTATAATATTTATTTCTTTCATATCGCCCTGTTTAATTTGTTCAAATAAATCATCTAAACTAACTTTCGTTTGTTCACTTCGATTTTCTTGAATTTGTTTTTGTTGACGAGCTTCCCCAATTTGGCGAGCCTTTTTCTCATCCCTAAACACAAGGAATTGATCGCCTGCTTGTGGAACCTCATTTAGCCCTGTTATTTCAACAGGTGTAGAAGGTCCAGCTTCCTGCACGCGTTTACCCAAATCATTTACCATTGCTCGGACACGTCCGTGCGTATGACCTACAACGATAGAGTCACCCACATGAAGAGTTCCATTCTGGACAAGCAATGTAGCTACGGATCCCCGACCTTTATCCAACTGAGCATCAATCACTGTACCGAATGCTTCACTCTTTGGATTAGCTTTCAATTCCTCAACTTCGGAAACAAGCACGATCATTTCGAGCAGGTCGTCAATTCCTTCCCCTTTGATTGCAGTAAGGTTGACGAAAATAGTATCGCCGCCCCAATCCTCGGGAATCAATTGATATTCAGTTAATTCCTGCATCACGCGATCGGGATTAGCCCCCTCTTTATCCATTTTGTTAACAGCTACAATGATAGGTACCTCAGCAGCTTTAGCATGGTTGATTGCTTCAATGGTTTGCGGCATAACTCCATCATCTGCTGCGACTACTAGGATAGCAACATCTGTCACTTGTGCACCACGAGAACGCATACTTGTAAAAGCAGCGTGACCAGGTGTGTCAAGGAAAGTAATCTTTTTACCATCGTTTTCTACTTGATATGCTCCAATATGTTGGGTAATACCACCAGCTTCCCCCGCAGTTACCTTTGTATGACGGATAGCATCCAATAACGTTGTTTTTCCGTGATCAACATGACCCATGATTGTAACAACAGCTGGTCTTTCAACAAGGTCTGCTTCATTTTCTTCAGAAATATACTTGTCGAAATCAGTGTCCTCTAGTACGATTTCTTTTTCCACTTCTACGTTGAATTCTTCACAGATTAATTCAATTGCATCATCATCTAAATCCTGATTTTTTGTAGCCATTACACCAAGAAACATTAACTTTTTAATTATTTCAGAAGCTTCTTTATTTAACTTCTCTGCTAGTTCACTTACAGTGAGTACTCCACTATATGTGATTTTTTCTGGTGTTTCTTTTTTGGCCGGTTGTTGCTTGAAATCTTGCTTATTTCCTTTGTTGCTCTTATGATTTTTATTATTTTGTTTATTGTTTCTTTTATTATCTTGTTTCTTAAAATTATTTGGTTTATTCACCTGTTTCCCACCTGGGTTTGGTTTAGCATCATTTTTTTTAGTTTCATTTGGTTTTGATACTGCTTTGTTATCATTATTTTGTGAAGTAGTTTTAAATTTTTTATCTAATTTGTTAATGGTATCTGTGGATATAGTCGACATATGATTTGATACCTCCACATCCATTTCTTTTAGATAGTTAATTACATTTTTACTTGAAGTGTTATTTTGTTTAGCATATTCATATACACGCATTTTACTCATACGTTCACCCCCGAATTTAGTTACCCGAGTAAAGACTTTATCTTCTCAGCAAACCCTGCATCTAAAATTGCAACGGCCACTCTCTGGGATTTTCCAATAGCATGTGATAAAGTTTCTCTATCATCTACTATTTCAAATGGTACTTTGTAAGTCTTACACTTATCAGTGATCTTTTTCTTCGTTTGTGGCCCAATATCGCTTGCCACTAGTACCAACTTTGCTTTCTTTTGCTGAATATCTTTCACAATTGTTTCTTCGCCTAAAGAGCACTTTCTGGCCCGATAAGCCAATCCAATCATATTTAAATAGCTATTTCGCATGGGAACTACCTACTGCAAGCTGTTTTAATTCTTCGTATATAGTTGATGAAACTTCCGCATTCAGTTGGCGATTAAGAATATTCGATTTCTCAGCTTTATCTATGACATCTATATCAAGTGTCAAATAAGCTCCGCGCCCGTTTTTCTTACCGGATGGGTCTACAAAAACTTCGCCTTCTTTATTGCGTACTATTCTTATCAATTCTTTTTTTGGTTTTGTTTCGTTCGTAACAACACATTTTCTTTCTGGTACTTTTCTTTTCTTGTTCATTTGAAAGCCTCCCTCTAATCAGGAAAACCTGGTCAGTTCCTAAATAAAATTGTTGTTTTATTCATCATCACTAAAATTAAACAAATCTTCCTCATCGTGTAACTCTTCGGTTTCATCTAAGAGGCCATCTTCTCTTGCTTCAGATTCGCTCTTAATATCGATTTTCCAACCCGTGAGCTTTGCAGCAAGTCTGGCATTTTGACCTCGTTTACCAATGGCCAAGGAAAGCTGATAATCTGGAACGATTACTGTTGTAGCTTTCTCTTCCTCATTGACGAGCACACTTACTACCTTAGAAGGGCTAAGTGCATTTGACACATAAACTACTGGGTCCTCAGACCATTCTACTACATCAATTTTTTCACCTTTTAACTCGTTTACAATCGCTTGGACCCGTTGCCCTTTTTGTCCAACACATGAACCTACCGGATCTATTTCCGGATCTGGTGCGTATACGGAAATTTTAGAACGGTCACCAGCCTCTCTTGCTAGTGATTTAATCTCTACAATACCATCATAAATTTCTGGTACTTCCATTTCAAACAAACGTTTGAGAAGCCCTGGATGAGATCTTGATATATATATTTGGGGTCCTTTACTCGTGTTTTCCACCTTTGTAACAAAAACTTTCAGACGATCATGCACGTGGTATTCTTCTGTAGGCATTTGTTCAGCTTCCGCAAGCTTGGCCTCAATCTTACCCAGGTTGACATAGACAAAACGAGGATCTTTTCTTTGAATAATCCCAGTCATCACATCTTCTTCACGATCAGAATACTCAGAGAATATAACTCCCCTTTCAGCCTCTCTTACACGCTGAGTCACTACTTGTTTTGCAGCTTGGGCAGCTATCCTACCAAAATCTTTAGGTGTAACTTCAACTTCTACAATGTCTTCCAGTTCATAATTAGGATTTATCCCCTTGGCTTCTTCTAAGGAAATTTCTTCTTGCGGATCCTCGATATCCTCTACAACAGTTTTTCTTGAAAAGACACCCATTTTACCTGTTTGTTCATTAAGTTCTACTCTTACGTTTGTAGCTGACTTAAAATTTTTCTTATAGGCAGAGATCAAAGCAGCTTCTAATGCTTCCATTAGAATATCTTTGTCAATCCCTTTTTCTTTTGCTAAATAATCAATCGCGTCAAACAACTGATTGGCCACTTTTATTTTCCCCCTTTAAAACGTAACAGCTATTCTTGCTTTTGCTATCTTGTCATATGGTATTTCAATTTGTTTACTTCTTGTCTTTACTTTAATTTCCAATGTTAAGATATTATTCGTGAAATCTTTTAAAATACCTTCATATTCCTTTTCACCTTCAACTGGCTCATATAACTTTACATAGATGTTCTTATTTAAATTATTACTAAAGTCATCTTTCGTTTTTAAAGGACGTTCCACTCCAGGTGAAGAGACTTCTAAGAAATATGCCTCTTTAATAGGGTCTTGCTGGTCAAGCTTCTCGCTTAGTTCCTCAGATACATCCCCACATTCTGTAATATCGATTCCTCCAGGCTTATCAATGTATATTCGAAGAAACCAGTTTTTCCCTTCTTTCACATATTCAATGTCAACTAATTCAAGCCCTTTATGTTCTAGAATGGGGTGAAGTAACTCTTCTGTTGTTTTAATTACTTGTGAACTCACGTCTCATCCTCCTTTACTGAATTATCATTAACCCTTATTATGAACCATCATACTATTTTTCATTTGAGCATTCCGTGAATCAATATAAAACCCCTGCCGGCAGTATGTGGCAAGGGAGGGAAGTTTTAACTCAAGAGTCAGCTAGAAGTATGAAGAAAGAGTGGGTGATCACCCACTCTTTTAACCGTTCGTATCATTTCTTACCAAAAAAATTATATCATAAGGAAGAACCTCTTGCAAGAAAGTGGGTATAAATAGTGTTTCCGGTTAAGAGAAAGACTAAACATTGGACTGAATATCTGACCTGGAAGCGTCGAATAGTTTCATATAATCCTGCATGGCCTGTTCCAATGTTCCTTTTGTTTCAGCTTTCTGTCCAAAGCTAATGTCCATATTTACTATTTCTCGTACAATTTTTGGACTTAACCCAGTAATTACAGTGCGACAGCCCATCATGTTTACACCATCAAGCAGTTTTAGAAAGTTTTGGATAGCTTCATGGTCCATTTCAGCTATTCCAGACAAATCTAAAATTAATATCTCAACTCTCTTTTTGCCAATCTCAAAAAGGACCTTTTCTTCTATAATTGAAGCACGATAAGAATCTATTGTGCCAATGAGAGGCAATATACTAATATTGGGAGACACAGGAATGATCGGAACAGACAAATTTTCTACCAGCTTTGTCTGCTGTTCAATAAGTTTATCTTTATATTCGGAATAACTAATAAAAAAACCTTTAAAAAACTCATCAATTAACTCATTAACCTTATTCTCCATAGTAAAAAAACGTTCTCTATCAGCCTGATCTTCTGTAAAATGATCGTATTCATAGAGGAATTCCCATAAAGTCTTCCGGATTGCCTGTACCCATTCCAATTTAAATGAAAGTGTTAAAGATGTTTTAGCCCAGGCAATACCTTCCTGATTTCCAAAAGCTATAACATCGTCACGCTTTTCTTCTACCACCATTAAGACAAGTTTAACAGCATTCCCCAAAAGGTTTATATTACCTACAAGCTTAATTTCTTCAATTTTATCTCGAACATTTGCTGCGTGTTGCAACAAAACTTCTTCAAACATAGATTTATTCTCTGATAAAAATCCTTTAATATCCTGTCCATCTGTATAAATCAGATCTCGCCTCATTGTGATCCCGCCTTCCTATGTTTATTACACAACATAAAAATAGAATATTTTATAAAGTTCCCAAGTATTATATCACAACTCCATTACTATTTTCACTTGTGAAAAGATAGGGATAGGCATAAACGTCTGGATCTTTACAAATAGCTAATTATTTCGATCTAATGTTTATTGGTTTAAAAGAGAGACAATTGATTCTTCTCAGCCATTCCTTCCAAACAACCGTGATTATCAAGATATTCCAAGACAGTTTTTGAAATTCTGCTTCGCTCCCGAAGGTCTTCTTTGGATAGGAATTCTCCTTCTTCTCTAGCCTTCACTATACTTAGTGCAGCATTTGTTCCGAGACCATCCACAGCGTTAAAAGGAGGTAATAAACGATCCCCTTCTACTATGAATTCAGTCGCGCTTGACTTGTAAAGATCAACCTTATTCAAACCAAAACCTCTTTCACACATTTCCAAGGAGATTTCCAATACCGTTAACAGGTTTTTCTCTTTCGGAGAAGCATCGTTCCCTTTTGCGTAAATCTCTTCCATTCGCGTTCTAATTGCTGATGACCCTTTTATCATTGTATCTAATTCAAAATCATCTGCACGAACTGTGAAATACGCTGCATAAAAATAGATTGGATGATGCACTTTAAAATAAGCAATTCTTACAGCCATTAGAACATATGCTGCAGCATGGGCCTTAGGGAACATATATTTAATTTTTTTACAGGATTCGATATACCAATCTGGTACACCATGTTTTTTCATTTCCGTTATCCATTCATCCTGTAGCCCTTTTCCCTTACGTACAAACTCCATTATTTTAAATGCAAGTGATGCTTCCAATCCTTTGTGCATAAGGTATACCATAATATCATCACGACACCCAATAACATCAGGAAGCTGACAAATCCCATCATTTATTAATTCTTGTGCATTGCCAAGCCATACATCTGTTCCATGTGAAAGTCCTGAAATAATTACCAACTCAGCAAATGTATTTGGTTTTGTGTCTTCAAGCATTTGACGGACAAATTTCGTTCCAAATTCCGGCACCCCTAAAGTCCCAGTTTTGCAATTTATTTGGTCTGGAGTGACACCAAGAGATTCCGTTCCCGAAAAGATTTTCATAACCTCTTCATCATCCGTCGGTATTGTTTTCGGGTCAATTCCACTTAAATCCTGAAGCATGCGAATAACAGTTGGATCATCATGACCTAGTATATCCAATTTTAACAAATTATCATGAATAGAATGGAAATCAAAATGGGTTGTTCTCCATTCACTTTTCTTATCATCAGCAGGGAATTGAATTGGTGTAAAGTCAAATATTTCTTTATCATCAGGTACAACAATAATGCCACCCGGATGCTGTCCTGTTGTGCGTTTCACTCCAGTACACCCTTGAACCAGTCTGTCAACCTCAGCATTCTTATAAACGAGTTGCTTATCTGAAGCATAGCCTTTCACATAACCATATGCAGTTTTCTCAGCAATAGTTCCTATCGTACCGGCACGATAAACATTATCTTCTCCGAATAATTCCTTTGTATAATTATGAGCCCTTGGTTGATAAGTTCCCGAGAAGTTCAAATCAATGTCGGGTACCTTATCTCCTTTAAATCCTAAGAATGTTTCAAAAGGAATATCCTGCCCGTCTTTCGTAAGAGGTTTATTACATGCGGGGCAGTCCTTATCAGGTAAATCAAATCCACTACCAACTGTCCCATCTGTTATAAACTCATGATGATGGCATTCCAGGCAAACATAGTGAGGTGGCAAAGGATTCACTTCAGTGATTTCTGTCATGGTTGCAACAAAGGAAGATCCAACTGAACCCCTTGAACCGACTAAATAACCATCATCCAACGATTTTTTTACCAGCTTGTGGGAGATTAGATAGATGACAGCAAAGCCATGACCTATAATACTCTTCAACTCTTTTTCCAACCGATCAACTACAAGCTGTGGTACTGGTTCTCCGTATATTTTTTTTGCGCGATTATAGCATAAATCTCGAATATCCTGATCTGCTCCCTCAATTGTAGGAGTGTACAATCCATCCTTGACAGGTGATATCTCCTCTATTTCTTCTGCTAACTCATTTGGATTATGAATAATAATTTCTTTTGCTTTATCAACACCTAAAAATTGAAAAGCTTCCAGCATTTCATTAGTTGTACGAAAAGGAGTGTCAGGCAATGTCTGTCTATTCAGTGGATTACCTGCTTGAGATGCAATTAAAATTTGACGGTACAATTTATCATGGTTATCAATATAGTGCACATTCCCAGTCGCGACCACTTTTTTATTCATCCGATCGCCAAGTTTAATCAATTTATTTATTATATCTAAAATTTGTGCTTCATTTTGGACTAAGTCTTTTTCAATTAAATGGCTGTAGTTTGCAGGTGGTTGTACTTCAATGTAATCATAAAACTCAGCCACCTTCTCCGCTTCCTCCGCAGATTTCTGCATCATTGTTTCAAAGACTTCCCCTTTATCACAGCCAGAACCAACCAATATTCCTTCCCTTAATTTCAATAGTAAGGATCTTGGTATTCTAGGAACACGATAAAAGTAGTCTATGTGTGCATGTGATACTAGCTTATATAAATTCTTTAATCCATCCTGCGTTTTAGCAAGTAATGTACAGTGAAAAGGTCTTGACCGCTGATAGGCATTTCCTTCTCCCATATGGTTATTTAATTGTTTATGATTTGAAATTTCCTTATCAACCAACCGTTGCACTAATTTCCAAAACAAATAACCTGTTGCTTCTGCATCATAAATAGCTCTATGGTGTTGCGTTAACTCAATATCCAAATACTTACATAACGTATTCAGTCGATGATTTTTTAACTCAGGAAATAAAAACCTGGCTAATTCCAATGTATCAATTACAGCATTATCCGCTTTAGGAAAGTTAATTTTTTCAAAACCTTGATTAAGAAAACCCATATCAAAGCTGGCATTATGAGCTACAAGTATGCAGTCTCCCATCCATTCGCGGAAATCACTTAACACTTCAGCAACTTCTGGTGCATTCATCACCATCTCATCTGTAATGCCGGTAAGATCTGTTGTCGTTTGAGATAACGGATGATGCGGATTTGCAAATGACTCAAACCGATCAACAATTTCTCCTTGGTGGATTTTCACACCAGCAAGTTCAATGATAGTATCATAAACTGCTGAAAGACCGGTAGTTTCAACGTCAAATACGACATATGTTGCGTTGTTCAATTCAATATCCTTTACGTTATAAGCTATAGGCACACCATCGTCAACCAGATTGATTTCTACACCATATAATACTTTAATATTATTTTTCTTTCCGGCCGCATGTGCATCTGGAAAGCCTTGAACGCCAGCATGATCTGTTATTGCAATGGCTTTATGCCCCCATTTTGCTGCCTGAGAAACCAGCGTTTCCGGTGAGACCACGGCATCCATTTGACTCATCGTCGTATGTGCATGTAATTCAACACGCTTTTCATCTTCGGGGGAAGTGTCCTTTCTATCTTCCACTCTTATTTCATGGATATCATTTGCCATCATAGCTAATTCATTTGTATACATATCTGTTTGGATACTACCCCGGGCCTTGATCCACATCCCTTTTTTAACTGTTTCAAATTTTTCTGCATCCTCATCACCTTTGGAGAACATCTTTATTTGCAGTGAATCCGTGTAATCCGTTGCTTTAATTATTAATAGACTTCGCCCAGAACGTAACTTACGAATTTCAGCTGCGAATATATAACCTTGGACAGTGACACGACGTTCTTCATCTTGAATATCTTCCATTTGTATAGCTTCATCTTGTATTTTATACCCGAGCATTAATGGTTTGTTTTCATGATTTGGTTTTGCTTGCTCTCGTTTTTCTTTTTCCTGAACAGTCTTTTGGATTAATTGCTGATCTTCCAAGGCCTTTTGCTCTTTAAATGCCTGAATATCTGCTTCTTCTGTCTTAATTGTTGTTTCAATAGAGTAAAAGGAAAGACCCACTTTTTGGCAGTACTTTTTAAAACTGTCATCCAAACGCTTCTTTAGAGCGTTTGCTTCTGCTTCATTTCTGGCCGTTAATAATAGTTTATTATTTTGAATAATAGGGGTTTGATTGTAGATCAGATCCTTGTAAGCTGGAGATAAATTATTAATGGAATGAATAAACCGTTGCCAGTACGCACAAACTGTTTCGTTAACACAGGTACTGTCACCAGTTTGAATTGTCAATTCCACTGACGCTACCTGCTGAAATGATTCTCTTAAGGCATTTATGAAAAGCTCATGTATCTCCAATGGCAAAACATTTTCTAAATAAATGTGGAAATGCCATATTTTTGTCTTTTTATATACTTCTAACTTTTCCAGGTAACTCCCCTTGAAATGATTTTGGATATGTTCTGAAGGTATTTGTAATTGCTTTAGCAATAAATTCATTTTTTCACTCTTAGATAGATCCATTTGTAGTCCTCCTCATACCCTATAAACGTTTTATGGAGAATCTCTGTTATTTAATGCAACAAAGATTCTCCTATTAATTGTACTTATATAAAGCTAGCCGTTCTAATTATTTATAAAAATAATCTCTGGATATCATTCCATGTTACTATGATCATTAATAACATAAGAAAGGCAAACCCAACAAAGTGGAATAGGCCTTCTTTTTCCGGTGAAATCGGTTTGCCACGTATTGCTTCTATACCAACAAATAGCAAACGTCCCCCATCGAGAGCTGGTAATGGAACCAAATTTACAATCCCAAGATTTATACTCAGCATTGCAGTCCACATAAGGAAATTAGTAAAACCTGTTTGAACAACTTGATCTGTAACGTCATAAATTCCTACAGGACCAGAAAGCATTTCAATGGACAGTTGGCCACTGATTAACATAAATAAATTAGTTAAAATTAATTTGGTTGTATCGTATGTCTGTTCAAAACCGTATTTTATCGTACCAATAAAAGATTTTTCAAATGCTTGGTATACACCAATTTGCCCAATAGACTGTTCTTGACCTTCTAATTTAACTTCATCAGGTACAACCGTTACTGGAATTTGTTCTCCGTCTCGTTTAACAATCATCTCAAGTTCTTGACCTGGGTTTTTTCGAACAATAGTGGTGAACTCTTCCCAAGTAGAAATAGAATTATTTTCTATCTTTATAATTTCATCATTATCTTGTAGTCCTGCTTCTGCAGCTGGGCTATCCGGCTGAATTTTATTTACTCTGGCTTCATCTACTGGAGCACCCTGGATAATTCCTAAGATAAAAAATATAAAAAGAGCAAGAATAAAATTCATCATCGGTCCTGCAAAAAGCTGCATTGCTCTCTTACCTACACTTTTAGATGCAAACTGTCGGTCATACGGCGCTATTTGAGTTGCTTTTTCATCCATGATAAACATTGCTTTTGTATCCACTTCAAAGCTTAGCTTTTGGTCATCTTCATCAATTTCATAGCCATCAATGCGAAGTGCGTGATCCAAATCAGCATGCTCTACTTCGATAACTCTTGCATTAGGGTGTTTTGACTTATTATTGACGATTATTTTATTTACTTTTCCTTCTTGATTGAATTCCAGTCCAATATGGTGCCCTGGTTTTAATTCCACAATTTCCGGGTCTTCTCCCGCTACTCTAACGTACCCACCAATCGGTAATAATCGAATGGTATAGACTGTTTCATTTCTTGTGAAGGCAAATATTTTGGGTCCAAAGCCTATCGCAAATTCCCTTGCCAGCATTCCAGCTCTTTTAGCGAAAATGAGATGTCCCCATTCATGGATGAAAACCAAAAGTCCAAACATGAAGATAAAAGCTATAACTGTATTCAAATAAAGCACCTTCCTTTATTCATAAATTGAATTGGATTGGAGATTTCTTTTTTAGTGAATAAAACCGATAAAGTGTAATATTGGTAAAACAAAAAGCATACTGTCAAATCGATCCAATATTCCTCCATGCCCTGGTAAAAGATTACCAGAATCTTTTACTCCATAATATCGCTTAAAAGCAGATTCAACCAGATCTCCAACTTGTCCAAATACAGAAGCCAATACGGTTACACCTATAATTGCTAGTACAGAGGTTGCAATTGGTGATAGCAACTGAAAAATGACACCTACCAAACATGCTAATAGTATACCACCTACAGCTCCTTCAACTGTTTTATTAGGGCTGATCTCAGGCCACAGCTTTCTTTTACCAAAAGCTTTACCAAAAAAATAGGCTCCTGTATCTGTTGCCCAGATAATTAGAAATACATAAAGGATCATAGTCAAACCATTTACTTCACTATTCCTTGTTTCAATCAGAAAAAAGAAACCCATACCAACATAAATGGTCGAAAGTAGGATAAAGCCAGCATGGTCAAAATTAAACTTATTCTTAACTAATACTGTATATGCTAATAAAAACATTACAGCAAGCATAATAACCTCTGATTTCAAGAATCTTCCAAAAAGCATATCAGCTTCTACTGGCATTAAAACAAGCCATAATAATGCGATTCCTAAGATAGAGGCTAATGAATATTTTGCAATTTTCCGCATTCTCATTAATTCAAATAAACCAATCGTTGCCATGATATAGATCAAAATAGTAAAAGGTAGATCACCAATTAATACGAATGGCAAAAAGATAAATAATGCGAGAACAGCGGTAATAATTCGTTGTTTCATATATCCATCACCTATAAACCTCCATAACGTCTCTTGCGTTGCTGATAATCCCGGAGCGCCTGTTGAAAAATTTCCTCATTAAAATCAGGCCATAGGACATCGGTAAACCAAAATTCCGTATAAGCCAATTGCCACAACAAGAAATTACTTAAACGTTGTTCACCACTAGTGCGGATTAACAAGTCCGGATCGCAAAAATCCTTTGTATATAAATAATTGGAAAAACTACTTTCATCTAATTTATCGACATTAATTTTATTCGTATCAACATCTGACAAAATTTGTTTAATTGCCTGCATTATTTCATATCTACTACCATAGTTTAAAGCAAAATTTAATATTAATCCATTATTATCAGCAGTTTTATTTTTTGCGTACTGAACTGCTTCTTTCGTATGTTCAGGTAATGCGTCAAAATCGCCAATTGTCTCAATTCGGACGTTTTTTTCCATTAATTCCGGTAAGTAAATATGTAAGAATTCCTTTGGAAGTTTCATAAGGAATTCCACTTCCGGTTTAGGTCTTTTCCAGTTCTCCGTTGAAAAAGCATACAAAGTGAGGATCTTGACATTAAATTTACAAGCCTCACGAACTATTTTAATAACAGAATTGACGCCTTCTTTGTGACCTGCTATGCGAGGTAATGCACGTTTTTTTGCCCATCTGCCATTTCCGTCCATAATGATAGCAACATGATTTGGAATATTTTCCAAATCAGTATGTGCAGAAGTTTCTTCTTGTTTATTTTTAAAAAAAGGAAGTTTCATTGACATAGTTTGTCCTCCGAATGCAGTTGATTTCCCGTATGTTTTCTTATAATTATAATCAATATGTAACAAATAAAATTATATTACAACTATAGTAATTTGGATGAATCAACATTATATCATTAAACCCATTATTTATTATAACGATTTCTGTTCTAAAAACAAAAGCCCCCTTAAACAAGAGGGCTACTACATGTTATTTTACATGGTTTGTGTTTAAACTTCCAGAATTTCTTTTTCTTTTTCTTTAGCTAATTGATCAACCTCTGCGATGAATTGATCGGTAAGTTTTTGAACATCGTCCTGGGCACTCCGTAAATCGTCCTCAGGTAAATCACTATCTTTTTTCAATTGATCGTTTGAATCACGACGCACGTTCCTAATTTGAACTCGTGACTCTTCAGCAAATTTACCTACAACCTTAACCAAATCTCTTCTTCTCTCTTCCGTTAGGGCAGGTATATTAATACGGATAACATTCCCATCACTGGAAGGAGAGAGCCCTAAATCAGCTTTTTGAATTGCCTTTTCAACATCTGAGATTGCAGATTTATCATATGGCGTAATGACTAGCAGTCTTGCTTCAGGAGCTGACACCGAGGCAAGTTGATTCAATGGTGTGGACGCACCATAGTAATCTACATAAACACTATCCAATAAACTCGGGTTTGCTCTTCCGGCACGGACTGTTGCCAAGTTTTTAGAAAAAGCCTGTACAGCTTGTTTCATTTTATCTTTTGTTTGGTTCATAATTGTATCCACCATTATTTCCCCCTTATTGTTGTTCCGATCGTTTCTCCTTGAACAACCTTCTTAATATTGCCCTCTTCCATAATAGAGAAAACGATTAACGGAATATTATTATCCATACATAGTGTAGAAGCTGTTGAATCCATTACACCTAATCCCTCATTCAACATTTCCATATAAGAAAGATTTTCATATTTTTCGGCATTTTCATTTGTTTTTGGATCGTCTGTATAAACTCCATCAACATTATTTTTAGCCATTAAAATCACTTCTGCTTCAATTTCCGCCGCACGCAAAGCTGCAGTAGTATCCGTAGAGAAGTAAGGGTTTCCCGTTCCCGCTGCAAAAATAACCACACGTTTTTTCTCCAGATGACGAATTGCTTTTCTGCGTATGTAAGGCTCAGCTACCTGGCGCATCTCGATGGACGTCTGAACGCGAGTAGGGATTCCTATTGTTTCTAATCCGTCCTGTAATGCTAGTGAGTTCATGATTGTAGCAAGCATTCCCATATAATCAGCTGTTGCCCGATCCATCCCCATTTCGCTTCCTACTTTACCTCTCCAAATATTACCTCCACCGACAACAATTGCAATTTCTACACCTAATTCTGCGACTTCTTTCACTTGGTTTGCAATTGAGTTAATAATTTCTGGTTCGATTCCGTAACCTTGTTTGCCACTTAAAGCTTCTCCGCTTAATTTCAGAACAATTCTACGGTAATGAGCTGTTGTCATAATAACCTCCATAGGAATAGATTAATTTTTAATGGTATTTTTTGGGCTCTTTATTGAAGTATATCTTTGTACAGGAAAAAAGCAATAGTAACCCTTATACATACATGTGGAGAAATAGGGAACAACATGTGCTCCCTATTTCACCTCATACTATTATTTTTTAATTTGACTCATTACTTCATCGGCGAAGTTTTCTTCACGTTTTTCCATGCCTTCTCCGACTTCATAACGAATAAATGTTTTAACAGCAGCCCCTTTATCAGCTACATACTTCTTAACCTTTTGATCTGGATCTTTAACAAAGCTCTGTTCAAGCAAGCAAATTTCCTCAAAGTATTTACCAAGACGACCTTCTACCATCTTCTCAACAATTTTCTCTGGTTTTCCTTCATTTAATGCTTGAGTCTTTAATACTTCTCTTTCATGATTTACTTCTTCTTCAGAAACAGCATCACGAGATACATAACGAGGGTTTACAGCAGCTACATGCATTGCCACATCTTTAGCTACCTGCTCATCATTGGAGCCTTCTAACAATGTTAGAACCCCAATACGGCCTCCCATGTGTAGGTATTCCCCAAATACATCATTATCAGTTTTATTTACAACAGTGAAACGACGCAATGAAATTTTTTCACCAATTTTAGCTACAGCTGAATTGATGTATGTTTCCACTGTATCTCCTTCACCATGAAGTTTTTGTTGTAGAGCTTCTTCAACTGTTTCGGGTTGATGCTTTACAATGTGACTACCTAATTCAGAAAGTAATTGTTTAAATTGATCATTTTTAGTTACAAAATCAGTTTCACAATTCACTTCTAATAATACCGCACTATTACCTTCTACAGCAATATAAGTAGAGCCTTCAGCCGCAATACGGTCAGCCTTTTTAGCCGCTTTCGCAATTCCTTTTTCCCGCAAGTAATCAACAGCTTTATCTAGATTACCATCTGTTTCCTGTAAAGCTTTCTTACAATCCATCATCCCAGCACCAGTTTTTTCACGTAATTCTTTTACCATTTTAGCAGTAATAGCCATAATATATCCTCCTTGTGTATAATTCTTATTTTAAGAGAAAATCTTCGTAAAAAAGGTGATAAAAGGCTCTTATCCTCTTATCACCCTCCACCTTTTAATAATTACTCTTGATTTGAATCAGAATCAGATTCAGCAACAGCAACAGGTTCTTCTGCCTGAACTTCTTCTGTCTCTTCACCTTGTTTCACTTCTAAAATAGCATCTGCCATTTTTGAAGTCAAAAGTTTTACTGCGCGAATAGCGTCATCATTCGCTGGAATAACATAATCAATTTCATCTGGATCACAATTAGTATCTACGATTCCAATAATAGGAATATTTAATTTATGTGCCTCAGCGATCGCGATACGCTCTTTACGTGGGTCGATTACGAACAATGCGTCAGGAAGCTTGTTCATTTCTTTAATACCACCCAAGAACTTAACCAAACGATCTTTTTCTTTTAATAAGTTAACTACTTCTTTTTTAGGTAATACTTCAAAAGTACCGTCTTCTTCCATACGTTCAATATCTTTTAAACGTTGGATACGCTTGCGGATTGTTTGGAAGTTAGTAAGTGTACCACCTAACCAACGTTGATTCACATAATACATACCAGAACGAGTAGCTTCATCACGTACAGAGTCCTGAGCCTGTTTCTTTGTACCAACAAACAGAACAGTACCGCCATTTGCAGCGATATCCTTTACATAGTTGTAAGCCTCGTCTACCTTTTTAACGGTTTTTTGTAAATCAATAATATAAATACCGTTACGTTCTGTGAAGATATATTTCTTCATCTTCGGGTTCCAGCGACGAGTCTGATGTCCAAAATGTACACCAGCTTCTAATAGCTGTTTCATTGAAATTGCTGACATAATAATTTCCTCCTAATGGTTTTTTTCCTCCGTTTAGATCATTTTTGTATAAATACCTTCTTTTAAAAGCCGGCACCATATATACAAATTACTAAACGTGTGTTTTTAGTACATGCTTATTCTACATAAACATAGTATTTACACCAAAAGTTAATATATCATATTGTTGTATGATAATCAAGAGTTACTTATAACTTTTTGTATGTAATTTTATAACTAATGCTGCTTCTGTCTTACCACAGTCCAATTGTTTTGCTATTTCTTCTGCTGCATAGCCATTTTGATATAAATGAAGAATTCGTGCTTGTAAAGAAGCCTCCATTTCATCCTTCGGTATTTCCTGATCCGAAACGTTGAATGGTTGTTCCGTTTCGACTGAATGTGGAGGATTAATTACCTTTTCAGCTGAGTTATTTTGCTTATTATCTTCTGGATTATTGTTCAATGTTTTTTGTAAATACTCATTTTCTGCTTTAATTTCTTCCAGATATGTATCAAATAAGTCCATTATCTCAGAGGGGGATTGTACTTGTTGGAGTGTGTTTATCTTCTTGATAAGTTGAAAAATTATTATAAGCGTTAATATATGTAATAGAAAACTAATAAAAAATAAAAATGAAAACATATAATCCCTTCTATCCCTTAAAATCGACTTTGGTTCCCAAGTACGGATGCTTGTCCAAAGTATTTAAAACTTTATCTCTACTTATTCTTTCTTCAATCTTGATTCGGTGATGGTTCTTTCTTCAATCTTGATTCGGTGATGGTTTTGTGAATGATTATTGCCAACTATTTTCCGAAGCTGTTCAGTATGATTAATACGGTTGCGCTTTTTTACTTCTCTTTTTAAATGAGCTTCTGTAAGTAGATGTTGAGTATGCTGGGGCTGCCTGTGTAATTGGTCCTGAAGTTTGCCAGCTTCCATTGTTCTTGGTAACGCAATCTGCAATTCTATCGATTTCCAGCTCACCGTCTCTCCACCCATTTCTTTAAGATAAAGGAAGATTGTTGACCTCATTTTCTTTTGGTTTTGCAGTTACTTCAACATCCTGTTGATTCACATCGATCTTACCAAACTATTTTCCAAAGGTACAATAACATTAGCAAGAAGATTATACTTAACAACTAAAGATGCTTCTCTGTTCCAGTCTTCCTTAAAACCTATTTCTAGGAATGCTTGTTAACTTTATATAGAGAGTTTTTCTGCTTAAGCTCTATGCAAGAACAATCCATTTAATTATATAGCCATTGTAAATATTTTGCTTGCTTTACTGACAGTTTATCTTTCGAAACAGCAAGATACTAGTATTTCAAAAAGTCTTCCATCTATTGCTCCTACTTAACTAATCTCATGCAATTTTTTTAACGTGCTTCTAAGCTTTAGGATTGACCTTTTGTGTATTTGGGAAATCCTAGAAGTTGTTAACCCTAGCACTTGACCAATTTCAGTTAATGTTAGCTCATCATTGTAAAACAAACTTATAACCATTTGTTCATTTTCATTAAGTGTCTTCATCCCATTTGCAAGCTCTTCCTTCAATTCTTTAAAAAGCAAGCTGTTTTCAGGAGTAATTGTTGTATCATCCGGAAGCGAATAACCATTTCTGTCCTTATCATTTTCCATATCTTTTGGATTTTCGTCCATCGATAGAAAATTAGAAAATAAAGAATCTCTTAAAACATTTTCAACCTCTTTAACAGTGAATCCGATTTTATTTGCAATTTCTTCTGTGGTCGGTTTGCGATATAGTGATTGTTCCAGTTCCTGGGCGACCTGTTCAATCTTCTTCGTTTTTTCCCTTAAAGATCTTGGTAACCAATCTTCTTTTCTCAATCCATCCATAATAGAACCTCTTATTCGAAAAGAGGCATACGTATCAAATTTTAAATCTCTGTCTGGTTCAAACTTATTTAAAGCATCGTACAATCCAAATGTTGCAAAGCTCTTAATATCATCCTTACTTACATTGCTTGGCAAATGACTTGAGATTCGTTCAACATGAAAGCTGATAAGATACGTATAATGTTGAATTAATTCATTTGCGCTCTCATTTGATTTACGTTTATACCAATCGTTCCACAGTTGTTGTTCATGAGTTAAATTATGTTCTGTCATTTTTGGCTCCCCCTTCAGCTTATATTTAAATAAGGAAAGCTAAGTATCTTTAAATTACATTTAATAAATCTATTTTCCAATACTCTTTTCTGCTTGCAGTCTATTCAAAAGAGTTTAAATGTATATTTCCTCTTTATTTACTTTGCGGATTTTTAACATACTCGTTCTTGGATCAAACTCAATCGTCCTACCTGAACTTCCTCCAATATCAGCAGCGATTACCGGAACCTTCAGTTTTTTTAAAATTTCTAATACAGCATCACTATTTCTGGGACCTATACGCATAATGTCCGAGTTAGAAGAGAACTGAAACATTTGCGCTCCTCCTGCAATCTTAGCTTTAATCAAGGATTTCCTTGCACCTATCCCGACCATCTGTTCAAGCAATAGAGGTATTGCTGTATCTGCATATTTATATTTATTAATATTTTCTTGTTTTGCTAAGCTGGAATCAGGCAAAAGGATGTGAGATAAACCAGCTATTTGATTTGTCTGATCGTACAATACGACACCTACGCAAGATCCAAGGCCTGCTGTTCGAATTAGTTCAGGTGCTTTAATTACATTTAAATCTGCAATACCAACTTTTACTATAGTCTGAACATCATTCATTATCCGTTACTCCCAATGCTAAAAATATTTTGTGGAATGATTCTGGGTCAGGAAGTAAAAAGAAATTACCCTGTATTCCTCTTTTGGAATCCGTGTGGCTTATTTTTGTGTCAATAACGATAGCAAAATCGGTAACCTGTGATATTTCCAGTAAACCTGCCGTTAAAATAGCCCCTGCCATATCCATACTCAACAACGGAACGGATGGTTGCATATTTATAGAAGTGAAATCGGACAAAGCTGATAAGTAGGACCCTGTTAATATATTTCCTGCTTCTTGAATAACGGATACCGCCAATTCATCAGGTCCTTCTTCACTAATCAAACTTATCATTTGGTCACCTGTTATTTGATTTATTAATAACTCAGCCTCTTCTATTGATAAAATGAGATAGACGGAACCTGGAGCCTCACCCTGAATTCTAAAAAATACAGCCACAATTAATTCTTCCGGCCCGCCAATTAAGTCCATCATTTCATCATAGCTGACAATGTTAACGGAGGGTACTTGCATATCAATTTTTTTATCCAGAAGTTTAGACATGGAGGTAGCAGCATTACCAGCTCCGATGTTTCCTATTTCACGAAGTACGTCTTTTTGTACGGATGTCAGTTGAGATATATTCATTTTTCTATTCCTTTACTGGCTTGAGGCTATTGACTTCCTCAGCAGATAAAACTTTTTCAAGATCCAAAAGAATAATTAACCTTTCTTCCAATTTAGCTACTCCTTCAATATAATCAATGTCTACTGTACCAATAACTTCAGGAGCAGGTTCAATCGTCTCCTCAGGTATATCTACTACATCGTTTGCAGCATCCACTATTAAACCTACTTCCTTATCGTCCATATTGACAATAATAATTCGTGAATGATCAGTAAATCCAGCCTCCGATAAACCAAAACGAATTCGCAGATCTATAATTGGGGTCACTACTCCTCTAAGATTGATTACGCCTTTTACAAAATCAACAGTTTGAGGTACTCTCGTTATTGGTGTGATACGCTCAATTAATCCTACTTGCTGCACAGACACTGCATACTCTTCATTGTCTAATTGAAATACAATCATTTTACGCGTGCTATTTTCCATTATACTTACTCCCTTATTTTTAGTTAAACACCAGTTACTTATTTGTTACCTAAAACAAATGTAGAAATAGTTGGTCCCATTTCCTGTAAAGGTATCACATGATCTACCAATTTTGTTTTCACTGCAGCAAACGGCATTCCATACACAACAGCAGAATCTTCAGCCTCTGAAAGGACGATTGTATTCGGATCCTCTCTTTTTAAACTTCGAATACCATTTGAGCCATCACTCCCCATCCCTGTAAGAATTACTGCAAATTTATTGTAATGACGACTCTTTGCAAGCGAATTGAATAGTGTATCAACGGCAGGTCTATGACCATGGACTGGTTCATCTTGTGTTAGCTGAATTCTTGTCCCATTTACTTTCATATGATAATTACCCGGAGCTATATAAACAGTGCTTTCACGTAAACTTTCTCCATCTGAAGCTTCTTTTACATGAATAGCACAAAGAGAGTTTAACCTCTCTGCCAATGACTTAGTAAAGCCCGCTGGCATATGCTGCACAATTAGAATAGAAGCAGGCAAATCCCCCGGTAATTTAGTTAGTACATGCTGTAAGGCCCGAGGTCCTCCGGTAGATGTTCCGATAGCAACTATCGTTTTTAAATCTCTTTGATGTTGTGACCCTAGAGTTATTTTTGGTTGCTTAATAAATTGTCCTACTTTAGGAAGTTTTATTTCTGCTGCTGTAACTACTTTTTTAATTAATTCTGCTTGTACTTTATCCATATCCATAGAAATTGACCCCGAAGGCTTTGTTATAAAATCGACTGCCCCATTAGATATAGCTTCAATTGTTTTACTGGTCCCCTCTGAAGTAAGGCTTGATAGCATAATTACAGGTAAAGGGCTATTTTTCATGATTTCTTGTAATGCTGTCATCCCATCCATTACTGGCATTTGTATATCTAAAGTTACTACATCGGGTTGTAGTTGGTTTATTTTTTTAATGCCATCTTCACCATTTCGAGCAGTACCAATAACGCTAATTCTGTCGTCACTTTCTAGAATATCTGTTATAACCTTTCGCATAAAAGCAGAATCGTCAACTACTAGTACTCGAATTACACTCATAGTAAATTACCTCTCTAGTATCAGCTGTTTTAGTTTTCGGACAAATGAACTACTTGGTTTGTTATCCTTTTCTGTAACACATTGTATATAAGTTCTTGTTATTTTTTTAATCGCCTTTGAAACAGGGGCTCTTTCATTAAGAAGTAGATAAGGTGTTTGCCTTCTAACTGCATTGGAAACGTGTTTATCTTCAGGGAGAATCCCCAGTATCCTCACTTGTTTATTTAAAAATTGTTTAATAACATCAGAGAATTTTGTTGAGGCAGTCTGCCCATCACGCTCATTCTGTGCCCGATTCATAATGATAGAAATTGGTAAATCAGAATTATAAGCTACAATATGTTTAATCATACTATATCCATCGGTAATAGAAGTAGGTTCCGGTGTAGTTACCAATATGCATTCATCTGAAGCCAACATAAAAAAAATACTATCACTAGTCACTCCTGCTCCCATATCGAAAATAATGTAGTCATACTCGGAAGCTACTCGAGTGAACTGCTTATAGAAATAATTCCTGTTTTTATCATTCATGGTAAAGAAATCTGCTAAACCAGAACCGGCTGCAATATAGGACAAATTACAGGGACCTTGTTCAATGATATCAAAAATTGATAATTGTTCTTTGAACATATCAATGATGGTTTTCCTTGGGTCCACTCCAAGTAAAATATTTATATTTCCCATACCTATGTCTAAGTCTATAATCAAGACACTCTTTTTCTGTATAAGAAGTTCAAGGGAGAAATTCAAAGCTACATTTGATTTCCCCACCCCGCCTTTTCCACTAATTATGGAAATTGTTTTTGCTTCATGTTCATCTTTACTTTTATTCAGACGTCGCCGTAATTCCGATGCTTGATCATTCATTCGTGATACTTCCAAAAACAAAGTCAGTTACCAGCTCTGGAGTGGCAACAAGTAAATCTTCCGGCACATCCTGCCCATTTGTTATATATCCAACTCCAACTTGCTTTTCTAATGATATAGTAAGCATACTTCCAAACTGAGTCGTTTCATCCATTTTAGTAAATATTACATTTTTTATAGGAAGGGAATTAAATTTATCATAAACTTCGGTTAAATCCTTTGACTTGGCCGTCATCGCAAGGACCAAGTACATCTCTGACTGCATTCCGATTGAAGTATACTCTTCAATTTCATTAACATACTTCTTATCTCTATAATTCCTCCCTGCAGTATCTACAAGGACAAGATCATAATCCTTAAATTTTTCTAATGCAATCAGATACTCCTTCTGGGAATATGCGACCTCCATGGGTACTTCTAGAATGCGGGCATACGTTCTCAACTGTTCCACAGCAGCAATTCGATACGTATCCATAGTAATAAACGCAACTTTTTTATGGTCTTTCAGCATACTGTTAGCTGCAATTTTTGCAAGTGTTGTGGTTTTTCCGACTCCAGTTGGTCCTACAAAATAGACAACTTTGTTTTCATAACTGAGTCCCGAGAAATTAAGTTCATTTAATTTCTCTTTAACTTCATTTTTAGTCTCTTTAACTATCATCTTATAATCAACCAATGTGAGATCATTAAACTTATCCATTACGGAACGAATTATTTTATCAGCTAAATACGAGTCTACTTCTTGATCACAAAGATGCTGATAGACAAGCAGGAAATCTGCTGGATAATCGTATTTTTCTTCAGCGGAATGCTTGATCAAACTTTTCAGTTGCTTAATCTCATCCAATACTTGTTGATTAGATGATAAGGATTCCTCAGGTGTTTCCTTAGAAGGCAAAGGTATCTCTTTATCAATAGCAGGTTTTTGAGGAGACAATACAGGGTCCGGATCAAGGGCTGCTACTACTTCAATTTTTGTTTTTTGAAATAAACCTAAAAATCCCCCATGGCGTACTTCCTTAGAATTTAATATAACAGCTTCTGAACCTAGTTCTTTTCGGATTTTTTTCATCACTTCAGGCATAGTAGGGCCTATATATTTTTTTACCTTCATGCGATATTAACAACTCCCACGCTTTGTACTTCCACAGTCGGCTCCAATTCATTATAAGAAAGCACCACCACCTGCGGTAAAAACCTTTCCACCAATTGTTTTAAATACATTCTAATCGCAGGAGAGCATAACAGTATCGCGGTCTCCTCCTGTATAGCAAGTTTCTCCACTTCATGATGTATTGTCTTTATAATTTCTTGTTGCGTCTCTGGATCTAAAGACAAATAATTTCCATGCTCTGTTTGCTGAATATTTTCCGCTACCATCTTTTCTATCTTTCCGGAAACAGTAATCACTCTTAAAGACATATCTTCATGAACATATTGTTTTGTTATTTGTGGAGATAATGCTTGTCTTACATATTCAGCCAATAATTCCGTATCATTTGTTAACCTTGCAAAGTCTGCCAATGATTCAAAAATCACTGGTAAATTACGAATCGAAATATTTTCTTTAAGTAACTTGCTTAACACTTTCTGTACATCACCTACATTTAGCGGCTCTGGTGTTACTTCTTCAGCTAATGTCGGGTAACTTTCACGCAAATGCTCGATCAGTTGTTTTGTTTCTTCTCTACCTAATAATATATAAGCATACTTTTTAATTATTTCTGTTATATGTGTAGATACAACTGAAGGAGGATCAACAACGGTATAGCCTGATAACTCAGCCTCATCTTTATATTCTTCTGTAATCCATTTTGCCGGGAGACCAAATGCAGGCTCTTCTGTAGCAATTCCTTCCATATCATCCTCTTCAATATCTGGAGCCATTGCTAAATAATGATCTAACAACAATTCTCCCTTCGCTACTTCATTTCCCTTGATTTTTAAACGGTACTCATTGGGATTCAGTTGTATATTATCTCTTATTCTTACAACTGGGATGACAATACCAAGCTCTATGGCCAACTGACGTCTAATCATTATTATCCGATCAAGCAAGTCACCACCCTGGCTACTGTCTGCAAGAGGAATAAGCGCATAACCAAACTCAAATTCAATTGGGTCCATATTTAAAAGGCTGACTACATTCTCCGAAGATTTCATTGAAGAGCTTTCAGTTAAATCTTCTTCTTCCGGATCAGGGATATCAGGCTCAGCTGTTTGACGCTGTAATAAATATCCACTTAATGCAAGTAATCCACCAAGTAATGTAGTCAAAAAGAAGTTTATAGGTGTTAATCCAAGTAAGAATATTGTACCTGCAGCGATGTATAAAAGTTTAGGGTATTGAAGTAACTGGCCAGAAACCTCTGTTCCCAAATTCCCTGTACTTGCAGTTCTAGTAACTACTATGCCTGTCGCAGTAGAAATTAATAATGCGGGTATTTGGCTAACAAGTCCATCTCCAACAGTCAAACGCATAAAAGTGTTGATGGCTTCTTGGAAAGTCATATCCATCTGAACCATACCGATAATAAGTCCAAAGATAATATTAATTAGGACAATAATTATTCCAGCAATTGCATCCCCTTTTACAAATTTACTGGCCCCATCCATTGAACCATGGAAATCCGCTTCATTCTCAACTTTTTCTCTTCGCTCTTTTGCCTGTTGCTCTGAAATTAAGCCAGCATTCAAATCTGCATCAATACTCATTTGTTTACCTGGCATAGCATCTAATGTAAAACGGGCAGATACTTCAGATACACGCTCTGCTCCCTTGGTAATTACAAGAAATTGAATGATGACTAAAATTATAAATACAACAAATCCCACCAATGGATTACCACCAATTACGAAAGAACCAAATGTTTCTACCACTCCACCAGCCTGCGCTTCTGAAAGAATAGATCTCGTAGTAGATACATTCAGACCAAGTCTGAATAGGGTTAACAGCAATAAGAGAGTTGGAAAAACAGAAAACTGTAACGCTTCCTGTGTATTCATAGACACTAGTATTACAATCAATGCAATCGATATATTACATAAAATGAGTACACTTAAAAGCCATCCGGGCAATGGGATGATTAACATGATTATGATTAATATAACGCCTAAGAGTACAGATAAGTCACGTGCTTTCATTATTATTTCTCCTTATTGCTTAAACTTTTCTCTCTAATTTATAAACATATGCCAATATCTCTGCAACAGCTTGGAAGAAATCCTCCGGAATTACGTCACCTATATCAGTTGCACCGTATAATGCGCGAGCGAGTGGACGATTTTCTACTGTAACTACATCATTGGCCTTTGCAACTTCTTTAATCTTCAATGCCACTTGGTCAACGCCTTTCGCAAGTATGTATGGAGCGTTAGCTTTTTTTTCATCATACTTAATTGCAATGGCAAAATGTGTAGGGTTTGTTATCACAACGTCAGCCTGTGGAACTTCACTCATCATTCTGCGAGTAGCCATTTGCTTTTGTTTTTCTTTTATCTTAGATTTAATTAATGGGTCACCTTCCATATTCTTGTACTCATCTTTTATATCCTGTTTTGACATTTTCATGTTTTTTTCAAAATCATACCGTTGATATGCATAATCAAAAACCGATAAGAGTAAAAGTGCGAATGCTGCGGTTATTCCCATAATAATCGTAGTCCGCCCAAAGAAACCAAGAGCATTCTCTGCATTTTTAAATGCAAGCATGAGCATGTCGTCTTTAAACATCCATATAATCAAAAATGTTATAACACCGATAAACACGATTTTTAATAATGATTTTGCCAGCTCAACCAAAGCTCTGACTGAAAAAATTCTTTTCGCTCCTTGAATCGGGTCAATTTTCTTTAGGTCTAGCTTCAGCGGTTCTGTGGTAAACAGAAAACCAATCTGCATAAAATTAGATGTAAGACCTGCTACTATAGCGATTATCATAATTGGTGCAAGAAATTTGGCCGCTTCGATTGTTGCTCCGCTAAAAACCCGATGAACTGTTTCTTCGGTTACATCCCAATGAATGAATTCTGTAAATGTGTGTTCATATAAGGAAGTCATTCCGTTTTTCATTGAGCTACCAAAAACAACTAGTATCATAAATGAAAATAAAAGTAAAATAGCTGTATTAATATCTTGGCTTTTAGCAACTTTTCCTTTTTTTCGTTCATCCTGCCTTTTTTTCGGGGTAGCTTTTTCTGTTTTTTCACCTGCAAAAAATTGTAGATCCATCCGCAATTGCAAGTTAAGCACCCCCAAATAACTGCATTAGCTGTCGCATGACTTTAAACATAGATTCAAATAGCCGGTTAACCAATGAAACATAGAGACTTAAAAATATAAAAATGGCCATAAAGCTAACAAGTATTTTAAGAGGTAATCCAACAACAAAAACATTTAATTGCGGAACAGTACGGGCGATAATACCTAAGGCAACATCTACCAGAAATAAACAACCTACAATAGGGATGGCCATTTGAAACGCGATTAGAAACATTTTATTAAATGTATCGATAACAAAATCAGCTATTGAGCCATTTTGAAAAGGAATAAATGCATCAATCGATATAAATTGATAACTATTGTATATACCATCTATTAATAAATGATGTCCATTAACCGATAATAAAAATAATAGTGCAATAATATAGAAATATTGCCCCATTAAAGGACTTTGGGCACCTGTTTGGGGGTCTACTACATTCGCAATAGCAAAGCCCATTTGGAAATCAATAAATCCACCTGCAATTTGAATAGCTGATAGCAGGATATAAGCTATTAATCCGACAAGTAAACCAACCATTGCTTCTTTTAGAACCAATAGAATATATGTACCATCAATTTCTATTACTGTTACGTCTACCGTATAAAATATGATAAGAGAGAGAAAAAAACTGAAACCAATTTTAAAATGGCCTGGTATAGTACGATAAGAAAATAAAGGTAAAGTAACAAAAAAAGCTGATACCCTGACTAAAATTAATAAAAAAACAGGTATACTGTTAACATTTATAATATTTAACATACATTACCCTACAAACTGATTTAAATTTAAAAATAGATTTGCAGTAAACTCTACCATCTTGGACAGCATCCAGGGGCCAAAAAAAACAAGGCCTACTAATACTGCAACGATCTTTGGAATAAATGCCAGTGTTTGTTCCTGTATTTGGGTGGTGGCCTGAAAAATACTGACCAATAGACCTACTGCAAGGGCTAGGATCAATAAAGGGCCGGTTACTAATAGAATTGTATAGATTCCTCTTTCCGCTAATGTTAATACAAATTCACTACTCAAATGCTTCACCTACTTTATCCAAAATCCATGCAGTCCTAAAAACTATCTAACAATGCATGTGTAATTAAATACCACCCATCCACCAATACAAATAATAAAATTTTGAATGGCAAAGAGATCATTACAGGCGGCAGCATCATCATTCCCATGGACATCAGAACACTTGCAACTGCCATATCAATGATTAAAAAAGGTACAAAAATCATAAATCCCATTTGGAAGGCAGTTTTTAATTCACTTATAGCAAATGCTGGGACAAGTGTTGTTAGCGGAATATCCTGTATGTTTTCAGGTTTCTCCAACTGGGAGTAATTCATAAATAAAGACAAGTCTTTCTGCCGGGTATGTTTAGCCATAAATTCTTTTAAAGGAAGGCTTGCCTCTTCATAAGCTTGTTCTAAAGATATCTCTTCATCAAATAAAGGTTGTAATGCTTCATCATATACTTCATTAAATACGGGAGCCATAATAAAAAAAGTTAAAAATAATGCTATTCCAATTAAAACTTGATTTGGTGGCATTTGTTGTGTTGCCAGCGAAGTTCTGACAAACGATAATACTATAATAATTCTAGTAAAACTGGTCATCAATATTAGGATGCCAGGTGCCAAGGAAAGAATAGTAAATAATAATATTAATTTAACAGATGTGGCAACATTGGACGGGTCGGTGTCTGAAAACATATTAATGAATTCATTCATGGCTATCTTCCTTGTCTTTTCTTTGTTGTAACAGATGGCTTCTTTTAACTTTTAGTTTTTCCAATTCAGAAGAGAACAATTTATTAAAATCTTGCTTCTCTTTTCCATCGTGATTAGATATTGTATTGAAAAAACCTGATAAACCAGACCCTTGCTTTGTAGATGTCGAGGTGTTTTTACTTACAAGATCATCAATTACTTCCTGGTCAGTAATCTCCTCTAACAATTCAACATTTTCCCCTACGCCCACTAAATAAAATCGATTACCAACACGAACAATTTGCACCGATTTGTTTTGACCAACAGAGACGCCACCTAAATTTTCCAATGCTTTTACCTGATTAAATAACTTATTCCTTTTGCTAAGAAATTTAAGTAATAGATAAATCAAACCGAGAACGAGAACAAGAGCAAAAAACATTTTTATCAGTTCAATGATGAGCGAGCCCTCATCTTCTGGATCAGTTAGTACTGTGCTCTCATTTTCAGTATTAGTATCCTGAGTTTCTAGTTTTTCGCAATTGATTCCTTCTTCCATACAATCGTTCACACTGGGGTCTTCAGCACTTACAGTGGTAGAGAAGGAAATCATGAAAGTAATTACTATAAGCAAGCCCGCCAAGTGTTTAAACATTTTACTCATTACTCCTAGCCTAAAGCCTTTTGAATAGCTTCTATTACTCTATCTGCCTGAAAAGGTTTTACTATAAAGTCTTTTGCTCCAGCCTGTATAGCATCTATTACCATTGCCTGCTGTCCCATTGCAGAACACATGATAATTACCGCATCCTTATTAATCTCTTTAATTTGCTTTAAGGCTGTGATTCCATCCATTTCCGGCATCGTTATATCCATTGTTACAAGATCAGGAGTTAGCTCTCTATACTTTTCTACTGCCTGGGCTCCATCTTGTGCTTCACCTACTACTTCAAAACCATTTTTTACCAATATATCTTTTATCATCATTCTCATAAAAGCTGCATCATCAACAACTAAAATACGTTGTGCCATTTTATATCCCCCTGTGAGTTATCTTAGTTTCATTAAACGATCAGATTGACTAATAATATCGGTTACTCGAACGCCAAAATTTTCGTCAATAACTACTACTTCACCTTTAGCTATTAACTTTTCATTTACCAAGATGTCAATTGGCTCTCCAGCGAGCTTATCAAGCTCAATAATTGACCCAGCTGTAAAATCAAGAATATCCCGAATGGACCGTTTCGTTCTGCCTAATTCCACTGTTACTTTTAAAGGAATGTCCATTAGCATATCCAGGTTTCGCTGTTCTGTTTTATTTAAATTTACATATTCGAAGCTTGAAAAGTCAGCTTCTTGAATATCATTTGGCTGATAGCTTGTCTCACCCAAATAATGTGGTTCATTCTTAGTCTCTTCACTTGAAGGGAGTGGTGCAGAAGTCTGTTTCATATCAGTTGGTTTTTTAGTTTCTTCCATAATAGTAGCTGCTTCTTCATTGGCGGGTCCGTTTAATAGTTGACTCACTAAATCTTTAGCAAAATGAATCGGCATCAATTGCATCATATTAGAATCTATTAACGTACCTACCTTTAAATGGAAGAACACCTTTACATAGGCTTCTTCGTTAAACATATTTTTAGTTTCATTATCTGGGTCCTCCATCCGGATAGTTGGAGGTGATATATCCACTTTTTTATTAAAGACAGTTGACATACTTGTAGCCGCAGCACCCATCATTTGATTCATAGCCTCTTGAACAGCGCTTAAATGAATTTCATTTAATTCCTCTGCAGGAGCGGTACCATCTCCACCTAACATAATATCCGAGATAATAGCAGCATCTTCTGATTTGATTACGAAAACATTTTTCCCACTAAAACCTTCTATGTATTCTACTTCTACACTAACAGGTTCAAATGTAAATTCATCATCCAGATCCGTTTTTTGAATTACAGAAACCTCTGGGGTGGTGATTTCTACTTTTTGATTTAACAAGGTCGAAAGCGTTGTCGCAGAACTACCAAAGGAAATATTTCCAATTTCCCCAAGTGTATCTTCTTCTATTGTGGTTAATTGCTCTTTATAAGATGCTCCAGCAAGATCTGAGGTATCATCTTCATCCTCACTTACCTTTAATAATGCATCAATTTCTTCCTGGGAGAGCATTCCATCATTCATCATACAGTTTCACCCCTTTAATTTCTTCCAAAACTTGTACAGACATTTTGTTTTTGTGTTTTCCTGGTTGTACATGGAACTTGGGTTCATTATTTATTGACAATAATAAGGGTTGGTCAATTTGTTGATCCAACGCTATCACATCTTTTTTACCTAAGTTCAAAAATTCTTCTATATTTATACTTGCTTGTCCTAAAATTGCTTTCACTTCTAGCTGAGCTCCCTGGATGTTATTTGAAAGCTTTTCATATGCATCCATGTCTCTTTCTTTAGTAGTTGTTTCCATCCAATAATGTACAGATAACTTGTCAATAATTGGTTCAAGAACAATATGAGGAATACAAATATTTATCATTCCACTTGTTTCGCCAATTGTTGTGTTCAATGAAACAACCACGACGGTCTCATTAGGTGAAACCATTTGTAAGAACTGTGGATTCACTTCAAAATCTTCTAAAATCGGGTCTACCTCTCTAATGGAAGCCCATGCTTCCTGTAAATTAACTGCTGCTTTTTCAAAGAGCTGAGACATAAGAATCGTTTCTATTTCTGTTAAATTATCAACCTTATTTACACTGCTGCCTTTTCCTCCAAGCACTCTATCGAGCATGGCATAGGCAATATTGGGGTTTATTTCCATTATTAATCTGCCATCAAGGGGCTTTAAACTATAAACATTCAAAACAGTCATCTTTGGAATGGAGCGAATAAATTCCTCATATGGTATTTGATCCACAGAAGCGACTGAAATGTTAACATACGTTCTTAGCTGAGCAGAGAAAAAGGTTGTTAATAACCTAGCGTAATTCTCATGAATTCTTGAAATTCCTCTGATCTGATCTTTAGAAAATCGTAATGCTCGTTTAAAATCATATACCCGTACCTTTTTTTTCTTTTTCTTCCTTTTTTAATTCCTCTGCGTCCATTTCGCCCGAAGTAATGGCGGACAATAAAGCATCAATCTCATTTTGCGAAAGGATCTCATCAGCCAATTAAACCCACCTCCATTCTGGAGTCCTAACATTTACTGTAGAATTTTGCTTACTGTATACACATTAGTTATTTTTCCTTCTGTCATTACAGCATTCAGTTTTGTTTTCACTTCAGCTTCCAAATCAGTCAAGCCTGTTTTAAATTTCTCTTCATTCATTGTTGCTAGTTCTTTTATTAAAATGTTCTTTAATTGAAAATCCCTTTTGCTGATTTCCTCTTTTGCATCCTTACCGTCTGTTAATATCTGAAATTGGATCCTTACAAACCTTCCATCTTCCAGATCTGTCGTAATTTCGGGTGTTTCATATGCATATTCTACGATCTTGTCGATTGATTCGGCCTTTCCTTCATCTTTATCTCCTGAAATATTTAATACAACAATTAAAGCAGCAATAGCCACGATTAGTAATATCGCCATGGAAGTAATTGTTGTTTTAACCAGTTTACTCACTTGCTTCACCTTCCTTTAGCGAACCTTGCAAACCAATGCTTTGATAGTAATTTGTAATAAGTTCAATTACTTGTTGTTCTGGATTTTTTACAACAAGCTTTTTTCCATTAATTAAGGTAAGTGTAGTATCAGGTAATGATTGTATCTGTTCAATCATCATTGCATTCAGGGTAAATGGGTCTCCATTGAGACGTGTCAATTGAATCATATAGGGCGGGAGTATTTATATTAGAACAATACTCCCTACCTCCTTACTATCGTTTTAAGTTTACTAGCTCTTGTAATATTTCATCTGATGTTGTGATAATTCTTGTGTTCGCCTGAAATCCGCGCTGGGCTGTAATCATTTCCGTAAATTCCTCTGATAAATCAACGTTGGACATTTCAAGTGAGCCACTTATAATGGAAGCCGAACCTTCGGATTCAGGTAGCACGTAGCCTGAGAAACCAGCATTTTCACTATTTAAGAATAAATTACTTCCATCTTTCTGGAGACCTGCAGGGTTTGAAAAGTTTGCCAATAATACCTGACCAGAAATTTTCGTGTCGCCAGAATCATCAATATAGTTAACAATTCCATTGGACTGAACACTAAAGCTTTTAGCATTTTCAGGAATCTGTATTTGTGTATATTTTAAAGAACCATCAGGGTTTGTTACTGTATCACCATTTTCATCTAATTCTACAGCAATTAAATACAACCCTTGGGGATTTACTACGTACCCATCATCATCTAAATAGAAATTTCCTGCTCTAGAATACGAAACATTGGAATCATCTAAATTAGGTTGTAAATCATCGGCCACCACAAACATACCATCTCCTTCTAGAGCAAAGTCTAAGGGGCTATTCGTGGTTTGTCTGAAACCCTGGGTGTGAATATTATCAATGGTACCTAATTGAGACCCTAAGCCCACTTGATTCGGATTTACTCCTCCTCGAGTTGCTGTAGGCCCCTGTGCACCTGAGGTCATTTGACTCATCATATCTTGAAAGGTTACTCTCCCTTTTTTGAACCCTGAAGTATTTACGTTTGCAATATTGTTCCCTATCACATCTAGCTTTGTTTGGAAACCTTTCATTCCTGAAATACCTGCATACATTGACCGTAACATGTTATTTATCCCCTTTTGGATTTAATTTTTATTCTGTTGTATCTATCATTCAACAACAGTATGGCTTCCTATTAAGGTCCAGCCTATCTATTTATAATAATTGTCCCATTGATATTTGAGAAAATGCGATTTGTAGCCTCTTCCCTATTCATTGCAGTAACTACGGTGTGATTCTTAGCGCTAACCAGCAATGCTGCTTGATCCATGACTACTAATGAATCAGTAATGCCTTTTTTCTTTGCTTCACTAACTTTCTCTCCGATTAATTGCCATTGCTTCTCGTTGATTTGAATATTTCTTTCATTTAAACGTTGATTGGCATGTTTACTGATTTTCAACTCTTTTTGTTCCAACGTTAAAAAATCTTTAAATGGAACAGTGCTAGATGGACCCACTGATTTTTTAACTGGATTCAGAGCTACTTGCTGTGGTAACTGGTGTATTCGATGGTCCATAATTCTCCCTTCCTGTCAACTAATCTTCTTTAATAGTAGGTTCACTTACCTGTAAAACAGCATCAGCATATATTTTTTCACCATTTTTCAGCTCAAGAATTGCCCATCCTTCTTTTTGACTTACTGCGACAACTTTACTTGTCTCTACATCTAGCTTCTCTCCTGTATCCTTGTCGAAAGCCTGGTATGAAACTTCTTTGCCAATCATATGGCTATACTCTATAACTGGCGAAACTAACTGACTTTGTACTAGCTGTTCAATCGAATTAGCCATATTCGTTGTTTGCTCAAGAGAGGAAAATTGGGCCATTTGAGATATAAACTCTCTATCGTCCATAGGATTTGTAGGATCCTGATTGGATAATTGTGTCATTAAAATCTTTAAAAATTCATTTTTTCCAAGCTCAGGACTTGGTGTTCTTGTCTTTTGCTGATTCTGTAAATACAAAGACGGGTCTATTTTAGTCATACGTTTCACCTATACTTTCTCATTCAAAAGTGCTTCTTCAAATGTCATAGCGAAATCATCATTTTGGTTATTCTCTTGATCATGTTGTGATTGTTGAGAGTTCTCCTGATTATCTGAATGCTGATCTGATGTTTCTTTTTGTAATGACTGGCCATTTTGCAAGTTTAATTCCTGTTTTTCTACAACTACTTGTTGAGGAGAGAACATATGGCGCAGCTGATGCATATTGGAATCCAACATTTCTTTTGCAGCTTGACTGGAGACTAGAATTTTCACCGTCATTTCTCCATTGATCTGCGTCAGCTTCACTACCATTTCTCCCATATTTCCAGGTCGTAATGTTATATTCAGTTGGTTGGTTCCATTGGGTGTAGACATAAATTTGCTTGATTTTATCAGCCGCTGAAATTGTTCCATTAACTGTTGATCATTTGATTGTGTACTTTGCGCCTGATTTAAATGAATAATAAACTGCTCGACTTTGGACATTGGCATTGATGTTGGAGTTATCGTTTGTACATTTATTTTTTCAGTCAGCCCATGATTCTCTAATGCTTTACTCATCCATTTCGCAACATCGTTAGTAGTTACTTCTGCAGCACTATTGTATTGATGTTTGGTTACAAGTTGATTTCTCTTTGCGAAATTTTGAACTAACTCTTCCAATATAGGTGATTCTTTTACAATTAAGGACTGAACCTGTGCTACATTTTGCTGGTTAGCTCCGGATTTTTTACTTATAGCAGTCCATTCTTTTAAAATGTTCAATAACTCAGGAGCGTTTTCCTTCATCTGTTTTTGGTTAGTAACAGCCGTCGTCACTTGGTTTAGAAGATGATGGGCTTTTGTAAAAAGTTCAGCAATCTGCTTCATTACTTTTTCATTAACTAGGGAAGCGGGCATCTGGGACAAAATCATAGGTACATCCTGTGAAAATGGTTGTGATAAAAACAAATTTTCAACCAATGACAACATTTCTTCTTGATTTGTCGAGTTATTTTCCACAGTTCCGATTTTATTTTGCTTTATCAAGTCCATTAGAACTGTCTGCAAATGATTTGGAAGCTGTGCATCATGTATAATACTCTCTACATTCTCTTGGTTATCTAAGACAGCTGTGTCTAAGGCATTTTCATTTGCAGGCTGTAACTTAGCTAATAGCATTTGAAATAATGGAGATTCCTCTTTCAGAGAATGTGGCATTTTCGACATATGCTCTTTCCCGGTCCCAGATATTTGTGTATTTGGTAAAAACATCCCCATAGCGTTCACCTTTTCACCTCCCTTCGAAAGTTAGAAATTAAGAATTATCATTAATTAACTTTTGTGTTAATTCAGCTGCTTTTGCAGGCTCCATTTCTCCAAGGATTTCTCCTCTTACCTTATTGGATAGTTCTTTTAATAAACTCACTGCTGTATCTATTTCTAAATCTGTTAGTATAAGTGCTGCTTGCTGTCTATCCATACCTTTAAAGGATTGAGACATGGTTTCTACCATAGTTGATTCCTTTGAATCTTCTTCCATGCTGGGGTTAGACGTGTTTTTCTCCAATTTAACAATTTTCTGTTCCAATCGATTATTAATTGTTTTCAGATCATCTACTTGTTGATTAAGTTCTTTAATCTCTTTTTCTCTTTGAGTCACTTGTGATTGGCTTTTATCGGTGTCTACTTGTTTTTTTTCATCCTCGTTACTGGAAACTAATGTGGAAGCCCCAGGGATATGAGCTAACTTGTCTTTCGTCCAATCTATTACGTTAACACCCGCCATACTTAAAATCACTACGGTTATGGTTATTATTACGACCAGTGGTACAATTACTGCAAAGATAAACCAAATAATCGGATTCAACTTTTTCTTATCTGTTTTGTTTTGCTTACTCATCTATGTCACCTGTTTTTTTGACCTAAATATTGCTGGATAGATAATTCGTCCATAAAGATATTCTCTGATCTTTGGACGCGTTCATGCTCCTCTAACTTTCTATTTTGAATAACTTTTTCAAATTTTTTCATTTCCATATGAGCATCAGTCAGTTTTATCTGCTTTTGTTCCATTGCATTTCTTGCTTGCTGAACCTCTGACTGCAAATCATTTATTTGCTTGTTTATATATTCAATATGAATAGCTTGTTGTTTTATTTTATTTATGGAAGCACCGTTATGCAGATCCGTTTCATATGTTGCTTCGGCTGCTTCCTTCTTTTTGAGTATGTTGTATAGCCTTGTTGCCATTTCTTCAAATACATCCATGGATTGGTGATATGCTTTTTGTGCATTATTTTTTTCCAATTCCCTGACTTGCAATACTTTAGATAATGATACTGTTCCAGACATTTCATTTATCCTCCATTTAACAAAGCTTTCATTTTATTAATAGAATCTTCAAGGGAAATCGTTTCAAAAATTTCTTGCTTAAGAAACGACTGTATTTTTGGATAAAAGTTAATAGCCCTATCGATCTCGGGATCTGTCCCTCGCTTATATGCACCTATTTGAATCAGTTCACTATTTTCTTCATATACAGCCAACAAAGATCTCATTTGCTGAGCAAGATTCTTATGCTCTTTGTCTGTTATTTGATTCATAATACGGCTGATCGATTTTAATGTGTTAATCGCCGGGAATTGTCCACGCTCAGCAAGCTTTCGGTCCATAATAAAATGTCCATCCAGAATTCCGCGGACTGTGTCAGCGATTGGTTCGTTCATATCATCCCCATCCACCAATACAGTGTAGAATGCAGTTATCGTCCCTACTTCATTTGTACCCGCCCGCTCAAGTAACTTTGGTAAAGTTGCGAATACCGAAGGAGTATACCCTTTTGTGTAGGTGGCTCGCCTGTCGCAAGACCAACTTCCCTTTGAGCCATAGCCACTCTAGTCACAGAGTCCATCATTAAATTCACGTTAAGTCCCTGGTCTCGAAAATATTCACTTATCGCTGTAGCAGTATAGGCACCTTTAATTCGCATTAACGCTGGCTGATCTGATGTAGCTGCCACTACAATTGACTTCTTAAGCCCTTCTTTCCCAAGGTCTTTTTCAATAAATTCCCTGACTTCTCTACCACGCTCGCCAATTAAAGCAATTACATTAACATCAGCACTGCTGTTACGAGCAATCATCCCTAGTAGTGTACTTTTCCCAACACCACTACCGGCAAAAATCCCAATTCGTTGACCTTTGCCAACTGTTAACAGGGAATCTATCGCTTTTACTCCTACTTGAATAGGCTCATTAATCGGCTGCCGTAACATAGGGTTTGGGGGCGTCTGTTCTGTCAAATAGTTTGATAATCCTTTTGGTAGATCCGTTTTATCAAGGTTCTTACCAAGTGAATCAACTACCTTTCCAATAAGCCTCGGCCTATTTTAACGCTTAATGGTCTCCCCTCTGACTCTACTAAACAACCAGGTCCGATTTCTGTAAGCTCTGAGTATGGCATCAGAATAATTTTTTCATTATTAAAGCCTACTACTTCAGAAAGAACAGGAGGTCTGGCACTGGTAGATGCGTGGATATAACAAACATCACCTATATTGGCTTCTGGTCCTTGTGACTCAATCATAATTCCGACAACCCTTATGACCTTGCCATACTTTTTATAAGGATTAGATTGGTCTATAGCTTTTAATAGCGGCTGAATGTTCATGTCGCATTCTCCCTCGAAACCTCATGCAATACCTGTCGTAATTCATTTAACTGGGTATCAATACCTGCATCCATTTGACCGAATGGATGTTTGATAAGACATCCATTTTCCGGTATTTCAACATTTATATAAATTGCTAGCTTTACATCCTCTTCCAGTACTTGCAGCAGCTCTTCTTTTTGCTCCAAAACAGTTTCATAATTAGCTGGGTTCAGATAAATGGATATTACCGACTGATCTTTTAATTCACGAATTGCTGATTTAACGATTGGCAAAAAGGATTGAGAGGATTTCTCAAGCTGTTGTCTCAATATTTTTTCGGCTGTGTACATTGCTAGTTCAATGATAGACTCTTCATGCTTCTCGATTGTCGCATGATAATCATGCCCTGCACTTTCAACAATAGAATTAGCCTGATCGATTAAAACGAGATATTCATGGTGGGCAGCTTCTTCACCTTCTTTATATCCAGCCTGATAGCCCTCTTTTTTTGCGCTTTCTATATAAGCATGTTTTTCTGTCTCCCAGTTTTGCCTTGCCTGCTGTATCTCTGCATTAGTCTCGTTTAAAAGCAGTTCTTTATGGTTTCTCAAATCTTTTAACTCAAGTTTTAAATTATCTATCTGTTCACTTATCTCTTTTTCAACTACATCTAAAGCTGAAGCAGTTGTTCCTGAGGGATCTGTTGAAGGGACAGGAACAACAGACTTCACTTCAATCTTCCGCTTTCCACTAAGGTTAGAATTAGACAATAATGTCATCTCCTCCACCACGAGCAATCACTATTTCTCCTACATCTTCCAATCGACGAATACTTCCAACAATTCTAGTTTGCGCTTCCTCTACATCACGCAGTCTGACAGGACCCATATATTCCATTTCCTCTTTAAATGTCTCTGCCATTCTCTGGGACATGTTTTTAAATACAATATCTTTAACTTCATCGCTAGCCACTTTAAGGGATAGTCGCAAATCATCATTATCTACTTCCCTGATTACCCGCTGGATCGCTCTATTGTCGAGAATAACAATATCTTCAAATACAAACATTCTCTTCTTAATTTCATCTGCCAGATCAGGATCCTGAATTTCAAGTGCATCTAAAATTGTTCTTTCAGTACTCCGATCAACACCGTTTAATACTTCAACAACTGCTTGAATCCCACCAGTTTGCGTGTAATCTTCCGTTAACGAAGAAGAAATATTTCTCTCAAGCACTTGCTCCACTTGACTAATAATTTCCGGTGAGGTGGAATCCATCGTTGCAATTCGTTTAGCGATATCAGCTTGCATTTCTTGAGGTAATGCTGACAAAATTTGTCCGGATTGCTCAGGGTCAAGATAGGATAAAACTAAAGCAATCGTTTGTGGATGTTCTCCTTGTATGAAATTTAATACTTGCTGTGGATCAGCCTTTCTGGCAAAGTCAAAAGGTCTTACCTGTAAAGAAGAAGTCAATCTGTTAATGATATTTGAAGCCTCTTGCGAACCAAATGCTTTTTCAAGTACAGTTTTTGCGTATCCTATCCCACCTTGTGTTATATAATCCTGCGCTAAAGCAATTTGGTGAAATTGTTCCAACACCTCTTCTTTCACATTTGAATCTACTTTTTTTACTGAAGAAATCTCTAAACTCAGTTTTTCTATTTCTTCTTCGGAAAGATGTTTATAAACTTGTGCTGATACATCTGGACCTAGGGAGATTAATAAAATTGCAGCCTTTTGTTTACCTGTTAATACTCCTTTTTGTCTTGCCATACCAATTACCTCCTAATCTTCCCCTATCCAACTTCTTAACAACTTCGCAAAATCTTCCGGCTTTTCTTTTGCTATCTTTTCTAATTGTTTTCTGCGGATAACAGCTTCCGATTGTTCATTATCCGGCATTTCAGGTACCGTAGTAACTTTTTCTTCTGTTAGCTCTTCTTCAATTTCTTCTTCTTCCTCATTGTTTCTTTTGCGGAAAAGTAGAATTGCTAATAGAATTATTATTATTAATAGTGCTGCACCTGTTATATACAACCATTTCGGGATCGCGCTCACTTTAGAATCAGGTAATGAAGGCTTTCCATTAAATTCTTGAAAGATGATAGAAACCTTCTCTTCTGGATTAATCTCTCCATATTCTTTACTTATGGAAGTACTAACTATTGAATTAAGGATAGAAGATATCCCTTGCTCTACTGCTGTCTGCTCCTGCTGGGTAAGAAACTGTATTTCCTTTCCATTTGTATCTTTTTTGTTATTAACAGCAACTTGGATACCAAGATCTCTAATTTTATATGGGCTTTCGACAATATCTTTTTGGATTCTGCTAAACTCGTTATTAACTGTCTCTTTCGTCATTTCATAATCGCCGTTTCCATCCTCATCAGCGGCAGGATAGTTTGGAATGTCCTCTTCACCGGTCCCTGTTGTACCTCCAACAGGTGGGTTGCCCGAATAAGTCTCCTTAATCGTCTCAACACTTACAGGCAGACCCTCCATGTTTTCTAAATCTACCGGTTCTACGATGTTTTCAGTCCTTTGTTCCTGTGTAAAATCAACATCAGAAGTTACAGAAACAATGACATTTTCCATACCAACCATTGCGCCAAGCATTTGTTGCATTCTACGTTGAATGTCCTTCTCTATATCCTTTTTAACAGATTGCTGGTATGTATATGTATCTTGAGATCCTGTGTTGCTTGTGCATCCCTGTCAAAATAATTAGAGTACTGGTCCATGATCACTATATTTTCAGCTGGTAGATTAGGAACAGCTTTGGATACTAAATGATATAAAGATTCAATTTGATTATTTTTAAAATCATAGCCAGGTTTTGTTTGCAGGACAATAGATGCGCTGGCTGTTTGAGAATTTTCATCAACAAAAACTGGTTCTTCCGGCATATTAATCATTACCTTAGCATCTTCAATACCATCTATTTTCCCAATCATATTGGAAAGCTCTGTTTGCATTGCATCTAATTTCATCATATTGAATTCATTTTCAGTCACACCCCAGGAAGCATTCTCACTAAAAAAAGAATAATCAATATCTCCGCTATCTGGAATGCCTTGACCAGCAAGATCTACAAGCAGAGAGTCGACTTGGGCTTCCGGCACAAGAATAGTAGTGCCTCCATCCTGTAACTCATACTCAATACCTCTAGCATCTAACTCCGTTTTTATTTGACCAACTTCCTGTATTGACAAATTATTGTATAAAGGGACGAAAGTCTTTCCTGATGTAAATAAGATTAGCCCTGCTACCAGGATGATCACAAAAAAGATAGATCCAAAAAATATAAATTTTTGACTTTTCGTTCGCTGTGTCCACCAACTGGTTAAAGTTTCTTTCCATTTCAATAATTTTTCTTTCATAGTTTCCCCCACCAAAGTGCCAAAAAAATAAAACGCCTATTTAATAGCATTTTTGTATTATACTTGCATTCGCATTATTTCATTATAAGCATCAATTGCCTTACGTTGTATTTGTACTGTAGTATCCAAAGTAATACTTGCCTTTTGTGCTGTAATCATCACCTCATGCAAGTCATCCACTTTTCCGTTAATTAAATCATCCGTTTTTTTATCGGAGGCTATTTGTGCCTTGTTTACCTCATTCATCGCTGATTTTAGGGAGTTAGCAAAATTAGCTTGTGCTTTTCCCGGTGAAATTTTAGGTTTCATATCTTGAGAAACGGGTATAAGTGAGTTAGGCATAGGGTTGATTATTGTTTTCATTTCTTAACCTCCTATATTATTTTCCAATTTCCAATGCTTTTAATAACATAGCCTTACTTGCATTCAAAGAAGTAATATTCGCTTCATAGGAACGGGTCGAGCTCATTAAATCAACCATTTCCTTTAATGGATCAACATTCGGAAGCTGAACATAACCTTGCTCATTTGCATCTGAATGGGTAGGATCATAAACTAGTTTAAATGGCGATTGGTCTTCCTTGATCTGTGAAACCTTTACCCCAGCCGTTGTGCTTGATCCTGTAGCTTTATGTAATAAAGAGCTGAAACTAGCTTGCTTTGGCTCCATTGATACTATTTTTCGTCTGTAAGGTACATATTCCCCATCTTCCATGGTAGCTCTAGTCGTTTGCGCATTTGCTATGTTAGAAGATACTACATCCATTCTTAATCTTTGTGCTGTTAACGCACTCGCACTGGAGTTTATTGAATTAAAAATTGACACTTATTAGTTCCCCCCTCTAATCACTTTCTGCAAGCTCCCGAACTTTCCATTGATACGGTCAACAAGAGATTGATAATATATTTGGTTTTTTGCTAAATCAGCCATTTCCTTATCTACGTCTACATTATTACCATTATGGTTATAGACAGTATTATTTTTATTTATCGTTCGAAAAGACGAATCGATATTATTGAAAGTCAAATGTTTCTCATTAGTTCTTTTAGCTTCCAATGTAGAGAGGGTTTGTTTTAACACATCATTAAAAGCAACATCTTTCGCTTTATAATTCGGTGTGTCGATATTTGCTATATTATTGGATATAGCCTTATTCTTTGCCGAAGAATATCCAAGTGCATTTTCCAAATTATTAATAGTGCTTCCAAACAATGACAAATTTTTTACCTCCTTCGACGGACATAAACATTTTTTTCCTACGAATATTGTATGTTAATTAGCCTATAAAGTCTATTACTTTTCGACATTTTCTTTAATAAGAAAATAATATGGTTAATAATAACTAGTAATTTTTTCCTTGTTTTTTAGTTAATTATGGAACTAAACAAGCGAAAAACTTAATGCCTATAAAAAAAAGCACGGAACATAGTGCTTTTAGATCTTTTTAGATATAGTCATTTTATAAATATATTATTTAACTCTTTTTACACATACAAAAAGCTGGGTACTAAAACCCAGCTTTTTGTATTTATCTTGAACGCAGTTTTTCTAATTCGACAAGGAATTTGCTATTAAGCACTTTGATATACGTTCCTTTCATCCCTAAAGAACGTGATTCAATTACACCAGCACTTTCTAGTTTACGTAATGCATTAACAATTACAGATCTTGTGATACCAACTCTGTCAGCTATCTTGCTTGCAACTAAAAGCCCTTCATGGCCATTAAGTTCTTCAAAAATGTGATCAATTGCTTCCAATTCACTGTAAGATAACGAGCTGATTGCCATTTGAACAACAGCTTTGCTTCTTGCTTCCATTTCGATTTCTTCAGTTTTTTCATGCAGAATTTCCATACCTACAACTGTTGCTCCATACTCAGCCAAAAGTAAGTCATCATCATTAAAAGTTTCTGATAGTCTTCCAAGCACCAATGTTCCTAGACGCTCTCCGCCTCCAATGATTGGCACAATTGTTGTATAACCATTTTTAAACAAATCCTTGTTTTCCACTGGAAACACAGTATGCGGGCTATCAATATCAAGATTTGCAGTTGTTTCATGTATATTAAATAATCCTTGCGTATACTCTTCAGGGAATTGTCTTTCTTCGAGCATATTTTTCATACGTTCGTTCTCAATTTCCTGATTAATGGCAAATCCTAATAATTTTCCTCTTCTGCTTAGAATGTATACATTCCCTTTGATTACCTCTCTTAGTGATGCAGACATGTCGTTAAAATTCACCGATTTTCCTGTAGCTTTCTGTAACATTGCGTTGATTTTTCTTGCTCTAGTTAATAATTCCATGATAATCCTCCATTCAATTCAATATTGTTATAGTATAAATTGGCTTAGATCTTTGTTTTTTACAATAGAACTTAGCTTTTCATCAACATATGCAGGTGTAACCTCTATCTTCTCCATATTAATATTCGGAGCTTCAAATGATAGATCTTCTAAAAGTTTTTCCAATATAGTGTGAAGACGTCTTGCTCCGATATTATCGGTATCCTGATTCACCTGGTAGGCGACTTCCGCTAATCTATCTATAGCTTCGTCCGTAAAAACAAGGTTTATACCTTCCGTCTTCATCAGGGCTTTATATTGTTTTAACAAGGCGTTAGAAGGTTCTTTTAGTATTCTGGTAAAATCCTCAACAGATAGTTTTTCTAATTCCACCCTAATGGGGAATCTACCCTGAAGTTCAGGAATTAAATCAGAAGGTTTCGCCATATGGAAAGCTCCAGCAGCAATAAATAGCATATGGTCCGTTTTCACCGTTCCGTGTTTCGTAGTTACAGTTGAACCTTCAACTATAGGAAGAATGTCTCGTTGGACTCCCTCCCTAGAAACATTCGCTGTGTTATCTTGCTTTGCGGCAACTTTATCGATTTCGTCGATAAAAATTATTCCAGCTTGTTCAGCCCGCTCTATAGCCGTTTGGGATACCTCTTCCATATCTACAAGTTTTGCAGCTTCTTGCTGTGTTAAAACTTTTCTCGCTTCTGAAACTGGGAGCTTTCTCTTCTTAGTCTTCTTAGGCATAAACTGACTGAAGGCATCTTGCATATTCATGCCCATGTGTTCCATACCCGAACCTTGCAGCATATCAAACATAGAAGGTGGAGTTTCTTCTATTTCAATTGTGACTAAGTGATCTTCAAGTTCACCCAACTGCAATTGATGTTCAACTCGTTTTCTTTTACTAATAATCTCTTCATCAAGATCCTTTTCGTTACTGTTTTCAGTATCACTATTTGCTTGACCTGAAAAAAGCATTTCAAATGGATTTTTAATATTGTTTTCTTTTTTCACTTGAGGTACCAACAGTTTAACAAGCTTCTTATTTGCCTCTATTTCCGCCTTACCTTTTACTTCGTTGATTTGTTCCTCTTTTACCATCCTTATAGCCATTTCCACGAGGTCACGAACCATGGACTCCACATCTCTACCGACATAGCCAACTTCTGTAAATTTAGTGGCCTCCACCTTCACAAATGGAGCACCTACTAATTTAGCAAGACGCCTTGCAATTTCTGTCTTACCTACCCCAGTCGGGCCAATCATTAAAATGTTTTTCGGAACAATCTCATCTTTAATTGTTTCCTCCACATGCATTCGTCTGTAACGATTTCGTAATGCAACAGCAACTGATCTTTTCGCATTTCTTTGACCAATAATATATTTGTCCAATTGGTCAACTATTTGCTTAGGAGTGTAGTTTATACCCATTTATAGAAAGGCCTCCTTTTAGTCAAGTACCTCTAATGTAATATGGTCATTTGTGTAGACACATATTTCTCCTGCAATTTTCATTGCAGCTTCAGCAATTTCTTTTGCAGTTAGGTGATTAGAATATCTAGCTAACGCTCTTCCTGCACTAAGCGCATAATTACCTCCAGAACCGATTGCAAGTATTCCGTCATCTGGCTCAATTACTTCTCCTGTACCAGATACAAGAAACATATTCTCTTTGTCCATAACAATTAGCATAGCTTCCAATTTTCTTAAAACTTTATCACTACGCCATTCTTTAGCTAGTTCTACAGAAGCTCTAGCCAGATTTCCGTTATATGCTTCCAGTTTTGTCTCAAATTTTTCAAACAAGGTAAAAGCATCAGCAACAGATCCTGCAAATCCTGCCAGAACTTGACCTTTAAATAAGGTACGAACTTTTTTGGCTTTATGTTTCATTACAACCGCGTTTCCCAATGTAACTTGCCCATCTCCACTCATGGCACATTGGCCATTATGCTTTATTGCAAATATAGTAGTAGCGTGCATTTCATTAGCCAATAATCTCACCCCTCTTACCCGTTTTGATTAGCCCGTGGATGGCTATTCATGTAAACTTTGCGTAAATGGTCTTTTGTAACATGGGTATATATCTGTGTTGATGATAAATTTTCATGCCCCAGCAGCTCCTGAACACTTCGCAAATCTGCGCCCTCATTAAGTAGATGAGTAGCAAACGTATGTCTTAATTTATGTGGATGAAGATGTACCGTTAATGCAGCTTCCTCAACCATTTTATTTAAAATCAGACGAATACCTCTAGAAGTTAAAGGGTTCCCACGTGAATTTAGAAATACCATCTGGCTGGATGTATTACTGTTTTCCAGTAACTTTTGCCGCCCTTCATTTATGTACGTTTCAAGAGCTATTTCTGCAAATCTTCCAAAAGGTATATATCTTTCTTTTCTACCTTTCCCTTGTACCAACATTGTTCCAATTGAAAAATCAATATCCTTCATCTTGAGCTTTTCACACTCACTCACCCTCATGCCAGTAGCATATAAAGTTTCTAGAAGAGCTTGATTACGCTGTCCCATGGGGTTAGTCAGATCACTGACATCAAATAGCTTTTCAAGTTCCTCACTATACAAAAAACCCGGGATTGCTTTTTTGGTTTTCGGTAACTTAATGTTCATAAATGGATTTTTGGTAAAAAGCCCCTCGCGCTCCATAAATTTATAAAAGCTGCGCAACGAGGAGACTTTCCGTGAAACACTTCTTCTATCGAGTTGTTTATTATACAACCTGGTGAGAAATAACCTGATAACCGCCTGATCAACATCATCTATGTCTGGAATTTCTTCTTCTTTTAAAAAGCAAAAAAAATCCTCCAGATCACTAAGATAATATTTTACAGTGTAGGGAGAGGCATTCTTTTCAATTTGCAAATATGTCGTAAATGCTTTAGAAGCAGTACTGAAATTAGTCAAGGTTCCACCTCATTTGAACAGCGAATAAATCATACCATACAATAAAATGTATTGCAATAAATTTAACTAAATTGCAACAAAATTCTGAAACAAATTATTTCCACTCTGGTTTTTCTTTCCTATTACATATTATGGCTGGATTTGTTAGGACAAATTTATTGTCAAGTAAATATCCTTACCAATTGGTAATTATAGCTACATCAAAAAAATTAGTCAAACATCAGCCTTTTATTTTATTTAGAAAAATTTAGAAGGTGAAAATTTTATGAACAGACTGGTATTACTTGTATGGTCAAATTAACGATTAATTATTCCTAATTCATAAATTTTTGTTTTTGTATCATCTGTTCCCAGCTCATATAACATTTGAAAAATTCTCATCATATGGTCATCATACGCATTTCTTTCATCATCAGCTCCCCATTCATCAAATGGTTTTGCTAAAAATGACATTGCCTTTTTTTCATTTTTGTCCTTCTTCATAAATAATTCGTTCAATTGCTCGATTTCATTATGGTCTGCAATAATCTCATATTCAATACCGCTTCCCGGAAGTGATACCTCTCTAATATCTTGCGTATCAACTGTTACAAAATAATGCTTTCTATCAGCCATAATTATCCCTCCTATAAACAACAATTCCCGTTTTACATTGAATGAAACTTCCTAGAGTGTCAAAGGAAGTTCGCGATTACTTGTCACAACGAAAAACTATCAGACTTTATCCCAACCAGATAGTCAGTTTACTGAAACTCCATGCCCCAGTTAATACTTTGAAAATGATAAAGAACAAAATTTTATTCTTTGGTTCTATTGCAATTGTTAGAAAAAACATATTTTGTTCAATTCGTAGTTGGAAGGAACTGCGACCTAACTTGGCTTATAAAAAGCTCAGTGAAATATTTGAGTAGACGCGCCCCATTGATTTCCGTTGCATGCGGACGCTTTCCGCCGGCAGGAGTC
>NZ_BAZS01000015.1 GCF_001310895.1 Virgibacillus halodenitrificans JCM 12304 | reverse complement strand
GATAAAAATGATCTTAATCTTTTGTACAACATATCCCTTCCTTTTTCAGCTGAAATTAATTTCTTCTTTGTTTTAATACCATCCTGTACCCGCCACCCAGCAACAAGAACATTATTGCCAAATAAATAAAAAACCCTAGATTAGTACTCTCATTAGATTCATCGTTCACATTGACAGATACTTGGTTGGTTGGCTTCTTTCCATCACCTAGTTCTGTCAAATCCTCTGTGGCCTCTGTTAACGCGGTAGTTCTGGAGCATAAGCTGACATGAAGCTTATCATCCTTTTTCGTTGCATATACTAGATACGAATTGTTTACTTTAAATTCAAACCCACAGCTTGCCGAATCTCTCTCTGTATAAACAATCACTTCTGTTTCATTTATTCCTTTCCACGTCATATCTACTTTAAGAACCGTGACAATTTGATCTGCTGATGATTGAATTAGATTATTTTCGTTCTCATCTATTTGTTTAATAACTTTACCAGCGAACACTGCTGAACTGCGTTTTAGTTCTTCTTTTGGGGGGCCGGGCTCCAGACATGAGCATGCATCACTGGTTGTCGGATAAATAGATAATGAAAAAATAAAAATTATCAGATAAGTAATCGCATGGAAAGACAATTGTAGCTTTCTTTTTCTCCTCTTCAACATAAATCTCCTTCCTCTATTTTGTCTAAAGAATTAAAAACATAGCTTTCTAGTCGTCTCATGGCACTTACCAATAGGGTTCCTTCTCATTCGACAACTCCAATATAAATGGATAACAAGCAAGTATGATAGCTACTAATAAAAAAGCCGTAATAGCTACCATTACAAACGACAGCTGGAACCAGACATTAATTGGTAATAGAAGTAACGGGATAAGCATAAACATACTACTTTTCATTCTAGAAGAAGCAGACTCGTATTGTTTTACGCCACAATAAGGACATGTTAATTTAAATAATGTTTTGATCGTTTGGCCCCAGGACCATGGATTTCCACAGTTTTGACATGCCGGCATATTGGCACCTCCTATCTTTCTGTACTTTTTCTTAATTCAATAAGACCAATACTGAATACAAGTGTACCAATCAGCATAAAGGAATGGATAAATCCGTTAAGGATAGATGGATATTCACCAGTAAGAGACTGGTCTAGATACACTATATCAACCATTTTCTCTCCTAAAGGCACACTTAATAATATGATAATTAACCCTGAGATAAAACATGAGAGTTGTTTACTCATCATATGTCCCCCCTCTAAGAAAGTAATTCAGCAGAAATTCACATTTCGAATGATATACTCCTTCATATTAACATAATATTCCATTATTAAGTTTAATTTCATAAAAAAAGATCATCACTAAGGATGACCTTTTTATTCATATTCACCTTGATACTCCAGCAAAATTGGTTCACTTTCCTCTAAGGATGCTTTATATAGCACGATATTTCCTACTGTTTTCTTGGAAGCATCTGCATGTACCTCGAAATTTTCCTTTAAGGCAATTGTCCATGCAGCTTCATGATCTTTTTTCAGAACAATAGCCAGGGTTCCGAATTGTTCGATATAATCCCATTCAAATACTTCCGTTTCACCATTATGAGTAATTGAAATACCTTCTTGATTATTTATCACTTTTGTATCCTTGGCTTGCCAGACTCCGTGGGTTTGTCCTCCTACATAATAGTAAGACGTCCCACTGCCTCGATCTCCATATGTTGCAATAAATTGCTGAATGGATTCGTCTGTTGCTTTGTACGTAAATGCTGCCACATCCTTGGCTAGCCATTTCACCTCATATTCATCGTTTATTGCATAAGGTAACTGTTCTTTTGGTCGTGCCAAAATCCCATAATAAGAACGATAATATACAGCTTCCTTTGATTGCCCATCTTGCTTAATGGAGAGTACGTGCTGCCAATCTGGTGAAACGCTTAAAATATTTTTTGTGTCTTCCATTCTGTTCACAAGCAATATACCATTAGCAATAACAAACAACGCAAAAATAATAGTGAAGCTTACCGCAATTTTTTTCGTTGGTTTTAGTAGAAACCAAATGGAAAGCATAAGACAAATAACTATAACCATATTTAAAATATAAAATAACCGATCATCTACGTAGGAAGCATCATAGCGTGCCTGGACAAACAAGCTCCCCATTTGCAAACAAAAAAATCCCAACGTGATCAGTAGAAGTACCCAGCCAAACACCTTCCTGCTTTTATTTTTATTCATTTGGCTGCACCTCCTTAGAAAAATCCCATGTCTTCCCATTATCTTTGGAAATAAATTTACCTTTGACCTTTCCTCCCAAATAATCTCCATTCGGCCCTTGATTTACTAATATGGCTAAATGATCTTCCTCCTTAACAGGCATTTCTGCTGTAACAAATACAGGTTCATATTTTTCTGGCATTTGAAAGCTTGCCATTTCCCACGATTCACCCGCATCCTCTGTAACATAAAGGTCCGGTTGGTCAGGGTTAATCGTTCCATAAGATAGAAACCCTGTTTTTTCATTTATAAACGCTCCGTCGGATATCAGCCTTGTTGTTCCTGGTGTATTTGTCTGGGTCCAAGTCTTTCCGCCATCCTCGGAAATATATGGCTGTGTGCCCTCCTGTGACATGGTTCTTCCACCAGACAAAATGACGTAAGCAAATTGATCATTTACAAAGTCTACTTTTCTAAATCGTAAAGCTGGAAAGGACTCAGTGACAATATTTTTTTCCCATGTCTTCCCCTGATCCTCAGAATAAACGATGCCAACCGTTTGGGCTTCCCAGTTTGTGCCTTCTGCGTAAAGGAAAGCAGCCCGCTTCTCAGTAAGTATATAGCTGGTGTCAATGAGTGATTGCTTGTTTCCATTGTATTCTCCTGCAAACAGTTTATCTTTTTCCACCGGGACAGTAACCCAGCTTTCTCCCTTGTCATAGGTAATATGTAGCTTTTCATTTTGCAAGGAATAACTTATCTCATCTCCATCTACTGGCCACAAATCTTCTTGTTGTGGTTCTGTTTGTGTAGTTGCGTTGGAGCTATCTTCAGGTTCTCCCGTATCCATTTGGTATTGAGGGAGTGTGTCCTCGTCTCTGTTTTCATATATAAACATTCCTGCAATCAAACCGATCAGTATGATACTTCCCAAACCTATAATTAGTGTTTTCATGAGACCTCCCCTTATTTTTAAGAATTAGTTGATGTTAGAGAAAAATACTTATATTATTTTAAAAACTGAAGTAGTGGTGTATCAGCAGTAAAGAAGATTTATCCGCAGTATAATGCAAGAATCAGCAGTAAATTAAGTATATCCGCCGCAGACTCCAGTAATCAGCAATAAAAGCGGCGGCAATCCCGCCACAGAACAGCTTTATCGAAAATCTTTAAAAAAGAACCTTCCTTCTAATATAGAAGAAAGGTTCTTTACTACTTTTTTCGTTTTAACAATCAGTTGAATACAGCTTGCTTGCCCTCTTTTTCAGTTAAGCCAAGTGCTTTTGCTGTTGTTTTATGAATATCCTTTAGGAGCTCTGGATGATCCATTAACGATAGTCCATAAGAAGGGACCATTTCTTTAATTTTTGGTTCCCATGCTTCCATATACTGCGGGTAGCAACGATTCAGCACATCAAGCATGACGTGCACAGCAGTAGATGCTCCTGGAGATGCGCCTAGTAATGCTGCAATAGAGCCATCTTCTGAAGTAATTACTTCTGTACCAAATTGCAATGTGCCTTTGCCACCAGCTTCTGTATCCTTAATTACTTGGACACGCTGACCTGCAACAACTAAATCCCAATCCTTACTCTGCGCGTCAGGAATAAATTCACGCAACTCTTCCATCCGTTTTTCCTTGGATTGCATGACTTGTGTAATCAAATATTTGGTTAGCGGCATTTGTTTCGCACCAGCTGCAAGCATGGTGAAAACGTTATTCGGTTTTACCGATGTAGCTAAATCAAACAATGACCCTGTTTTTAAGAATTTTGGTGAGAAGCCTGCATATGGACCGAACAATAAGGAACGCTTCCCATCAATATAACGCGTATCCAAATGTGGTACAGACATTGGTGGTGCACCAACTTTGGCCTTACCATATACCTTTGCATTATGCTTCTCAATAATTTCCGGATTATTACACACCATGAATAAACCACTTACCGGGAAGCCGCCAATATGTCTTCCTTCAGGTATGCCGCTTTTTTGTAATAAATGAAGACTTCCTCCACCGCCGCCAATAAAGACGAACTTGGATGTATGGAATTCCAATTTATCATTTTCCATATCATGTACTTTTACTTCCCATTTGCCGTCACTGGTCCGCTTAACGTCTTCTACACTATGCTTATAGTTGATCTCGACATTCTTGCTCTGTAAATGTTCAAATAACATGCGAGTCAATGCCCCAAAGTTTACATCTGTTCCTGTATCCATTTTCGTAGCTGCAATTGCCTCGTTTGATGGGCGGTCCTGCATAATAAGCGGTAACCATTCCACCAATGTTTTTGGATCATCGGAATATTCCATTCCCTCAAAAAGAGGATTGTTTGATAGTGCTTTAAATCGTTTCTTTAAAAAAGTTACATTGTCTTCTCCCTGCACTAAGCTCATATGCGGTAAAGACATAATAAATTGCTGTGGATCACCAATCAGATTATTGTTGACGAGATAAGCCCAAAACTGTTTTGAAACCTGAAATTGCTCATTCACTTTAATCGCTTTACTAATATCCATTGATCCATCCGGTTTTTCGGATGTATAGTTAAGCTCACATAATGCAGAATGCCCTGTACCTGCATTATTCCATACATTGGAACTCTCTTCCCCCGCTTTATCCAGTTTTTCAAAAACGGTGATGTCCCATTCAGGTACTAACTCTTTCAGAAGGGTTCCCAATGTAGCACTCATGATGCCCGCGCCAATTAAAATGACTTCTGTCTCAGTTACTCTGTTGCTCATTTTTATCAACCTTTTCCCCTAAAATTTGCAGAAAGTATGTAGGTTTAAACACGTTGCTGTAATACTCACGCGTCCAACCTCCCCCATCTCCCTTTTAACATAAATTCTAACCTCTAAAAGCATATCATAGTATTATATAATAAGTAATAGTTTCACCACTTCCTATTATATGCTTTTTGTTTCGAATTGAAAACCTACAAAACTTCTTATTTCGGGGTACTACTTTCTATATCTGCATTTAACTCCTTAAAATGATATGTAAAAAGGTTGGCACTCCAGGTTAATACAACTCTCTATCCGTTCTCTGAAATTCTTCCATGTTACCATTTCTAATCCTTCTTTCATGGGAAAATATCCCACTTTTAAGCTTTCCGGGCTTGTTGTTGGCACACCCCCAACCGGCTTTCCCATGAATAAAGTATTGCATATAGAATTACTCACATTCTGGTAAATTCCACAAAACCTTGTAATTTCTATGTCAATTCCTGATTCTTCTTTTGTCTCTCGGATCGCCGCTTCTTCTAAAGATTCTCCCTCTTCCACCTGTCCGCCTGGCATTTCCCATCCACGTCTCGGCCCTTTAATAAGCAAAATTTCATTATGCTCATTTAAGACGATGGTTGCAGCAGAAACAATATGTTTTGGCACAGACATAAAACCCCTCCTTATTAGCCAACTTTTATTCTAGTTTCTTTACCGTTTATTCTAAGTTTATGATGTTGTTGTATTTCCCTCTTTTGTTTTACTGTACAAAGTAATCGTTTCCTCTGCGTCTTCCTTTTTCTGTTTATCCCACCATTTCACAACGATATAAATTCTATTAACATCCTCAAGTGAAATTGGCTCACCCTTTGCATTTAAATATTCGCCGCCTTCCACCTTTCCGGTTGTTTTTTCTGCTATATTTACTTCTTTGCCAGAAACCGAGCCAGAATGTACCGTTATATCCTTCTCATTAATTACTGCGTGTGTATCAAAATGAAAGAAATCTGTATAATATTCTTGTTCCCCCTTCATACTTAACACGCCATGACCCGCTTCGAAGTAATTAGGTGATATTTTCACTTCATACTCATTCACATCCCATTTCGCACTATTTCCTTTTAAAAGCAAATGAAAATTCGTCTCTGCTTCTTCCTTAGTACAGGCATTTAGGGGGATAAGAATAATTAATAAACTAAATAATAAACTCATTTTTATTAATTTCCTCATTATACACATCCTTCCATTTATATTAACTTTACTCATTTAAATTCCTATTATTTCTTTCGTTTTAAAGTAATTAGTTCTGCAAAAAAACCGAAATAATTTATCAACATCCGCATCCTAATATTAACATAATATTCCACTAGTGTGAGTGAAGATTCAGAACTTATAACAGAAATTTTTATTAAATTAATTATTTATAAAGTTATCTATTGAATTGAGATAATATCAAGACATAAATTAGTCTTACCGCGACAAAACAGACTTGAACCGAGACATTTTATTAGCTTACCGCAACACCCACCTATCTACCCGCGACTAATTCACTCCTATCCGCGACACCACGCACCCTATCCGAGACAAAATCAACAATTTACAGCTTTAAAACAATTAAAAAAAGCCGTCAATCATAGATCAACGGCTATTATCTTCTGTATTTGGTTACATAAACAATCCAAGGAGCCATGGTGCTGCATAAAGAACCATAAACATAACTCCATAATTCACTCCATTTTTATATAGAAGTCCGGAGACTAGCGCAACTACAAGCGTACCTAAAATGTTAATCCAGCCAGCATCCATATATGCGAGCATGACGACAAGCCCAGCGAAAAGTCCAATTAACGCTTCATGTGGTATGTATTTGAACACAAAAGCACAAATTTGACTGGCATACTTTATCGTAATGTAGAAAGTGATGACAATCGCAATCACTGCACCAATTATTGTTGCAGTCATAATTTCTCCCATGGATAAAATATGGTGAATATTGTGTTCTGGTGTAAATACCGGAGGAGCATTAAATAATCCAGCTGCCGGTCCGATCGCCATTGGGGATAGCGGTAATCCAATCGCAATGAGCGGAACCAATGTACCCGAGATGTAGGAAGCATTTGTCAAACCATCCATTGTGGAAATTGCCCTAGATGCTCGTTGAACGGGATCCTTTATATGGCGTGTCAAAAATTCACCTAAAAATACAGTCATCCCAACAGGAGAAAGGAAAAATGTTACTGTACCAATTAAACTCCCGAGTGCAGATGTCGCTGATTCTTTATTTGTAAGTATTTTAAATGGATTAGGGAATCCTTTTTCTTTTTTTGATTTTTTTAACGTAATTTCCTTGTTACCTAGGCCGGGAAGGCTGTTTCGATGTTTTTTACTTAATAACGAAAATAAGCTAAATGCAATTGGTCCAATCGTAATACCGAGGAAGAAGGAAACAAACACAGTGGAATCCTCTGGAATAATATCCAGCCCCCAGTATAAGTGACGCAAACCTTGTATAAGTAAGGCAAATGGCACAATGATGAGTAATGACAACAATTTATTTTTGGCCATCAACGCGAGAAATACAGCACCAAGGAAAAATATTAATCCTGCATAGCTGCTTATCGTATCTGCATAAGGAAGGATCAGCTTAGCAATCAAAAAGCTTGCTGGTATGGACACAATCGTACCAATGACAGAACCGGAGGACATTTTTTTAATACTTACATCTGGCATGCCATGCTGTTTCAAAATCATTGCATGCTCCACCATTGGTGCTGCCATTACACCTCCAGGGATACCCGCAACTGCTACCGGGATGGAATCCGTAAGCTTTTTCGCAACTATCGCTGCAATAAAGAAAGCCAAAATAACATATGGACTAACTCCTACTAAAGCAAGTGCAATAGTCACTGGTGCGAGCACTGCTGTTTCATCCGTACCTGGTGCAATTCCAATTAGTGTATATAAAAGCGCTCCACCCATACTGGCTAGTATCATTTGAATAATAATAGCTGTATCCATCATTTATCCTCCTCCCCGAGAACGGTAATCCGGCGTTTAGGTTTTATCAGGATACTGCTTATAATGAAGCCAATCACACCACCGATTAGTCCTAGTATGAGTGGCTGAGGAGCATCTCCGGGTGCCAAGATGTATCCGCCGAGCGCAAAAACAATACATAAGACCATGGATAGCAATAAGTCTCGTAACTTAACGTTATCTCCCCATATTTCGATATAGTTTTTATCTTCTTTGTGCAAGAGTTAGCACCTCCATCATAAAAGTGTTCCAGTGGTATTATTTTAATCGAAATGGAGAAATTTTGCATTTAAAACCGAATTTTTGTTGTATATTACTATTTTTAAGCAATAAAAAAACACGCATTTCTCTGCGTGTTTTTTTCCTAGTTAATTTCCTTGGCTAAATTCGGAGCATGTAATCCAGCATCTTCAAATACCGGAGTCAATTTTTCATTTGTTGCATTAATTTTTTCTTCTGCTGCTGCAACGTCAATTTCTTCTTCGCCAAGTGCTTTTGCGTATGCTTCGTAAGCACCTTTTAATTCTGCCAAAGCATCATTAAATGTAGCTGTTTTATCTTCATCCAGATCTTCTACTTTGATACCTTCAATTGCTGTAACAGCTTCTTCTGCTGCAGTTATAGCATCTTCTTTTGTTGTTTCAATTGTAGCTTCAGCCTCTGGATTATTTACAGATTCCACGTACAAGTTAATTTTTGTTTGATATGGACGAACTGTTTTGGCAACATTTAGGTAATTGCTTAAAAGCGCCTTTTTAATTGCTGCTTCGCCATTTTCTCCATCATCTTTCTTTTCTGCAGTTTCCTCTGCATTTGTATCTCCACCATTTGAGCTATCTGTGTTATTTTGTGTCTGGCCACATGCTGTTAACACAAGAGCCAATAGTATGAAAATTTTCTTCATGGAATTGTACCCCCTTTTAATCAATACATTAAGTAGTCTATACGCAAGATGTGCAAAAGTAAATACAGTAGTGAAATGTTCTAAAACTTAAAAAAGGGTGATACTTTAAAGTTTTCAATTAAATGCTGATTACGTTACAAGAACTCATTATTATAACTGCCTTTTAATAATACCTGTACACGCCCATTTCTTGTATCCACATCTACTTCCCTGCCAAAAAAGCTGCTAAGAACATTGCTTGTTGCTATTTCTTTTGTCTTTCCTTTACCAAAAACTGACCCGTCCTTGAGTAGTAATGTATGTGTAAATACGGGCAGAACTTCATCCATGTGGTGGGTAACAAAGAGAATAGTAGGAGCATCTTCCGACAAAGCCAACTCCGAAATAACACGGAGGAGATCTTCTCGTGCAAGAAAATCAAGCCCATTTGTTGGCTCATCTAGAATGAGTAGCTCCGGTTTTGCCATTAACCCTCTTGCAATTAACAGTCTCTGTTTTTCACCTTGTGAACATGTTTGATAGCTTTTACCTAGCAAATGTGCACAGCCTAACTTTTCCATTAAACCCTTAGCAATTCTATAATTATCCCAGGTAGGCTGCTCATAGAGCCCAATGGATGCATATTCCCCGCTTATGACTACATTCTCTGCTAACTCGGTTCCTCCTATTCTTTCTTGTAAAGAAGAACTGACCCAGCCGATTTTTTTTCTTAACTCTCGCAAATCCGTTTTTCCAAAGGGGTGCTCTAATACACAAATTTCTCCCGACGTTGGCCAAATATAGCCGTTAATCATATTTAATAATGTCGTTTTTCCAGACCCGTTTAACCCAAGTATGGACCAGTGCTCACCTTTAGCTACAGACCAATTTATATCTTGTAAAATTGCGGTCTTTTCTCTTAACCACGATACATGCTTAATTTTCAGAATATCTGTCATTTGCTTTCCTCCCTGTTAGAAACAGAACATAAGGATCCATTGTTCCAGCTTCCTCTCTGTAAATGACTTCATTCTATCATAAAAAACAAGGATCCTATCAAAATTTATCATGGTTATCAGACAGTAGACAGCTTTTGTTCTATTTAAAAAAGCATCCTTGAAGTAATCAATAAATCCCCCCTGTTTCTGTAATGGTTACTTGGAAGGTTGGGTTAATCTTCATCTTTTTAAAATAATCCTCATGTAATTCCCTCTCAGGTAATTGTTTTGCATGGTAAGCTAACAGATCTCTTCCATAGCCAAATACATCTGAATTAACCTCCTGCAATTTTGTAATAACCTCATCAGCATCTTTATAGAGTCTTTCTTTTATTACCTTTTCTAACTCATCTGCCTTTTCTTTCTTGTATAGGTGATCTGAAGCATATTCCTGTATTTGTACTTCCAGTTGAATATGCAGATCAACAATAAATTGACCTGCTGAAGCATCATACGTTATATTTTTCTTTGTATCTGCATCAGAAATAATTACAGAAACATAATTGTATAACCAATTCTCTTTCTCTTGGTTGTCTACTTTAAATGTGAGTTCAATATTTTTTCCACGTTCCTCAGCCAAAATCATCATCATCTTTGATTGATGACCGGTGAGATTTTCGCCAGTATAGCTGCGTTTATTGAATAAAGCGAGTCCATCTAATTCTACCCCCTCGTTCTCTTCATCATAGCGAAGGAGTGGCAAACCAAAATCCCTGCCCTCATCAAATAATTGGGTACAAACCGTTTGAATCGATTGCTTCGGTATCGTTCCATTGCGTTCTTCATTATCTAATAATTCCTCAATATACTCTATAATTAAAGTTTGTTCTTTTTGCTGGATGCGATATATTTCCTCTACACTCCCTTTTACTACTCCAAGCTTAGCACCAAGCGGGCTTCGTGGGTCTCGATAAAAGGAATCAAGGAAGGGATAGATATCTATTTTAGCTAAATCTTCACTCAGTAATATCATTCTTGCTTTTCCTTCTGCAAAATCACCTGAAATACGCTTATTCAATAGGCTACGCTGCTCTCGGATCGTTGTGCCGTTAACGCTAACGATTTCGTTGGCAATTCCAGCCTTTGGATCTTTGGGAACAGAGCGAATTACTACGGTTTCTCTTAGCTTATTATCCTTACCTGGATCATACCCAATTCCGTAAATCAGACGGTTTTCCTTCAGCATTTGCTGATCCCAGCAGCCTGTGAGGGTTAGTAACATAACTGGTATAAGTAATAACAATCTGCGTTGCAGCCTCTTCATTTGCCTCGCTCCTTCCTTATAAACGAGAGAGATAATAATATAAGTGGAAGAACAAAGATAAATAGGTAGCTCGAATTAGATAGCGCTTGCACATAGTTATCAATTCCATAAATATCTTTTTCTGCAATAAATAGTACTGTAATGATTAAAAGAGCACACCATGCGACTACTTGTGCATGTGACTTTCTTTTTAAGATCGTTGTTATGCCAAATGAAGCAACATATAAGTACATAACTAATGTTGTTACAATACTTACAAACCATACAGACATAAATAAAAGATCGATTCTTTCTACTAAATCAAACTGGAATGATTTAAGCATGTAAAGCACCGGCTCAGGAATCAACTTAATTTCTGCTGGACTAAAAACTGTTATCGTAATAAATACAATAAGTGTATAGAGAATTGTAACAAACCCATTTGCAGCCAAGACGATACTATACCGTCTATATCTTTCATCTATAAATGGAAAAAGCACCAACAATAATTCAAATCCAAGCATCGAATTCGTAACTTCCTCAATGCCTTTCACAATATTATTCATACCTGCTTGGCCTACCGGTAGTACAAAACGGATGTCAAAAGAGACTAAAGCAGGGACCAGAATAAAGATGAGTAAGATAACAAATATGGCAGTAAACGTATAAAATCGAGCGATAACTTTAATATTGTCTTTAGCAAGATAATACGCCACACCAATAACTAATACGTATATAACAAGGTGAGGTGTTTTAAATAGAACCCAGCGCTTTAAAATATCAGTAAATAATAAGGTAGTTAAAAACACCATACTTAAGAAATAAACACTGTACGCTAAATTAATTAAACGACCTAAATATTTACCAACAAGTTTTGGCGCAAATTCATATAGTGTCTGTGAATTAAAGCGAGTTGCCAGCAACCAGATAACGGTAACAAATAATTGGATAGTTAATCCCGCAAGTAGAACAGATATCCATCCATCACCTTCCGCAATATTATGAACATCACGAGGTAAGGATAATATTCCAATACCTATTTGGACCTGCACCAAAATAGCAAAACTGGCCCACCATGTTAAAATGCCTTTGTTATTCATTTTTTTCATCCCATTCTCTCGGGTTTTCCGCCTGAGTAGTCCGGTAAACAGCTTGAGCATCCTTTGGTCTGCTATTGAGCATCCATGTTGGAAAACGAATGATTGTATCTTTTAATTCTTTCCATCTTAAAGGGCCAAACGGTGCAAAATAAGGAGAACCGAACGACTCTAGCTTGCACAAATGAATAACAATGATCAAAAATCCAATTACTATCCCAATTAATCCAAACAAAGCAGCCGCAAGCATTAATGGGAAGCTTAGCAATCGAATGGTTGTGCTCATTTCCGTTGAAGGCATAATGAATGATGAAATAGCTGTAATTGCTATAACAATAATCATCATATTTGAAACAAGGTTTGCATCAACTACCGCATTTCCGATTACCAATCCACCTACAACTCCAATGGTTTGGGCAACTGGATTTGGCAGCCGGATCGTCGCCTCTCTAATTAGTTCCAAAGTTACTGCCATAAATATCGCCTCTAACAGAGGTGGCACAGGTATGGGTTCCAGAGAAGATTTAATTGCAAATAATAATTCAACAGGCACGGATTCATAGTGGAAAGAAACCACAGCAATATAAAGGGCAGGCAATCCGATCGTTACAAAAAAACTAAATACGCGAATAAACCTGTAAAATGAACCGATCATTACTCTGCCGTTATAGTCATCAGGAGACTGAAAAAAGGAAATTAAAGTAGAAGGTGCGATCAAGCATGTTGGCGTTCCATTCATCATAATGCCTACCCTCCCATCCATTAAGTTAGCAATAAGACGATCCGGCCTTTCCGTATTTAGAGTTTGTGGGAATGGTGAATAGGTTCGATCTTCTATATATTCCTGTATATATCCAGGTATTTGTATAATATCCGCTGATATGGATTGTAGACGTTCTTTTACTTTTGTGATCAGCTCTTTATTTGCAAGATCATCGAAATACATAATAGCTACTTTTGTGGAAACCGTCTTTCCAAGTGTAATATATTCGACCTTTAGCTTCGGATTTTGCACTTGGTTTCTTATTATATTGATATTTGTATTTAAATCCTCAATAAACCCAATATGTGCTCCCCTGATAACCTGTTCATTAAATGGCTCTTCTGGCGGGCGATTATTTTGCTTACTTACCTTTATAAGTGTAACCTTGCTTGACTTGGGTAGAAGAAAAGCACAAAAGCCACTTGTAAGGGCTTGTACAACGTCTGGCAGTTTCATTGATTCTTTTAAATCAAGTGCTGTAATAACTTCCATTATTGGTTGTTCTTGCGCTTGCTTAATCGGTTTAATAATATGATTTTCAATTAACTCGTTATCTACGAGTGTTTCTAAATACAAGAGAAACCCACTTTTACCGTTCCAATTAATTGTTTTACATACTAAATCAGCAGTATCCGCAAAGGATTCTTTTATTATTGAAATATTTTTATGTAAATCATTTGATAATGTCTGATCAGAAACAGATTTAGTTTGATAGGGGCGCGTCTCATTTTTAAATGCATTTTTTTCTTTGTTTTTTTTTGAAAAGATATTAAACATAAAAATTTCCTTTCCAAATGTCCTTTACCTTCAGCATGCTCAATGGTGGAAGGTAATATTCAACATAGAACTAGTTATTCTTTTTGGACGTGGAATAGATTTTCTGATTTGTAGTAGAGATGGAAGTTTTTTGGGATGGGGGTGGATCATAAGAGGGGTTGGCTCTCTCATTTGAATGCTGTGCTTTCTCATTTGATTGCTACGCTCTCTCATTTGAATACTGTGCCCTCTCATATAAACGCCGGCTCTCTCATTTAGGTGCTGTGCTCTCTCATATAAAGGCTCGCTCTCTCATTTGGGTGCTGTGCTCTCTCATATAAAGGCTGGCTCTCTCATTTGGGTGCTGTGCTCTCTCATGTAAACGCCGGCTCTCTCATTTGAATGCTGTGCTCCCTCCTTCCACCAAAAAAAACAGCCATTCTTACATGGCTGTTTTCTCTTTTACTAATGACTCATATAGTTTTACGTATGCTTGCGCAGATGAATTCCAGCTGAAGTCCTGGCTCATGGCTCGCTCGACCAGCTGCTCCCATTTGCCCGGCTGATAACGGAATAGACCAACTGCTTGCTCTAGCACATATAGCATGTCATGGGCATTATAGTTGGTGAAAGTAAACCCGTAACCTGTATCTCGTAGTACATCATAGGCTGTGACGGTGTCCTTCAAACCACCAGTTTCCCTGACAATTGGTATGGTTCCATAGCGCAGTGCCAGCAGCTGGCCGATACCACATGGTTCGAATTGGGATGGCATGAGAAACAGATCGGAGCCTGCATAAATTTGCCTTGCCAATTCTTCATCAAAAAATAATTGCACTCTTAACTGCTCCGGGTATTCGCCAGCGAGGTCCCGGAAGGCCTGTTCATACTGTTCCTCTCCTGTTCCAAGCAAGATAAACTGTACATTTTGCCCGAGAATTTCGCGAAAAACACGGAGCACCAAATCGACGCCCTTTTGCTCAACAAGTCTTGTTACCATGGAAATCACAGGAATAGTACGATCAACAGCGAGATCCAACTTTTCCTGTAATCGCAGCTTATTTGCTCGTTTCCCCTCAGCATTATCATAGGACTGGAAAATAAAAGGATCTATCGCCGGATTATACTCCACTGTATCAATACCATTTACAATCCCGTGCAGTAAATCCTCACGGGTGCGCAAAAAGCCGTCCAATTGCTCCCCGTAATATGGCTGTCGGATTTCCTCTGCGTACGTCGGACTTACGGTTGTAATCAGATTTGCATATGCAAGCCCCGCTTTTAAATAACTGACATTGCCATGGAATTCAAGTCCATTCATATGGAAATATAAATCACTTAAATCCAATAAGTCGAAAAGTACCGCCTTTGGATAAACGCCTTGATAACGCAGGTTATGAATAGTAAAAACAGTCTTAATATCTGTATAGAATGGATGATTACGATAATGAGCTTTCAGCAATACACTAATCAGACCTGTTTGCCAATCATGGCAGTGAATGATATCAGTCTTCCTCGTCAGGCAGGGTAAAGCTTCCAGCACAGCACGAGAGAAAAAGGCAAATCGTTCACCATCATCAAAAAATCCGTAACTACCATGCCGTTTAAAATAATATTCATTATCAAGAAAGTAATAGGTAATATTGTCTTTTTCCAATTTTTCAATACCGCAATATTGGGTTCGCCAGCCGACAGGTACTTTCATTTGAGCTACATTTTCCATCTCCTGTTTCAAGGAAAACGGCAAATCTTCATACTTCGGCAACATGACACTTACCTCTAAACCTTGCTTCAAAAGCGCCTTTGGCAATGCTCCAACCACATCACCAAGCCCACCTGTTTTAATAAATGGCGCACACTCTGATGCCGCAAAAAGTACATGCATTTTTATCCCCCACTATCGTATAGCCGCCTTTTCAATTACATGAATTTTGCCAGCTTCTGTGTTCTTTTGTTCGTTTATCAGTTTGACATGTTTATCTGCGATGATTCCATCAATCTCCACGTCTACTCCAATTTCCCCTCGTTGCATGATAATACTATTCTTTACCACAGCACCCTTATGTACTTTTACCCCACGAAATAAAACACTGTTTTCAACTGTTCCTTCAATTTCACAACCGTTAGCAACAAGAGAATTGCTCACATTGGATGTAGCAGTATATGTTGCCGGTGCTTCATGTTTTACTTTTGTATAGATTTCTCCTTGTTTATAAAAATAATCATGAATGATTTCGGGGTTTAGAAAATCCATATTGCTTTTATAGTAGCTTTCGTTAGAATGAATAAATGGCAAATGCCCTGTAAATGCATAGCCTAAAATATTTAATTTATGCTGGTTTGCCTTCACTACATCTTTTAAAAAATCATATTCCTCCTGCTCCACACAGCGCTCAATGAGTTTGATAAACAATGCCTTATCTAAAATATACGTTTCCAAACAAACATGCGCTCCAGGAAGTGGTGCTGTGAATAGATCGATATCCAAAAGACTGCCATCGCGGAGCATACGACATTGGTGATAGATAGGCTTTTCCACTGGTTCTCCTTCATAATCTTTATATAAAATGGTAATGTCTGCTTGTTTTTTTCTGTGGGCATCTACCGCTTCACTGTAGTCAATTTTTCCAACATGATGGCCTGGAGAAATAACGACCAGATCTGCTTTCGTTTGTTTAAATACTTGTATATGCTCATGAAATTGCTGTAAATCGCCTTTTACTTTTTTATCTGGACTAACAGGTGGAAGGATATGCAGCCCTCCATTCCTCCTGTCCAGGTCCCATTCTCTCCCTGAGCCAAGATGGTCCATGATGGAGCGATGTTTTGCTTTCGTAAAAACGACCACATCCGTAATTTCCGAATGAATAAAGTTAGATAACGTGAAATCGATTAAACGATACCTCCCCGCAAAAGGGACGGAAGCAAGACAGCGATGCTTTGTCAGTTCTTTTAAAAAAGGTTTATCATTTACCAGATTAATTACCCCAAGTACATTTTTCATTTGCATGTCATTCCTTTCTCATCATGGCAGGGTGTTTTCCAGTTTAGAAAGCAACAGCTGCTGCTCCCCATATAACGTGATTTCCTTTGATTGATTTTCAGTGCCGATCACAGAACAGTCAGCAATTACAGAATGAGGCGCAATAATAGCATTTTCAATCCGGACATTATTGCCAATGGATACGTTTGGCATAATCACAGAATTCCTTATTAGACTACCTTTACCGATCGAAACATTATAAGAAACAACCGAGCCTTCCACCATTCCGAAAATCATCGTCCCTTCATTTATGAGCGATCGCTCAATCTTCGCCCAAGGTGAAATATATTGTGGTGGATTATTCGCATTTCCTGCATAAATACGCCAGTCCGGGTCATCAAGTGTAAAGCCATCCGTTTTATGCAACAGATCCATATTTGCTTCCCATAGACTGCGAATTGTTCCGACATCTTTCCAATATCCATCGAAAGCATATGTATACAGGTGTTTGTTATCACCAAGCATTCGTGGAATAATATCTTTCCCAAAGTCATGGGATGATAGTTCATTGACTGCATCTTCTTCCAAATAGCGTTTCAGTAGCTTCCAATTAAAAAGATACACCCCCATGGAAGCAAGATTACTTTCTGGCACATCTGGTTTTTCTTTAAATTCGGTAATTTTCCCTCTCTGATCTACATTCATTATTCCAAAACGGCTCGCTTCTTCCCACGGCACCTTAATAACCGCAATCGTTGCATCTGCATGTTTTTGTGTATGAGCATCAAGCAGCTTCGTGTAATCCATTTTATAAATATGATCACCTGAAATAACGAGGACATATTCAGGATCATGCTGGTCGATAAAGCGTATGTTTTGATATACAGCATCGGCGGTTCCTTCAAACCAATGTCCACCGTCCTTGGCCTGGTATGGCGGGAGCACAGAGACTCCTCCAATATTCCGATCCAGATCCCATGCTTTCCCATTTCCGACATAATCATTTAACAAATGTGGCTGATATTGTGTAAGCACCCCTACTGTATCAATCCCCGAATGGGTGCAGTTGCTTAAAGTAAAATCAATAATCCGGTATTTTCCTCCGAAAGGGACAGCTGGTTTTGCCAGTGCGTTTGTCAACTGGCCGAGCCGTGTCCCCTGCCCCCCGGCAAGTAACATTGCAAGCCATTTTTTACTCATTGTGTAACACTCCTAACCTTTTCTGTATTTCTGCTTCCGTTGTATTGGTTTCTTCGTAAAAACCACCATTCCTAGCGGTGGAACTGTTACCTCCATGCTGTATGGCTGATTATGGTATGGCATTTTTTCTACAAGTAACCTCCCTGTATTCTGTTGACCAGAACCACCAAACTCCTTTGCATCACTGTTAAAGCTTTCTTGAAAAACGCCTGCAGCTGGTACACCGATCCGATAATTCGAATAAACAGTTGAACTAAAATTACAGACAACAATACAATAATCTCCCTTTCGCTTCCCCTTACGTATGAAACTTATGACACGACCTGAGGAATTATGCGGGTCAATCCATTCAAAACCTTCTTGTTTATGATCGAGTCGCCACAACGAACGGTTGCTTCTGTAAAAATGAATAAGGTATTTAAAATAATGATGGAATTCTGTGTGAGAATCATAGTCCAATAGATTCCAGTCAAGCTGCTCCAAATCCTTCCATTCATCGAATTGAGCAAATTCACTCCCCATAAACAATAACTTTTTCCCCGGGTGTGTCATTAAATAGCCACAAAGTACGCGTAGATTAGCAAACTTCTGCCAATAATCTCCCGACATCTTGTTAACAAGTGATCTTTTACCGTAAACAAGCTCATCATGGGAAAAGGGCAATACGAAATTTTCCGAGAAAGCGTACATAAAAGAAAATGTAAGTAAATGATGATGGTGACTCCGCTCCGTTTCCTCCATTTGCATATAGCGAAGCACATCATTCGCCCAGCCCATATTCCACTTATAATTAAAACCAAGGCCACCAGCAGAGGTTGGGGATGTAACAAGAGGATAATCGGTCGCTTCTTCCGCAATCATGAGTATATGCGGATATTGGGCAAAAATGACTTCATTTAATTTTTTTATAAAAGCAATTGCTTCCAAATTCTCCGGTCCGCCATAAGCATTGGTTACCGGCACAGCCAGTGTATTATCATGATTCAAATAGATCATAGAGGAAACTGCATCAACACGAAAACCGTCAATATGATATTCCTCCAGCCAAAACATTGCATTGGAAATGAGAAAACTAACTACTTCCGGCTTATTAAAATCGAAATTGCACGTTCCCCAATTTGGGCGTTCGGCCATATCCAATTCTCTTGGTTCATACAATGGTGTTCCATCAAATTGCCGTAGACCAGGATCGTCTTTACAAAAATGTAAAGGCACCCAATCCATAATGACACCTAGGCCTGCTTGGTGACACTGATCTACCAAATATTTAAAATCCTCTGGTGAGCCATAACGGCTTGTCACTGAATAGAAGCCTGTAATCTGATAGCCCCATGATCTGTCAAAAGGGTGCTCCATTAAGGGCATAAATTGAATATGTGTATAACCAATGGAAGCAACGTAAGAAATCAATTCATCTGCAAGCTCCCTGTATGTATAAAATTTTCCGTTCTCCTTCTTCTTCCAAGATCCGGCATGCATTTCGTAAATTACCATCGGTTCATGATAGTGATCCCGCTTTTTTCGATTGGTCTCCCATTTTACATCCTGCCATTCATAGCCTCCCAGCTGGTGAATAATTGATGCAGTATTTGGACGTGTTTCCGATGCAAACGCATACGGATCTGCTTTTTGAATAAGATCCCCTGAAGGTGTATGAATTTCGTATTTATATAGATCTCCTTCTTTAAGATCTGGGATAAAACCAAACCAAACACCGGAAGCATCCATCCGTTCGAGTGGATCATTCTCCCCTTTCCAGTTATTAAAATCACCCACCACGTTTACCTGAAGTGCATTTGGAGCCCATACCGCAAATCGGACACCACGTTGTTTCTGATGTGCAGTTATATGTGCACCAAGCATCCTGTAACTCTTATATAATGTACCTTCATGAAATAAATAACGTTCAAATTCTCCTGGCATGACGTCGTCTGTTTCTTTTATTACACTCGATTTCTCTGTCTTCACAAGCTGATTCTCCTTCAACTAATCTCTTTTATTCTATATCTCTAAATTCCATGCGAAAATTGCGATTCCTTCAAAGATAATTGACTAGTTTTCAGAAGCATTGTCGAAAAAAATTTAAGTCTTTTTTGCAGAGTATCAATGAGCTTAATTAACAATCTGTAATTAATAAAGATCACATTGCTAATGTTAGGATGCATACTTTATCATGTAAATTCATAGTAGGAGGAAATTGCGGACTAGTGGAAATCAAGTAATCAGCAGCAGAGCATAATTATCCGCCGCAGAATCATTGAATAAACCCGCCATATACATCAGAACCACAAAAAAACAGATGCTGCCCAAATGGGTGCATCTGTTTTTTCTTACACATACTGTTCTTGTGTATTCATGACTTCGATCTTTTCCAAGAATAAATACGATAATGCTACAGACCAGGCAAGTGGAGTGTTGCCGTTCGGTTGATTGATTCCACCAATAAATAGCTCTGGGATCTCCCAATTATCTGGTATGTTGCCAATTGTTTTCCCCACATATTCCATTGCACGATCTTTCATTCCGAGCTCCATATAACAAAGGCCGAGCCATGGAAAACCAAATGTCCACTCTGCTTCGCTTCCTTCATTATAATAACGATCATTTTCATAACGGATGACGCCATGTGTTCGTTCCAATCTACTTGTGACACGAGACAGTATTTCTAATGCCATTTCACGCTCAACGATTTGATAAGGATAGATCAACGAAAGTAAAGCTAAATCCGCTTCCTTTGTCTTACTTTCATTTGGCAACAGCTCTTTTAAGGTTTGCTCACCTTTTTGAATCAGTTCTTCTTTCACTGTGACCAGCAGCTTCACAGCCCGGAGACCAGCAACAGCTGCGCCAACACTGGAGGCATGTACCTCCATATTTTCTTCCCACATGCCATTGTCTTCCGCATGCCAGTATTCCACACACTCTAAATAATCCACAAGCTTTTGAATAATACGTAAATCATGCTCATCCCGTATTACCTGCTGCCCGTGCTTGTGTCCTTCACCAACGCCCCAGAGAAAAGCACCAATGGCATCATTCTGCGCATGTCCCCACTCGACATCCAATTCTTTTAGATCCTTGGAATATCTTGCATGAATATACTCATAAAGCTGTACAGGCTTTTGCTTACGATGGATATCAATTTTCCATTCATAGATTTTAAAAATATCAAACAAGGCTTGATATGCTTTTTCAAAGCGATCGGATCGTTGAAACAGAAATGGCAATACCGTATAGCATACATCTCTGATCCAGACATAACTATAGTCAGAGGAAAGACTTGCGGTATAAGCGCCATTTGGCAGTCGCATACGATCAAGCATTTCCAGTGCTTTTAACCTATCCACGTCAAAATCCCTCCCAAGAAAATTATTTATCTCCATTGTTAACATTCCCTAATTTTTTAAACATGGAACCTTTTAAGCGGTTACATTTAAATATAGAAAAGCTTACTAAATAAATAGCAGCTTCGTCCCTATAGTGTATGAAGGAAGGGGAAATTTGTGTAAATAGCTATATCCATAAGCCTGCTTTCATTTATAACCTATATTACTTCTTTATTTCCGAACCATTCAATGCATCCGGATAAATCATTTTATCAAAAACCTCTCCTGTACCCTCGTTTTCAAGCTTTATTGTAACTTCACTATCATTTATGTCCTCACCACTAAACATTTGATAATACATACCAGCAGTACCAAGAGATAGTGTCGCAAATCCATCAAAACCTTCTTTATACTTTTCTTCGTCAACGATCATGGTAAATTCAGAAAAGCGTTCGTTGTAATAAATATCTTTAATAGAAGGCGTGCTTTCACTTTGTTTTATTTTATCGATTTTTTCCTTTAAATCTTTTTCCAAATCCTTCAATAAATTCTTGTGTTGTTCTGTTGTCATCGCAAAAGTGACAGAACCATCTTGGTTTTGCGTTACATCTTCCACATTATTTTTTTCCGCTTCCATAAACGCGTCATCAAGTAACCTTTCCTCCTCAAAGAAAAACGCCGGGAGAGTGACTTGAACTTCCGCCTCTTTTTTTTCTTGATCCATGCTCTTTTGCTCTTCTTTTTGTTCATTATTATTTCCAGTGAATAGAAAAAACACGATTATAATTATTGCCAGGATTAATAGGATTTTAAGAAACTTCATACATTCAACCCCTTTCAGCATGGAAATCTTCGTTTAATGCGAACAACTTTCTACTTTCTATACTGAGATAGAGAATAGTTTTAGTCAATTTAAATACTCTTAAGTAAAATATTTTTTACATAACTTTAACAATATTTTTCCCTACTTCTGTCATTTATCCTTTGTTTTTCTTTTCAGGTGTAGGGTAAATTAGTACTAATTAAGGGAGGCATTGATCATGAAACAGACGCATACAGAGGTACTGATTATTGGTGCAGGTCCTACCGGCTTAATGCTGGCTAATATGCTCCATACATATGGGATTAATTTTAGAATCATCGATAAAAAGCAAGGTCCTTCTCGTTATTCAAAGGCTCTCGGTATTCATCCACGCGCAATGGAAATAATGGAGTTAGCCGGACTTTCCGCTCCTTTTCTAAAACATGGGTTTTTAGCTAAACATGCTCAGCTTTATTCAAACAACAAGCCACTTTTCCGCATTAATTTTTCATTATTAAATCGCGATACAGACTATTCCTTTTTAAATATTATCTCAACGGGAAACAGAACTTATTTTAGAAAATCATTTGCCACCAAAAAAGGTAGAAAGAGGTAAAAGGCTAACGAATCTTATTCAGGAGCATAATGGAGTAAAAGCTTTAATACAAGGACAAACAGAGGAAGAAATTAGCGCTCGGTTTGTGGTTGGCTGTGATGGTGCGCATAGTTCCACACGAAAAATACTACAAATGCCATTTGAGGGTAAGTCAGAAGGAGTTAGCGTCATGCTTGGTGATGTTAAGCTCAAACAATCGCCATTCCGTGAATACTTAAACTTAATCAGCAACAAAAATGGACTCCTGTTTGTCGCTCCGTTTAAAGGAGAATATACAAGGATCATCGTTATTGACCTAACAAAACAAGATCGACATTTCCCAAGCAAAGTAGACATGAATACATTTCGAGCTTCCATTTCACATGTTTATGGTGAATCGTTGGAAATTGAGGATCCCTACTGGTTATCCGGGCTAACAACATCCCATCGCCATGCTGCTTCTTATCGGGATGGAAATGTTCTTCTCGCAGGAGATGCTGCCCATGTGCACAATCCGGTTGGTGGGCAAGGGATGAATATTGGTTTCCAGGATGCAGTAAACATAGCATGGAAGCTTGCCTATGTAATTAAAAATAATTTCAACCCTACACTACTTGATTCTTACCAACAAGAAAGAAAACCCATTGCAGCGGAGATTATTAAAAAAACGAGTCGGATGATTAACGTAATTTCCATGAATGAGCCATGGGCTATTCAAACAAGAAACAACATGATGAAATTATTATTGCAACGGACTCTGCTTCAAAAAAAGGTGATGAAAAATCTTTCCCAGCTTACCCATGATTATACCGGCACAGCATACAGTAAACATATCCTAAAGCTAACCGGAAAGCCTGCTGGTGTGCGTGTACCACCGTGTCTTATAGTTACAGCTACTTGGGAAAATATAAACGTTTATGAGCTACTTCGCAGTGGAGAATGTCTCTGCCTTGTCTATGGCAATGAACACTTTTTTCGAAAGAAGCAAACAGTTTTACAAAGAGCAATGGAGACCTTTAATAAAGAATGCGGCAACATTTTAAGGCCAGTATTTTTATTAAATAATGAGTCTAGAGAAAAGTTAGATGAGAGCGAGAACGTGTTCATTGATTTATATGATGAAGCAAAAGAGAAATTAGATTTACAGTTGTATGATGTTCTCGTTATTCGACCAGATGCACATACACTATTTCACACATCTATACGGAATGTTGAGGCTGTAAAAAAAGCTTTAAATTATTATTTCAGGTGAGACGGTGTACGCTGTGTTGCTGGGGACGAGTTGGTTGGCCAGGATGCGACGTTCGCTCTTTTGGGTGAGATGTTGGCTGTCGCGGGGCGTGAGCTTGTTGTCTCGGATGAGGTGCTTACTGTTGCGGGTGGCATGCTTGCTGTCGCGGATGGCATGCTTGCTGTCGCGGATGGGATGTTGGCTGTCGCGGAACCTGTGCTTGTTGTCGCGGGGCGGGAGCTTGCTGTCGCGGGGTGTGGAGCTGTTGACGCGGTAAAGTATATTTTGTTCACCATTTTTAGTAACTAGTTGTATATAATATCCTGATAATTTGGTATACTACGATCAATCATTTTAAATTGGGGGATATTCTATGTTTACACAGTATATTAATGATGACATCTCATTGAAGCTACTTGAAAAACAGGATGCGCAGGAATTATTTATCCTAGTAGATAAAAATCGCAACTACTTAAAACAATGGCTTCCGTGGGTAGATAACATGAAACAGGAAGAGGATTATGAACCGGTTATTGACATGTGGCTAAACCAGTTTTCTTCCCACAACGGCTTTCAAGCTGGCATCTTATATAAGGGAGAACTGACAGGCATGGTTGGTTTCCACGGTATTGATCGGGCTAATAAGAAAACCAGCATCGGGTACTGGTTAGGAGAAAACTACCAAGGGAATGGAATTATGACAATTGCTGTAAAGGCCCTTATTGACCAAGCATTTCATGAATATGGACTAAACCGTGTGGAAATTCAGTGTGGTGTTGATAATAAAAAGAGCAGAAGTATTCCAGAGCGACTTGGTTTTAAACAGGATGGTGTCGTGCGAGATGCAGAGTATTTATATGATCATTTTCACGACTGCGTTTTATACAGTATGCTGGCAAAGGAATGGGAGTAATTTTGCTTTCAGGTGCCGGAAGATTTCATATGTTGGAAACCGCTCGTTGTAGATTGGTAGACATTTCAGAACAAGACTATGGACATGTAAAACAATTGTATAGCAATAAAGAAGTGCGAAAATTTTTAGGTGGGCCGATTCAAGAAGCTTCTATTAAAAATAGCTTTGCAAAAATGCTCACCTCTAGCACTTCAGATGTGCACCTTACCGTTAAAGAAAAAAACACAGATCAATTTATCGGACTTATTTCTTTAGATATGCACCATGATGGTATATCTACAGAGGTTTCTTATCAATTTCTTCCTTTTTGGTGGGGAAAAGGCATCGCCAGAGAGGTCGTAGCAAAATTAATTGACTATGCTTTTAATGAGATGCAGATCTCTCAGCTAGTTGCCGAGACGCAAGCAGCTAATCAAAGGTCATGTGCCCTACTGGAAAGCGTCGGCATGCAAGTAAAGGAAACAGTATTCCGTTTTGGCAGGGAACAGTTCATTTATTGTCTAAATAACAAAAAACTATTGAAATAATTGAAGAACTTTTACTCGCTTTGTAGAAAATCTATATTAAGCAACTCTTTCAGGGGGGATTATTTTGCAAACACAGCCCATAAAAAATCAAATGAATGGTATCTTCGTACATGTTAGCAATTTGAAAAAGTCAGTCCAATGGTATGCAGATATACTAGGCCTTGACGTTGATTTAGAGAAAGTAAACTCACCTGTATACAATATCCCCGTTAATGGAACTACTTCCCTTACGCTTGATGATCACACCTTTGACCCAACATTCGAGCATATCGTCAGTCCGAGCCCGCTCTTCAACTTCTTTGCACCGGATATCGAGGCAGCCTATACATCTATTAAAATGAAAGAAGTGGATATTGTCAGGGAAATAGAATGGGTAGAACAGACAGCATGGTTTAATATTAAAGATCCGGATGGAAATGTTATCATGATTTGTAATTGTTAGTTGAAACGACTTTGAAATTTATAAAAAACAGAAGCACCCGAGTTTGGCGCTTCTGTTTTTTTATTTATGTTGCTTTAAGGCAGGGACTTCCGGTCTCCCCAGTCACACTCAAATATCCTTCAGACTGCTAAATTATTCTTCCTCTGCAACTTTTACTAACTGCTTTCCAATATTCTCTCCGGTAAACAAACCAAGAAACGCATCTGGGATTGTTTTAAAACCTTCCTTAATTGTTTCTTCAAATTTTAATTCTCCATTAGAAACACCTTCAGCGAGAAATTTGTATGCTTCACCAAATTGGTCAGCAAAATCACCAACGATAAATCCTTGCATTTTAGCATGTGATTTAATTAAAAATGGTTGGATCCGCAGACCAATATCTTGTTCACCTTCCTTTAAATTGTAGGAAGAAATAGCACCACATACTGGAATACGCGCAAAGTCATTTAGCAATGGCCAAACCGCATCGCCAATTTCTCCTCCAACATTTTCATAATACACATCTATCCCGTTTGGACATGCTTCTTTTAATTGCTGCTGCACGTCTCCTTTCTTATATTCTACAGCTGCATCATAGCCTAACTCTTCGGTTATATAAGCAGCCTTCTTCTCTGAGCCAACAATTCCAACAACGCGCGCTCCTGCTTTTTTGGCAAGCTGACCAGCAATTTGCCCGACTGCACCTGCAGCACCAGAAACAACGACAGTTTCACCTTTTTTTGGTCCACCAATATGCATCATACCAAAGTAAGCTGTTAACCCCGGCATCCCAAGTGCTCCTAATGCCACGCTCGGATTAAGGCCATTTGTATCAACCTTGCTGACCGTGTCTGGCTGTACTACAAGATACTCTTGAAATGGCAGATTTCCTCGTACAATATCCCCTTTTTCAAGTTGGTCTGTCTTTGACTCAACCACTTGTGCGACGACGCCACCCGCAAGCGGCTCTCCAACCTGAAATGGTTCAATGTAGGAATCTCTATCTGACATTCTGCCACGCATGTATGGATCAACAGAAACATACAGTGTTTTTAATAATACTTGCCCATCATTCGCTTCACCGACTTCTACCTCTTTAAATTGAAATGTATTTTCATCAGGCAATCCATTTGGACGTTCATGTAAAATTAACTGTTCTTGTTTCATTTATATAACCTCCTGTAATTCTTTCAGACTAGCTTATTACTTAATGAATGTACCCTGATTAATAGAAGGTTAATCATACGCATTGTTTAAAAAAATCTTCTAAAGCCAGCGTTCTTAAATTAATATAGTTATTTAACTGGATGCTGATATACATATTCAGGGAAATCAGTAATAATTCCATCAACCCCCAGTTGTAATAAATTATCTGCTTGTTCTTGGATTCTGACCGTATATGGATACATTTTCATATCATGTGTATGGACCCGCTGAAGTAATTCAGGTGATACAATATTTAGGTTCGGATTAAAAAAATCAGCATACGTTGCAAATTTTGCTAGCTGCTCGTCCGTCACATCCTTCCAACTCATACCAGCTAGTACTCCATGCGGAATATCTGGCAATAACTCTTTAGAAGCTTGTACTGATGTATGGTTAAAAGATTGGATGATAATCTTGTTGTTATTTGGACGATCCATATTGCGTTCCTTTAAAACCTTCGCCACTTTTTCTTCAATACCGGGGTATAGCTCAGGTGATTTTAATTCTATTAATATACCAATTTTTCCTCTATACGTATCAATAACCTCTTCAAATGTGGGAATTCTCTCTCCCGAAAAAGTATTGCTAAACCAGCTTCCTGCATCTAACTGCTCTACTTGTTCCAATGTTAAATCTTTAATATTTCCTACACCATTTGTAGTGCGATTTACAGTAGTATCATGAATGACAACTAGTTCCCCATCTTTTGTCATTTGTACATCAATTTCAATATAATCTGCCTTCATTTTAAAAGCTTTGTCAAATGCCGCCATCGTATTTTCAGGCGCATGTCCGGAGGCCCCGCGGTGGGCAACGTTTGCTACCTGAGATTTTGAATCATTACTTGCAGCAAATGCAGGAACAGTGAACATACCTATCAACAGGATTAACGCGAAAAGAATAGAAAAAGTATACCTCATAATCTAACACTCTCCTTTACTTTAATTAACTACAAGTATAAAGATAGTTTATTAATTAAATGTTAACTGAAAATAAAGTATTATAAACAAATGTATAAGTATTAAAAATGAGACTTCTTTCTCTTACTTTATTACTTACTCTTATTGGTATTTCATCTTCAGCCAATGCTATAATGAAGAAAAATAACTAACATCCGGAGGTAACATGCTAACATTTGAAGAAAAACTAGCTATAATTGAATCATTTACTGAATTGACCCGGCATGATGTGTCGCTTGGACGCGTGAATTTTCATTATGAAGGAAGTATAGTGGAGAAGAAGATTGTCGTATACCGACTGCATCCAAATGGAAATGGATTTGTTTATACAGGGGAGATGACCGACACCTATCCTACTGATTCCAAAGGGATGACAAACATTCGCGACTTTAACGAAAAGGATCTTCGCCAAATTATTGAACAGTCCATCGCTTCTCTTTCTGAACAGGAACCGTTAAAGGAAAATTGGATGGATGAGGAAGGAAATACACTAACTTTAATCCATGAATATGAAACCTGGGATATATATGCAGGCAATATGCTGGATGCCACCTATCCAACTTACAATGGCGCTGCAGATTATTTGCAACAAGAAGGATTTTCCAAGAAAAATTAGTGTTTCATCTTATAAAAAAAATAAGGGGTTACAAGCCTACCTGTAATCCTTTATTTCAACCAAAAATATCTCAATTTTTCTACTATAATAATGAAAGAGAGTTTTCCATTCTCAGCATCGCCAAATCTGATCGCCGAACATATCCAATAAGTTCATTAACCGAGACTGGAATCAGATGAACCGAGACATGACATGAGCTGTTCGAGACTGGCTGCTCCCCATCCGCGACAGCAAGCTCCCTGCCCGAGACAACAGACCTCTCAGCCGCGACAGCAAACGCACCAGCCGAGACAACAAGCACCCTGACCGCGACAACCCCCCATCCATCAAAGGCCCTCCCCCTTTCAATAAAAATAAATTCCATACTTGACCAGCCAATTAAGGAGGCAGACCTATGTTTTCTTCAGAAAGAGTATATTTACGCAAAATGGAAAAGAGTGATACAGAACAGTATCACACATGGAGAATGGACATGGATGTAATGAACTCCACCAGTCTATTTTTGGATACATATACGTTTAAAGAAACAAGTGACTTTGTAGAAATTCGCATGCTCGATTCCAGTTCCTCCAAGAGCTATATTATTATGGAAAGGACGCAGCAAATTCCCATCGGGGTCACTTCACTCATTAATCTTGATTTAAAAAATCGAAACGCGGAATGTATTATTGATATCGGTGAAAAGAATTATTGGGGGAAAGGCTATGGAAAAGAAGCGCTGCAATTACTGCTCACCTATGCATTTCATGAGCTAAATTTGCATCGCGTCTCCTTACAGGTCTTTTCCTTTAATACAAGAGCAATTCAATTGTACGAAAAATTAGGTTTTGTTGAAGAAGGGGAATGTCGCGAAGCGCTATACCGAAATGGGGAATGGCATGACATCATTCAGATGGGTATGCTAAAAAAAGAGTTTTTCCAAGCATAAGAATTGCCACTTCAACATTTGATACACTTAACAAGAGGCTGTATATGTCTTCCAAGCTCTTATTATTAAAGGGATCCAGCTGACATAACAACAACAAAACCAGTTGAATAGATACTTGGCAATCTTCCCTATCCTTTTTATGCAATGACCTTTATAATAGATAAGATGAATTTAAAAAGAAAAGGTGTTTGAACGATGAGTTTATTAACAGTAAATAATTTAAGCCACGGATTCGGGGATCGTGCTATTTTTGATGATGTGTCTTTTCGTCTATTGCAAGGAGAACATATTGGATTGATCGGAGCCAATGGTGAAGGTAAATCCACTTTTATGAACATTATTACTAAAAAATTGGAGCCTGATGCAGGAACCGTTAGCTGGTCCAAGCATGTACGGGTTGGCTATTTAGATCAGCATGCTGCGCTAAAACAAGGTATGACCATACGTGATGTTTTGCGAACTGCATTTCAATACTTGTATGATATGGAAGCAGAGATGAATGCGCTCTTCGCAAAAATGGCAGAAGTTAGTCCTGAAGAATTGGAAGAGATATTAGAAGAAACAGGTAGAATTCAGGATGCACTTACGAACAATGACTTTTATATCATTGATGCAAAAGTGGAGGAAGTTGCCAACGGACTAGGGCTTGATGATTTCGGCCTGGAGCGTGATGTCCACGATTTAAGCGGAGGACAACGAACAAAAGTATTGCTTGCTAAGCTACTTTTGGAAAAGCCGGACATACTCCTGCTTGATGAGCCGACTAACTATTTGGATGTTGAGCATATTGAATGGCTGCGAAATTATCTCATCGCCTATGAGCATGCTTTCATCCTTATCTCCCATGATATTCCATTTTTAAATAGTGTTATCAATTTAATTTATCATATGGAAAACCAGCAAATCACCAGATACCCAGGTGATTATGATGAATTCTTACGTGTTTACGAAATGAAAAAGCAACAAATGGAAGCAGCTTATAAAAAGCAACAAAAGGAAATTGCTAATCTAAAGGATTTTGTTGCAAGAAATAAAGCTAATGCAGCTACAAGCAAAATGGCTATGTCCCGCCAGAAAAAACTTGATAAAATGGATGTCATTGAATTAGATGCAGAAAAGCCAAAGCCGAAATTTGAATTTAAGCGGGCACGTACACCAGGTAAGTATTTATTTGAGACAAAGGATTTGGTCATCGGGTATGATGAGCCACTTTCCAATAAATTGAACCTTAGCATGGAACGTGGTCAGAAGGTTGCCCTTTCTGGCGCCAATGGTATTGGAAAAACAACGCTTCTGAAAAGTATTTTGGGTGAAATTCCTGCCCTTCAAGGATCTGTAGAGCTTGGGGAGCATTTGTCTATTGGATATTTTGAACAGGAAATGAAAACAGACAGCAATAAAACCTGTCTGGAAGAAATTTGGGATGAATTCCCTCATATGAATCAATATGAAGTGCGAGCAGCTTTAGCTCGCTGTGGCCTGACTACAAAGCATATTGAAAGTAAAGTAAAAGTGTTAAGTGGTGGAGAAAAGGCAAAAGTCCGACTCTGTAAGCTGATTAACATGGAAACCAATTTACTCGTATTAGATGAACCAACCAACCATTTAGACCAGGATGCAAAAGAAGAATTAAAAAGAGCGCTAAAGGAATACAAGGGTAGTGTGCTCTTAATCTCCCACGAACCTCATTTTTATGAAGATATTGTAACAGAAGTATGGAACGGGGAAAATTGGACAACGAAGGTATTTTAACTGGGATTAGGGGACGGGGGCTCTCTCATCTGTGAAGGCTGCTTTCTCATCTTAGGGCAGGATTCTCTCATTTCTGAGGGTTGCTCTCTCACCTTTGGGCAGGACTCTCTCATCTCAGAAGGTTGCTCTCTCATCTTGAGGCAGGACTCTCTCATTTCAGAGGGCTGCTCTCTCATATTCGGAAAGTATCTCTCAAATGAAATAGCATATCTCTCATTTAAACGCAAAAAAGGAAAAGGAGCAGCACCTTTTCCTTTTTTGCATGTTTTATGGTTGAACGAATTAATTATTTTTGTTATCCTTTTGTTGTTGGCGACCTCGCACGTTGCCACCTTTTTGACCGATCTCTTCATAGAATTCCTGATCATGGTTCTTTGAGGTTGTTTCTCCGCCTTTTTGGCCAATCTCTTCATAGAACTCCTGATCATGATTCTGTGAAGTGGTCTTTCCACCTTTTTGACCGATCTCTTCATAAAATTCCTGATCATGGTTTTTGGAAGTTTTTTCTCCGCCTTTTTTACCAATATCTTCATAAAATTCTTGATCATGATTCTTAGAAGTTGTATTTCCACCTTTTTGACCGATCTCTTCATAAAATTCCTGGTCATGATTACGTGCTGTAGTTTGTCCACCTTTTTTACCTGCTTCTTCTACACCCATCTTGTTGTTCTTCTTGTTATTATTAGCCATTCTAAGCAGCTCCTTTCTGATTTATGTGTGGCTTGTACTACTTTTGTTCCACTGGAATTCACTTGCAAAACGTAAAAATCTCTTAATTCATGTTAAGCTTTTACCCAATATGCAGCTTCATTGGAAGTTGGTGATGGAGGAAATTGCTCTCCTTGATCCATATCAATAGTTGTATTGTCGTTGCTCGAAGAACCTCCATTCACCAAGCTGTCCACTTTATACTTGCCGTTTTCCGGTGCGTTTTCACCTGTTTTGAACTTAATGTCTGCCATTTTCATCCACCTCCGTAATTTTTTGGAAAGAATATGTCTTTCTAATCAGTATGTATCCTCTTCCTTAAAAGATTAAACACCTTTTTCCTTCAATAGTTTTATATTGGCAGAAGACATTTTCTATAAAGAAAAACCAACTCCCTTAAGAGTCGGTTTCCTTTGGATTTATCACAATTTCTACTCGGCGGTTTTTCTCCTGGCCGTCTTCATCTTTGTTGGAAGCAATTGGCTTGGTATCCCCATATCCTTGTTTTTCAACTTGCAGACCATTCAGATCTCCATTCTTTTTCAAGTAGTTCCACACTGCATCTGCCCGTTCTTTCGACAGTTCTTGATTGTAATCTGAATCACCTACATTATCTGTATGACCATTTATTTGAATGTCTGTTCCTTCCTCTAATTCCTGTAAATCCTGTATTACTTTATCCAAGATTTTCTTTGCTTCTGGTTTTAATTCACTTTTATCAAAATCAAATAATAAATGATCTGGCATCTGCATTTTTACTTCCTCTTCATTAACCGTTAACCCTACATCTTCTGCTGGATCAAAGTTCGGCGCATCTATCTCTACAATGTATTCGAGATACTTGTCATCTTTATCGTTTTTAACGAGATTGCCTTTCCATTTTTCCCCTTGCTCTCCATATGCTGACACAAATCATCCCAGCTGTTATTTTTCGGTTTGACCTGGATTGGCATATACATACCTTGCTTAAGCTGATGATAAGGCACACGTAATTCAAAGGTACCATCTGGATTCACCCTTGTATGTCCAAAAGAAAATGCATCGATAATTCCGGATGCTTTCCGTAAATTTCCACCGACCTGCGTACCCTCTACTAAATTGCTTTTTCCATGAAAATATAAGTAGCGATGGTCACTATCTACCTTTGCTTCCATCCACACATTAGCGTCTCCGTAATCCTCCGGTTCTTTTTCCCATTTTGGAATTTCGATCGGAATGGTGTATGGCATTGGCATATCTGCATTAATATAAAATTCCGTTTTTACTTCAAACTCCCCATGATTCTCTGTTTTATATTTTTGAGGACCAGTAACCTTTTCTAAATTCTCTCCGTAATGCTTTTTCGTTTCATCTTTTGTATTGTATAATTTCAATTTTACAGTGGTACTTTTACTTATGCCGTCAAACTCAAAGGTAAAGCTCCCATCTTCCCGAACTTCTGCCTTATTAATAAAATTGGATGAAGCAAATCCACTATCAGTGACACCACTCGAATAAATGAACGTTCCTGGAAGAAGATTACTTTCTCCATCGATGATAACACTCTCTTCTTTAATGCTTGCTTTACCGGACAGCTCCACTTTCATGTCTCCGAGATTATTTTTTCCATCCGTACCCTTATCTTCTAAGTTATCAGTATCCGATGCTTCCTCTGCTTTTTCATCCATGTCTTTCTTCATTTCTTTCGATTGCGCTGTTTCTGTGCCTTCATCTTTTTCAGCTTCTTCTCCACCACAGCCAGTCATCCAGATAACTAGAAGTAAGAACAAAATAAGCTTTTTCACCAACCTGGCCTCCTCCCTGCTAGTAACACTTCAATTATGCGGAAGGTGTGTCCTCATAAGTAATTGTCATCCGCTGTGTCTTCATATCATCAATCTGATCATCTAACGTGTTAGAAATTCTAGTAATCTCTCTCTCTAATTGACTCAGCAAATTCTCATTCTTATCTCTAAACGTTTTTGTCTTTTGCTGCATTGCCTCAACAACTTCTCCTTTTTGTTCCTCGTTAATGATTATTCCATTTACCAATGTAAAGAAGTCTTTATCCAAGGTTTCCAAGTTATTCTTATACAACATAAGCGTATCTTTTTTATGAGAAAAATCTTCACTTGCAAGAATGCGCTCACTTACTGCAATGGAGTGTTCTTCTCCCATGTTATAACCTCCCCGCTAAATCAAAAAGTGTAGCAATATGATCATCTTTATCGAACAAAGCTTCAATAGCTTTTCGATAATTTTCAATATACGTAAAACCTTCTTCAACTGATTCTCTTAAACTGGTAATCTCTGTATCTAAATCCGCATTCGTCAGTGGATAAAATACATCATGGACTTGTATTCCTCTCACTGTCTTATCCAATCTTGAAAAATACACATGTTTACGAAGTAAGCTTCTATAACTTCCCGGACTTCCTTCTATTTCACTAATTTTATGAACTACTTTTCGTTTTTCATCTTCAAAGCACTGAAGAATTTCTGTATTCCAGGCAAGATCCAGCTTGCCGATTTCATCTTTCTTTTCTTCAAGCAGACTTTTTCCATCTGTATACATGCGGAGGGATGCGGATATATTTACTCGAATTTCCTTTCCGCCACTGTCAGTCGTATAAACCATATCTGTACCAATATATGATTTCTTCTTATCAGACAAACCTTCAAGCATCTCAGATATACTATGGCTTTGGCCGATTGCTCCATAGCAGCCAGCAGATCCTCATTATTTAATTCTTCGAAGCTTTCCATAATAGAATTGTAATGTCTTTTCATTTTAATAATTGCAGCCGCATCTCCACCAAGCTGTGCATAAAAATCTCCCATATCCCTTATACTTGTCAATCGGGATACGGTTTCCTGAATTCCATCCAGCTCTACCTCTATAGCTGTTAGTTCTGTTACTAATGTATTCTTCTGTTCCTCGGTAATGTAGCCAGCGTTTACTAACCTTCCAAAAATAACATCTGCATTTCCAGTAACTGTTTTTATTCTGGAAAGTACTCCTGGCAACTTATCATTCAGTCCATGAACCATGGCATCGATCTCACCTTGTTTAGTAAAATATACTTTGACTGCACTGCCAATATCATCAATTTCGTTAACCAAGTCCATATTTACGCCTATTATCTCTTGTATCGCAGCATTAGTGCCGCCTTTTTTGGATGCTACCGTATAGTCAATAGCTAATTCCTGAAAGTCTTTAATAACTTCATCCGGAATTTCATCCATAAGATTTCTTAACCCTGGCAAATCAGGGTTTGTATCCACATATTTCACATCACCAATCGTAAAAAAACCTCTTGCTCCGCTCACTGCATAAAGAGGATCGTCTTTGGAAATAAGTTGATGCACATTCGTTGCCTTGTCTTTGTAGTATTCCTTTGCGAAGGTTTCCAGTTGTTTGGGGTCTAAGTTGTAGATGGCGTCTGGGTTTGTTCTGGAAAGATTAAAATTATTCATTATTTCTCTTCTAAAGTCTCTATCAGCATTAAATAACTGATAGTAGTTTGTCTGGGCTCCATTCACACTGTAAATTTCATCGAATGTATCATAAATTAAGTGTGCAGTAGTGTTGTTATTGTGAGCCAAAGAGTGAGAAAGTCCAGTCACAGTTAATTCTCCATTATTATCGATCTCTTTAATAACTTCCTCTGTGAATTTATTTGCCGATTTCGCTTGTGTGAAATCTTTACCAGCAAACATGGCTTTTAAATTATACTCCCAATCAGCTCCATCTTGGGTACCTTGCGATATAATATATAATTCATTTATATCTTTTTCCTTGGAATGAAAGTATACTGCCGTACCGTTATAATCAGAAGAGGTAACTTCAGAATTCTTGGAGTCTCTTGAATGAATAATCTCTATATTAGCTGGTAATATTTCTCCATATTCTTCTAAATAAATCTGCTTAATTTCTTTTTCAAAATCTTTTTTATTCAGATCTTTATATTCTAAGTTAATAAGTCGTAATCTAATTTCGTCCGTGCTTAGAATTGATTCACTCATTGTTCTTCATCACTTTCATCATTTTTAACAAATTTAATAGAATTGACCCATTGTTTTATTTTATTCTGCATCTCTATTTTCTCTGTCTTACAATCCTCAACAGAACGTATACACTCACTTTCATATATTATTGACAATCCTTCTTGTGTGCTTTTATGCTCTAGTAACCCAACAGCTCCGATAGTCTTCTCGTCATCCTCAAATTTAGCCAGGGAAATAGTGATATTATTTTCATCATACGATTCAAAGTCAAGCTTTTGATTAAACTGACTTGAGAGCATTTCCAACTCTGTAGAAGTCTGACCTATTTTAGAATAGTAATCAATTTTTATAGATGATTCGAAGCCATTTCCTTCATCTATACCTACTAGATATGATTCAAATTCTTTTTGCTTTTTAGAATATCCTTTTTCCCCAACAATACCACCGGCAGGAAAATCCATCTTATAAGCCCCGGTTCCAGACAAAAAAGGATAATATCCTTCCTTTGTTTCCTTTGTCGATTGAAGGAATTCTCTTGTGAAATCATCTTGAAACGCTCTCACATCCGGTAAATCCTCCACACTCATCTCTGCTGGCTTCGTACTTTTTTCTTGATCCATTTGACAACCTCCTAACAAAACAATAAAAATTGCTAACAACGCTGTAAGCCAATATCTCATAGACCATTCCTCCCATGCTGCCCAACTATTTCTGTATTCCGATTTTTATCTAACTTCAGTATATAGAGAGTAAAATAAGAAAGGTAGTCTTTCTTGGAAAAATTTATAAAACCCTACTTTTTTCACATGAGTTATGTAGGTCAAAAGTTCCAAAAACAAGATTATCAAATTCAATACCCCTGCTGGTAAATTACTAATGGAACTTTTTGTTAAGCTGCTTCATTCTTTTTTCATATTATTATTAAATTTAAATGATTTCATCCATTTAATTATTTTTTCTTTTTGTTTTCCCTGATCACTTTTGCTAATCAAATTAGATTCATAAGTTACTAATACTCCCCCACCATCCGACTTTTTATTAAGAATTACTCCAGCCATGCCATAGCCTTTTTGAAATGTAAAAGTAGCTGCATAGATTTCCAAGTCATTACTATCATATTTATTAAATTTTAGATCTTCATCTAACTGCTTTCTTAAAACAACTTGCGTTGACTCAATATTTACATACATAGAATTATAATTAATACTAATTAATGCTTCCCTTTCGAGTTGGTGTACGCCAATAAAAAAACTTTCGAATCCTTTTTTATTTATTGAGTATGATTTCTCGCTAACAATCCCACCAGCTGGAAAATCCATCTTATACGCCCCAGTCCCTGACAAAAAAGGATAATATCCTTCCCTTGTTTCCTCTGTTGATTGAAGGAATTCTCTTGTAAATTCATCCTGAAATGCTCTCACATCTGGTAAATCCTTTACATTCATTTCAGATGGTTTAACACGTTGTTTTTTATCTTCCTGACAACCTCCTAGCAACAATACAAAAAACATCAAAAATATTACAAGCCAATATTTCACAGGCCTTCCCTCCACAAATACTACCTATACTTGATTTACTCTTTTACAAATTCTATTGATTTTAACCAATTAAGCATTTTATTGTTATTAATTTCATTTATATCTTCACAAGATTTCGTCCTCTCTGCGCATTCAGAAGTATATATGGCCGATACCCCTCCTGTTGATAATTTATTTTGTATATATCCTACCATTCCATATGCACCGCTCTCATTCTCAAATCGAGCAAGATATATATCCCTGCCTTTTAAAGACAACTTTTCAAATTGAAGACTTTTATTAGTTGAAGTCTTCAGCATGTCTAAGTTTACTTCAACGTTATTTCTTTTTTCAATTTTATATTTAAAGTTTATTGAAGAGGCGATTTGTTTTTCTTTAACACCAATCCTAAAACTTTCAAATCTCTCCCCTTCAAGCGCGTACCCTTTTTCCCCAACAATCCCGCCAGCTGGAAAATCCATCTTATACGCCCCAGTCCCTGACAAAAAAGGATAATATCCTTCCCTTGTTTCCTCTGTTGATTGAAGGAATTCTCTTGTAAATTCATCCTGAAATGCTCTCACATCTGGTAAATTCTCCACATTTATCTCAGAGGGTTTCACATGTTGTTTTTTATCTTCCTGACAACCTCCTAGCAACACGGCTAAAAACAGTACAAGCATTGCAGGCCAATATTTCACAGTCCTCTAACCCCTACATATTTCTCTTCTTTATCTAATTTATATTTAGCTACAGTATATAGAAAGAAAATGAAGGGGGCTAGAAACTCTGGGGGACTACTTGAAAATCGTATTTTTATTTGAATCCTTTTATAAGCCTCAACCATCGACCTCACTTCTTCAAGAATGCTTTAAAACAACGATTGGCCTACAAACCAAAATGAAAACAACGATGTCGCTATAAGAATCACGATGACAATAAAGGTAAGAGTACGCCAGATCCCTTTCCCTATCAATGCGAGTATAAAAGCTATTGCTGTCAATATTACTACAATTATTATTCCTTCCCTTGATGGGATATGGAATAAATCATAACCAAAAAAATTTATAAAAACGGTTAGCATAATAACGATAAATGAGGCAATTGCCCATTTTTTTCTATCCATATTCAAACCTCTCCTTTTCAATTACTTTATTATATGTATATATTTTTTCTGCCTAATAAAAAACCAGAAGGATGCTCCTTCTGGTTTAAACTGCTGCTAACTCCTCTGTGGAAGAAAGAAGATCATGCAGTGCTTGCATACCTTTTGCACGGCTCTTCCTCGTAGTGACTAGTGACTGTAGGATATCATTTACTTTCTCACCGTAGTTGTCAGGTCTAGTTGAATATACGTCTATAGACTGTACAGCATTGTATTTATGAATACAACATGCCCGATTTATGGTAAACAGTAATTGATTCATACATCTAATTGTTCGCAAAACATGACTAGCCACAAAACAATCATCATCTGTATCAATTCGATGAGAAATGATCATAAAGGAATAAGAGGCCTCAAATGTATAATACTCGATGAGTGCCTGATGTAATTGTTCAGGATAATGAGTGATTTTTTGTTTTAATTGATAAATATATTGATAAGGATCATACAGGATTTCACAGATTGCTAGTTCACCTAAATAAAGGACATCTAAATAAACGTAGGATGGTTTTGCATTTCTATCCTCATTTTTCTCACCCTGTAAATTAGCTGTAATACCATCTACAACTTTGTGAATATCCCGAAAAATTATCGCAGTATGAACTCCATGAATGGTAAGGTTCGCTCCTCCATTCATTAAGGCACCCCACTCATTTAATGAAGTACACTCCGCACTTTGGTTATCATCTAAGCTGCTAACCAAATTGTTTACATCCTCTACGTTAAATCCTTTTGTTTTATCATAATATATTGCTATATCCATATCTGTAGACAAGTGATTAGCCCCATTTGCTCTTGAACCGCTCATGGTAATAGCTGACACACCAGTTAGTTTAGCTATTTCTTCTGACATCTCCTCCATCGCTTTTTTTATATTCATTTAAACACAAGTCTCCTTCTTTATCGATGTGTTAATTTCTTAATAATTTTTACCATAATTATGCCACTTCTCGTAACATACTATCTTTATTGCCTCTTTCAATAAAAGTAAAACGACTTTTTTAACCTTTATGTGTTTTCCATACAAAAAGGACAGTACGCCTTCAGTTACGTCGCTGTCCTTCCAGTCCAATTTCCAATACACGTTGTGCTCTTTCCGGGTAATCTGTAATAATTCCATCGATATCGTACTTCAATACTTCTTTCATGTTTCTTTTTATGTTAACGGTCCACACCCATACCTCTCGATTTTGCTTTTTAGCACGCTCGATAAATCGTTCTGTTAGCATACTTTCTCTTATTGTGTAAAAATCCACATCCAACTTAGATAAGTTTCCTGCAGATAAAAAGAGAATTTGGCCAATCTTTATTGTTTCATTTCGTTTACGGATATCCTGTAATAATTCATAACTGAAGGATTGAACATACGCCAAATGATCCGAATCATTCTTCTCTACAAGCTCCACAATTTTTTCAGCGAAGCCTCTTCCAGGTTCAGCTGATTTCAAGTCAATAATTAGTTTTGTATCATTTTCTTGCATCACTTTCAGAACTTCATCCAAGGTAGGAATTCGTTCTCCGATAAATTCCTCACCATAAAGTCTGCCAATGTCTATTTGCTTTATTTCTTCATACGTAAGATTACTGATTTTATCCGATACGCCAGCTACCCGCTTTAGATCGAGATCATGACTTAGAACGATTACTCCGTCTTTTGTCATGGCAACATCTACCTCAACAGCATCCACACCTTTACGAATGGCGGAACGAATACTACTCATCGAATTTTCAGGCGCATGTTTCAGATCTCCACGGTGACTTGCAATTTCCACATCCCATTTCAAATAGACAAGCGAGTCATTCACCACATAATTAATAGCAAATAAAAGACTGAGTACAACAACGGTTGCAGATATAAAGAAAGATTTACGTCTTGATAAGAAACGCCCAACCTTTTTTTCTACCTGAAGTAAATAACTACTTCTTCCTAATTTCAAGGAATCTTTAATTTGTACTCCTTTTCTCTCTTGGAACTCATAAAACAATCTTGTAAGAACAAGCAAGTTCACAGGAATGAAAACTAACGACATCAGCATAGTAAAATAACTGGCAAAGGTTAGTAAGTAATTCCCAATAAAGTCTCCGATTACCTTAGAATCTATGATTGTAGTAAGTTCAGATACCGCGTTCATAAGAACAAATCCTGCTAAAAAGATCAATATATTAACAAATAAAACATACCATACCACTCTAATTTTATTTTTCTTGGTGCAATTCCAGCTGCTCCGTAATGCTTGCCAAATCGACTTATTCTCAATAAAAATATAATGAAGTGCAAAAATCCAGCGAACGAATAGATACCCCATTCCTAAAAACAAGGAAAAATAAACAACCTTGGCAATAAGCGATTCATACAGCAAGTCTGTAAGGAAGATAGTAATATTTACATCAAACAACGGGGGTAATGTAGATGCATCAATAAATGGTATAAATAAAAGCAGTAAAAAAACCAATGGAATAAACCCAAAACCAAGCAGCCTTGGTAGTTTTTTAACTGCGGTTAGAAATGCTTCCGATATATAGACCTGCTTATTAAAATAGCTTTTTTCTGCAAGGATGATTAGTACACCAAACTCTACAAATAAAAAAGCTACAGCAAAAAAACTTACAAATAAGGTTCCCATAATTCCACTTATACTTAATCCAAGCGAAAATACTTCGCTGTTTAGTAATGAACCATCATCAATTACTGTTAGCATGCGGTTAAAAATATAGGATAGAAATGGAGCAAACAAGATGCTGGCAAATAACGAATAAATAAATTCAAACAATATATATTGCAGATAAGACTCCTTAAAGTCCGACCAACTGTTCTTCAGAAGCGTTAGCTATAATCAGCCTTTCCATAATTGAGCACATTCCTTTTCCCTAAAAATACATTTACCAAACTCTAGCTTAATTGACAACCAACATGACGTAAAGAAGTACGATTTATAAATAGGACATTATTTGAATTAGATACAGGGAAATGCGAATTAGTGTAAGAACAATTAATAGCAGAGTGGAGGTGAAACTTATCAGCAGCAGAGCGAGGTAATCCACCGGAGAATAATTTAATCAGCTGCAGACCAGGGTAATCCGCCGGAGGATAATTTAATCGGCTGCTGACCAAGATAATCCGCCGGAGAACAATTTAATCGGCTGCTGACCAAGATAATCCGCCAGAGAATAATTTAATCAGCTGCTGACCAAGATAGTTCGCCGAGACATTCCCAAGTAAGCTATAATTTGTTCACTATACATTTTGTCCCGAAACGACTGTTTACAGTAATACCAAGTTAATTCGCAATTTATCCATTTTGCGAATCATTGAATAAACCCATATATATTAGAACCTAGAAAAAGTCGCTTATATAAAAATAAGCGACTTTTGTTACTAATTATGGTTGGTTATTTTAATACCATACTCTTCTTCCAGCTTACGGTAGGTTTCTTTTAATTTTGGTTTTTTAGCAATAATGCTTCTTGCTTGATAGGCAAGGTTTATCAGGTCACTATTCTGTTCTTCAGCTTTTTGCCCTTTTTCATATTGATATACATCAAGTAATGTGCGATCAAGCAACTGTAAAATGGAATACTGTGTCTTTATCGCTTGTATAAGCAGTTCTTCTTTTGTCTCTTCTTTCTCTGCCATGGAAACGCTCCTTTTACCGTTCATTACTATCAGCATATCGAAGTAGGTAGCTGTTTACAACACATAAACTTGAAGCGATATATGCTAGAATGCACCTGAACCGCCTCCGCCTCCACCAACTCCAGCTCCTCCCCCCGGGCTTCCTCCAGAGGAAGTGCTTGCAGCAGATACCGTATGCGAATCCTCGAACTGATTCTGAACAAGGCTGGCGATTAATAAGAAGGAAAGAATATCTGCATTATATCTATCATTCTGCGGTAACACTTCTTTTATCTGTTCATTCTTTTTATCCAGTTGTTTATCATTTAATCCAATACTGTAGATAAAGGCTCGTTTTTGATCATCATTGTGTAAATCCTGCCAGTCTTTATCATTCATAGCCGGATATTTCTCCTGGAATTCCTTCCACTGTTTGTATAGAATAGCACCTTTTACAGTTTTAAAACGAAACAGAGCAGCGAAAATCAGTAATGCTCCAAACAACAAAATAGCCAAAAACATAGACAGGAATAATTCATGGACTCCAAACAAAATCGCAAAGGGAACTACAATAATACTAGATAAGCCAATAATGGTACGAAGCTTTGTTTGTTTATCTATTAATCTATGCGTTTTCACTTCTTCTTTTACAGCTTGCCTCCATGCCTCGAAGTCCTTCCAGTACGTTTCATGATTGGATTCTTCATCTGTATAATCTTTTAAGTCTTTTAAATGAAAAATCCCGTCATTACCAATTTTATAGAATAGCCAATCCAATAAAATGTGTTCGTGCTCATAGTCTGTTTGCACCTGAATAACGGAAAACGTATCTTCGTTTTCTTTCTTCACATAACCTTTTCGTACTAAATCTAGCAGAGCAGCAGTTAGCACGTTCGCATCAAATAAACCGGATTTCATAAAAGAAAGAGTCGCAGGAAGGCTCATCATCAGATCCGGAACAAAATGAGCAGAAATATATTGTTGTTCTACTTCCAATTGAACAGCTCGTCGCTGTTTTATTGCATAAATTAACAATGCTAACAAGTAAAAAACAAAAACACCAATAACGAAAGGTGCCATGCCGGACAATAAATCCTGACGGTGTTCAAATGCAGCTTGTTCTTTTTCCAAATTTTCTTTGTCTGCTAGAATGTCCTGTTTCATTGCCTGATCTTTCGCTATTGGGGCGTTTGGAAATAATGAAGCATCGTAGGCAACTCGAATATCACCGTTTGCCCCGCTATCCACCTGCCCCATGGAAAAATGAACTCTACCATCACGTTGGGTATCTGCTGAATTTGCTGCTGCATCCTTCCCATATGCAATCACATTTCCCGTCTTTTCAGGCGGATGTACAAATATGTTCATGTTACCATAATCAGATTCATTGCTTCCATCAAAGAAAGGCCAATAAAATTGGGCTACGTCTGAGAATACCTCCACTCCATTTTCAATTGTATAAAAAATTTCAATGGTAATGGTTTCATTTTCCCCTTTACGATGAATCTTGTATAGATTGTCCTCTTGCTCAATATCAAGTTTACTCCCTTTCTCTTCTGCAGTTACGTCAATTATCTTTGTATTTTTCTTCGGGATCAGCGTTCGGGTAATTCCATTAAACTCTCCCTCAAATTGATATGTATGCTTTTCTGTAACCATTACATTTCCATCAGGCTGTAAATATGCATCAATCCGGGAGTTATCAATAGAATAATCGACTGCCAAGGATTCAATTGGAAAAACAAGTATACTAAAGATGATAATAACAAGTCCGAATATTTTTTTCATCACGGGTCCTCCTTGTACTATACTATATAAGACGAAAGAGACCGCTAAAAAGTTTCACTTCTCTCTACATTTTTATAAGAAAGGCTTTTCATAATAGAAGGCTGGTGCTTGATCTACATTCCTTAACCACCGATATGATTTCCCCACTCCATTTTTCACCCATATTTCTCCTTGTTCTTTATTTGAGGTAGATCTGTACCATGTAATATAAGAACCAATAACCCGAGGATCAGTATCCAGTTCGTTCTTTTTTGGGAAAGAGATTTGCTTCTGTTTGCCTGAATCAATATTTATTTCATAAAGCCTTGTAAACATTGTTGGGACTGGCCCTTCTTCCCACTCTTTGTTTTCTTCGGCCCTTGCGACGAGGACCTTCTTCTTTGTTAACCAAGCTAAATCCAAATCGACAAATCCTGGTGGAGTATAGTTCGTTTCGTTCCGCCATACAGGTATGTCCAAAATGGTTGTATGTTTATTTTTAACGAAAAATCTACCTTCTCCAGAAATGAATGCTATTGTGTTTTCAAACGGAGACCATTGGATCCAATCTTTATACCATAGCATTTTTCCGATTGCTTGAAATTTCTGTCCGGTAGAAGATAGTACACAAAGTGTATTACTGTCCATTGCCCATGATGCAGTTGGAGTTGCCAAAAAACTCATCCATCTTCCATCTTGACTCCACTTGAAGTATGTTGCGTCAATAGCAAATAAATCATTCATGTCCGTCTTTATTGTGTAGAATGGCTTTACTTTATCTGTATCTAGCTCTGTATCCACAGGCACTTTAAATAAATGCACCGGCCCCCACCCCGTCGGAAGCAGGTTGGCTGGTGATGAAACAATAAACGCCTTTCCATCCGGGAACCAATTAAAATTACTTACACCCAAACTTACATTTTTAAAGCCTTCTGGTCGTCCGTTCCTTATTTTAGTTACATTTAATAAACCACCAGATAAATAAGCCAATTGATTCGACACAGGCGACCAATGAAACTCTTCCGTTTCAATCGTTGGATAGGCTTGATAAATTTCCTCTTCCTTTAAATCATAAATATATAATTGGGCCTTATCGCCAGATAGATCTCTATCCAAAAAGGCAATAAATCGGCCATCCCTGGACCATTTTGGTGAGTCAACATGCCTATCTTCGGTGAGTTGAGTTTCTTTATCGTCTTGTATTAGCCATAACTGATTATCACGGATAAAAGCAGCTTTCAAAAGCGTTTTTTCAGCAGCAGAATGAATGGGAAAACATATACAAATGAACACCATGACTAAAAAGAACCTATATCTCATTTCAACATTCCTCCCAAAATTATGTTGCCCTATTTGAATGGGAAGAATGCGAACTATAACTATGCATGTAACCTTTATGAAATGGCATCCGCCTAAATGAGATAGAAAGCCCCTTTACTGAGACTCCTCGATACCTGTCTGAGACTATCACCTAATTTTGCAAGACAAGTATGCTCTCATCCTAGACAAAAGGATCCCCTACTGAGACAAATACCAATTCAACCGCTACAGACCAGCGTTCTATCGGGACTATGGTGGTCTACCTTTCACATAATTTGACTGACTTATATACAATAGAAAAAAGGAAGCACATGTTGCGTGCTTCCTTTTACATTTAAATGGATGTACTTTTTGCATTCCACGTATTGACAGGTGGATTACTTACTTTCAGTTCCTTCTTTTTATCCCAATAATCAGGTTCTGTACCATCAGCCATGATGTCTTCAATCGATTGAATTAACCATTTTTTCTTATCTTTATTATATTCAAGCGAATATTTTCTCAGTGCTTGGTAGGACGCATCCTCAAACTTCTTGGTCCCTTTAATTTTCACTTTTTCATTATAATCTACAACAGCTTCTACCTCTGCTGTCCATTGCCCATCAAAATAGTTAATATCCATTGCACTCTCATTAACAACAGCGCTTAAATACTGTGACTGAATTTCGTCTATACCCGTCTTAACCAATTCGAAATAATCCTCGGAACCAGCAAAATCCTTTTTGAATTGCTCTGTACTATGTGTAAAACTTTTTGCGTTTAACCCAGATGTCATAAATACAGAAAGATTTTCATTAAACTTAACGGTTGTATTCATGATGTCTTCATTAATTTTTTTATTTTCCTGCACAAGTTTCTCTGGTTCTACTAAAACAGTAACCTGCTTATTCCCCCATACATCTGCTTTTTCTTTATGTTTAAACATACCAAGCTGATTTTTAACAGATGCTTCTAGCTCGTATTGCCCAGGCAATAAAGGTCCATATTTTTCTTCTTTTTCATCCGTCTTACTAAGAGATTTTTTTAACCCATTAACCTCAAGTGCAATATCATCGTCTTCATTCTGACCACTTACTTTAATATTTACCGTCTTTGCTTCAAGCTTATAGACTGGAAAAATCCCCATATCTTTTCCTGTTTCAATTAAACTAATCTGTTCATTGGACGTACCAAAGCTTTTGTCTTTAATTTGTTTATCCAGGCCATCTTTAATTACTTCGAAACTATTATGATTTTCATTTAGATAAGTAATTAATGCAGTTAACGTACCCTTCTCAACTGCCGCTTTCTTATTATCCGGGACTATCAGTTCTTTTAGCGTTTCCGTATCTTTTTGCTTTACAGCATCTTTAAACTGTTGAACTACCTTATCAGGCTTATGATTCTGTTGAAGAATAAAAAAACTAATCAAGAGGACTACAACTAATCCGGCTAAACCGGAAATCATCATTGTTTTCTTACTCATTCTTAGTAAACCTTTCCAGCAGCAAATGTGTCTACAATGTCTTCACTATTGTAATCTGAAGTATCAATTGTCCATTTACCGTCCTCTTGCAGCATTTTTATTTTCATATCATTTCCAGACTTAATTTCTAATTTATTTACCATTGCATCAAATTTTGATAAAGCATATTCATTTGCCTTCTCACGGTCGTATTCTTTATTATCCAAATATTCCTGTTGATACTCACGCACCATCTCAGATAAGTCATTTAAAGGAAGAGCTGAATATTCTATACTAACAACCGCCTTACCATTAACATTTTCAAGTGTTGATGTTTGCATTTCAGCTTTTTCAGCAAGTGCAGACTTAAACCCGTTATAGAATTTATCAAGATGCTTATCAGGTACGCCTTCATAGAAGACTGTATTAATATTTTCTTTAAAACCTTTCTTTCCTTCATCCTGCAATGCTGCTTTGTCTGCTGATACTAACTTCTCATAATCTGCGTTGTCTACATCAAGATAAATTGTTTCAATATACGCTGTTAATGCTTTTGCAGGGTCTTCCAGCGTTTCAAAGCTTTCATTATATTTTGAAGTGTCCAGCTCAAGCTTGGCTTCTTCATCTTCTCCTCCCATTGAAGTAGGACGAATAGCTAACTCATATTTTTTATCCTTTTCAACTGTAAAAGCTACTTTTAGATCTTTTGACTTATTTGCTCCAATTTCTCCGTCAGCAGATTCCAACTCGTATGTCGCATCAGAGTCGGCATCTAGCTCCTGATCTCCATCATATAATTTAATACTACGACTTGGGCTTACATTAACCTCTGAATCTGTTACATTTTTAACCTTTATATCAATAGCTAACGTTCCAGTCTCTCCTTCAGAAGTACCATTATTGTTATCTACTAACATATAAGTAGCGTTTTCAATAGAAGCTTCTATTGTCTTACTCTTCCCTTCTGAACTAGTTGATGCGGATTCTGTCTCCCCTTTGTTACTGCATCCTGCAGCTATAATTGCAAAAAACACTAAAACTATGAAAATAACTTTTTTCGACATATTCACTTTCTCCTTTACAATAGATTTAAAATAGTATGACGAATAAAAAGAAAAAGGTACCTCCTTTTACAAAAACTAACACTTTTTTACAATTTAATGTCTAAAATGTTACAACCAACATTTAGTATAGATATGCCTTTGGGAGAGTCAACAATAATAATGGTAATTACTTTGAAATAAGTCTAAATAACCATATGTATCCAATATAAGAAAATTAATCTAGTACTTTAGACCTTTACATATTTCTGACACTATTCTATGTATCCAGTAAATATCTTGTTATAGTATGTTTCATAAAAAAAACCCCTACTCACTTTTATAAAAAAGCAAATAAGGGGGGAAAATACTATTCCTTCATCCATTTTGGTTTGCCAAATCCTTGGAACTTTTCATCGATTATTTTTTCAAAGTCCTCTGATTTGATAACTTCTTTTATATCCTTGGCAAACTGTTTATCTACATCCTTTGTATTTATGACCACTCTATTTCGGTAATCATCAGGCATATCTTCGAGTGCTAATGCATCCAGTAAGTCCATTTCTGCGGCAAGTGCATAATTACCTGGAACAGCAGAAAGATCTTCACTTTCTACCAAACGTGGAAGTTGAGCAGCTTCTACTTCTACAAATTTCAAGTTCTTCGGATTTCCGATAATATCTTTGACAGATGCAGTTAATGCATCTACCTTATCACTAATGGTAATCAACCCTTCATCCTCAAGCATACCAAGTGTCCTTGCAAGATTGGTAGGATCATTAGCAATAGCAATTTGACTTCCTTCTTCTATTTCATCAATACTGCTATATTTTTCTGAGTATAAACCATTGGTGCAGTGGGAACAATTATTACTTCAGAGAGTTCCATATTGTTTTCTTTTGCAAAAGCTTCCATATAGATTTTGTGCTGAAACAGGTTAGCGTCCAGGTCTCCGTTATGTAGTGCTTTATTTGGTTGTACGTAATCGGTGAATTCCTGATTGGCTACCTCATATCCCTTTTCTTCTAAAAGGGGAGCAATTGCTTTGGTTACCATATCGCTGTAAGGACCAACTGTTGCTCCAAATTGAATTTTCTTCGTTTCTTCATTACTTCCTGCTGCGTCTTTCCCGCAACCAGCTACTACTAAAATTAAAAGTAATGCTGTGCATGCCCATACGATTTTTTTCATTTTATTTCCCTCCAGTTTAATTTCATTACATTTTTTTAAACAGAAAGCTTACCACGACTATCTCTTATTCACTGTCTTCGCGATAAAATCACCGAGATATTGAATGAATTGCACAAGAACAATAAGTACAATTACGGTAGTGAACATGACCGTATCGTCATAACGGTAGTATCCGTAACGAATAGCTAAATCGCCAATTCCACCGCCACCAATTGTTCCAGCCATTGCGGAGTAGCCAATCAGGCTAATTGCTGTGATGGTTAATCCACTAATTAATCCCGGCTTCGTCTCAGGGAGGATAATATCCTTAATGATTAGCCACGGAGAAGCGCCAACTGCAATGGCAGCTTCAATGACTCCCTTATCAATTTCCCTTGCAGCAGATTCAACGATTCGCGCATAGAATGGAATCGCCGCAACGGAAAGCGAAACAGATGCTGCGATGGCTCCTGTTGTTGTTCCAACAAGAAAGTCGGTAAACGGGAGTAGGAACACAAGTAAAATAATAAACGGTATAGAGCGGATCAGATTTACAATAACGCCTAGTATTGTCTTCGCCACACGATTTTGCCAGAATAATCCCCGCTCCGTTACAAACAAAAGAATACCAACAGGTAAACCTATTATAAGAGCAACGAGTAATCCAATACCTACCATAATCAATGTTTCATAGAAAGCCACATTAAGTTCTGGTAAAATTTCTATGATTCTATCGAGCATGCTGAATCACCTCCACCTGCTGTAATCGCTCTTCCACATATCTTCTTGCTCTTTCCATTTCATCCAAGTCACCTAATAGCTCCATAATAAAAATCCCCAGTGGCTTTTCCTTAATGTACTCTACTTTTCCGTGAAGAATATTCGCACTAACTTTATGTGCTTGTAGCATATCGGAAACAATTGGATCACTTGCAAGATCACCTCTAAACTGAAGCTGGAGAATCATCCCTTTACATTGCTCCAAAAGTTGTTTAGGCAGATCAAAATTTAATACCGTGTCGATGAATTGCTTGGTAAGGTCTTCTTTAGGGTTAGAGAATATTTCATAAGTAGCTCCCTGTTCAATGATCTTGCCGTCCTGCATAACGGCACATCTGTCACAGATTTCCTTCACGACCTCCATCTCATGCGTAATTAACACAATCGTAATTCCAAGCTCATGATTAATCTTTTTCAATAAAGCTAATATAGATTTAGTCGTGCTCGGGTCAAGCGCGGAGGTTGCCTCATCACAAAGTAAAACCTTTGGGTTGTTAGCAAGGGCTCGAGCAATACTAACCCGTTGCTTTTGACCACCACTTAATTGTGCAGGATATTGCTCTGCTTTATCGGCTAATCCAACAAGCTTGAGTAACTCAAGCACACGTTTTTTTCGTTTTTCAGTTGGGATGCCAGCTGCTTTTAAAGCAAAAGCGACATTATCAAATACTGTCTTTGCTGAAGCTAAATAAAATCCCTGAAAAATCATTCCCATCGACTGCCTTGCCTTACGCAGCCCTTTTGGAGATAACCTTAGTAAATCGACTCCATCAACAATTACCTTACCGGATGTTGGCCTTTCAAGTATGTTCATACAGCGAATTAAAGAGCTCTTTCCGGCTCCACTATACCCAACAATACCGTAAATTTCTCCCTTATGTACTTCTAAATTAACCTTATCTACTCCGATAACATGGCCTGTTTTTGCTTTGTAAATTTTAGATAATTCCTTAATTACAATCATAGACTCGTACCTTCCCATCCTGCATTTTACTAATAAGCCACCTATTTATAATCCATACAAAAACCCCCTTTCATTATGAAAGAGGGTGAATGATAAACGATTTATCAACACTTATCTCTCAGAATGAAAACATTCTGCAGGAAGTAGCACCACTCCAATTGGAAGGTTGCTGTGACATCTCAGGGCCTTTCCCTCCGTCACTCTCGATAAGAAAAATTCTTACTATTCAATTAGGTAGCTTTTATCATAATCCGACAAAAGTCTTTTGTCAATGCTTTTTTTGGAATATCTCCATTTTTCCGATTCTTTCTGCAGCTTCTATTAATCGCTCTTCACTTGCCAGCAGGCCTACACGTACATAACCTTCCCCATTTTTACCGAACCCATTTCCTGGAGCCACTACCACATGCGCTTCGTTCAGCAGAAGATCTGAAAATGTTTCGGAGGTATAACCATCTGGTACAGGTAGCCAAGTGAAGAAGGTGCCTTTGGATGTCGGTACATTCCAGCCAATCTCTTGAAGTTTCTCCACAAATACATTACGTCTTTTTTCATATGTATTTACTAATTTTTCAACAGCAGACTGATCGCCAAGCAATGCTTTTTCAGCAGCCTGCTGCACCGCTCCAAAAAGACTTACATATAGATGATCCTGGATTAAATTTAAGCTTTTAATAACAGAAGGATTTCCCACCGCAAAACCAACTCGCCATCCAGCCATATTATATGTTTTTGATAAAGTATACATTTCTACCCCAACGTCTTTAGCCCCATCGGACTGTAAAAAGCTTTGAGGTTTTTCCCCATCAAAACCGATTGCACCATAAGCAAAGTCATGTACAACACAAATGCTATATTTATTGGCCAAAGCAATTGTTTCATCAAATAATTTCTTATTTGCGGTCGCCGCAGTAGGATTATTAGGATAATTCAAGAACAATAGCTTTGCATCTTCCAATGTTTTCTCATCTAACTCGCCATAATCCGGCAAAAAGTCATTCTTCTCCAGCAAAGGCATATAGGCTGGTATCGCATTCGACAGAGCAATACCTGACATATAATCTGGATAGCCTGGGTCTGGCACTAATGCTAAATCACTTGGATTTAACAGACATTGACTGATTTCCACTAACCCCGTTTTAGCACCAAATAAAATAGCGACCTCTGTATTTGGATCAATATCCACTCCATATTCCCGCTTATAAAAAGTGGCAATGGCCTGTTTCAAAAAAGGTTGCCCAGTGAACGGAGAGTATTTATGGTATGTTGGGTTATCAGCAGCAGCTTTTAATTCATCCACAATATGCTGTGGTGTCGGTAGATCAGGATTTCCCTGCCCAAGATTTATAACGTCATGCCCAGCATCCGTCAGCTTTTTTGCTTTCATAACAAGACTGGCAAAAAACTGTTCCGGGAGTCTTTTTAATGTATCGGAAAACTCAAAGGTCTGCACCATTCTCACACTCCTGAAGTAATAAAATTCTAACTATTTATACTATAGGAGAAATAATTATTTGTAAAGCAGATTTTTCTGTAACTAAATGAGAGAGAAATTATAAATTTGAGACACTCACCTGGGTATATGAGCCACAAGCCCAATAGTTTGAGAGACTCCTACACGCAAATGAGAAAAAACGACCAGGTATGAGAGACTTCTCAGAAATTTGAGAGAGAGATCGTCTGATTTAAGAGACAGGAACACAACTGCATTATTTACCCGATAGATTCCAAGTAAACCACCTGCCATGTCCCTCCGTTTCTCCAACAATATGGGAGACCTTTCCGCCTTGCAAATAATAGTCCAAATGTAAATAACGGTCATACATGTTATTATACAGGTGGAAAATGTCCCTCTTACTGCCAATGGAATGAATTTGTTGGAGGAGTTCTTCCTTCAACAAATTCGAAAACTGATTAGCAACATGGGTGTGGAAGACTACGACGGCCATTTCACTCGATATCTCGTTAACAAGCTCTGGCAGCATCGCTACCCCATCTCCTTCTATTAATTGGAGGTTTGCAGCCTGTACCTGACTTGCCACCTTATCAAATAAATCTCTTCGATCTACGTGTTCAGGCCAGATAAGTGCTTTTAGCCAAAGTCGATCTTCTGAATTTTTAACATTATTTATATGTAAATCAAGACCAATTCGCTTGCTAACAGGGGGAGGACTCTGCATAAAATCTGGAAGCTTTCCTTCTCTCACTTCTGCTTCCAGCACGATGTCTGCTTGCGTATTACCATATATTTCAGCTGATCCATAAGAATAAGCATATGTATCCCATAGCAACTGAAAGCCTGCACTTGTGCCAATTTCAATAAGGGCTAATGGTTTCTTTATTTTTTCATATACATAGCAAAAAGCCGGATAAAGATATGCACAGCGACGCACTTCATTTGTTTGAACGAGTTTGCTTTTTAATAGATCACTAATTTCGCTTCTATAATTGAAACAGAAATCTTTAAAATAAGGAAAGGCCTCTGTTGCTGGTCTTGTTTTTTCTACCATACTTCTATAAAATCTCTTTAATTCATGGTCTGCATTTTCCAGCAGCATGTATTGCACAGCGCCAAATAACATATTCGGAACTGGCTGCCCACATCGAGTATCAGCCGTAATAGAGAGCAACTCCTCATCTTTCGCAATTTCATTAGATAACACTTCATACAACCTGCTTGAACCTTTACACTCTTCAGCAAAGGTTTGGAAGCGCACAGAAAGCTTTGTTATATTCATTTTAAATTCCCCCATTATCTATTTGCTTCAGCATATATACAGCAAAATTGGTTGCTTCAATTTCATCTATCTCCATTTCTTGTTGTTGTCCGTTATAAACAGTTAAACATGTACCCACCAAATTAAGATACTTACCAGGCAGTATATTCAGCGCCCATTCCCCGCCTTCCTGCTTTGATGCTATGATTCCCTCTCTTAAGAAATACAGCATTCGGCACAAATTTAATGAATAATAAACAGGCTTCTCTCTAATCTTCCAACGCGAATCATTCACATCTAGCAGGCAGGCGGCTATGTAATATTCCTGCTTAATTGGAGAAAAAACCTGATGTATTTCTTTTCCGTAAAGCATCTTTCCCCGATAATAGGTAACCATCATATGTGCTACCAAATCAGAATCAAATCCATCTGAACAGCTATAATTGGGGTATTCCACATACTTTGTTTTATGCTCTTTTGAATAATGTAAATCAAAAGGCGTAGGATAATGAGGTTGTTTTGCTTGTTCCTCTAAAATCACACTCATCTCTAAATGACAGGAATAATATTTCTCTTCCAATAAGAGTATTTCTTCTATAAGTTTCTTTCTTGTATCAGCTGTAAGACGTTTTTTTACAACTACAAGTAAATCTATATCGCTTGTTTGAGGATTGTAACATCCCATCGCCAGCGAGCCATGTAGATACACACCAATTAAGTTATGCTGCAGATGGCGCTTACAAGAAAAAACAAATTCATTTATGAAAAGCTGATCTTCCATTTAACATTTCACCCACTTACTTGTCCTCTCATACGAATCACTTTTCCATCCAATTCCTTACCAATTACAGTTAACCCTAATTTTCGGTAAAAAGATAAAGCTGATGTATTCGTCGGGGAAACGCGTAAATGGTACTCGCTCACCCCATGACGTTTGAAAAAATTCTCCGCATATGTATTTAACTCCGAACCTAATCCTTTCCCTCTTTTATCGGGGATCAAATAATACAGATGAACATAACCTATATATTTTTCATCATATTGCCGAATAGATAGCTCCAATTGTCCAATATAAGCCTCTTCTTCTAACACGAGTACAAAGTTTGTTGAATTCTCATTTTGTTTTTCTTTCAACCATTCAAGATATTCCTCTTCGTGAAAATCGTTCCCATTTCCAAAGCTTACTACAAACGAATCTCTTCGAAATGTAAGCACAAGCTCTCTATCCCTATCTACATTTATCGTTCTAAATTTTAGCATTTAAGAAAACTCCTTTGGTTATATAGCTTAGCTTCACACCTTCCCAGATAAAACTACTAACCCTTCCTTCGTTTATATACTTTATTCTTTTCTATTCGTTTACAGCCGTTATGTACAAAGGTCTGGATCATTGGCACATTCTTTAAGCTGGTAGAACCAATATAATAGGAAGCATTAAATTGGTATCGCAGTAATTGTAAAACTTGCTGATGGAGAAGAACGCTTTTCCCTTTTCCGCGCTCATCTGGTACGAGCCCAAAATAAAATAACCTTCCCTCATCCTTTGTTCCCGGCTCCAGATGTGGCATAATAACACCTAGTGGCTTGGCATTTTCATAGGCTACTATACATGAATCCGTATATATCGGTCCGAGTTCAATTTCTGCACTATGGAGCTGTTCTTCTACACTTAAGGAGGAAGGCGAATTAAACGAATGCTTCATTACTTCTGTCCACACACTTATAAAAAAATCACGATCCATCTCACGTAATGTTTTTATAAAATAAAGGTTGTCTGTTTCTGGTAAGTCCTTTAAATCTTTATATACAGTTACAATCTCATCATGTAGTTGAAAGCCTTGCTTGTTCAGGTAAACCTCAACAGATTCCGAAAATTCACCATCTACAAGAATGTTAACATTTACAGCGTTTTTTATATGCGGTAATAAATCTAGATATTGAATAAAATAAACTAATTCATCTTCTGACACATTCTTCGTATCTTCAATTGTTACAAAATTTGCTCCCTCTACAAATTTTAATTTGTCTGCAATTTTATGATATAGTGCTGTGGTCATAAAGAAACCCTCCTTTACTCTAAGCAACAACTTCTTCTATATCAAACAGTTTTGAAATTACCCTTCGTTTTTTACCATCATTTCTTTCACCACTTTAACCAATAGGTCATCATTATCTGCTAAGAACTGTGAAAATTTCACGATATCTGTTTTATACCTTAAGACAATCCGGGAGTTAAGTAATCCTCGTTTTTTACGTATGTCATTTATATCCCTATATTCAAATACCTCTATTAGTTCATTGCCTGTAGTAGAATCAGCTACAAAAATTAATCGCCGTTCTGTGGCAACAAGCATCCCAGGCCTATACACCTGTCTATAAATAAAAGTCTTCATCGCACAGCGTAAACTCACTTGTATTGATTCTCGATCAGTTAACACGTATGCTTTCATATATGCAGCATCTGCACGCATTCACATCACCCCTGATTATATTACGAGCGGCATCGCTCTCCAGTTTCAATATATTCAGAAATTTACCCGCGAGTAAAATCTTCTTCTTAAAGCTATTGTTGGTCTATTAGTAGCAGCTAGTTATTGACTTTTTGTTTTATTAAATTTTGCCTTTAAAAGATACACTTCATCATATTTCTTTATTGTTTCGAGATTTCCTTCAACATCACGGTAAAAGTCCTCTGATAGGCTATGCATGGAACCATCTCCACTTTTATAGCAAATGGAAGACAGTATTATTTCTTCCTTTACCTGTTCGGAAAGAAATGGATTTGTAGCCCACACACTAGACATATTTTTCAATCCTTTTTCCCCGATTCGCTCTGCATTAGTTAAAGCGCTTGTTCCTCCATTGCTAAACACCCCTACATTAAAGACAGACATTTCCTGTTCTCCTGCATCCTTCGAAATGGCAAACATTAAATAGCCCTTCTCCTTAATGTCAGAAATAAGATGATTGACTTTCTCTGTTTTTTTACCAAATTCATATTTATCCAACCATAGCTCCACTTCTTTGTAAGACGGATCTGCTTTAAAATCAAAAATAAATGACTGCTCGGCAGTGGATAAAAGGATCGCTTCCTCTCGTTCTGATAAATCAGACTCATTTACTTTGATGGAGGTTGATGTTTGTTCATTTGAGCAACCAGCCAAATAACTAAGTACTAAAAATATAGCAAAGATCCATATGAACTTTTTCATCTCGTTTCCCCTTTTCGGCATCCAAGTATGTACTCACACATGGCCGTTCTTTTAAAAGCTGGACTCTACTGCATTAAAAAGACTAGAGAGCATCTCGTAAACCTTTACACTAAGCAATTTTAATTTTCCTTTATCATACCATAATTTACCTATCAGAACGCTCTTTACAATTTAAATTTTTAACGGAGAGATTTTAAAACTAAACGCGGCTTATTTCGAAATTCGGCACTTTTACATTAATAGTAAAAAAAGAGAGCTTAATTAGCTCCCTCCCCTTACTGTAATGCCTCCACTAATGTTTCCAGATTTTGTTGCATAAGTGTAAAATAGTCTTCGTTATTTTCAATATCAGACTCAGTTAATACAGACAAGTTATGAATATACAATGAACGGATATTTGTCTCCTTTTGAATAATTTTAGCTACACGTGGCTCTACATTTTGTTCGAAAAGCAAATAATTGATTTGATGCTCCTTAACTATATCGATCACTTTCTTCAATTGTTTTTGAGAAGGTTCATTGGATGGAGAAAGCCCTGAGATTGCTATTTGTTCCAAACCATATGAATCCTCCCAGTATCCATACGCAGCATGAGTAACTAATATCTCATTTTCGTCCATGGAGTTAAGTTTCTTTTTGTAAGAAGCATCCAGCTCTTCCAGCTTTGCCTTTAACGCTGTAAAATTAGCCTCAAATGCTTCTTTAGCTTCTGGATCTATTTCAATTAATTTATCTTTAATATGGTGTGCAAGTTCTATAGACCGAATTGGATCAAGCCAAACATGTGGATCCTCATCACCATGTTGATGACTGTGATCCGCTGTTTCGCCATGTTTATTTTCCTGTTCTTCTGCTGAATGATTTTCATCATGAAGATGTTCGTCTTTTCCATGCTCATGTTCATCCTCATGAACTGCTTCTTCATGTGTATGTTCCTCCGTATAACTAAGCAGATCAATACCAGCAGTCGCTTCCAGTGTCTCTACATGCTCTGTTTGTAAAGCTTCATCTATGCTTTTGGCATAGCCCTCCATTTGTTTATTGTTATATATAAACAAATCTGCTTTTGCGATATCGACCATTTGTTTTGAGTCTGGTTCAAATGTATGCGCATCTGCTCCTGGAGGGAGTATTGATTCAACCTCCACCTTGTTACCACCAATCTGCTTTGTAAAAAATTCTAATGGATATAATGTTGTATACACCTTTATTAGAGACTTATTTTCTTTTGCAGCATCTCCATCTGCAGAACCAGTTGAACCAGAGGTTGGACTATTACATCCACTCAATACAGAAATAAAAAATACGAACAATACTGTCAACCCAATAAACTTTTTCAATTCAATCTCTTCCTTCCCCCAAATATATATATAAATCGTAATCATTACGCCTCGTGATCAAAAATAAAAGCTGAACATAATTGATATTCCTACTACATCATTAGATGTGTTATGTAGTAAACTATAAAAAAAATCACCCAATAATCCAAAATACAATCAGCAAGCCATAAATTCATTCATTTTTTGTTCACTTTATGCGGATATTCATAAAATAAAACGAAATGATTACGATTTAAAGTTAGTATACAGAAAACTGATCCAATTGTAAACAGTAATCATTACGAATTAAGTACTTCATTGTATATACAGCCCAAACTTTCAAAAGCCTCACATTTAACTTTTATTCTCCTTAAAATAAAAAAGCCTATATCCTTATAATAGGATACAGACTTTCAAGAAATCCTCGGCAATGACCAGATATCTTTCAACATATGTCATCTGTTGTATTTTTTACATGGCGCTCATTACACAGTCAATCTTATACAATTTCTATGTTCTATTCCAAAAACGTTGTTGGGCAATAGCTGAAACAAATTCTTTATTAAAGTCTGGATTGTTAGCAGCAAAGACGACTCCAGCTAAATTATTACTTTTTGATGTGTGAATATAAGACTGCCCGCTTTTCGCAACCCCAATAGGTTTATAATGTTTATATGCATGATGGACGTAATCCAGTACTTCTTGCATAAATTTATCCTGTTGCTTCACATTTCCGCCTACAATATAAAGAGAGTCAACAAGGTACGGGCTTGAAGTAAGGAAAGTGTCTTCCACCTTCAGCCTCGTTCCATCATTTCCAGTAACTGTTCCAAGGTTGTCACTGATGATTTTAATGAAAACACCTTTTTGCTGTAAGTAATGAAGCACATTTGCTACCTCAGGACCATTAAAACCGTCACCAATCAACACACCTACCTTTTGCGTATAAGCATAAAAAGGAGAACTTTTTGCTTGGCTAAGAGAAGGGTAGCTTGTTGAAACAGGAACCTGTGAGCCGGTTGGACGTTCCACACCTATGTTATCAGCTACAATGCATGCCAAATCATTGTCTACATTTGCCAAAAGATCAACGTTTTGCTGGCGGACAGATTTACTTTCTACTTTCCCCAATTGATAACTGAAACCTTGGATCGTGTGCTCCTTTTCAACAGGTGTTAAGCTATTCCAAAAGATGCGCGGTTGTGTAAAGAAATCATTGAATGATTCACTCCGTCCACGAACTACATGCCCTTCCACTTTCTTTGGATAATGTTCATATCCGCCTTCTTCAGGGGGCGTAGTGTAAGGCGTGTTATTTGCTAGCGAATTTTCATGATAGTTTACCTGATCCACGTCGATTCGATACCTCATAGGTCCTCGGCGCTGATTATTATGAAATGGACAAATTGGTTTGTTTATCGGTAACTCTTGGAAGTTCGGACCCATTCGATGTACTTGTGCCATATGATATGCAATTAATCTCCCCTGTAACACAGGATCATTGGAAAAGCCTATTCCCGGCACCACATTTGCAGGGTTAAAGGCTACTTGTTCAGACTCTGTATGGTAATTATCAATATTTATATTTAGCGTCATTTTTCCGATAAGTTGAACAGGAATTAGTTCTTCCGGCCAAAACTTTGCAGGATCGAGAATATCAAAATCATATTTAAACTCATCTTCTAAAGGAATTAACTGAACTCCTAATTCATACTCCGGATATGCCCCCTTATCAATCGCTTCTCGTAAGTCTCTACGGTGGAAATCCGGATCAAGTCCACCGATTTTTAAAGCCTCATCCTGCAACAGGGAATGAGTACCGAGCACAGGTTTCCAGACAAATCGCACAAATGTTGCAACATCCTTATCATTCACAAATAAATACGTATTAATAGACCAAGATTCCATCATGCGGTAACTTCTCACGATTCCTCTGTCCGACATGATCCATTGGACCATATGGAGGGCCTCCGGATTGTTTGCTACATAATCCCAGAAGTAGTCATGCGCACCTGAAGCTGTTGGTATATCATCATCTGGCTTTGCTTGGTATGCATGCATCGCATCCGGAAACTTCATCGGATCTTGGTTAATTAGCACAGGCATCGCAATTGTTGTCAAATCGTAATTTCCTTCTTCTGTATAAAACTTAACACCCTTACAACGTAAGTCCCTTGCCGTATCATATGATCCTCTAGGTCCTTGAACAGTAGAAAAACGTACAGTTAGTGATGTTTTCTTTCCTGGTTCCTGTAAAAAACCTGCTTTTGTTACATGCTTCATCGATTGATAGCATTCAAACTCCCCATGTGCACTATATCCTCTTGCATGAACAACTCTTTCTGGTTCCTCTTCTTGCACAAAATGAGACATTTTCTCAAAATAATGCCAGTCTTCATGTAAAGAAGGCCCGCGCTCGCCAGCTTTTAACGTCTCTGAATCATTGGAGATTTTTCTTCCTTGATTTGTCGTCATTGGCTTCCCGGTATTTTGCACGCGGTACCGATCCAGCTGCTCATTTTTCAGGTTGTCAGCCGGGTTGTGATGTCTTGATGATTTATCTTTATCCATGAAATCACCTATCCTATCTTTCAAGTTGTTTTACACTATTTATATATATATGCCTATTTTTTAAAGATAGACCATTTTTGGTGAATGGATAAAAAGTGAGTATACAGCTGGAGCCAAATTAATATTAAGAGGATTTTATCAGAGGATATAAGTCTACTTATGCTATAACAAAGAACAACAAAAAAGCTGCTAACCTTTCATAAGAAAAGGTGCAGCTTTTTCTAGTAGTGATTCCGATTGGGCTCGAACCAACGACCTCATGCCTGTCAAGCATGCGCTCTCCCAGCTGAGCTACGGAATCGTATGTAATAGACAGTAACATAACTATATAAAATTTACATCGACCTGTCAATATGTTTTTGTTTCACAGTTACTGTAATTGATCGCCTCACAATAAGTATAAGCAGAGGTCTTTAGTACAAGATAATTATAGTTGTCAGTGTCTTGAAAAGCATGAATTACCTTTTTAGCCAAGGCACTATTCGAGTAAGCAAGATAACCAGGGCACTGACCGAGACAATCATTCGTCTATTTGCGACATGCCTCCTTTCACTCGAGACAGACCTTCCACCTCCCGCGACACATCAGCTCTTACCCGAGACTACCGCCTGCCCTACCGAGTCAACTCACTCCCCAGCCGAGACGCACACTCCCCTTACCGAGTCAACAACTCATCCTCCCCTTAATTCCTTCGCCTCCCGAAATGGAATGTTGGATAAAATTAAACAATACTATTATACTGTTATAATAGTTAGAAATTTTGCATTCAAATATGGAGGTTCAGCATGAGAACAGTTCTTTCCTATATTAAACCATATAAATTTGCTGCTATTTTTGCGTTTCTTTTAATGCTTATTGAACTGGCAGTTGAGTTATTGCTTCCGTTTTTCCTAGGTAAAATGATTAATGATGGAGTTGTGACGAAGGATATGTCCAATATTGTAATGTGGGGAAGCATTATGATTGGGCTCGCCTTCACTGCATTTATAGCAGGTATTATAAACTCTTTTTATGCTTCCCACGCTGCCTGGGGATTTGCCCATGATATAAGGGAAAAGCTATTTGCTAAAATTCAGGCTTTTTCCTTTGCAAGCTTAAATAAGTTTCCCACATCCGGACTGGTCACTCGGTTTACTAATGATGTTCGCCAGGTACAAAACACTATATTCATGGGATTAAGAATTATGGCCAAGGCGCCACTTATCGTAATTGGTGGAGTCATCATGGCATTTGTCGTGGATGCAAGGCTAGCATTTATTTTCCTTATTACTGTACCATTGCTTGTCGGATTTATTTTATGGGTGTTAAAAGTCGCCAGTAAGATGTTTGATCAGGTTCAGACAAAAGTCGATCAGGTAAACCGTGTTATGCAAGAGAATTTGGCTGGCATGCGATTAATTAAGGCATTCTTCCGGCGTAAACACGAAGAATCCCGTTTTACTACTTCCAACGAAGAGCTGGCGACAGAGACACGACGTACGTTTCGTTTTGTGGAAGCATCCATGCCTGTCCTGTTATTCGTTATGAATTTAAGCCTGATTTTTATTATTTGGTATGGGAATGCCCAAGCAGTTGCGGGCCAGACCTCTGTTGGTGATGTGGTGACTATTGTCAACTATGCTATGCGTGTAGCTATGTCCATTTCCATGTTCACTTTTATCATTATGGCTTTTTCCCGTATGCGTGCATCCGCCAATCGTTTGGAGGCTGTACTTGCAGAGGAAAATGCTTCTGAAACAGATAAAAGCGCCGACAAGAAAACGGTCGTAGCAGATGGAAGAATCACTTTCAATGAAGTATCATTCACATACCCTACCGCGAAGGATATGGTACTTAAAAATATTTCATTCCGAGTAAATGCAGGGGAAAAGCTTGCAATTATCGGTGCCACCGGAGCTGGAAAAACCTCACTTTTCCAATTGATTCCACGCTTGTTTGACGCAACAAAAGGAGAAGTACAGATTGACGATCAGCCTGTGGATTCTTACACATTGGATAATCTTCGGGGAAGTATTGGTTTTGTACCGCAAAGTCCACTGCTCTTTACTGGCTCCATCACAGAAAATATTGCATGGGGAAAGCAGGATGCAACAAAGGATGAGATTATCCAAGCAGCAAAGGATGCTCAAATTCATGATACGATCATGGATTTACCTAAACAGTATGATACCAAAATCGGCCAAAAAGGGGTTAACCTTTCAGGTGGACAAAAGCAACGCATATCCATTGCACGCGCATTAATTCGCCAACCCAAAATCCTTATGCTGGATGATAGTACAAGTGCACTTGACCTCGCAACAGAATCCCGCTTACTGGAAGCAGTGGATGACTATGAATGCACTATCTTAATTATTACGCAAAAGATATCCACTGCCACAAGAGCGGATCGGATTTTACTAATGGATGAAGGTAATGTGTTGGCACTTGGAACACATCAAGAACTGTTAAAACATTCAGAGCTTTATAGACGCATTGTAGAATCTCAGTTTGGAAAGGAGTATGCATATGCGGAATAATTCATTTACAAGGCCTTTTCAATATAAGCGGATTCCCTTAGAAAAACTTTCCAAGGAGAAAAAACGAAAAGCAAATGATGCAAAGGGAACCATTAAACGAATTACATCCTATTTGATGCGAGAAAAAGCGAAGCTGGCATTTGTTATTCTCATGGTTGTTCTTAGCTCAGGGCTTAGTTTACTTGGTCCATTCATGATCGGAATGGCTATTGATGATTTCATTGTTACAAAGCAGACAGCAGGCCTGGGTATGCTGCTCGTATGGCTTATTGTCATTTATCTTTTCCACTCATTATCCATCTTTTTGCAAAATTATTGGATGGTAGGGATTGCTCAAAATACGGTTTATTCATTAAGAAAGGATTTATTCTACCAGTTTCACCGCTTACCTATTTCTTATTTTGACAAAAGGCAGCACGGCGAACTGATGAGTCGAATTACTAATGATATCGATAATGTAAATAACACGTTAAACCAATCCGTGATCCAGATTTTTTCCAGTGTATTAACACTTGTTGGTACAATTGGAGTAATGTTATACCTTAGCCCCATCCTGACAGTTGTTACCATGTCCATTATTCCATTAATGTTTCTTGGCATGCGCTGGATCACCAAACGTACAGGTCCTTTATATAAATTACAGCAAAAAGACCTCGGTGAAGTAAATGGCTACGTTGAGGAAATTGTCTCAGGGCAGCTGATAGTAAAAGCTTTTTCTCAGGAAGAACGAGTAATTGGAGAATTTGAAGAACGAAATTCAAATTTAAATCGATCTGGGTTTTGGGCATTGACTATTTCCGGGTTTATTCCCAAAGTAATGAACATGTTGAACTTTCTTAGCTTTGGATTAATTGCGCTTGTAGGTGGTATTCTGGCGATCAAGGGATTCATTACTGTTGGTGTAATTGTAATTTTTACGGAGTACGCACGACAGTTTACCCGACCATTAAATGAGTTGTCCAACCAGTTCAATATCCTTTTATCAGCCATCGCAGGAGCAGAACGTGTCTTTCAAGTCATTGATGAGCCACAGGAAGAAGCAGATGAGGATAGTGCTATTGAATTAAATACAACGAATGGTCATATTATTTTTGATCATGTTTCCTTCGGTTATGAGGAAGACGCCATTTTAAAGGATATTAGCTTTGAGGCAAAACCTGGAGAAACCGTTGCTTTTGTCGGACATACGGGTGCTGGAAAAACAACAATAATCAATTTAATATCCCGTTTTTACAATTATGATGAAGGTAAAATAACACTTGACGGTAATGACTTAAAAGATATTAAACGTTCTAATCTTCGTAAACATATGGCTTTTGTACTGCAGGATTCCTTTCTTTTTCATGCTACAATAATGGAAAACATCCGCTATGGACGGCTGGAAGCAACCGATCAGGAAGTAATACAAGCTGCGAAAGATGCAAATGCACATGATTTTATTGAAAAACTTCCAGATGGCTACAATACAATTCTGGATCAAACCGGCAGTGGAATCAGCCAAGGCCAGAAACAACTGCTAACAATTGCTCGCGCTTTATTAGCAGAGCCTGCGATACTGGTTCTTGATGAAGCAACGAGTAATATTGATACAATTACTGAATTAAAAATTCAAGAAGCACTAACATACCTCATGGAGGGGAGAACCAGCTTTGTTGTAGCCCACCGCTTGAATACCATTCAAGAAGCGGATAAAATTATCATGCTGGAGCACGGAAAAATTATTGAAGCTGGCAGCCATGATGAGCTACTTGCTCAAAAAGGAAACTACTATCAGCTCTACCAGGGACAATTATTGGAAAAAGCAAATTAGTACCCCTACAAGTTTAGAGAGGAAATAATTAGGGAATTTACAAGAGAAAGTTCTGAGGTGTTATACATGGGCAGAAAAGGAAAAATGATAGAAGAAACGATTGAAAGCAAATATTTAGAAGAAACTATGACATTGAAAATGTATCAGCCGGAAACATTCTCACCATTGTATAAGTACAATATCTGCATCATGCAGGATGGAAATGATTACTTCCAAATGGGGAGAATTGCTACATTAAGTGACCGTCTGCATGAAGCAGAGGAAATCACTAACACTGTCTTTATAGGCATTCATTATAAGGATAAATTTGATCGTAGAGAAAAATATCATCCAAGTGGAAAACAAAATGAAGCTTACACCAAATTTCTTGTGAATGAGGTGGTGCCATTGTTGGATGACATCCTTCCGACTTATCACATGGGGCAATCGAGGGCATTAATGGGAGATTCTCTTGCTGGTACGCTTGCATTTATGACGGCTTTAAAATACCCAAATACATTTGGAAAAGTAATTATGCAATCTCCTTATGTAGATGAAACCGTGTTGGATGCATTAGAGAATGCCAAAGATATTCACTCCATCGACATTTACCATACGATTGGTACAGACGAAACCAATGTGGACACGACGGATGGTAAACAAATGGATTTTGTTAAGCCAAACCGTACATTAAAGGAAGCATTAAAAGAGAAAGGCTCCACCTACACGTACCATGAATTGGAAGGCGGGCAACATACTTGGAAATATTGGCAAAAGGATATGAAGCGGTTGTTAACAACAATGTTTGAAGAGTAAATTTTATTTTAATAAACACAAAAAAATCTCTTATTTTTGAGTTTTTTGTTATAATAGGAAATAACTTCAATTCAAGACCACTGTAAACAGAAAAAATTAAAGCAGCGAGCACAGACTACCATGAAGTAAGTAAAACTACAATAGGAGGTTTTTCATTATGAAATATGGTATCGTTATTTTTCCTTCCAAAGCCATTCAAGATGAGGCAAATTCATACAGAAAGCGTTATGATCCGCATTATGCTTTAATTCCACCACATATTACTTTAAAAGAGGCCTTCACAGCCGATGAAGGTACTTTAGATGAATTGGTTGTTGAGTTAAAGAAAATCGCAAATGAATCAGACCCTTTTACTATTAATATTAATAAAGTAAGCACATTCTCACCAGTCACCAACACTATTTACCTGAAAGTTGAACCAAGACAAGAGTTAATTGATCTATACGAAAAAATGCATCAAGGTAAGTTCCTTAATAATCAAGAATATGCATTTGTTCCACATATTACAATTGCACAGAAATTACTTGATGACGAATATTCGGATGTTTTTGGCAGCTTAAATATGAAGAAATTTGAAATGGAAGATACAATTGATCGATTTCAATTAATGTATCAATTGGATAATGGTTCCTGGACTGTTTATGAGTCATTTGTGTTTGGGAAGGAAAGCCTGTGAAAATTAAAAAAGTAGAAAGCCAACAAGAGTTAGAGCAAGCATATCACGTCCGCATGGTCGTATTTGTAGATGAACAACAAGTTTCTCCAGAAGAAGAAATGGATGAACATGATGCACACTCCATTCATTTTGTAGGCTACGAAGGGGCTGAGCCAATTGCTGCCAGTCGCCTTCGTTTTGTAGATACATATGGGAAATTGGAACGAATCTGCATTTTGAAGGAACATCGTGGAAAATCCTTTGGAAGGCAAATGATCGAAACAATGGAAAAAGAAATTGTAGCTCAAGGCTATAAAAAAGCAAAACTTAATGGACAAATACAAGCAGAAAACTTTTATAAAAAATTAGGTTACCAAACCGTTTCGGATGAATTCATGGATGCAGGAATACCTCATGTAACCATGGTAAAGGAACTATAAAAAGGAGCACCCGGTATTAGTGGGTGCTCCTTTTTATAGCAATAATTGAATTGTCCTGCAGCTTGGCAGCTTTTCTTCGAGGGCTTATTTTTGCCTAATGCTTTTCCGTGGAGGAACTCCTCCTACTTCTTTCTCCAGTGGTTTAGTCTCAACTCCTATATCAAATAGCTAGATGATTTTATTCACCTTTTTCAGAATTTCTCTGCTAATTATTTATCCAGCGAATGAAAAGAATGGCTCCAGGTTAAGCTAAGCATAAATCGGCTTACAGGGGGATCTATAATGCAGGCATATTTTTCCATGTTTTATGAAACTTTATTTGGGTTTTTTTCCTTGTTCATTTTAGCTAAAGTATTAGGAAAAACCCAGATTTCGCAGCTTACTGCATTCGACTTCATTTCCGCATTAATCCTTGGAGAGCTTGTAGGTAATGCTCTCTTCGATGATGAAGCAGGAGTTGCCGAAATTGCATTTGTTGTTGCACTTTGGGGTATTCTACTATATATTACGGAAATTATTACCCAGAAATTCAAGAGAACCCGCCATTTACTTGAAGGAAACCCGGAAATCGTTATATATCAGGGCAAGTTAATTAGGGATACAATGAAAAAGAATAATCTGGATATTAATCAACTCCAAAATATGCTTCGATCGAAGGATACGTTTTCCATTCGAGAAGTAGAATATGCATTGTTAGAAACGGATGGGACTGTATCTGTCTTAAAGAAACCAGCATTTCAAATACCAAACAAAAAGGATATGAATGTTTCTCAACCGGAAGTTCATTTGTCCATTACTCTAATTAATGATGGAGAGATCATTTATGATAACTTAAAAGAGCACAACCTCTCTGAGGAATGGCTCTTGGAAGAAGTCAAAAAGCAAGGATACGAGAAAACAGAGGATATTTTCTATGCAGAGTATATGAAAGGTAAGGATTTACTCGTCCTTCCTTTCATCAACAGGGAACATATTAAATTTAAAGAGTAGTTACTGAAAAGAAAAAATCAAGGTTTAATTAAACCTTGATTTTTTCTATGCCATTTCGTTAAAATACATACCCTTTTCGCTTACATTTGAAAAAGCATTTTGCTGGGAGGAATAAGAAACTGGTTGATAATATCCAGGAGTCAATCGCTCGTGTTCTTTAGAGATTTCCTGATGTTCCTTTTCCAAAACTACTTTAAATGGTTTCTCAATATAAAACGGTTTTCGTTTTCTTTCCGTCATACGTACATGATAATCACTATACTGATAGTTGGTTACTGGTAAAATGTATCCCATTACTCTCCCCCCTTATAGTTACTTGAATTATTATATTATTCGTATCATTAGTTAATTATATATACCCTTTTCACAAAAAATTAACCCTTCTTCAAAATATTATTTTTCCATTTTTTTCTCTAATTCATGAATCCACTTCTCAAATGCAGAAATTTTATTCAAAAAACCTTTATTCCATTTATCCATTTCGCTTTCTAAAGTTGCTTTTTCCTTATCCCATTCTGCCATCTTTTTCTCAAGGGCTTGGAAGTACTTTTCGTTTTTATCCAAATGCTTTTCAATTGCTTTAAAATGCTTCATCCATGGAATTGACGGCTTTCTCATATAACATAACTCCTTAAAAAAGCAACCAACGTGTGGTTGCTTTTTTTAAAACCAAAATGGCCTTCTACGTTCTTCCTCATGTTCAGAATGTTCTCCGCTTTCTCCGTAGTGCTCTCTCTCCTCGGATGATTCCTTTTCTTTCTCATCTCGTTCGTCCCATCTCGGCCTACCGAAGAATGGATAAACGTCCCGTGGTCTTCTTTGATTGGTAGGTTCTACATATACATTGTCTGCCTTAATAACCAAATCCTTAACATGGATAACTTGTTTTTTCTCTGACATTTATGTTCCTCCTTACAAATTTATGGTCGATATTAGTCTATGTAGACATTAAGAATTGGTATAGTCATTCGCCCTAATCCAAATGAAATCAACAAGATATATGTCTTCGGTAAACTCCCTTCAATCGCCCACACACTATAGATGTAAACACATATTCTATTAAAGACAACTGAGTCAATAAATATTGAAAGGAGTTTTAATTTATGGGTTGTGGAAAAGATTTTTCAACAGGAAACTGTGTCTGTGATATCCTAAAGGATATTGTTGAGGCGCAACAAGATGTAGTAGAAAATTGCTGTGTAACAAGCTGCGAAAGGTCCATTAGTGATTTGTTAGGTGAATCAGATAATGGGAATGGTTTAGATACAGTACCTGTCATTTTGTACTGTAAAGAAGGATGTAAACCATTCAAAGGGTTTGGTGCTGATCCAGACGATATCGGCGACATGATGGCAAGCTTCTTCTTCCGCGTTAAAAAGGTAGACGACGATTGCTGTGCTGTACTTGAATTGCTAAGAGATCCACATGATAATAATCCAAATCCGGATAATCCAGTAGAACAAGATACAAAGCCACTTCGTGCAACTGGCATTTGTATTACTGTAGATTTGAATTGCTTCTGCCATGTCACTTGCCTACCAGCTATTAGTGCATTCTAATTCAAAGTTTACGCATTATAAAACACCATGGGGCTTTCCCATGGTGTTTTTTTCTTATTAAAAACCTATCATTCGAATAGCGAGAATATCATTTATCGGAATTTCTGTGTCATTCGTGCGTTTACCTACACGCATGATAACTACTTCATCCTTGCTATCTTTAATTACCCCACGATAGTTGCGTTTTTCTGTTTTAACTTCACAGCGTAGGTCAGGGGCATGGACGGGGGAGTTTACTAGATATTGAATTTTCTCTTCTATGCTCATATCTTTAAACTTTGTTTTCTCTTTTACAGGCGGCTGGTCTGTTTCTCTCCTCTCGTTTTGTTCCTTTTCAGAGATTGCTTCATCTTTTTGAATTTCTTTAGATTGTACAGCCTCTTCTTTAGCAACCTCGTTTCTATCCTGCTTAGATTCCTCTGTAAAAAAGTTTCTTTTCTTTCTTACAGGATTAGAATGGTTTTTAGACGTTTCAGCTAATTCATCTGCAGAGACTGGCTCTTTTGTTTTCCTAGGTGAAATATATTGATCCTGCATCGGTGCTTGAGGTCTTTCTACCTGTGGTTGATGAATATATAACATTGGGTCTTTCGCGAATTTCTTTCTTGCCATCATGTATCTCTCCCTTACATATCATTCCTCAGCATATTATATGAACTGCCTAATTGAAATGTGTTTTGGCCTATAGCTAGGGTTGGCGTGGTCATTTTATAGTACAAACGTTATCGCTTACGCCCCCACTTCCTATGCAGTTGAAGGATTCTAATCTCGCTACGGGAAAATATTACGCTTTCCGCGGGCGGCCTGCGAGCCTCCTCGAACTCCACTAACGTTTCGTTCTGTGGGGTCTCGCTAGTCTCGCTTTTCCCGCTGGAGTCTTCATATTTTCCCTTCGCTAGGATGCGTTAGGAATATCGAAGTGATAATATATTTGTAACAAAAAATAATTGAGCAAACTCTATACTTAGATAAAAGTCTATACCAATTGATTGGAATGGAAGATGGCGACTCCTGCCGGAATAGCATGAGCTGAAGACCCTGCACGGAGCGTAGCGGAGGAAGCGGCTGAAGCCATGCCGGCGGAAAGCGTCCATCTGTAATGGAAATCAATGGCGATAGGTGATCTTCTAAGCGTATTGAGATAACTTTTTAGTAGTTATAATCCTATTACAAGAGGTATACTTCCTCACCTCCGAGCACAAGAGCGAAGTGTATTTTCCGAAACGATCATTTACAAACAACTAAGTTAGTTCGCATTTTATTCATTTTGCGAATCAATGGGTAACCCTAAACGTATATATTAAAAAACCATATTTCCGAACGACTAAAAAACCGAGTTCATGAGAAATATATTTAAACATTCCTCGGAACTCGGTTTTTTTCTTCTATCCTGAAAGCTTTTTTAAACAAGAAAACCCATAAATGCAGTGGCCATTCCAAAATAAATCAATACAGAGATAATATCATTAATTGTAGTGATAAATGGCCCTGATGCTACCGCAGGGTCAATATTCATTTTATCCATCAAAACAGGTACAAGAGAGCCTGCGATAGTTGCCACTACAAGAGAAGCCGTGATGGAGAATCCAACTAGTAATCCTAAGTAAATATCCCCTTTCCATAGGTAGACAATACCTGTGATTACTATTCCGCAGACCGTACCAGTAATTACTCCCGTGCCAGCCTCTCGAATAATCAGTTTAATCTTCCCTTGCTTGCCATAATCCCCTGTTGCCAGGCCACGTACAGCAACAGCAAGAGCTTGAGTTCCTGTATTACCCGCCATTCCGGCAATAAGCGGAATGAAGATAGCCAAAACAGCGACTTGATCAAGTGTATCTTCAAATCTGCCAATTAAGCTTGCTGTAAGCATGCCTAAAAATGATAATATAATTAACCAAGGCAGTCTTTTTTTTGCTGAAAGAAAGGCACTATCGTCGGGGCGATCGATCTCAGATACCCCCGCAAGCTTGGAATAATCATCACTTGCTTCTTCATCCATAACATCTAAAATATCATCGACAGTGATAATTCCTAATAAATGCTCCTGAAAGTCAACAACTGGTAATGCTAAAAAGTCGTAGTCTCTGATCATCTGAGCAACATCTTCTTGATCTTTACCTACGGATACAGCTACAATCTTCTCACTCATAATTTCTTCAATTCTAGTTTCCTCATCCGCGATAATTAAATCTCTTAAAGAAAGTACACCAACCAACCGCTTCTCATCATCAAGTACATATAAATAATAAATGGTTTCCGCATCAGGGGCCTCTTCCTTGAGATGCTGCATCGCTTGTCTGGCAGTATTTGTTTTAAATATAGCTACAAACTCCGTAGTCATAATACTTCCTGCAGTTTTTTCCTCATAATGCAGGAGCTGTTTTATTTCATCGGCAGCATCTTTATCCATGATGGTAAGGAAGCTTGCTACCTGATCCTTTTCCAATTCGTTTAATATATCTACTGCGTTATCTGCCGCCATCTTTTCTAATACCATAGAGGCGAAGCGAGGATCCATTTCTGTAATATAGGAGGTTGTATCCTCCAACTCGATACTTTCCATAATTTCAGCTATCTCATCAGGTGATAAATAGGAATAAATTTGCAGGCGAATGTTTTTCTCTTGTTCCATAAAAAACATTGCTTGGTCATATGGGTGCATGTCCATAAATTCAGTTCGGAATTCTTCCAGATTTTCATTCGCTAATTCCTGTTGTAATTTCTCCCAATGAACTTCATATTGTGATTCATAGTTCTCGTCATATCGGTTTGTAGATTCCATTTTTATACACCCTTTCATCAAACAGAAAGCCTACGTAATTATTTTCCCTAATAAATTATTACTAAAACAGCCAATACTATTTACAAGACTGTACGTTCGCCTCGATAATAATAATTCAATTTTATTATGAAATCAACTATAATTACAGAAAAATACACGCTATAAAGGTGGTCAGGATAATGAAGATCGATGTGATAGGTGACGTTCATGGTTGCCTGGAAGAATTAAAAGAATTACTTCAAAAGCTAGGATACCGTAAAAATGACACAACATACACGCATCCCGAAGGAAGAATACCTGTCTTTCTTGGTGACATTACAGATCGCGGCCCTGCCTCCATGAAAGTCATACAGCTTGTTTACGAAATGGTAGTTGCAACGAAAAAAGCTTATTATGTTCCAGGAAATCATTGCAACAAGCTATACCGCTATTTCCTTGGGAATAAGGTGAAACAAAATAACGGGTTAGAAACCACTGTATCGGAATACAAATCACTTTCAGATGATCAACAAAAGAAAATAAAAAACCAGTTCATGGAATTGTATGAAGCATCTGAACTCTATCTGCAGCTTCCGGAAGTTCATGCTGTTATTGCACATGCAGGAATTAAGACTTCCTATATAGGACGAACAGATAAAAAAGTAAAGACCTTCGTCTTATATGGAGATATTACTGGTGAAAAGCATGAGGATGGCCGACCTGTAAGACGAGATTGGGCCCAACATTATCATGGTTCTGACTGGATTGTATATGGTCATACACCAGTCAAGAAACCACGAATCGTTAATAAAACAATTAATATTGACACTGGTTGTGTTTTTGGGAATGCGTTAACTGCTTTTCGTTTGCCAGAAGAAACAACCATTGCAATTCCCTCAAAACAACCTTATGTTGAAGAGAAATTCAGCTCTTTTGACTAGTGCTGTGCACCATTGCCTGCATATCTGGCGGTAGTGGTGCACAGAACTGCATTTGCTCTTTCGTAAAAGGGTGTATAAAAGAAAGCTCATCACAATGAAGAGCTTGCCTGTTCATCCATTGTCTGGATCCACCATAAAGATCGTCTCCTGCCAGCGGACAACCCATATAAGAAAAATGTACCCTAATTTGGTGTGTCCTTCCTGTTTCAAGCTGAACAGCAGCAAGAGAATGCTCTAGCAATTCCTTAGTAATTTGGTAATGAGTGATTGCATGTTTTCCGTTTTCTTCAACCGTTCTTTCAATGATAGAGCCTTCTTTTCTCCCGATAGGAGCTACTATAATTCCACTTTTCTCAGGTAAGCTACCTTCTAAAATTGCTTTATATTTTCTTTTCACTGTTCCTGTTTTTTGTTGAAGTGACAATAAAGAATGACTGTAACGATGCTTTGCAACGAGCATCAAGCCGGAAGTGTCCCGATCCAGCCTGGTTACAATATGAATAGTGTAGGGAATGTTCTTCTTTTCATAATAACCAAGCAGTCCATTGGCAACCGTTCCAGAAGTATGTTGATATGAAGGACTAACCGGCATACCGGCAGATTTATTTAACACCAGAAGCTCTTCATCTTCATACACAACATTCAACGGGATATTTTCCGCCTTCATATAGCTACCCTTTTTCTCAGGAGGAAATAAAATCGACAACGTATCTCCCGTTGATAATTTAAATGTAACTGTTTCCGGATTCCCGTTAACGAGTATTTCTCCCCCTTCATACTTCAAAGCCTTCATAATTCGTTTCGAGAACCCTTGCACTTCTTGTAAATATTCTCGAATTTGTTTACCTTCATCAATGGGTTTAATCTTCCATTCCATGTATCTTCATTCGTTTTCCCTATTAATCATCTTCTTCTGCCACAAAGGAATCGCGCACACGATTCCAAAATGGAAATGGCCGAAATCTTGCAAAACGAATTCTTTCTTCCGCAACCCGACACTGAATGGATTTCACATTTACATAATTAGTTGTAAAATGATCAATTGCAATTAAAAAGCTGCGGTCAACCATTGGCTTTAAAAGCGCGGTATGGTGCTTCGGTAAAATTAGTGGGGATCCTATCGTACGGAATACCCGATTATTAATTGATGCCATTTCTGTTAGTTGGATAGCATCTAAGGAAGGATGGATAATCCCTCCACCTAATGCTTTGTTATAAGCTGTACTTCCTGAGGGTGTAGAAATACATAAACCGTCTCCACGGAAGGTCTCGAAATGTTCTCCCTTAATTTCCACATCAAAAACAACTGAACCGTCAGCCGTTTTAATTGTAGCCTCGTTTAAAGCCAGGAAACGGTCTTCTGTTCCTCCGGTTTTAGAACGAATAGTTACCTCCAGCAGTGGATATTCCACTACTTGAAAAGGTGTTTTGGCAATTTCAATGATTAGCTTTTCAACTTCATCAGGAACCCAGTCTGCATAAAAGCCTAAGTGCCCTGTATGTACCCCAATAAATGCAGTGGAATCAAGTCTGTGAACATATCGATGGAAAGCCTCCAAGAGCGTGCCATCTCCACCAACCGAAATAACAAGATCCGGCTCCTTCCGATCATACTCCAAATCAAATTCGATTAGATATTGCTTCATTGTTGCTTTAATCCTGTTCGAGCGTTCATCGCCTTTTGATACAATTTTAAACTTCATTTTAATCATCCCCCTTTTTTAGACGTTTGCCGTTATTATTTTCTATGAAAAATACGTTGTGCCTCTTGAACTTCATGTTTGATTGCAGACATTTCCTCATCTAATTTAAATGCTGCTTCTGCAGCCCTTTGTAATCTTTCCTTAATTTCTGTTGGAATTCTTCCTTTATACTTATAATTCAAGGAATGTTCATTTGTAGCCCAGAAATTCATTGCTAACGTGCGAATTTGTATTTCTGCAATAATCTTTTTCATTCCATCAATTGTTTCCACAGGATAGTCAATTATAATATGATAAGAACGATAACCGCTTTCTTTCTTCTCAGATATATAATCCTTTTCTTCGATAATATTAAAATCCTGTCGGGAACGAATCATTTTAACAACTGTATAAATATCGTCAACAAATTGACATACGACTCGTACACCAGCTATATCCTGCATATCCCGGTCAATATTCTCAAGCGAAATTCCTCTAGCTTCCGCTTTTTCCAAAATGCTTGGAATGGGTTTCACTCTTCCAGTTATAAACTCAATCGGAGAGTGTCTTGATTCATATTCAAATTGTTTACGAATACCTTTTAATTTTATTTTCAGTTCTTCAACCACCTGTGCATAAGGTGCTAATTTTGCTCCCCAATTCATTATCTATACACCACCTGTTTTTCAGGTCCTCAGTTGTAAGAAAAGCATATGTGTCTTCATCGACTCTAATAAATTTAGATACAAGCGAATAAAGTGACGCCTTAAGCTATGTAAGGTCAGCCTTCATTTTTGATAGGATCGACGCTGACAATGAACTTAACAGCATTATTCTTACGTTGAAAAGTTTAACTAAACACCTGTCTGTTTCATCCCCATTATTGTATCATAATCTTACACAATGGCTAATCATTGCATATTTATTTTAAATTAGCCATAATCAATAGTAACCTTTTTAAGTTAGGGGGAATACTAGTGGCACAAGAAATTGAAATCGAATATAAAAATTTACTTACAGAAGAAGAATATAATCATCTGTTAACTCATTTACCTTTTACAAATTCTATTCAAACACAGACTAATCATTATTTTGAAACAAAGGATTTTTCGTTAAAGAAAAACGGATGCGCTTTACGAATTAGAGAGAAAAACGGTCAGTATAAGCTTACATTAAAAGAGCCACATTCAACAGGCTTGCTGGAAACACATGATCATTTAATTCATGAGGAAGCAAATCAATGGATGAATGATTCACCAATCCCCAAACCCCACACAATGGCCCAATTAATGAAAAAAGGGATAGCTGTAGAGGAACTCCATTATTATGGAAGTCTTATAACTGAGCGAAACGAAATAGAATACCAAGACATTGTACTTGTCCTTGACTACAGCACATACAATGGAGTAACTGACTATGAATTGGAACTGGAAGCCAGTTCAGAAGCGTTGGGTGAGAAGAGGTTTAATCAAATCCTCAAGGAGTTTCAAATACCTAGAAGAACGACTCCAAATAAAATTCAGCGTTTTTTCAAAACCCTCTAAGACTTATTAAAGTAACTATAAATCAGATTAGTTGCCCAGGTTCATTTACGTTGCTACAATATATACAATTAAGGCTTGTTGGCTATGTAGAATTAAATGCTTGATTATTTTTAACTACATTTATAATTTTTACTAGGAGTAATGTTGATGAATAGACCTGGTTCCATTTATGAAGCCATTGGTGGTGCGGATGCCATTCACCGGATTGTGCAAGCATTTTATAAACGAGTGGGAGTACATCCCAAGCTTATACCTATATTCCCAGAGGACTTAACTGAGACTGCAAGAAAACAAACGTTATTTCTCACTCAGTTCTTTGGTGGTCCTCCTCTTTTTTCAGAGGAACGTGGCCATCCAATGATGCGAAGAAGACATCTGCCATTTGAAATAACTCCCACACGCCGGGATGCTTGGCTTGAATGTATGAAGGAAGCGCTCGAAGAAGCTGAAATTGAAGATCCGTACCGTACAGCTATATTTGAAAAATTGACCCTAACAGCAAATCACATGATGAACACACCAGAATAGGAGAAAGGAGAATCGATGTGAGTGGGAATTCAAGTGAGCTTCATGGCTCAACCTGTACAAACACATCGCCGAAATATAGCTATATCGATTTAGTCCAGAAGCCAATTGAAATGTATGTTTTTGTTGACCCTCTATGCCCGGAATGCTGGTCGCTCGAACCCTATATTAAGAAGCTGACTATTGAATATGGTCGATTTTTTACCATACAGCCAATTGTCAGTGGTCATTTAAACCATTTAAATAAAGACCAATTTGATAAACCTATAAAACTCCGTGATATCTGGGAAAAAACAGCAAAGCGAACCGGAATGAGTTGTGACGGCGATATTTGGATTGATAATCCTATTTCATCTCCTTGGATTGCCTCATTGGCTGTAAAAGCAGCTGAGCTCCAAGGTAAAAAAGCAGGAAAGGTATTTTTGCGCAGAATTCAAGAGAATGCCTTTTTAAACAAACTAAATATCTCAGAAAAAGATGTTCTGCTACAATGTGCAGAGGAAGCTAATCTGGATGTAAATGAATTTGAAAACGACCTATATTCTGCATCTGCAAAAAAAGCCTTCCAATGTGACTTGAAATTAACACAAGAGATGGAAGTCGATTATATTCCTACAATCGTATTTTTTAATCAAATGAGTGACGATCAAGGGATTAAGATATCCGGCTTATATCCATATGATATATACGTAAGGGTCTTAAAAGAGATACTGCAAAAATCACCTATTCCATCCGAGAAGCCACCTTTAGAGGATTTTGTAGCCATGTATGGCAGTATTGCAACAAAAGAAGTAGCAGTTGTTTATGATTGGACGGTAGCAAAGGCTGAAAAAGAAATGAAGAAGCTGCAGTTAAAAAGAAAGGTAAGTAAGCTACCAGCAAAATACGGGAATTTTTGGAACTATTTATTGTAAAGTGAGCCGATGTAAGGCTCATTTTTTATTTATAATAAAACGTGGGGATATACTACTTTTGGCGCAGTCTGGAATTACGTCCCGCCATGTTTTTTTAAATCAAATGTAGATGAATTAAAATTGGATAAGATAATCGATACTTGAGTAGTGTTCAGATGAAATTAAGGGGGATGTTTTTAAGATATATTTATTCGTTCAAGAAATCACAAACTTATGGAAATAAAATAAGGATATACGGGGCAGCGTATATCCTTATTATCTCTCTTTGTATTTATACAAAGGGGGATGGGAGAAAGTTTCATGATTCAAACAAAGGGGTTTTGTTTGTCATCTTACAAGTAATACTATAACAGCAAATTATCTTTCTATCAATAAGTATGTTCATGATTTCACAAAAGTGTCACTTCTAATTATTTTTAGCTCATCATATTATTATATATAAGGATTAAATAGTTGACAGGAGTGATGGTTCATGCAAAATATTCTCCCATTTTTGTTTATATTATTAACTTTGTTTGCCTTTTTCATTAATATTCTTGGGTTAATGTCAATCATTCCCCTCTATATTACATTGCCCTTATTATTTATTTCTATCTACCTTACAGTATATTCATTTACGAACAGAACAACCAGACGCGTTTATCGCGGAATGCGGTAAATCCCTAGTTGCTATGTAAAATCGATTTCTACTGTAAATGTTGGGGTACTATGTTTATTCATAGTAGGAGGAAACTGTGAACTAGTGTGGGGCCAATTAGGAGCGGAGCGGAGATAATCCGCCGGAGAGTGAATTAATCAGCAGGAGAGTGAGATAATCCGCCGGAGAATCAATTAATCGGCTGCAGAGCGAAATTATCCGCTGGAGAGTGAATTAATCAGCTGCAGAGCAAAACTATCTGCCGGAGAATCAATTAATCAGCTGCAGAGCGAAATTATCCGCTGGAGAACAAACTAATCAGCCGGAGAGCAAGATTATCCTCCGGAGAAATTCACAAACTTTCACCATAAGTTATTTTCCGGAACGACCGTTTGCAGTACTATCAAGTTACTTCACAATTTATCCATTCTCCATATCATTGAATACCCCAACATTTATATTAAAACCTAAAAAAGCAGGGTGCGACCAAGTTAGGTCCATCCTGCTTTTTTCTTATTTCAATAAAAGTTTTTCCATCTCATTTAGTTTTTCTTCGAATAGATCCAGTGCATCAAGAATAGGTTGTTTGGATGTCATATCCACACCTGCTTTTTGAAGTACCTCGATTGGATAGTCACTACTTCCCGCCTTCAGAAAATCAAGGTAACGAGTTACAGCGCCTTCTTTCCCATGTAAAATATTATTTGATAGGGCCATTGCAGCAGAATAACCTGTGGCATATTGATACACATAGTAATTGTAATAAAAATGTGGAATTCTCGCCCATTCTAAGCCGATTTCCTCATCTGAAACGACTGCATCACCGAAGTATTTTTTGTTAAGATCATAATAAAGTTCGGTTAACTTATCAGCAGTTAAAGCTTCGCCATTTTGTGCTCTTACATGAATATCATGTTCAAATTCTGCAAACATCGTCTGACGGAATACAGTACCACGGAATCCTTCTAAAAAGTGATTTAACAAATAGAGTTTTTGTTTTTCATCCTCTACATTGTTCAACATATAATCATTTAACAAAGCTTCATTCGTTGTGGATGCAACCTCTGCCACAAAAATAGAATAGTTTCCATAACGGAATGGCTGAAATTTACGTGTATAGTAACTATGAACCGAATGCCCGAGCTCGTGAGCTAGTGTAAACATATCATTTACGTTATCCTGCCAATTTAATAATATATATGGGTTGGTACCATATGCTCCTGAAGAATAAGCACCACTTCGTTTTCCTTTATTTTCCTCTACATCAATCCAACGATTCTCATAACCTTCTTTAAGAATATCTACATATTCTTCTCCAAGTGGAGCGAGTGCTTCTAAAACATTTTTCTGTGCTTCTTCATATGGAATCTTCATATCTATATCCTGGACAAGTGGTGTAAATAGATCGTACATATGCAATTCATCGAGTTTTAATACTTTCTTTCTTAGTTCCGCATAGCGATGAAGTAATGGGAGTTTTTCATTAACAGCTTCAACTAAATTATCGTACACTTTTTCAGGTATATTATTATCATCTAAAGCAGACTGCCTTGCAGATTCATAATTACGTACCTTAGCATAAAAGTTATCTTTCTTAATATTACCACTTAGGGTAGAAGAAAAAGTATTCTTAAATTTCCCATAGGTATCATACATTCCTTTAAAAGCTGCTTCCCTTACGCTTCGGTCCTTTGATTCAAGAAAACCAATATATCTGCCATGCGTTAAGTCAACTTCTTCCCCGTCTTCATTTTTAATTGTTGGGAACGTTAAATCCGCATTATTCAACATACCGAATGTTTGAGAAGCACTTGACATAGGATCAGATGCTTCAGCAAGTAACGCCTCTTCTTTTTCGCTCAAGATATGTGGCCGCTGCCGATTAATTTCGTCTAATGTTTTTTGATATGCCTGTAGCTCTTTGTTCTCTTCTAAAAAGTTCTTTAGCTTCGTTTCCTCCATCGTTAAAATTTCCGGAACGATAAAACTCATTGCACTTGAAGCGATGGTCAGTACGTTTTCAGCTTGCGCATTTAGTCCTTGGTACCGTGAATTGGTTGTATCCTGGTCATAGCGCATATGCGCATATGTATATAGCTTTCCTAATCGCTCAGATAATTCATCTTGCAGCTTTAGTACACCAAGCAACTGATCGGATGACTCAGCCAGTTTCCCTTGATACGCTTCTATTTTGGGAATATCAGTTTGTAGTTGTTTTAATTCTTTTTCCCATATTTCATCTGTAGCGAAAATATCCTCTAATTTCCATGTGCGTTCTACTGGTAGTTCTTCACGTTTTGGCAGTGCTTTTGTTTTTGATTTTGCCATAAAAGCTCCTCCTTCTATTCCATTAAAAAATCTTTCCTTATATAGTAATTCGTTAACACAAAAGAAAAATCCTGCAAAAAGGAATCCTTAAAACTTAGTATAACGAATTAACGGGGAATCATGCTTGGATTTTGATTGAATAGCTTTGTCAAAACAACTTTGTCAGCAAAGAGCGCGTTTTCTAATGATACAGGCTGTTTAAATTCTCTCCGTTTCACATATTTTCCATTTGACTTACCGAGAATTTTTAGAGTTACTAAATGTTCCAGATATTCTTGGATAGGATTAGCTGGTGAATGCAATAGGTGGAATTGCTGAGACAGTTGATGATGGAACCGGAGAAAGATGTGGCAGGAGGAGAGAGTAAAGCTTGCTCCTAAAGGGAGAGGAGAAATATAATCCAACAGCAGACGACTTTGCCATTCATATAGGGGGGTTTTCATTCTCATTTGAAAAGAGACAGGCAAATGTATAAGTGAAGGTAGTATTTCGCGGTGCAGCCCTTTTAAATAAAGCCATTGATACCATTTCCTCTCTCTTCCGAAAAGTCGATTTGGTTGATAAACTCTAAATCGCTGCTTTTCTTTTATCCACATGTTATATAGTTCCTCTGGTTTTAAGTTCTTGGATATAAAAAGCTCAAGGAATCCTATAGCAGAAAGAGATCGAATATGAAACTTCCCTGTAGCTAAGCCTTTTCGGAGAATATAAATATCGTGGATGGTTAAAAATTGAAATGTTTCCGGACAGAAAAAGTAAATGCATAGAGGATAGTCAGAGGAAAATTGGTGGAAAAATTGGATGAGGAAGTCGTTTATTTTAAATTGATTGGCGGTCTTCCGCTGGAAAAGATTCATGCCTAGAATCCAAATCGGTATAATACCGGCACGCATATAGCCTTTATTTCTCTTTTGAATAACTGCGATGGGAATTCTTACACATTGAAATTCAACTGCTATTTTTCTTTCTTTCCAGTTCACAAGAATATCAGGACGTTGCTGTATTTGTGAAAGATATTCTTCCATTTGTGTATTTATTTGCTGTCCTTTTAACCAATCGTATAGCGCCAGCTTTCCTTTTTCATGATACGCTCCCTCTCCTCCTTCCTTTGCAATACACTCTCCTTCTTGATAATGTGCAAAATGAGCAATATTCTTTGATCCTGCCTTCATCATCACCCTTTCCTTACAAGCTGGGCAATAAAATTCCGTTTGTGCTTTCTTCCATTCCGCTATTTCATTTCTTGTAGCATGTGGAAGAGTGACTAACACACCTTTTTCATTCATTGCTTGCAGCATAAATAGATCACCTCCATTGTTAATAATTCAACAGAGATTATAAAAACCCTTCTTTATAAAAAAGAGAGCTCTTATATGCATTCTTTACAGGTTTGAAAAATAACAGGAATAGTAATAATTAAATAAGAAGCAGCAGTTTTTATCTCTTACACTGTTTACATATATTTATTTTTATAATACAAATGTTGAAATAAAGACTTACCTCATACAATTCATAATTCGCAGTAGGAGGAAACTGCGACGTAACTTTATCAATGAAAAGCTCAGTGAAATATTTGAGGAGAATT